>NZ_CABFMN010000124.1 GCF_901875635.1 Xylophilus ampelinus | reverse complement strand
TTGCGCCCGTAGATGCCCAACGCATCGCCCTTGCGTTCGCCGTTGCTGCCCAGCACGCGCACCCACAGGCGCGAGGGTTGGCCGCCTTCGCCTGCGGCGTAGCCGGCCGCGCCCAGCCGCTCGTGGAAGCTGTCCATCGTGGCTGCGCTGTGCAGGGCCGCCAGCGAGGGCACCGCCGCATACAGCGAAGTTTCCTGGCGGTAGTTGGGCAGGCTGGCCGGCGCGGGCGCAGGCGCGGGTGCCGGCGCCGGCGCAGCGGCTGGTGCAGATGGGCTTGGAGGTGTTGGAGGCGTCGGTGATGGCACCAGGTCCGAGGTCAGGTACCAGTCCTTGGTGGACAGCGCGCTTCCCTGCTTCAGGCTGTACTCATAGGCACCTGCGGCCACGGGCGCTGCGAGCGTGAAGGCACCCGGCGCCGAGTCGCCCTGCACCTGTACGACCTGGATGCCATTGGTGGTGCGCGCACCCAGCCCCCCGGCGTTGTTGACCCGCAGCGCCGTCGTGCCGCTGGTGTTGCCATTGACGACGAGCCTGTCCGTCAGGCTGCTGTCATCGCCGAGCACGGTGTTGATGCGCAGGGTGCTCCCGGACACGCCCGTGTAGTTGCCCGCAACGGTCAGCTGGTTGCCCGCCGTGGTGCCCTGCAGCGAGATGCCGCCGCTGTTGTTGACATCGCCATGAACGGTGTACAGGCCCGTCCCGCCTGCAGCATTGAGGACGGCGCCGGAGGCGATGTTCAGTGCCCGCCCGGTGGCGGCCGCTTCGAACAGGTCGCCGGACAGGGACAGGCCGGCACCCGCGCGCAGGTTGATGGTGCCGATGTTGGTGAAGTTGGTCCCGTTGGCGATGTTGTTGGCGCCGGTGAACCCCTTGACCTCGATGCCTTCGATGTTGACCGTGGTGGCGCCTGCGCCTCCATCGATCTGCAGGGTGTTGGCAAGATTCGCCGCACCCGACAGGTTGACGACATTGGTGCCCGCGCCGGCCAGCACGCTCCCGTTGAGTGTGCCCCCGCTGAAGCTGATCGTGTCGTCCCCGGTGCCGGTGGTGATGGTGCCGGTCACGCTGCCCGCGCTCACCGTCACCGTGTTGTTGCCGTCCCCCAGGTTCATGTCGCCCACGAGGCTGCCACCGGTCTGCACATAGCTGTCGCTGCCGGCCTGCGTCCGGATGGCACCGGTGATGCTGCCTGCGTTGTTGATCTGCACCGGGCGCACCAAGGTACTGGCGGTGTCGAGAATGATCCCGTAGCTGGCCGCGTCGGCCTGGATGACGCCCGTGCCGGTGTTGTTGACGACGAAGGGGGTACTGCCGGCCACGCCGTTCAGATAGATCGCGGCACGGCCATCGAGGGGCGCGGTGGCCGTGCCGCCATTGACCTCCAACCTGCCGCTGTTGTTGACGACGAGGTTCGTGGCTGCAGCGGTGACGCCGCTCATCCAGGCGGCCAGCGCTTCCGAGCCGTTGGCCGTGCTGACCACCACGCTGCCCGAATTGTCGATGGTCCCGGCGCCCGTGAGGAAGCTCCCCAGCACACCCACGCCGTCGACCGCCGCCCCGGCGCTGGCGGTCACGCTGATGGATCCGGAGTTGATCATCGACACGCTTCGTCCCGCCCCCGCGACGCCTTCGATGTTGCTGGCTCCATTGGGTGACGAACTGGTGACGGTGATGATGCCCCTGTTGGTCACGCTGGCGGCACCCTGGCCGGCAAATACGCCGGCTGCGGACAGGGAGCGGCCGTTGGCCAATGTGGCAGTGACGTCAACGGTGATCGAAGCGCCGGTGTCGTTCAGGAAGCTGCCGCTGGTCCAGTTGTTGCCCGTGACATAGCCCACGTTGAATGCTGGCCGCGTGCCTGTACCTCCACCGCCATATTGAGCGTTGGTCCATGTCACCTGGCCCTGGTTGACGATGGACGCACCGCTGGCTGCGGTCTGGCTGACATACACCACGCCGAGCAGTACGCCGGTGCCGGTGAAGAGCCCTGTGTTGGTCAGGGTCACATTGGGCGCACTGATGTTGTACTGGCCCGTCGACGTGCCGGTACACACGATGTTGGACCCCGCCACCGCCGCGCCCGAGGCCACGCTGCATGCCGCCTGCGCCACCGGTGGCACCAGGGCGGCGGCGGCCACACCGGTCAGGCACAGCAGGCGCATGCGCGCGCCGAACGCGGTCGGCGCCGAGCCACCCGGCGCCGTGGCCGTGGCACGGGTGTGCTCTGCCACGACCATGCGCTGGCCGCGCGCTTTGTTGAAGACGACCCGATGGATCTGCTTGTTCATGTTGACCTCCCTGCTTGATTGAATGCCGGGCACGCCCTCCCGCACCCCGCAACCCTGCCCGCATACCGCCGAGCGGGAGCGTGCCCTGCGCTATTTGTAAACCAAAGTGAACAATTCAGGGCAACGGGCCGCCATCCCCGCTGGCCCCAGCGTTGCGTTCTCCTCAATTCGAGCGATTTCCGGCGCCGGGTACGCGGCGCCCGCGCAACACTGCGCGGTCCGCGCTTCAACGAAGCCGGAACAGGCTGGTCACCGTGGCGTCAAGCACCTCTGCCTGGTGCTGATTGAAAAGCTGCCAGCGCCAGCGCAGGATGCCCAGCCGCGCACGGGTGTCGGAGCGGCGTGCCTCGAGCACCTCGGCGCGCAACCGCAGGGCGTCTCCAGGACGTACCGGCCGAGCCCAGCGGATGTGGTCGATGCCCGGCGAGGCAAAGGACTCGGACCCGTCGAGCGCAGCCTGCACCACCAGCCGCATGGCGATCGCGCAGGTGTGCCATCCGCTGGCGATGAGACCGCCGAACACGCCTTGGGCCGCCGCCTGCGCATCGGTGTGGAACCACTGCGCGTCCCACTGGCGGGCGAAGCCGACGAGCTCTTCCTCGGTGACCATGTGCGGGCCGGCCTCGATGACCTGGCCGGCGAAGAAGTCAGCGAACTTCATCCGTGCCGTCGCGCGGCCCAGTAGGTGGCGCCTTCGGGGCCGTACCGTTCGGCATGGGGCTGGTCGGCCGTGAGGACGAAACGGTCGCCGCGATGCAGCACACGGCTCTCGTCGTCGATGGTGAGCGTGAGTTCGCCTTGCACCATCAGCGCCTCGACCGCGAACGGATGGCCGTGCACGGCGACCTGCGTGCCCGCCTCCCACACGCGCTCGGCCACCTCGTCGAAGCCGCGCGCGCGGACGTCGGCCTCGAAATCGGCGAAGCGCGGCATCGAGGCTTCGGCGATGGGCGCGGGGAAGGCGGTGGTGGCGGCGGCTGTCATCGGGGGGCTCCTGGGCGTCGGGAAGGCAAGGCCCGGAGTGTCCCGCAGCGTCGCCCGCCTGCCCAGCAGGTGCTGCCTATGCCGGCCATAGCCTCCGACCGGATCAGTAGGTCTCCAGGTGGAGACGCCCCTCGCGCTTGAGCTGCGCCGCGACCGCTTCCCAGTCCAGCCCGCCCTCGTTGGCCACGTCGCGCAGCGCCATGACCACGCCCTCCTCCATGCTCTTCAAGCCGCAGACGTAGAAGTGGCTCGCGCCGTCCTTGAGCAGCGCGACCAGGTCGGCCGCACGCTCGCGCAGGCGGTCCTGCACGTAGGTCTTGGGCTGGCCGGGCGTGCGCGAGAAGGCGAGGTTGATGTCGATGAAGTCCTTGGGCAGCGACTGCAGCGGGCCGAAGTACGGCAGTTCCTGCTGGGTGCGCGCGCCGAAGAAGAGCATCAGCTTGCCGCCCTCGAACTTGCCGCTCTTCCTTAGACGCCGGCGCCACTCGGTCATGGCCCGCATGGGCGCGCTGCCGGTGCCGGTGCAGATCATCACGATGTGCGACTTCGGATGGTTCGGCATCAGGAAGCTGCTGCCGAAGGGGCCGACCACCTGCACCGTGTCGCCGACCTTCAGGTCGCACACGTAGTTGGAGCAGATGCCGCGCACGGGCTGGCCCTGGTGGTCCTCGGTCACGCGCTTCACGGTGAGCGACAGGTTGTTGTAGCCCGGCCGTTCGCCGTTGCGGGCGCTGGCCACCGAATACTGGCGCGGCTGGTGCGCGCGGCCCAGCGCGTCGGTGCCGGGCGGGACGATGCCGATCGACTGGCCTTCGAGCACCGGGAAGGGCATGGCGCCGAAGTCGAGCACGACGTGGTGCGTCTCGCTGTCGAAGCCCGCCTCGGTGCAGTTGAAGTTGCCGGTCACGGTGGCGGTGACGGGGCTCTTGGGCGCATGCAGGTTGGTGTAGGCGTGCGCGGCCGACCAGGGCGGGCGCGTGGCACCGTAGCTCGCGGAGTTGAAGGGCACGGTGCCGGGCTCGGCTTCGGCCACGGGGGCCGGCGCGGCGGCTGCGGGCGCGGCTTCGGCGTCCGCGGGCACGCCCGCCTCGGCCAGCTGCTCGGGCGTGAGTTCGGCCGGCAGCTCGTCCCACGTCAGCTGCTCCTCGATCGAGTACGCGCGCGCCCTGGGCATCGTGCGCCAGTTGTCGATCGAGCCCGTCGGGCAGGGCGAGATGCAGGCCATGCAGCCGTTGCACACGTCGGCCTTGACGACGTAGTTGCGGTCGTCGTGCGTGATGGCGCCGATCGGGCAGGTGGCCTCGCAGGTGTTGCAGCGGATGCAGATCTCGGGGTCGATCAGGTGCTGCTGGATCACCGACTCGTTCACGGCCATGTCCATCGTGTTCTCCTTACTATCGATTTGATAGCTGGTTGCGCCCGGCAATCGGGCGCGATGGCCTCTTTTTCTTCAAGAAATTGCTCAGCCAAATCTTACATATTCGAAGTCCACCGGCTGGCGGTTGATGCCCATCACCGGCGGCGCGATCCAGTTCGCGAACTTGCCGGGCTCGACCACGCGGCCCATGAGCGAGGCCACGAAGGCGCGGTCCTCGTCGGTGGGCAGCCATTCGCCCTTCTTCGCGTTCCACTCGGCCTCGTTCACCACGCGACCGTCGGGCGACATGCGGATGCCGGCCAGCGCGCCGATCTGGCGGTTGAAGGCCTTGTGCGGCACCGTGAGCCGGAAGGGGATGCCGGCCTTCTCGATCACCTTGTTCCAGCGGCCGACGCCGGCCACCGAGTCCTTGATGAAGTCGTCGCGCAGCACCTCGTTCAGGGCGTTGAGCATCGGCACTTCCTTCTCGACGAGCTGGCCGTCCCTCACTTCCAGCACCCTGTAGGTCTGGCCCTTGAGCACGTGGTCGTCGGTGCGCTTGCCCTCTTCGTAGCGGCCCTTCAGGCCCGAGCTGTAGAAGGTGGCGGCGTTGCTCGACTGGTCGGCGCCGAAGAGGTCGATGGTGACCGAGTAGTGGAAGTTCAGGTAGCGCTGCACCGTCTCCAGGTCGATCGCGCCGGCGGCGCGGATCTTGGCCGCATCGTCGGTCTTGAGCTCGTTCATCACCTGGCAGGTGCGGGCCACCACGCGGCTCACGCCCGACTCGCCCACGAACATGTGGTGCGCCTCTTCGGTGAGCATGAACTTGGTCGTGCGCGCCAGCGGGTCGAAGGCGGACTCGGCCAACGCCGACAGCTGGAACTTGCCGTCGCGGTCGGTGAAGTAGGTGAACATGAAGAAGCTCAGCCAGTCCGGCGTCTTCTCGTTGAACGCGCCCAGGATGCGGGGGTTGTTCTCGTCGCCGCTCTGGCGTTCGAGCAGCGCCTCGGCCTCCTCGCGGCCGTCGCGGCCGAAGTGCTTGTGCAGCAGGTAGACCATGGCCCACAGGTGGCGGCCCTCTTCCACGTTGATCTGGAACAGGTTGCGCAGGTCGTACATCGACGGCGCCGTCAGGCCCAGGTGGCGCTGCTGCTCGACCGAGGCAGGCTCGGTGTCGCCCTGCGTGACGATGATGCGGCGCAGGTTGGCGCGGTGCTCGCCGGGCACGTCCTGCCAGGCCTTCTCGCCCTTGTGGTCGCCGAAGTGGATCTCGCGGTTGGCGTCACCGGGGTTCAGGAAGATGCCCCAGCGGTAGTCGCGCATCTTGACGTGGCCGAACTGCGCCCAGCCCTGCGGGTCGACGCTCACCGCCGTGCGCAGGTAGACGTCGTAGTTCGTCGAACCCTCGGGGCCCACGTCGTCCCACCAGTTGATGAAGTTCGGCTGCCAGCCCTCGAGCGCGCGCTGCAGCGTGCGGTCCTCGGCCAGGTTGACGTTGTTCGGGATCTTCTCGCTGTAGTTGATGCTGCTCATGGCGGATCCTTGGGGTGACGGAATTCGGGATCGGACAGCCGAACGCAGAGGGCGCGGAGGGTTCGCAGAGGACGCAGAAGAAAACCAAAATTCTTCTGGCTTCCTTCTGCGCCCTTTGCGTGGTCTTTGCGCCCTCTGCGTTCGGCTGTCCGTGTTGGGTTTCTCTTCGCGTCTACACGCGGTTGAGGTCGAAGCCAGCCTTCTGGCCCGTGCCGTAGACCTTGAGGGCGCCCTTGTCGCCGACGGCGTTGGGGCGCTGGAAGATCCAGTTCTGCCAGGCGGTGAGGCGGCCGAAGATGCGGGTGGCCATGTTCTCCCGGCTGGCGAAGCGCAGGTTGGCTTCCAGGCCGGTCAGGGCGTCGGGCGACATGGCGGCGCGCTCCTCGATGGCGATGCGCAGCTCGTCGTCCCAGTCGATGTCGTCGGGCGCCATGGTCACCAGGCCCAGCGTCACGGCCTCGTCGGCATCGACGGGCTTTCCGGCGGCGGCGCGTGCAGCTTCCATCGGCGCGCTTTCGTCGTAGAAGCGGCGCTGCAGGCGGCTCTGGTCGTTGACCATGGGCAGCAGACCGAAGCTGAATTCGTCGAGCACGAGCCTGGGCGCCTTCTCGGGGGCGTCGGGCAGGGCCAGCATGTACGTGCGGTCGGCGGCGAAGGCCAGTTCGGCGAACAACCCCGCGAAACACGATCCTTCATCGACCAGCGCGAACAGGCTGCGCGACGAGACGTCCAACCGCGCGAAGCTGCGGCGCAGCGCGCCGAGGGTTTCGCGCACGAACCAGTGGTCCTGGTGGGCCAGCATCAGCGCATCGGCGGCCAGCACGGCCTGCGCATCGCCGCGCGTCTTGAGCAGCCAGGTGCCGATGTCCAGCTCGTTGGTGCGCAGGTGCAGGATGGCGTCGTCGAGCTGGCGCGCCAGTGCGAGCGGCCACCAGGCAGCGCCTGCGGCTTCGATGCCGGCGAGGTCGGTAGGCTGCGCACCTTCGGGCGCCTTCAGCGTGAGCGTGGCGGTGCGCTTGGCGCGGTCGATGGCGACCTCGACGTGCGCATAGCGCAGGCCGTCGGCGCTGTCCTCGCGCTCGAGGCGAGGCAGCGCGACGCCCTTCGCATCGGCCGGGCGGTGGCTGCCTTCGGCGAGCTTCAGGGCGCGCTCCTGCACGGCGGCGCCGAACTGCGCCGGCTTGGCGATCGCGTCGACCAGGCGCCAGTCCACGGCACGCTGGCCGCGCACGCCTTCGACGCTGGTGCAGAAGATGTCGGCCAGGTCGTGGCGCACGTGGCGCTTGTCGGTCACGCGGGTCAGGCCGCCGGTGCCGGGCAGCACGCCCAGGAGCGGCACCTCGGGCAGCGAGACGGAGGACGAGCGGTCGTCCACCAGCATGATCTCGTCGCAGGCCAGGGCCAGTTCGTAGCCGCCGCCGGCGCAGGCGCCGTTCACGGCCGCGAGGAACTTCAGGCCCGAGTGCTTCGACGAGTCCTCGATGCCGTTGCGCGTCTCGTTGGTGAACTTGCAGAAGTTCACCTTCCAGGCGTGGCTGGACACGCCCAGCATGAAGATGTTGGCGCCCGAGCAGAAGATGCGGTCCTTGGCGCTGGTGACGATGACCGATCGCACCTGCGGGTGCTCGAAGCGGATGCGGTTGAGCGCGTCGGCCAACTCGATGTCCACGCCCAGGTCGTAGCTGTTGAGCTTGAGCTTGTAGCCGGGGCGGATGCCGCCGTCCTCGGCGATGTCCAGCGACAGGCGGGCCACGGGCCCTTCGACGGCGAGTGACCAGTGCCGGTACTGCGTCGGGTCGGTGCGGTAGTCGACGGCGGGGCCGGTCGTCTGGGCGGTGTCGCTCATGCAAGTCTCCTGTGGGGCTTGAACCGGAAGCAAAATGCACTTTGCTTCATCCATGACATGCATCATCATGCATGTTCACGGACGCGTCAACCCCGGGGCGGCTGTTTTTGTGACGAGGGGTTGCGGGCCCGCCGGGTCAGCGCGGGGACTCGGCGTCCATGGCCGCGCGCACCGTAGTGCGCAGCGCCTCGAAGGCCTGCTGCAGGGTCTTGCCGCTGGTGTCCACGCGCAGGTCGGCCTTCGAATAGAAGGCGGCGCGGCCGTCCAGGATGCGGCGCAGGTCGTCCATCGCCTCGCGGCTGGCGGCCATCGGGCGGGTGTCGCCCTGGGCGGCCACGCGGCCCATGTGCTCCTCGGGCGCGGCCTGCAGCCAGACGGTGGTGCAGTGCGCGAGCAGCTCGTTGAAGGTGGCCGGGTCGGAGACGATGCCGCCGGGCGTGGCGATGACCACCTCGCCGTAGATCTGCACCGTTTCCTCCAGCGCGCGGCGCTCGTAGCGGCGGTAGGCGTTGGTGCCGTACAGGTCGTGGATCTCGCGCACGCTGCAACCCGCGAACTTCTCGATCTCGCGGCTGAGCTCGACGAAGGGCATCTCCAGGTCGTCGGCCAGCATCTGGCCGAGGGTGGACTTGCCCGCGCCGCGCAGCCCGACGAGGGCGATGCGCCGGTGGCGCGCCGGGTCGACCGCGGCCGTGCCGAGCAGCTCGCCGATGGCGACGCGCACGCGGCGCAGGTCGGCTTCGCCGCGGTGCTCGAGCAGCTCGCGGATCAGCAGCCATTCGGGCGAGCTGGTGGTGACGTCGCCCACCAGCTCGGCCAGCGAGCAGTGCAGCGCACCGGCCACCTGCTGCAGCACGAGGATGGACGCGTTGCCGATGCCGTATTCGAGATTGGCCAGATGCCGCTCGGACACGCCGGCCGCCAGCGCCACCGCCTTGCGCGTCAGGCCGCGGCGCGCCCGCAGGCTGCGCACCCGCTCGCCCAGGGCCGCCAGCAGCGCGTCGCGCGCCTCGTCGGGCTCGTTGGCCGCCGCGGCGCCCTCCTCCTGCGCCCGCAGCAGCGCCTCGTTGCGCTCAGTCATGGAAATCCTTGTCACGGTCGCCGATTCTCGTGCGGCTCAGGGTTAACACCTGATATGCACTATATTGCTTGACACGCATTTTGGCGACATCTATGGTTCGTCCGCAAGCAAGATACTGCACATCGCCAGCCACCACAAGCCGACGACGTCAAAGGAACACCACGATGGCCAAGCAAGACTTTCATGCGCTGGTCGCCACGCTCACGCGCGACCTGGCCGGCAGGCCGCTGGACGGCGAACTCGACGCCTGGCTCAACCGCGAGCACGGGCCCGGCACGACCACCTACGCCTGCCTCAGGTCGGCCTGCGAGCAGGGCGTGGCCGAGGGCTGGCTGTGCGAGCGCGAAGGCGGCGGCATCCGCTACGGCCGCGTCTTCAAGGCCGAGGACGCGCTGCACGGCTTCTCGGTCGACGTGGTCGACATGCAGGACATCGCCGGCCCGCACCACACGCACCCCGAGGGCGAGATCGACCTGATCATGCCGATGGGGGGAAGCGGCGCCACCTTCGACGGCCGCCCGGCGGGCTGGTGCGTCTACCCGCCCGGCAGCGCGCACCGGCCCACCGTGGCCGACGGCCGCGCGCTGGTGCTGTACCTGCTGCCGCAGGGCCGCATCGAATTCACGCGCGCCGCCTGAGCGCCGCGTGCACGGCGCCGGCCCACGCGGCGCCCCGAACGACTGGAGACAACGATGAGCCTGCCCGCCCGCTTCAATTTCGCCGAGCACCTGTTCGCCCTCAACCGCGGCCGGGCCGACCGGGTCGCGTACATCGACGACCGCGGGCCGCTGCACTACGGCGAACTGGAAGCGCGTGCCCGCCGGCTCGCCGGCGCGCTGCACGCCGCCGGCGTGCGTCGCGAGGAGCGCGTGCTGCTGCTCATGCACGACTCGCACGACTGGCCTGTGTGCTTTCTCGGCTGCCTGTATGCGGGCGTCGTGCCGGTGGCCGTCAACACGCTGCTCATGTCCGAGGACTACGCCTACATGCTGGAACACGCGCGCGCGCAGGCGGCCCTGGTGTCGGGCGCGCTGCTGCCGGTGCTGCAGAGCGCGATGGAGAAGGTGCCGCACGAGCTGGCGACGGTGCTGGTCTCGCAGCCCACGGGCGAACTTCCGGCCGGCATGGTGGAGTTCGAGGCCGCGCTGGGCGCCGCCACGCCGCGCAGCTCACCCGCGCCCACGACGCCCGACGACCCCGGCTTCTGGCTGTACTCCTCCGGCTCCACCGGCAAGCCCAAGGGCACGGTGCACACGCACGGCAACCTGTGGTGGACCGCCGAGCTCTATGGCAAGGCCGTGCTGCAGCTCACCGAGGACGACGTGTGCTTCTCGGCCGCCAAGCTGTATTTCGCCTACGGGCTGGGCAACGCCCTGACCTTCCCCCTCTCGGTCGGCGCGAGCGTGGTGCTGATGGCCGAGCGCCCGACGCCCGACGCGGTGTTCAAGCGCTGGACCGCGGCCGAGCACAAGCCCACCGTGTTCTTCGGCGCGCCCACCGGCTACGCCGGCATGCTCGCCTCACCCCACCTGCCCTCACGCGAGCAGGTGGCGCTGCGCATGGGCTCGTCGGCCGGCGAGGCGCTGCCGGCCGAGATCGCCCAGCGCTTCAAAGCGCATTTCGGCTGCGACATCATCGACGGCATCGGCTCGACCGAGATGCTGCATGTCTTCATCTCCAACCGGCCGGGCGACGTGCGCTACGGCAGCACCGGCAAGCCGGTGGAGGGCTACGAGATCGAGCTGCGCGGCGAGGACGGCCGCCCGGTGGCCGACGGCGAAGTGGGCGATCTCTACATCAAGGGGCCCAGCAGTGCGCTCATGTACTGGGGCAACCGCGAGAAGACGCGCGACACCTTCCTGGGCGGCTGGACCAAGAGCGGCGACAAGTACATCCGCGACGCCGAGGGCTACTACACCTACGCCGGCCGCAGCGACGACATGCTGAAGGTCAGCGGCATCTATGTCTCGCCCTTCGAGGTCGAGTCCACCCTGCAGCAGCACCCGGCCGTGCTGGAGGCCGCCGTGATCGGCATTCCCGACGCCGAGGGCCTGACCAAGACCAAGGCCTTCGTGGTGCTCAAGCCCGGCCAGCAGGCGGACGAGGCGACGCTCAAGGCCTTCGTCAAGGAGCGGCTCGCGCCCTACAAGTACCCGCGCCTGATCGAGTTCATCGACGAGCTGCCGAAGACCGCCACGGGCAAGATTCAGCGCTTCCGGTTGCGCGAAAAAGAGCGGGCATGAGCCCGCGCCCGGCCGCTGCGAAGGGGCTCCCATGACCGCCCAGTTCGCGTCCATCGACTGGCGCGGCCGCGCGGTGCGCATCGAGCACCGCTGGATCGGCCCGCGCGAAGGCGATGCGCCGCTCGTCGTCTTCCTGCACGAGGGCCTGGGCTCGGTGGCGATGTGGAAGGATTTCCCCGATCGCCTGTGCGCTGAGGCTGGCGTGCGCGGCCTGGTGTTCTCGCGCCCCGGCTACGGCCGCTCCACGCCGCGTGCCGAGGGCGAGGTGTGGGACGTCGACTTCATGCACCGCCAGGCCCACGAGGTGCTGCCCGCCTTCTTCGAGGCCATCGGCCTGGACGAGAAGCCCTGGCTCTTCGGCCACAGCGACGGCGGCTCGATCGCGCTGCTGTACGCGTCGCGCTTTCCCGAACGCACGCAGGGCCTCGTGCTGCTGGCGCCGCACATCTTCGTGGAGGACGTGACGGTGGCCAACATCGCGCTCGCGCGCCAGGCCTACGCCACCACCGACCTGCGCGGGCGCCTCGCGCGCTACCACGACGACGTGGACTCGGCCTTCGGCGGCTGGAACGGCATCTGGCTGCATCCGCCCTTTCGCGACTGGAACATCGAGCACGAACTCGAGGGCATCCACTGCCCGGTGCTGGCGATCCAGGGCATCGATGACGAGTACGGCACGCTGGCCCAGATCCACGGCATCGCGGCGCGGGTGCCCGGCACGCGGCTGCTCGAAATCGCCGCATGCGGACATTCCCCACATAGGGATCAACCCGAACAGGTGATCGCCGCCACCGCGGGCATGGTGTCGGCCTCGACGCGAGACGCGCCCTGACTTCGGGGAAACACGCGTTTTAGTACTGAATAGTTCACGGTTAAAGTATTTTCACCACCCCGAGAGGAGACAGACATGCGCATCCGCTTCGCCCGCACCGCCCTGGCCACGCTGGCCCTGGCCGGCCTCGCCGCCACCGCCGCCGCCCAGGGCGCCGGCAAGATCAAGGTGGGCCTGATGCTCCCCTACAGCGGCACCTACACCGCCCTGGGCGTGGCCATCGAGAACGGCTTCAAGCTCTACGTCGAGGAGCAGGGCGGCAAGCTCGGCGGCCGCGAGATCGAGTACTTCAAGGTGGACGACGAGTCCGACCCGGCGAAGGCGACCGACAACGTCAACAAGCTCATCAAGCGCGACAACGTCGACGTGATCGTCGGCACCGTGCACTCGGGCGTGGCGATGGCGATGGCCAAGGCGGCCAAGGAAAGCGGCACCATGCTGATCGTGCCCAACGCGGGCGCCGACGCCGTGACCGGGCCGATGTGCGCACCGAACATCTTCCGCAGCTCCTTCAGCAACTGGCAGCCGGCCTACGCCATGGGCGAGGTGGCCGCCAAGCAGGGCAAGAAGACCGCGATCACCCTGACCTGGAAGTACGCGGCCGGCGACGAGTCGGTGGCCGGCTTCAAGGAAGGCTTCGAGAAGGGCGGCGGCAAGGTGGTCAAGAACCTGACGCTGCCCTTCCCCAACGTCGAGTTCCAGGCGCTGCTGACCGAGATCGCCGCGGCCAAGCCCGATGCGGTGTACTCCTTCTTCGCCGGCGGCGGCGCCGTGAAGTTCGTCAAGGACTACGCTGGCGCGGGCCTGAACAAGTCGATCCCGCTCTACGGCCCCGGCTTCCTGACCGACGGCACGCTGGACGCGCAGGGCGAGGCCGCGCAGGGCATGCTCACCACGCTGCACTATGCGGACGGCCTGAACACGCCCAGGGACAACGCCTTCCGCACCGCCTACGCCAAGGCCTTCAAGCTGCAGCCCGACGTGTACGCGGTGCAGGGCTACGACGCGGCGCAGATGCTGGGCGCGGGCCTCGCCGCCACCAAGGGCGACTTCTCCAAGAAGGCGGAGATCGCGGCCGCCATCGAGAAGGCCAAGATCGACAGCCCGCGCGGCGCCTTCACCGTGGGCAAGTCGCACAACCCGGTGCAGGACATCTACCTGCGCAAGGTCGAGGGCAAGGAGAACAAGATGGTGAGCGTGGCCATCAAGGGCCTGGCCGATCCAGCCCGCGGCTGCAGGATGTAAGAACCTCCTCCCTCCCCCGCTGGGGGAGGGTCGGGGCGGGGGCGCGCGGCAACCATGACCGCACCGCTTCATCCACCGCCGCCCGTCCCCATCCCTGCCTTCCCCCAGAGGGGAAGGAGACGAACCCTCAACGAGAGCATCACCCTTGGATCTCGGCACCTTCCTCGTCCAGTGCCTGAACTCGGTTCAGTACGGGCTGCTGCTGTTCCTGCTCGCCTCGGGCCTCACGCTGATCTTCGGGATCATGGGCGTGATCAACCTCGCGCACGGCAGCTTCTACATGATCGGCGCGTACATGGCCTTCGCGCTGTCGCCGCTCTTCGGCGACCAGTTCCTGGTGATGCTGGTGGCCGGAGTGGTGCTGGCGGCCATCTTCGGCTACGTGCTGGAGTGGGTGTTCTTCAGCTACCTCTACCAGCGCGACCACCTGCAGCAGGTGCTGATGACCTACGGCCTGATCCTCGTGTTCGAGGAACTGCGCTCGATCCTGCTGGGCAACGACGTGCACGGCGTGAAGGTGCCACCCTGGCTGGACGGCAGCTTCGCGCTGGGCAGTGTGATGAGCTACCCCTGGTACCGCCTGTTCGCGTCGGCCGCGTGCATCGTGCTGGCGGTGGCGCTGTACTGGGTGGTCAACCGCACGCGCCTGGGCATGATGATCCGCGCCGGCGCCAGCAACCGCGACATGGTGCGCGGGCTGGGCATCGACATCCGCCGCCTGTACCGCATCGTCTTCGCCGGCGGCGTGGCGCTGGCGGCGCTGGCCGGCATGATCTCGGCGCCCATGTCCTCGGTGTACCCCAACATGGGCGCGAGCGTGCTCATCATCTGCTTCGTGGTGGTGGTGATCGGCGGCATCGGCTCCATCACCGGCGCGCTCATCGCCTCGCTGCTCGTGGGCTTCGTCGACACCTTCGGCAAGGTCTTCTTCGCCGAGATCAGCGGCATCGGCGTCTACGTGCTGATGGCCGCGGTGCTGATCTGGCGGCCCGAGGGGCTGATGGGGAAGCGCACGTGAAATCGCATACGGATACCGAACGCAGAGGGCGCAGAGATTGCGCAGAGGTCGCAGAAAAGACCTTTGAAGTTCTTTGTTCCTGCTCCTTCTGCGCCCTCTGCGAATCCTCTGCGCCCTCTGCGTTCGGCTGTCCGCTCCCATGAAGTCCCTTTCCTCCTTGCTGCCGCTGTTGTGCGCCGTGGCCCTCGCCATCGCCGGCCCCCTGCTCGGCGGCTACCTGTCCGACCTGGTCGTCAAGGTGATGATCCTGTCGATCTTCGCGCTCAGCCTCGAGCTGCTGGTGGGCATGACCGGCCTCGTGAGCCTGGGCCACGCGGCCTTCTACGGCATCGGCGCCTATGCCACGGTGCTGGCCTCGGGCAAGGACGGCGGCAACCTGCTGGTGGTGCTGGCGCTGTCCATGGGGGCGGCGGCGCTGTACGCGCTGGTCACGGGCGCGCTGAGCCTGCGCACCAAGGGCGTGTACTTCATCATGGTCACGCTGGCCTTCGCGCAGATGGCCTTCTTCGTCTTCCACGACACGCCGGTCGGCGGGGGCAGCGACGGCATCTACATGTACATCCGGCCCGCCATCGGCGCGCTGGACCTGGAGAACCGCACGGTGCTGTTCTACGTGGTGCTGGCGGCGCTGGCGGCCACCTACGGGCTGCTGGCGCTCATCCGCCGCTCGCGCTTCGGCGCCGCGCTCGCGGGCATCCGCGTGAACGAGCAGCGCATGCGCGCGATGGGCTTTCCGACCTATGCGTACAAGCTCGCGGCCTTCGTGATCGCCGGCGCGCTGGCGGGCCTGGCGGGCTGCCTGGTCGCCTCGCGCGACGGCGTGGTCAACCCCGAGCTGCTGGCCTGGCACAACTCGGGCGAGGTGCTGCTGATGATCATCCTCGGCGGCCTGGGCCACCTGCGTGGCGCGGTGCTCGGCGCGGTGGCCTTCACCCTGCTCAAGGAGCTGCTGTCGACCCATGCGCTGGTCGGGCCGCTGGCCGACCACTGGCAGCTGAGCCTGGGCATCGTCATCATCGTCTTCGTCACGCTGTTGCCCAAGGGCCTGATCGGCATCGCGCAGCGCCTGTCGCCGCAGGGGGCTGCGCGATGAGCCGCTTCCTCCAGGTCGAGGGCCTCACGCGCCGCTTCGGCGGCCTGGTGGCGGTGAACGCCGTCACGCTCGACCTGCACGTGGGCGAGGTGCATGCCGTCATCGGCACCAACGGCGCCGGCAAGTCGACGCTGATCAACATGCTCTCGGGCGAGATCGCCGCGTCGGCCGGTCGCATCACGCTCGAGGGCGAGGACATCACCGCGCGCAGCCAGCCGCGGCGTGCCCTGGACGGCGTGGGCCGCAGCTACCAGCGCACGACCATCTTCCCCGAGTTCACGGTGCTGGAGAACTGCCGCCTGGCCGCACAGGCGGCGCATCCGCGGCCGTGGGCGCTGTGGGAGTCGAGCCGCGGCTGCGCCACCAGCAACGCCGCCGCGCAGTCCGCGCTCGAAGCGACCGGCCTCGCCGCCGAGGCCGATCGCATCGCCGGCACGCTCAGCCACGGCGCCAAGCGCCAGCTCGAAGTCGCCATGTGCCTGGCCACGCGCCCGCGCGTGCTGCTCCTGGACGAGCCGCTCGCGGGCATGGGCGCCGAGGAGACCGACCGCATGCTGGGCCTGCTGGCGCAGCTCAAGGCCTCGCACGCCATCCTGCTGGTGGAACACGACATGGACGCCGTGTTCCGCATCGCCGACCACATCACGGTGATGGTCAACGGCGCCGTGATCGCCACCGGCGACCCGGCGAGCATCCGCACCAATCCCGACGTGCGCACGGCGTACCTCGGCGAAGACCACTGAAGCCGGCCGCCATGCTCTCCATCCGCGACCTCCACACCTACTACGGCGACAGCCACATCCTGCGCGGCGTCGATGCCGAGGTGCCCGCCGCCACCTCGGTCGGCCTGCTGGGCCGCAACGGCATGGGCAAGACCACGCTGATCCGCAGCGTGATGGGCTACGTGCGCCCGGCCTCCGGCCAGGTGCAGTGCGACGGCCGCCCCGTCACCGGCTGGGCGCCCGAGAAGATGGCGCGGCTGGGCATCGGCTACGTGCCCGAAGGCCGCGGCATCTTCCCCAACCTGACGGTGCGCGAGAACCTCGTCATGGCCGCGCGCGCCAGCGCCGACGGCCGGCGCGACTGGACCTTCGAGCGCGTGATGGCCACCTTCCCGCGGCTGGCGGAACGCCTGTCGCACGGCGGCCAGCAGCTCTCGGGCGGCGAGCAGCAGATGCTCTCCATCGGCCGCGCGCTCATGACCAACCCGCGGCTGATGATCCTCGACGAGGCCACCGAAGGCCTCGCGCCGCTGGTCGTCGCCGAGATCTGGCGCGTGATCGCCGAGATCCGCGGCACCGGCATCGCCACCCTCATCGTCGACCGCGACTGGCACAAGGTGCTGCACCACACCGACCAGGCGGTGGTGATGGAGAAGGGGCGCATCGTGCTGGCCGGCGCGTCGGCCGGGCTGCTCGCGCAACCTGATGCCCTGGCGGAGCGGCTGGGCGTCTAGGGACTCGAAAAGAGAAAGTGCAATCGGCCCGGGGCGCCCGCCCGACGGGCGCTCGCGCCAAACTCGTCACATTCGTTACGACCTCTGGGCCCGGCCCTTCACCGAGCGCCGGGCCGGAGCCCGGGCGCAGCGGCAAGACGGCGGAGAAGCGACGGCAATCCGCCGACGGCGAGCTGCAGCCGGCGCCGCCGGGTGTGTCGCCACAATGGCGCCAACTTCGTGGAGCCGCCATGACCCCGACGCCCCTCACCGCTGTCCTGCGCCTCGGCTTCGGCCTGCTCGCACTCGCCGCCATCGGCTGGCAGCTCTGGCTGCACGTGGGGCTGAAGTTCAGCGTGCCGAACTTCTTCAGCTTCTTCACCAACCTGTCCAACCTGATCGCCGCCGGCGTGCTCGTCGCCGGTGCGCTGCGGCAATGGGCCGGCGCACGCGCGTCGCCCGCCTTCGAGACGCTGCGCGCCGTCGCGGCCACCTGCATGCTGGTCGTGGGCGTGGTCTTCGTTGCCCTGCTGCGCGACGTCGACCTCGGCGCGCTGCGCCCCTGGGTCAACTCGGTGCTGCACCACGTGATGCCCGTCGTGCTGGTGCTCGACTGGCTGGTGTGGCCGCCGCGGCCCGCCGTGGGCCTGCGGCCGCTGCGCTGGGTGCTGGCGTGGGCCATGCTCTACCTCGTCTACACGATGCTGCGCGGCGCGGCCGTGGGGTGGTATCCGTACCCGTTCCTCAACCCGGCGAACGTGGGCGGCTACGGCGGCGTGGCGGTGTATGCGGTGGGCATTGCGCTCACCTTCGGGCTGGCAGGGTGGGCGCTGATGGCGCTGGCGCGTCGGCGCGTGCGGCCGATGGCCTGAAAAAGCGCCTCGACGGGCAAAGTGCAATCGGGCTGCAGCGCCCGGCTGGCGGGCGTTGTAGCCGAATTCGTCACATTCGTGACGATCGGCTGGGTGGTCACTCTCGCAGCCGGATCGACATCGCGCGGCGCGCGGGCCGGCGCGGCCCGCGGCTCGACATCGCGCCGACCTCACAGCCAGCGCCGCACCCGCCGCATGTATTGCGCGTACGACTCGCCGAACCGCTGCGCGAGCGCACGCTCCTCCGGCACGATCTGGAAGCGCGCGATGTAGAGCAGGTAGACCACCGGCCCGATGAAGGCCGGCCACGCGGCGAGCACCACCGCCCAGGCCGTCAGCAGCAGCGCGAAGCCCACATACATCGGGTTGCGCGTGATGCGATAGATGCCGCCGGTGACCAGCGACGAGGCGCGCTCGGGCGCCAGCGGATTGACCGTGGTGCGAGACGCGCGGAATGCCAGCAGGCCGCCGATGTCGAAGGCCATCGCGAGCGCGAACAGCGCCGCGGCGAGGGCGTAGCGCGTGGCCGCATCGAGCGCGAAGGCCGGGCCGAGCGGGGGGAGCAGCCACATGCCGACACCGACGAGGACGCCCACGAGCGGGGGCGAAATCCTGTGTTCGAGCCACTGCATCGGTGCGTGCGGACGCGAGACGCAAAGGTGCCGGCGGGTGTCAGGCCGGCGCGTGGCAGACGGCTTCGATGTTGTGCCCGTCGGGGTCGAGCACGAACGCGCCGTAGTAGTCCGGGTGGTAGTGCGGCCGGATGCCCGGTGCGCCGTTGTCCTTGCCGCCGGCCTGCAGGGCCGCTCGGTAGAAGGCATCGACCGTCGCGCGCGAACCCACGCGAAATGCCACATGGATCGGTGGCTGATTGGGACTGCCGCTGCTGATCCAGAAATCCGGCTTGGGTGGTTCACCGAACCCGGCCACGTCCGCATGGCCCGTGACCGAAGCGGGAAGTTCCATGAGCAACGCATAGCCCAGGGGCGCCAGCGCGGATGCGTAGAAGGACTTGCTCCTGGCGAAGTCGCTGACGGTGATGCCGGTGTGGTCGATCATGAGATTGGAGGGATTGGATGTGCGGGGCCAGTGATTGACGCCGGGCATGTGATCGCCCTGCGCGCAACGTGGTTCACGATGGCACGATCACGCCGTGCTCCTGCAGTGTGGTGAGCAGCAATTCGAAGTCTTGCTTCTCGTCATCGAAATAGATCGTCTTGATCCCTGGCGAACGCAGTGCGATCAGATTGTCCCGCAGCCCCAGGCTGCAGTGCAACGCATCGGCCGGCGGGGAGGCGTGTGCCCCGGGTGAACCCGGGCCGATGAACAGACACCTGCCTGACTTGGCCTCGGTCGGCACCGCCGTCTTTCAGTGCAACCGGATCGAGTGAACGAAAGACCTCGACCGTCAAGCAGATGCCAAGCCATCCCGCGTGCCTCCGAAAGGCCCGCGTCACAATGCCCCACCCTCAGCCAAGGACGACACCCATGCCCACCCTCTCCGACTTCCCCATCACCAAGAAATGGCCCGCCACCCACCCCGAGCGCATCCAGCTGTATTCGCTGCCCACGCCCAACGGCGTGAAGGCGTCCATCATGCTGGAGGAATGCGGGCTGCCTTACGAGGTGCACCGCGTCGACTTCGGCAAGAACGACCAGCTGTCGCCGGAGTTCCTCTCGCTCAACCCCAACAACAAGATCCCGGCCATGATCGATCCCCACGGGCCGGGCGGCGAGCCGCTGGCGCTGTTCGAGTCGGGCGCGATGCTGATGTACCTGGCGGACAAGACGGGCCGCTTCATCCCGGCCGACGCGGCCGGGCGCTGGCACACGCTGCAGTGGGTGATGTTCCAGATGGGCGGCATCGGGCCGATGTTCGGGCAGCTGGGCTTCTTCCATAAGTTCGCCGGCAAGGACTACGAGGACAAGCGCCCGCGCGACCGCTACGTGGCGGAAGCCAAGCGCCTGCTGGGCGTGCTCGACAAGCACCTGGCGGGGCGCGACTGGATCATGGGCACGGAGTACACGGTGGCGGACATCGCGAGCTTCCCGTGGATTCGCAACCTGATCGGCTTCTACGAGGCGCGCGAGCTGGTGGGCTTCGACGAGTTCAAGAACGTGGCGCGCGTGCTCGAAGCGTTCGTGGCGCGGCCGGCGGTGGAGCGGGGGTTGCAGATTCCGGCGGCGCAGAAGCAATAAGGGGTTCACGGCGGGGGCGCTGCCCCTCACCCGGCCTCTCCCCAGAGGGGAGAGGAGCAAGACATTCGGGCAAGGTCGACCGGCGCCTGCGGGGTCGGCCCGATGCGCAGGCGCAGCGCGCGGCGCACACTGGCACGTCCCTCCCCGCTTCAGGAGCCCCCTTGGCCGCTGCCCCTCGCGCCCGACCGCAGGATTTCTTCACCGACGCCCAATGGGAGGCGCTCACGGCGCGTTCGTCGTGGCGCGGGCTGTGGTTGATCGCGCACTGCTGGGGCGTGATCGCGCTGGCCATCGCGATGGGCGTGCTGTGGCCGGTGACGATCCCGCTCGCGGTGCTGATCGTCGGCGCGCGGCAGCTGGGCCTGTTCATCCTGATGCACGACGCGGCGCATGCGGTGCTGCACCGCGACCGGCGCATCAACGACTGGGTGGGCGAATGGCTGTGCTCGCCGACGATCACGGCCTACCGCCCCTACCACCTGCAGCACCACCGCTTCGTGCAGCAGACCGAGGACCCGGACCTGGTGCTGTCGGCGCCCTTCCCCATCACGCGCGCGTCGCTGTGGCGCAAGGTGGCACGCGACCTGACGGGCCAGACCTTCTGGAAGCAGCGCTTCGGCCACTACGGCGAGGCGCTGCGCGCACGCCCGCCCGGCACGCCGTGGGCGCCGGTGCTGTGGGCCGAGCTGCGCAAGGACCGGCGCTTTCTGATCGCCAACGGCCTGGGCCTCGCAGCCTTCGCGGCCGCCGGCCTGTGGTGGGCCTGGGTGCTGATGTGGCTGCTGCCGATGGCGACCTGGCTGCCGCTGACAAGCCGCGTGCGCAACATCGCCGAGCACGCGCTCATCGCACAGAACGAGGCCGACCCGCTGCGCCAGGCGCGCACCACGCACGCCGGATTCCTCGAACGCGCACTGGTCGCGCCCTATTGGGTCAACTACCACTGCGAGCACCACATGTTCACGGCGATCCCGTGCTGGAAGCTGCCTCAGGCGCACCGGCTGCTGCGGGATGGCGGCGTGCTGCCTCGCATGGCGACGGAGCCGGGCTATGCCGCGCTGCTGTGGCGTGCCGCGCCGGCCTGAAGGCTGAAATCGACCGAAAGCGGCAAAGTGCAATCGGGCTGCAGCGCCCGTCCGGCGGGAGCTGGCGCCAAAGTCGTCACATTCGTTACGATCTCCTGGTGCAGCGCGAAAATCCCACACATCGCTCGGTGATCGACTTGCCTCGCGCGCCCCTTGTGCATCTCGTGGGCCCGGGGGGCGCCGGCAAGACGACGGCAGGCCGTCTCGCCGCCCAGGCGCTCGGCTGGCAGTTCGTGGACCTCGACGAATGCTTCATGGCCGAGTCGGGCGGCATCGCCGAGTGCATCGACACGCACGGCTACCGCCATTACGCCGCAAGCAACGTTGCACTCTATCGACGGCTGCGGGCCGCAGTCTCGGCACCGGTGGTGATGGCCTTGTCTTCCGGTTTCATGACCTATGCACCGGACATCGCCGACGACTATCCCGCGTTGTGCGCGTCCATCGAGGCCGATCCGCTGACAGCATTGCTGATGCCCGCATGGACGCTGGACGCCTGTGTGGCCTGCATCGTGCAGCGCCAGCTGGCCAGGCCCTACCTGCGCGGCGACGTGGTGCGCGAAACACAGCGCATCCGCGAACGCTTTGCGCCTTACATGGCATTGCGCTGCGCGCGCATCCTCAGCGACGGACCGCCCGACGCCGTGGCTGCCCGGATCGTGCGCTTGGCAGGCCTGCGAGCCAGGCAGCGCAGGGCCGTCGCCTGAGCGAACAGGCTGCCTCGTGGGCGACGGCGTGGCGATGGCCGCATGGTGCGGTCCTCGGCGGAGGACGTCTCGCGTCAGGCCGCGATGGCCTTGGTCCGGCGCACGGCGCGCACGCGGCCGCTGCCGCCACCGCCGCAATAGAAGAGGTCGCCGCCGTCGGACTCGAGGCCGCTGACGCCGGCGCCCGCGGGCATCTGCAGGCGCTCGAGCACCCGGCCGTCGGCCGCGTCGACACGGCGCAACTCGCTTTCCTCGCCCTCCCAGGTGCCGTGCCACAGCGCGCCGTCGACCCAGGTGACGCCGGTGACGAAGCGGTTCGATTCGATCGTGCGCTGCACCTCGCCGGTCGCGGGGTCGATGCGGTGGATGCGCCGCCCCTGGTAGTCGCCCACCCAGAGGCTGCCCTCGGCCCAGGTCAGGCCCGAGTTGCAGCCCTCTGGGTTGGGCGTGGGGATGGACGCGAGCACGCGGCCGCTGGCGGCGTCGAGCTTGTCGATGCGCGCGCCGGCGATCTGCCAGAAGTGCTGGCCGTCGAAGGCGGTGCCGGCGTCGCAGCGCACGGCCAGCGAATCGGCGGCCTCGCCGCTGGCCGGGTCGAAGCCGACCAGGCGCGTGCCGGTGGCGGCCCAGACGCGGCGGCCGTCGTGCGTCACGCCGTGGATGGCGGTGGCATCGCCGAAGGGGCCGTACTCGCGCACCACCTCGGCGGGCCGGGCGGCTGGCGTGCCGGGCGGGTGCGGGAGGTAGTCGGCGATGGGAAGGGTCTGCGGCATGGTGTGAGGACTCCGTGGATTTCGGCACGCGGACATCGCGTCGCCATGGACCGCAATCTAGCCAGCCGGCAGCACGGCGGGGAGTAACAAGATCGTCGTGAAAGCGGTGAGCGGCGGCGCCACCCAGCGCCGTGCGCGCGCGTTGCCGACAGCGCGCACACGGCCTTCGGCCTCCAGCTCGGCCAGGGCGCGCTGCACGGTGCGCTGGCTCGCATCGAGCGCCAGCGCGAGGGCCGAGGTGGACCATGCGGCGCCATCGGCCAGCAGTGCCAGCAGCGCGGCCTGCTCGCCGTCGATGGGCGGCAACAGCAGCACGCAGGGCGTGTCGCCGGCCGGGTGCAGCGCGAAGCCGCGCGGCGTGGCCTCGATGCGCGCCAGGCCGCGCAGCAGCGCGCGCAGGCGGCCCATCTCGACGCGCAGGCGGGCGCGGTGCGTCTCGTCGGGGTCGCGGGTGCGGAACACCTCGGCAATGAGGTCCTCGCGCGAAGCGTCCTGCGGCCAGGCCTCGCCCAGCGCGCGCAGCAGCGCGAAGAGGACCGGGCGCCGAGCGAGCGCCAGCGCATGCTCGCCCGCATGCACGCTGCGGCGGCAGGCATCGACGACCAGCGCGCCCGACGCACGCAGCGCCTCGACCTCGTGCAGGCGCAGCGGTGCGTCCCGCCCGGCGCTGCGACGGCGCGCAGCGGGCCGCGCGAGCAGAGCCTGCGCATCGGCCACCTCCGCCGCGAGGGCAGGAATGCGGGCACGCTGTGCCGCGGCATGCGCCTGGGCCAGCGCGGTGGCGGCGGCCCCGGTGCGCAGCGAGCGCAGCGCCAGTTCGGCGCGGCTCAAGGCCGCCAGCGCGGCCAGGGGCGGCGCGAGCGGCTGCAAGGGATCGATGGCGTCGAGCGCCGCCTGCGCCTCGCCGAGCCGGCCTAGCAGCAGGGCGCGCCGCGCGAGCGTCAGCTGCGCCTGCACGACGTTGGCGCGATCGCCATGCGCCGCCAGCGTGGCCGCGGCAGTGGTCAGCGTGCGCGGGCTGCCGCCCAGGTCGCGCAGGGCCAGGGCCACCTCCGCCTCGGCCACCACGCAGCGCGCGCGGGCCACCGCTTCGTGCGTGCCGAAGCGCCGCGCGGCCTGGCGCAGCAGCTCTCGCGCCCGCGGGTACTCGCCCAGCCGGGCCATGGCAACGCCGCGCAGGGCCAATGCGGGCGGGTCGTCGCGCAACGCGATGCGGCCGAGCGCACCCAGCGCATCGCCCAGGGCGAGGTCACGGGCCGAGGCGGCAAGGAGCGGGTCCATGGCGCGAGGCTACACGCTGGGCGCACCGGCGCCGGCGGCGTCAGATGCTCACGCAGGAGCGGCGTGCTCAAGTCGCCGCGAACCACGCACCCAGGAGCGTGCGGCGCAGTCGCGACAGTGGCGGTTCGGTTCCCGCCACCAACGCGGCCAGCTCCTTGAACGCACGGCCCACAGTCCGCTCGAAAGCAGCCAGATCTTGCTGCGGCCGCAATGCGATGCCGCGGCGGATGACGTCATCCGGCAGCACGAGGGCAGGGCTGGTGTTGGCGACCCGCATCTTCAGCGACGCAGCGACGCGACGCAGCTGGCGCGCGCACCGCGTGCCGCCGTGGCCGCCGTAGCTCACGATCAACGTCGGCATGTTCCGCCACTCGCGATACAGGTGATCGATGGCGTTCTTGAGCACCGCCGGATAGCCCCAGTTGTACTGTGGAACGACAAACACCACCGCGCTGGCCGACTGCACCTTGTCGCTCCAGGCCCGGGTGTGCGCCTGCGCGTAATGGCCCAGCGCGGGAATGCCGGGTTCGTCGCCGGCCGGCAGGGTCCACGCGGCGAGGTCGACGACCTCGCAGTCGAACTCGGCCTGGCGGTGTGCCAGCTGCTCGACCCACGCCGTGATGGCAGGGCAGTTTCTTGCGGCTCGCGCGCTTCCCATGACCAGCAGCACGGTGTTCTTGTTGTCCATGTCGGACCCCTGATGCATGTACGATGCATGCATTTTAGGCAGAAGAGACAATTGCATGCAAGATACACGTAATTTGGACGCGCTCGCAGCGGCGCTGTTCGATGTGGTGGGGCTGCTCAACAGTCCGCGCCAGGACGAGGTGCTGCTGCGCCTGGCCGGTGTCTCGCTGGACCGCGCGCTGTTCCCCCTGCTGGCGCGGCTCGGCGCATCGCCGGGCATGAGCGTGGCCCAACTGGCCGATGCCGCGGGGCGCGATGCGTCCACCATCAGCAGGCAGGTGGCAAAGCTCGAGGAGCTGGGCCTCGTGAAGCGGGTCGAGGGCGGCGAGGACCTGCGCGTGCGCGCCGTCGCCGTCACTCAGGCCGGCGGCCGCGTCATGGACGCCATCACGCGGGCACGGCGCAAAGGCCTGAAGACGCTGACGAGCCACTGGCCGAAGGAGGAGCAGGAGATGTTTCCCCTGCTGCTGCGCAAGTTCGCGGACGCGATGCGGGCCACGCAGCAAGCCGTTCGCTCGGAGACGGCCCCTTCGGCGAAGCGCGCCGCCGGGCGCGGGCGCCGTCAGACCACGAGCGCTCCCCGGAAGCCCCGCGCCGCGTAGTACGCGCGCCGGCCGAGACGGCGAGAGGGGCCCACGGGCAAGGCTGCACCACGGCCTGGCGGCCATGTCGGGTTCGTTCATACCTTCTCAGCCGTGCCGGACGATGTGAAAACCCTCGTCCTCGGTGGGCGCCACGAAATGGCGGCTGATCTCGTCGAACTCGGCGTCGCTCGTCTGGAAGGGGTGCTCGCCTTCGGCATTGCGGGCCCGCAGGCGCTCGCGGCACAGCGCGTCGGGGACCACCATCACGTGCAGCCGGTGGGCCGCGCCAGCGCGCTCGAACACGCCGCGCGCCCAGGCACGCGTGGCGACGGTGTTCGACGGAAAGTCGAGCACCACCGACGTTCCGGCCCGCAGCAGGGCCTCCAGGTGCGGTGCCATCACGGCGCGCAGCCGCCCGGAACAATGCACGTAGTCGGCCAGCGCGTGGATCTCGCCCGGGTACAGCGCAGCCAGCCACGCGTCTTCGCTGACGAGCACGGTGCCGGGTGCGCTGGCCAGTCGCTTGGCCAGCGTGGACTTGCCCGAGCCGATCTTGCCGCACAGCAGATGCAGCGTGGCGTCGGGGCGGCGGGATGGGATGGAGGACACGTTTCGATCTCCTGCGGGGAAAGCGCCGCGCCCGCGGTGCCGTCAGACCGCGAGCGCGGTCGGGGTTCAGGGGCTGAGCGCGATGAGGCTCCACACGATCGCGACCAGCTGCGCGATGTTGATGAGGATGGCCCACACATGGAGCTTGCGAAAGCCGGGGATCGCGTCCATGAAGTCGCCCTGGATGCACGAGCCCAGCGCGTCCATGCGGGGGATCACGCGCCGGCGCAGAAGCAGGGCGACCAGCGCCAGCGCGGCCGCGCCGCAGGCCACGCCCGGGTGATCGGCGATGGCGTAGCTCAGCGCGGTGGCGCTGGCCGTGATGAAGGCGGCCCGGTAGTAGACGTTGAAGAAGCCGCGCACGAAGCGCGCATCGAGCGGCGTGTCGTGCCGCAGGATGAGCAGCGGGATCGCGCCCATGATGAAGTAGGCGGTCGTGACGAGCAGCGCCACGGTGAAGAACAGCGCGGCAATGATGGCGGCGGACATTGGGCGGCACCCCCGGTTCGGCCCGCGGCGGCGGGCGCGACAGTCTATGCCTCGGGGCCGCGCGCGACCAGCCGGCCGCCAGGCGCGGTTCAGCCGATGGTCATCAGGTGCGCATTGCCGCCTGCCGCGGCGGTGTTGATGCTGAGGCTGCGCTCCAGCAGCAGCCGGTCGAGCACGATGGCCGTGTCGCCGGGCGCCAGGCCCTGCACGCCCACGATGGCGCCGGGCCGTGCGGCCACCGCCTCGCCCACCGCGCGCAGCGCATCGGGGCTGCCGTGGTGCAGCACGGCATCGAAGGCCCCCGCGTCGCTGGCGCGCCAGTCGGGCGTGAAGGCGACTTGCCGTTGCGCCTCGGCGGGCAGCGCGGCGTGCAGCGCGCTGGCCTCGGTCGATGCGGGCCACAGCGCGCGCGAGCCGACGGCCAGCACGGCAGCGAGCTGCGCCAGCCGGTCGCGTTCGTCGTCGGCCAGGCAGAGCACGGCATGGCGGCCTTCGAGCCGGTAGACGTTGCGCTCGCCGGTGGGCCCCGGCAGCACGCGCTGCACGCCGGCCGCGGAGGCCGCGGCGAAGCGCTCGCACAGCGCCGCATCGCCGCGTTGCTGCGCACGACACCAGGCCGCAAGCGCCTGAAGGGCGGGCTGCGCGCGTCGAGCGCCCTCGTCCGCACCATCAGCCTGCGGCGGCAGCGGTGTGGCAAGGGGCCGCTGCGCGAGCAGGCGGTACAGGTACAGCGGCCCGCCGGCCTTCGGGCCCGTGCCCGACAGCCCTTCGCCGCCGAAGGGCTGCACGCCGACCACGGCGCCGACCATGTTGCGGTTGACGTAGAGGTTGCCGACCTGCGCCCGCGCGGCCACGCGCTCGATGGTCTCGTCGATGCGCGAGTGCACGCCCATCGTCAGGCCGTAGCCGGTGGCGTTGATGTGGCCGAGCAGCGCTTCGAGCTCGCTGCGCGCGAAGCGCAGCACATGCAGCACGGGGCCGAAGACTTCCTTGTCGAGCCGCTCGATGCCGTCGAGCTCGATGATCGTGGGCGGCACGAAGGTGCCGCGGGCCACCTCGGGGCTCGCATCGTGCGCGGCCTGGAACACGGGCAAGCCGGCCGCGCGCATCGCCTCGATGTGCGACAAGAGGGCCTGCTGCGTCTCGGCGTCGATGACCGGGCCGACGTCGGTCGCGAGCCGGTCGGGCGCGCCGAGGGTGAGCTCCACCATCGCGCCGCGCAGCATGGCCAGCAGACGCTCGGCGACGTCGTCCTGCACGCACAGCACGCGCAGCGCCGAGCAGCGCTGGCCCGCACTGTCGAAGGCCGAGGCCACCACGTCGGCCACCACCTGCTCGACCAGCGCGGAGGAGTCGACCACCATCGCGTTCTGCCCGCCGGTCTCGGCGATCAGCGGCACGGGCTGGCCGTGGTCGCCGAGTCGGCCCGCGAGCGCGCGCTGCAGCAGCCGCGCGACCGATGTGGAACCGGTGAAGAGCACGCCCTGCACGCGTGCGTCGGCCACCAGCGCGGCACCCACGCTCTCGCCCGGGCCGGGCAGCAGCTGCAGGGCGCCGGGCGGCACGCCGGCCGCATGCAGCAGGCGCACCGCCTCGGCCGCGACCAGCGGCGTCTGCTCGGCCGGCTTGGCCAGCACGGTGTTGCCGGCCGCGAGGGCCGCCGCAACCTGGCCTGTGAAGATGGCCAGCGGGAAGTTCCACGGGCTGATGCACACCACGGGGCCGAGCGGCCGATGGGTGGCGTTGTCGAACGCGGCGCGCAGCTGCGCCGCGTCGTAGCGCAGGAAGTCGACCGCCTCGCGCACCTCGGCCACGGCGTTGGCGAGCGTCTTGCCGGCCTCGCGCACCAGCAGGTCCAGCAGGCGGGGCATGGTGGACTCGAAGGCATCGGCGGCACGCTCGAGGATGGCCGCGCGATTCGAGGGCGGCGTGGCGCGCCAGTCCGCGAAGGCGGCCTGCGCGGCGGCGACGGCGGGCGGCACGTCCTCGGCCGTGGCGTCCTCCACCTGGCCCACGACGTCGTCGTGCTTCGCAGGGTTGCGCACCGCATGCGCGACGTGTGCAGCAATGGGCGCGGCGAGCAGGGGCGCCGCATGCGCGGGCCGTGCGGCGCTCTCGCGCAGCGCGACGGCCAGCTCGGCCAGCACGGGTTCGCTCGCCAGGTCGAGGCCCTGCGAGTTGATGCGTTGCGGGTAGAGCGCGCGCGGCATCGGGATGCGCGGATGCGGCAGGCCCACGGCGCCTTCCTCGCGCTCCAGCGCCTCGATGGCCTGCACCGGATCGACGATCAGCGCGTCGATGGGCAGGCTGCGGTCGGCCACGCGGTTGACGAAGGAGGTGTTGGCGCCGTTCTCCAGCAGGCGCCGCACCAGGTAGGCCAGCAGCGTCTCGTGCGTGCCCACCGGCGCGTAGATGCGGCAGGGCCGGTTCAGTCCGCGCTCGCCCACCACCTGTTCGTACAGCGGCTCGCCCATCCCGTGCAGGCACTGGAACTCGTAGCGGCCCTCGTGGAAGTCCGGACCGGCGAGCTGCACGATGGCTGCCAGCGTGTGGGCGTTGTGGGTGGCGAACTGCGGGAACACCGCGTCGGGCGCCGCGAGCAGCCTGCGGGCACAGGCGATGTAGGCGACGTCGGTGTGCGCCTTGCGCGTGTAGACCGGGTAGCCCGCCAGGCCGTCGACCTGCGCGCGCTTGATCTCGCTGTCCCAGTAGGCGCCCTTGACCAGCCGCACCATGAGCCGGTGGCCGCTGCGACGGCCCAGGTCGACCAGCCAGTCGATCACCTGCGGGCAGCGCTTCTGGTAGGCTTGGATGACGAAGCCGATGCCGTGCCAGCCGGCCAGCGCAGGCTCGTGGCACAGGCGCTCGAGCAGGTCGAGCGAAAGTTCCAGCCGGTCGGCCTCCTCGGCGTCGATGTTCAGGCCGATGTCGTGGCCGCGCGCGCGCACCGCCAGGGCGCGCAGGCGCGGATAGAGCACGTCCATCACGCGCTCGCGCTGTGCCCGGCTGTAGCGCGGGTGCAGGGCCGAGAGCTTGATCGAGATGCCCGGCCCGCCCACCACGCCCGCCCCGCCCGAGGCGGCGCCGATGGCGTCGATGGCCGCCTCGTAGGCCGCGAGGTAGTGCAGCGCATCGGCATCGGTCAGGGCCGCCTCGCCCAGCATGTCGTACGAATAGCGAAAGCCGCGCGCCTCCTGCCGCCGGGCGTTGGCCAGCGCCTGGGCGATGGTCTCGCCGGTGACGAACTGCTCGCCCATGAGGCGCATGGCCATGTCCACGCCCTTGCGGATCAGCGGCTCGCCGCCACGCGCCAGCACACGGCCCAATGCGCCGCCGAGCGCGCCTTCATTGTGGGTGGCGACCAGCTTGCCCGTGAGCATGAGGCCCCAGGTGGCGGCATTCACGAAGAGCGAAGGGCTGCGGCCCACGTGCGCCTGCCAGTCGCCAGGGCCGAGCTTGTCGCGGATGAGTGCGTCGCGCGTGGCGCGGTCGGGGATGCGCAGCAGCGCTTCGGCCAGACACATGAGCGCCACGCCTTCCTGTGACGACAGCGAGTAGGCCTGCAGCAGCCCCTGTACCAGCCCCGCCTTGCCGACCTGCGGATGCGCACGCAGGCCTTCCGCGAGGCGACGGGCGAGCGCGTGAGCGGCTTGCGCCTGCTCGGGTGACAGGCGCGCCTCGGGCAGGAGTGCGGCGAGCTGCTCGGGCTCCGGGCGGCGGCAGGCGGCGGAGATGGCGGCGCGCAGCGGACCTTGGGCCTGCACCTGGAGGTCGAAGGGCGCGTCGTGTTCAGAGGCGGGGTCGGCGGTCATGGCGGCAGAGCAATTGGTGTGGATTGCTCGATGGTTCCGCAGATCGCACCGAATTTCCGATCGAAAATTGCCCGCTTCACCGAACGAATCTCTACCCGCCATGGCCGACCTCGATCGACTCGACCTGCGCATCCTGGCCGCCCTGCAGGCCGACGGCCGGCTGCCGAACGTGAAGCTGGCCGAAGCGGTGGGCCTGTCGCCCACGGCCGTGCTGGCGCGTGTGCAGCGGCTCACGCAGGAGGGCTACATCCTGGGTTACGAGGCAAGGCTGAACCCGGCCAAGCTGGGCGCGGGCATGCTGGTCTTTGTGGAGATCTTGCTGGACCGCACCACGCCCAACGTGTTCGACCAGTTCAAGGCCGCGGTGCAGACGCGGCCCGAGATCCTGGAATGCCACATGGTGGCCGGCGGCTTCGACTACCTGCTCAAGACGCGCAGTGCCGACATGGACGATTACCGCCGCTTTGCCGGCACGGTGCTGTGGCAGTTGCCGGGTGTTCGCGAAACGCGGACCTATGCGGTGATGGAAGAGGTGAAGACCTCCTCGCGCCTGCACCTGCCCGGTGTGTGAAGGCCGCTTGCTTGCTTCAGCGCAGCCCGAAGCGTGCCAGCCTGCGGCGCGGCGAGTGGCTGCGCTGCCAGGCGCCGTACGCCCACCAGGCCACCGCGCCGAGGCCGATGACGGCCGACGAGGCCAGTGCCACGGGCGTGGGCCGGCGCCACGCCGGGCGCTCGTCCACGCCGGCCGCGGGCGCCGTCGTGCGCGGTGCAGCGACGGGCGGCTCGCTCACGGTGACGGACACGGGATCGCTGGCCGGAAAGGATTCGGCGATGGCCTGGTCGAGGGTGTTGTCGTCGGGTTGGGGCGTGCGAGCGCTGGCGACCTTTTCGGCCTGCGCAGGGTGCTCCGAGGTCGGGAAGGCGAAGGCGGGTGGCGAGCGGTCGTTCATGGGTGGGACTCCTTGGGCTGGGTCGGTGGTCGTGCTATGCGAATGACCTGAGGCTGCGCTCGCGTCATCGGGCGCACTGTGGGAGGAGCCCGCAATGCGGGTAGGAGTGCGCGCACGCCACGGGCTCGGGGTTGCCTTGGCGCGAAGTGCAATCGGGCTGTGGCGCTTGCTGCGTCTGCATTGCGGCCGAAATCGTCACGTTCGTTACTTTCTTGGGTGGGCTATTTGTTTGGGCGCTGGCCGGGGGCTTGTTCCTT
>NZ_CABFMN010000123.1 GCF_901875635.1 Xylophilus ampelinus | reverse complement strand
CTGGCGGCCGGCCTTGGGGTCGGTGCCGGCGGCGGGGTAAGCGCGGGCAGCGGTGGCATCGCCGCCGGGGCGGGCGCCGGCGCCGGGGCGGGCCTGGTCGGCAGCACCGTCAGCGGCCTGGGCAGTACCGTCGGCGGCGTGACGGCGGGCCTGGGTCTGGGCGCCGGGGTGGCGGCCACGCCTTCCGGTGCGGGTGCGGGCGTGGGTGCCGGCGCGGGCGTGGGTGGCCTGGTCGGCAACGTCGTCAACGGCGTGGGCACCACCGTCGGTGGCATCACCGGCGGGCTGGGCGTAGGTGCCGGGCTCGGCACCTCGAGTGGCACCACGACCGCCAGTGCCGGGTCGGGCGGCGGATTGCTGGGCGGCCTGCTGAGCCCGGTCACCGGCGCGTTGGCCAAGTAGGCGCCACAGCGGCTTCGCTGCAAGGAACGACGCCCGCCGGTGCGATGCGCCGGCGGGCGTTGTCTCGTGGGCGGCCGGGGGCCGGCCCGGGGCTCAGTCGTGCAGTGACGACAGGAACTGCTTGAGCTCGGGCGTCTGCGGGTTGCCGAACAGCTCGGCCGGCGGGCCCATCTCGTGCACGCGGCCCTGGTGCATGAAGATCACGCGGTCGCTCACCTTGCGCGCGAAACTCATCTCGTGCGTGACCATGAGCAGCGTCATGCCCTCGTCGGCCAACGACTCGACGACGCGCAGCACCTCGCCCACCAGCTCGGGGTCGAGGGCCGAGGTGATCTCGTCGCACAGCAGCACGGCCGGCTCCATGGCCAGGGCGCGCGCGATGGCCACCCGCTGCTGCTGGCCGCCCGAGAGCTGGTCGGGCATGGCGTCGAACTTCTCGGCCAGGCCCACGCGGGCCAGCAGCTTCTTCGCCTGCGCCTCGGCCTCGCCCTTGGCGCGCTTCTTCACCAGCGTGGGCGCCAGCATCACGTTGCGGCCCACCGAGAGGTGCGGGAAGAGGTTGAAGCTCTGGAAGATCATGCCCACGCGCTGGCGCAATTCGCGCATGGCGAGCGCGCTCTCGTGCAGCAGCGGCTTGTTGTCGACGGTGAGCGAGCCCTCCTGGAACACCTCGAGCCCGTTGATGCAACGCAGCAGCGTGCTCTTGCCCGAGCCGCTCTTGCCGATGATGGCTATCACCTCGCCGCGCAGCACGTCGAGGTCGATGCCCTTGAGCACCTGGTTCGTGCCGTAGGACTTCTTCAGCGCCGTGATCTTGACGATCGGCGCGCCGGGGGCGACGTGCGCGGTGGCGGCAGGTTCTGCAAGGGTGGCGGTCATGGCGGTGTGGATGAGAGGGGAGGAAAGACGGCTCAGCGTGTGCCGCGCGTGCGGCGTTCGAGGTGCTTGGCGTACAGGCTCACCGGGAAGCACAGCGCGAAGTACAGCAGCGCGACGCAGCTGAACACGGTGAAGGGCGCGAAGGTGACGTTGGCGATCATGCTGCCGGCCTTGGTGAGCTCGACGAAGCCGATCACCGACGCCAGCGCGGTGCCCTTGATGACCTGCACCAGGAAGCCGACCGTGGGCGCGATGGCGATCTTCACGGCCTGCGGCAGGATCACATGGCGCATCTGCTCCCCGAACGAGAGGGCCAGGCTCCCCGAGGCCTCCCACTGGCCCTTTGGAATGGAGGCCACGCAGCCGCGCCAGATCTCGGTGAGGAAGGCGCTGGTGTAGAGCGTGAGCGCCACAGAGGCTGCAGTCCATGCCGACACGTCGATGCCGAAGAGGGCGATGCCGAAATAGGCCAGGAAGAGCTGCATCAGCAGCGGCGTGCCCTGGAAGAGCTGCACATAGCCGGAGATGATCTTCTGCAGTACCGGCCCGGCGCGCAGGCGCAGCGACAGCAGCAGCCCGCCGACGATGCCGCCGCCGACGAAGGCGATCAGCGACAGCACTACCGTCCAGCGCAGCGCCAGCAGCAGGTTGCGCAGGATGTCCCAGAGGGTGAATTCGGTCATGGCTGCGTGCTCCTCATCGGCCGAAATACTTGGGACCGGCCCAGTTGAAGAAGCGGCGCGCGAGGATCGACAGCGCGAGGTAGATCAGCGTGGCGACGATGAAGGCCTCGAAGGCGCGGAAGTTGCGGCTCTGGATCAGGTTGGCGGCGTAGCTCAGTTCCTCGACCGAGATCTGCCCGCACACCGCGGAGCCCAGCATCACGATGATGATCTGGCTCACCATCGCGGGCCAGACCTTCTTCATGGCGGGCGGCAGCACCACGCGCAGGAAGACCTGCGCCTTGTCCAGCGCCAGGCTCACCGCCGCCTCGATCTGCCCCTTGGGCGTGGCCTCGATGCCGGCGCGGATGATTTCGGTGGCATACGCGCCGAGGTTCAGCACCATCGCGATGATCGAGGCCACCTCGGGCGTGAGCTTGATGCCCGAGGCCGGCAGCCCGAAGAAGATGAAGAACAGCTGCACGATGAAGGGCGTGTTGCGGATCAGCTCCACGTACGTGCCCACCACCCAGCGCAGCCACGGCGCGCCGTAGGCCCGCGCCCAGGCGCATGCCACGCCGACGACCATGCCGATCACGGTGGCGATGGCCGTGAGGCCGAGCGTCCATGCCACGCCCTTGGCGAGCAGCCGCCAGTCGACGAGGATGGCCCAGAAATCGAAGGTCATGATGGTTTGGCTCCCTCTCCCTCTGGGCGAGGGCAGGGGTGAGGGCTTGCGCGGTGGAAAGACCAGGAAGGTGCGAAGGGCGCGTGCCCCTCACCCCCACCCTCTCCCCAACGGGAGAGGGCGTGAATTCAGACAGGCAGGTCGCCGATGCCCTTGCCCAGCCACTGCTTGGACATCTTGTCCAGCGTGCCGTCCTTCTTGGCGGCCGCGATGATCTCGTTGACCTTGGCCTTGAGCGCGTCCTCGCCCTTGGCGATGCCCACGAAGCAGGGGCTGTCCTTGAGCAGCAGCTTGTACTCGGCGTTGATCTTCGGGTTCTTGCGGATCATCTCGGCCGCGACCGCACCGCTCATGGCGATGGTCTGCGTCTGGCCGGCGACGAAAGCGGCCACGGTGGCGTTGTTGTCCTCGAAGCGGCGGTAGTCGACGTTGGGCGGCGCCACCTTGTTCAGTTCCTGGTCTTCCATGGCGCCCCGGGTCACGGCCACGGTCTTGCCGGCCATGTCCTTGAAGTCGGTGAGCTTGAGCGACTTGGCCGCGAACACCCCCTGGAAGAAGGGCGCGTAGGCGGACGAGAAGTCGATCACCTTCTCGCGCTCGGCGTTCTTGCCCAGCGTGGAGATGACCAGGTCGGCCTTCTTCGTCTGCAGGTAGGGGATGCGGTTGGCGCTGGTCACCGGCACCAGCTCGAGCTTGACGCCCATCTTGGCGGCGATGAGCTTGGCCGTGTCGATGTCCAGGCCCTGCGGCGCCATGTCGGTGCCGACGAAGCCGTAGGGCGGGTAGTCGGTGGGCACGGCGACCTTCAGCGTCTTCGACTTCATGATGTTGTCGAGCGCACTCTGCGCCTGGGCGGCGCCGGCGGCGGCCAGAGCGGCGGCGGCCAGCAGGCCGGTGGTGAAGAGGCGTTTGGAAATCAGCGTCATAGCAGGGCTCCGAGGTAGGTCGATGAATCGTCGTCGGGCGACGGTGGTGCACCGGCAGCCTTGCGGCCGCGCGTGGCGGGTGAGGGGGCGGAACGCAAATCCCGTGCCTTGATGGCAGGCGCGTCGGCAGGTTTCTCCAGCGGCGCCAGCGCGTCGCGCAGGCGGGCCAGCGGGTCGGGGTCGGCGGTGACGCGCAGGGCCGACTGCACGGTGCCGATGTGCTCGGCCATCAGCGTCTCGGCGGCGGCGGTGTCGCCGCGCTCCAGCGCCTGCACGATGCGAACGTGGTCCTCGCAGGACTGCACGGCGTCGTGCGAGGACTGGTACAGCATGGCAATGAGCGTGGTGCGCGCCGTGAAGTCGCGCAGCGTGTCTGCCAGCAGCGAATTGCCCAGGCATTCGGCCAGGCAGACGTGGAAGTCGCCCAGCAGGTAGCTGCGCGTGCCCACGTCGTCCTGCTTGAGGGCGGCCTTCTCCTGCTGCAGGTGCGTCTTGAGCTTGCGCAGGGCCGCCTTGTCGAGGCGGCCGGCGCTGCGGATCAGGCCGACCTCGATCACCCGGCGCGCCTCGAAGGCCTCGCGCGCCTCGTCCTGCGAGGGCTCGATCAGGTACCAGCCGCGGCGCGCGCTCACCGTCACGATGCCGCGCGCGGCCAGGCGGGTGAGCGCCTCGCGCACGATGGTGCGGCTGCAGTCGAACAGCAGGGCGAGCTGCTGCTCGCCCAGCCGCGAGCCGGGTGCCAGTTTCTGCGCCATCACGGCCTCGACGATGCGGGCGCTGATGTCCGATGCGGAGATCGCCATGGCTGCATACCAGCAGCATTCGTGCCAACTGGTATGCAAGATTTGCGCACCACGGCAGCATGCGCAGGCACCACGGACGGGCGCAGCGCGCCCGGCTGGCGCCAGAACGGGGAGCGGCCGGCACCTGCGCCCAGCGGCCCCGCCATGTCGCGCGCGTGGCAGGCGGCGCCTGCCGGCTTGGCGATGATCCCGGGTGGTTCCCGATCCACGTGCGGCGGCCGCGCCGCCCAACACCACCCCGGAGGCATCCCTTGAAGACCCGCATCACCGAACTCTTCGGCATCCAGCACCCCATCATCCAGGGCGGCATGCACTACGTCGGCCTGGCCGAGCTGGCGGCGGCCGTGTCCAACGCGGGCGGCCTGGGCATCATCACGGGCCTGACGCAGAAGACGCCCGAGCTGCTGGCGCGGGAGATCGCGCGCTGCCGCGAGATGACCGACAAGCCCTTCGGCGTGAACCTCACCTTCCTGCCGACGGTGAGCTCGCCCGACTACCCGGGCTACATCAAGGCCATCGTCGAAGGCGGCGTGAAGGCCGTGGAAACGGCCGGCAACAACCCGCAGAAATGGATGCCGCTGCTCAAGGAGCACGGCATCAAGGTCATCCACAAATGCACCTCGGTGCGCCACGCGCTCAAGGCCGAGGCGATCGGCTGCGACGCGGTGAGCGTCGACGGCTTCGAGTGCGGCGGCCATCCGGGCGAGGACGACGTGCCCAACTTCATCCTGCTGCCGCGGGCCGCCGAGGAGTTGAAGATCCCCTTCGTCGCCTCGGGCGGCATGGCCGACGGCCGCAGCCTGGTGGCCGCGCTGGCGCTGGGTGCCGAGGGCATGAACATGGGCACGCGCTTCATCGCCACCAAGGAGGCGCCGGTGCACGAGAACGTCAAGCAGGCGATCGTGGCTGCGAGCGAGCTCGACACGCGCCTGGTGATGCGCCCGCTGCGCAACACCGAGCGGGTGCTGAACAACGCCGCCGTCGAGCGCCTGCTGGAGAAGGAGAAGTCGCTCGGCGCGAACCTCAAGTTCGAGGACATCATCGAGGAGGTGGCCGGCGTCTACCCGCGCATCATGCAAAGCGGCGACATGGACGCGGGCGCCTGGAGCTGCGGCATGGTGGCCGGGCTGATCCACGACGTGCCGAGCTGCCAGGAGCTGATCGACCGCATCATGGGCGAGGCCGACCAGCTGATCCGCCAGCGCCTGGCCGGCATGGTGGGCTGAAGGGCTGGGCGCAGGCGGGTTACAAGCCAAATCGGCTACAGCGCCCGTCCTGCCTGCGCCAGCAGCTATCGATTTGGTAGCAGTCTTGGATGGGTGCGGCCGCGCGGACGGGACTGCGTGCGGCCGCTTTCGGCCGGCCCGTCCGTCCCCGTCGCGCACGTGACGCCTGCGGGGCTTCCCCCATTCGGCCGCGCGGCGTCGCGTCGTACCCTCGCTGTCTTTCCGGAGACAGCCTGCATGCCCACCCCCGCCGACCGCCCGCATTTCAAGTTCTGGCCCAAGCGCATCCCGCACGACATCCTGCTGCCCGCCACCTCGCTGTGGCACAACCTCAAGACTTCCGCCGAGCGCTACCCCGACAAGCCGGCGCTGGTGTTCTTCGACCGCGTGACGACGTACCGCGAGCTGGCGGCGCAGGTCGACGCGCTGGCCGGCGCCCTGCACGCGATGGGCGTGCAGCGCGGCGACCGCGTGGTGCTCGACATGCAGAACACACCGCAGCTGGTAATCGCGCATTTCGCCATCCTGCGTGCCAATGCCGTCGTCGTGCCCGTCAACCCGATGAACAAGGCCGAGGAGCTCAAGCACTACATCACCGACCCCGACGCCAAGGTCGCGATCACCACCGGCGACCTCGCACCCGAACTCGCGAAGGCCAGCAACGCGCTGCCCGCGGGGCAGGGCCTGAAGCACCTCGTCGTCTCGCAGTTCACCGACGCCTTCGACGCGGCCGCCGCCGACACGCCGGCCATGGCGAATGCATGGCGCGACTGGCTGCTCACGCGACACCCGTTGCCGGCGCTCAACGGGGGCGAGGTCCATGCCTGGACCGAGGTGCTGGCCGCCGGCGAGCCGCCGCCCGAGCACGTGGTGGGCCGCGACGACATGGCGCTGCTGCCCTACACCAGCGGCACCACCGGCCTGCCCAAGGGCTGCATCCACCACCACTCGAGCCCGATGCACAACGCCATCTCCGGCAAGATGTGGGGCTGCGCCTCGGCCGAGACGGTGGTCCTGGCCGTGGTGCCGATGTTCCACATCACCGGCATCGTGAGCATGATGCACACGGCCATCCTGAGTTCGGCCAGCCTGGTCATCATGCCGCGCTGGGACCGCGACGTGGCCGGCCACCTCATCTCCAAATGGAAGGTCACGAGCTGGACCAACATCCCCACGATGGTCATCGACCTCATGGCCAGCCCGAACTTCAAGAACTACGACCTGTCGAGCCTCATCTACATCGGCGGTGGCGGGGCCGCGATGCCGCAGGCCGTGGCGCAGCGCCTGCTCGAAGAGTTCGGCCTGAGCTACCAGGAAGGCTACGGCCTGACCGAGACCGCCGCCCCCTCGCACGCCAACCCGCCCGACCATGCCAAGCAGCAGTGCTTGGGCATGCCTTTCGAGGGCGTCGACGCGCGCGTGGTCGACCCCGAGACTCTGCAGGAACTGCCCGTGGGCGAATCGGGCGAGATCATCATCCACGGCCCGCAGGTCTTCCAGGGCTACTGGAAGCGGCCCGACGCCACTGCGGCGGCCTTCATCGAATTCGAAGGCAAGCGCTTCTTCCGCTCGGGCGACATGGGCCGCATGGACGAAGAAGGCTACTTCTTCATCACCGACCGCCTCAAGCGCATGATCAACGCCAGCGGCTTCAAGGTCTGGCCGGCCGAGGTCGAGCTGCTGATGTTCAAGCACCCGGCGATCCAGGAAGCCTGCGTCATCTCCACCAAGGACGCCTACCGCGGCGAATCGGTCAAGGCCATGGTCGTGCTGCGCCCCACGCACAAGGACACCAAGGCCGAGGACATCATCGCCTGGTGCCGCGAGAACATGGCCGCGTACAAGGTGCCACGGCAGGTGCAGTTCCTCGATGCACTGCCCAAGAGTGGGAGCGGGAAGGTGATGTGGCGGTTGTTGCAGGAGGCGGAGGACAAGGTCGCGGCGAATTGATCGCGTGTCAGTCCCTTCGGGTTGATTCCCGAAGCTCGGCCTTGACGTCTTTCACCTCCCGCATCAATTCCGCGTTGCGTTGTTCCTGTCGCGCGCACGCAGCTAGGGCTGCGCCGTAACTACGGCGCAGATCATCGAACAACAGGGCTTGACGCTTTGAAGCACTCAGCATTCGTTCAACATGCGAGAGGACTACGCGCATCGCTCGCATCTCCTCAAGCAGTTCTTCTTTGGACACGCTGTCGTAGTCCAAGGATTCTGCTCGCAAGAGGGTTGCGCCCACATAGTCGCTGAGTTCGATTGGGGTTTGACCGCTCATTTCGATGTCTTATCGGGTACGTACGAGCCGAAACGGCTGAGCTCTTGCCTATACCAGCGCCGCAATTCCAACCACGTTGTGTCGACGGCAGACCGCTCGGCCTCACTCATCGGCAGGTTAGAAAAGTTGACGCTTCTAACCGTATGGCTGCCCCAGCGAAGTTGACCGTCGACGTCGAAGCGCGCTGGATGCCTCTGCATGCCGCAAGCACTTAGACCGATCACGCCGCTAGGCGTACGGGGCGGCACCGGGTTTGAACGTGCATTGATCGCGGCCTGGGCGACCACTTGCTCGATGTCTGCCCCGCGTTCCAGCCCGAGCAGCGCGACCGATCCGCAGACGTCGGACTGCAGTGGGACGAAATCGTCAAAAAAGCACACGAATTGTGCGGCACCAGACAAAACGGGGTCGACCGGAAGATTGGCGAACCACACATGATGCGGATTAACAAGCATGGCCAGATCCGCACCGTGCTCGAAAATGGCACGAAAGGCCGACCCGATGCGACGCACTCCGCGCCCATGCTTACAGTCGTTGCCCGTCACGCCTGCCGTGTGTACCGCCAGTGCCTGCAAACCGATGACATTGTCGAAGGCTGCATGCGTCGTGTCGCGCCATGGTGCGACCAAGCCGTCAGTCGTCACCAGCCAGAAAATCCATGTGGGATGACGTTTGCGTATCGTGATCGCCGCTACGCTTGCCTCCGCGCTGAGCGCACGGGTAGCCAGCATGAAGCAATGAACCTTAAACAATGGAAACTACCTGGGGCGCACAGCCGGGAGTGCGGCGCACTTCGCCCCTCGTGAGGCGCCGTCCGGCGAGGTCGAGGGCCGAACCCGATAGAAAAAGTGCGAACAGCTCCACTTCGGAGCGAACCACGATTCCGCGAGACCCGTCGCCGGCTGAGGCCGCCAGTGCCGGGACGTTGCCAGCGCCAGCACGCGCGATGACCATGGCGCCAGCGGCCAAAGCTTCACAAGTGACGTATGAAAATGATTCGAAACATTCAGACCAACTGATTACCACGTCTATGCGGCTCTCCGATACCGCCCGGATCATCGCGTCCGGATCCTCTGCGGTGACCTTGACAGCTACTTCAGTGACGTTCGGCACGTGCTCGACGCCATAACCAAATCTGAAGAACGCATAGCGTGCGTCCGAGCCTGCAAGTTCGACCAGCCTTTGGAACGTCACCCATCCCTTAACCGACAGGGGTGGCCCCAGGTACGCTACGCGAAGCGGCTCGCTGGAGCCACGCTCGATTCTCTCAGGTATGCCCAGCGTCAACTCGGCAAGCGGAACGACCATCGATGAACGGTGATCTAGGCTGCTGCTGGCGGCCCATGCGCGCTGCATGATCGGCGATGGTGCCACGACCACCGGCTGGAGCCTTTTGAACAGACTTTGCATCGCACGTAGGTGCGCTTTCCTGGCCTCTCCCTTGACACATACGGTGCAGGCCGACGAATCGCTTGCCGGTGCGCCACAGAATTGGACATCGTTTCGCATGAGAAACGGGTCCACGCATAGCGTGTAGAAATCGTGCGTCCATATCATGGGGGGCCGGCTGCCGCAGGCCTGCGCCAATACTTGAACGTTCGCAAAGTCGAATCCCATCAAATGATGGACGACGAGTTGCGAGGGGCGGCCGAGATGGATGGAGTGCGTTGCAACGAACCCCGCTAGAGCCTCTGCGTGCGTGAGACCGATGCGCCGGCCATTGCATGAGACGAGCAATGATCTTCCAGAGTCTTCGCCTTGGGCCGGCGAGTCGTGGCTTGTAGGCAATGGGCAGACGTGCAGATAGCACCAGCGCAGCTGCACGAAAGCGGCAGCTTCGGCAGCAATGACGTTCTCCGTTCCGCCTGTCACACTCAGGTAATGGGTATGGCTAAGCGATACGACGATGCCGCGTGGCGTGTCATTCAATGCTTCGCCGATGGCTTCCTTCAACGCAGACGCGTCGAGTTCTGCAACGGGAGCAACGCTGACAGGTGTAAGGCGCCGCGATGCGGCGGTCATCGGCGCTCGGCTGAGTGCAGCGCGGAATGCCTCCGCGGGCAAACCCGCGTTGGAAACGTACCGCCCCAAGCCATGGCGCAGTAGATGTACAAATGGGTGCTGGCGCGGGCGCTCTTCATCGGGTACGAGGACTAGGTACTCGAGCATGTCGATACCCGGGCAGGGCCGTCGGCCCTCCCAAGCACCGTACGTCATGAAATGATCGAACGCATCAGTGCCCGCCGCACGAACATCTTCGTTGTGCTGGAGGTAGAAAATGGGATCAAAAAAAGAACGCGCGACCTCCAATTCCCAGTCGGCGACAGTGATTGCTTCGCGCCAAGTCATCGAAAGATCGCGTTGACTGTGCGGCGATCAGCGCGCAGTCTTCTGCCAGTAGACGGCTGCCCCATCGATCTCGTGCAATGCGTCTTCGATGCGATGGTCGCGCCGGAAGTCATCTACGGCACGTCGACAACCTTGAAGGATGTAATCGTCGACGATGACGTAGCCGCCGACCGAAACCTTGGCATACAGCGCATCCAGCGTCTGAATGGTCGAAGAATACATGTCGCCATCCAAGCGCAGGACAGACAGTGCTTCGATCGGTGCACCCGGCAACGTGTCTTCGAACCAGCCTGGGAGGAATCTGACTCGATCGTCCAGAAGGTCAAACTTGCGAAAGTTCTCTTTCACAGCGTCGAGCGATACCTGCAACTCTTCGAAAGTGCTGTGCCGGTCGCCCGCATCAGCCGGATAGCGGTCGTCCGGCTGCGGCAAGCCCATGAAGGAATCAGCGACCCAAACCAGTCGGTCGGAAGCTCCTCTGGCTGCGAGGATCGCTCGAGCGAGTACGCATGCCCCACCGCGCCAGACGCCGGCCTCAAGGATGTCGCCGGGAGTGCCCGCTGCTAGAGATTGTTCGATCAGGCTTCTGAAATTGCGAAGTCGCGCAGTGCCGATCATCGTGATCGCAGACTTCGGCCAGTCTCGCCCAATCGCGCGCACTTCGGGATCGTAACCGGCAGACCAGGGGTCAATCGGAGAGTCGTCCCAAAGCTGACCCGTCAGCGCGCGTTCTAAAAGATCGAGATATCGCGTAGATGCCTCATCGTGAGACGACGCTCCTCGCGACGCGGCATCGGCGAGACGCGCCGACGATTCTATCATCGTTAGACGCCCCGCCAGCTTGGCGTAGGTCGTAGAAAGCTCGAAGGAGTGCTTCTCGGCTGTGGTCACTACCTTCTCGTTGGTGTCGCGAATCACTTGCAAGCCAACGTCGACTTGCGAGGACAGCGCCTCGTATAGGGAGGCCAGCTGGCGAGCCTGTGAAACCTGAGATTCCAGTTCGCTCAACGCGACAGAGAGCGCTTCGTTGCGCACGGCGGCCCGCTGCAGATCGCTGCGCATCACATACAACTGCAGTTCCAGCGTTTCGCGCTGCTGGCCGAAATCTGTCTCAGCGCTCGACAATTGCGCTTGCATGCTCGCGAGCTGTTGCTGGCATAGGGTCAGCTGTTGCTGGCATAGAGCCAGTTGTCGCTGACTCTCGGTGTGTCCCTGAGCATGGAACATTGCGAAGTCATATAGCTTCCTTAGCGGAGGCAAAGACAGTGCAGCCTTTTTGGCAATGGATTTCATCGGGTTGCTCGTAGGCAATCAGTTTGGCTTGTGCCAGACACGGTTATTGATGTAGTCGATGTACGAGAGGACAATCTTGACCACCTTGGCGGAGACGTCGCCTCCCTTATAGTCCTGCACCGAGCCGGCGAACCTTCGCTGGTGGCCCTGCTGGTCAGTCGCACAGCGCACGGCGTCCAGAAGCCGATCGGGATTGAGCGCGCACATGATGAGCGTACCCGCATCCATGCCCTCTGGCCGTTCGTGGGACTCACGCATGGTCACTGCAGGAAAGTTCAGGAGCGACGCTTCTTCAGTGATCGTCCCGCTGTCTGACAGGACGCACGCTGCATGCTGTTGCAGATGGATGTAGTCGGTAAAGCCGAACGGATCTAGAAATCGGACCAGATCGTTACTGTCGCGTCGTCGAGAGCGATGGCCGGCCAGAGCATCCATGCGATTCTTGGTGCGAGGATGCGTGGATACGATGACAGGCTTGCGATGGGTCGTCGCCAGTCGATCCAGGCAATCCAAAAGCGCGGAGAGCCGCTCGGTATCGTCGACGTTCTCTTCGCGATGCGCGCTCACGATGAAGTAATTGCCGGGCGTCAGGGCTAGCCGGGCCAGTATCGAAGACGCTCGAATTCGCTCGGCATGAAGAGCGAGCACTTCTTCCATGTGCGAGCCCACAACGAAGGTCGTCTCGGGAGGCAGACCTTCGGCAAGCAGGTAACGCCTCGCGTGCTCCGTGAGCGTCATGTTGACGTCGCTCAAATGATCGATGACCTTGCGATTGAGTTCTTCGGGAACGCGCTGATCAAAGCACCGATTCCCGGCTTCCATATGAAAGACCGGTATCTTGCGTCGCTTTGCCGCAATGACCGCCAAGCCGGAGTTGGTGTCTCCGTAAATGAGTACGGCTTCAGGTTGTTCTGCCTCAAGGATGCCATCGACCTTAAGGATCACGTTGGAGATCGTCTCCACAGCCTTCGAGCCCGCGACCTCAAGAAAATGATCTGGCTTTCGAATACCCAGGTCGTCAAAAAAAACCTGATTAAGCGCATAGTCGTAGTTCTGACCGGTGTGCACGAGAACATGCTCTGTCAATCTGTCCAGGCGCCCGATTACTGCGCTCATCTTGATGAGTTCCGGGCGCGTGCCAACGATCGTCATGACCTTGCGCATGTCACTCTCCCGACGCCTCGGCAATCCCGGCCTTGGCGTTCTGCACGTACTCGAGTCGTTCGAGAACCGCGACCACTTCGTCCACGTTGAGCCGGCGCGTGTTGTGGCTGGTGTAGTCCTCGGCCTCGCTGATGCTGCGTTCGCCAGAGGTAGTGAACTTCGAATAGTTCAAATCGCGAGCGTCGGCGGGAACCCGGTAATAGTTGCCCAGGTCGTCGGCACGAGCCATTTCTTCACGCGCGACCAAAGTTTCGTAGAGCTTTTCGCCGTGCCGGGTGCCAATCACCTTGATAGCCGAACTGCCACCGCCAAACATCCGCTGCAAAGCCTGAGCCAGAACCTCGACCGTAGAAGCGGGCGCTTTCTGCACGAAGATGTCGCCTTGTTGTCCGTTGGCATATGCAAACAGCACCAGATCGACCGACTCATCGAGCGACATCAGGAATCTGGTCATCGTCGGGTCAGTGATAGTGATGTCTCGGCCCTCGCGGAGTTGGCGGATGAACAGCGGAATGACGGAACCGCGGGAAGCCATGACATTGCCGTAACGCGTCGCGCAGAGGACGGTGTTGCCAGCGCTGCGGGAGCGCGCGACCACGATCTTCTCCATCAATGCCTTGGACTGGCCCATCGCGTTGATTGGATAGACAGCCTTGTCCGTGCTCAGCGCGATCAACCGTTCCACCCCGCACTGGACGGCGGCGGAGATGACGTTCTCGGCACCCAGAACGTTAGTGCGCACCGCTTCCATCGGATGAAATTCGCAAGATGGGACCTGCTTGAGCGCGGCGGCGTGAAAGACAAGATGGGTGTTGCGCATGGCCTCAAGCACTGATCCCTCGTGCCTGACGTCGCCCAGGTAGAACTTCAATCGGGCGTCGGAAAAAAGCGCCCTCATGTCGTCCTGCTTCTTCTCATCCCTCGATAGGACGCGAATTTCCTTGACGTTGGAACGCAGAAAGCGCCGCACCACGGCATGGCCGAACGAACCGGTTCCCCCGGTGATAAGCACGGTCTTGTTGTTGAGGACTGCGTCAGTCATGTTGTTCCTTGCTGTCGGTTGCGTGCATCGTGGTGATCATGTCGCGCCATGACGGGGCGAGGTAACCCGTGGCTTCGGTAAACCGGGTGCTGTCGAGCGATCGATCCATCTTGAAAGTCGCGTCCGGATTGATTGTCAGACCCTTCCGATAGATTTCGTTGAGCAGTTGAAGAAGGCTCAACTTGTCTATTGGCGCCGAGGAAACGTGCCAGAGGCCATTAATTTCCGGGCGAGGCAACACCACCTTAGCTATCACTTTCGCGAGCTCATGCGTCGTGAGGCCGGAAAAAATCGCTTGCGAAAATCCCTTAACACTGCCAGACGCGTGAAGGAACCAGTCCACCAAGCTGTGCCGTCCCTGAAGCTCGCGACCGATGATGCTTGTACGCAGGGTTATGACGTCGTCGCCTTCGACGAGCTCACCGAGCAACTTGGACCGTCCATAGAGGTCGACGGCATCGGGCGGATCGTCCTCTTTATAGTTGCCGCGGTCTCCGCGAAATACGCAGTCCGTGCTGATATGGACCACGCGCGCTTGCATCAGCTTGGCCAGCCTCGCAAGACGATGGGGGAAAAGCGCATTCAGGGGCAGCGCGGCGAGTGGATCACTCGCACTGTCGAGTTGCTTGACGAGGCCCACGCAATTGATCACGACGTCGGGACGGATGCTGGACAGCAGCCGCGTGAGCCCGTCCATGTCCAAAACGTCCGTACCGATGACGATTCGCTCGGAAGCCTCTGACGAGAAGAAGCGCAGCACCTGGGCGCTCCGGGCAGCGCCGTACACTTCAAGGTCACCTTGTGCACTCAGGACGCGGAAGGTTTCGTGCCCGAGCATCCCCGAAACACCTAGAACCAGCACGCGCTTCGTCATGCCAGCCTCCCGATAGCATCGGCGGTGATACCGCCGGGAGTGCGCCACGCATAGTCAATCATCGGCTTTTCGGGGTCTTCTGACTGTAGTTCGTTGAGTTGCTTTGTCGTCATGCGCAGGTAATCTCGGAGACGCCCGAGCTCAACATGGTGCTTGCCGTGCATCGGGTGGTTTGTCAGAAGGTCGAGCACTGCCGATACCCCTCGAACCTGCTTGTCCAGCGAGAGAGCCGCACTGGTCGGTGCCCACTCGACTACGGACAGAGGCTCCTCAATGCCAAGCAGTAAGTATTTGGAAGCAAGATCGATCCAAGCAAGGACGTCCTCCCCAAGGTGGAAGCCGGCCGGAAATAGGAATCCCTCGTCGACGATCGCGCGGTGCAACATCACCGTCGGGACAGCGATCGTGCAGGATGCGATTAATCCCGGGTAACAGGCGCCTGTAAGCAAGCCGCTCGGAATTCGGCCCAACGTCTGCTTCTTACCAGGGTAATTGACGTAGTAGCTGGTGTGAGAGAAAAGCACACCGCCTTCCTGCATCAGCTCTACCTGTCGGCGGATCTTGTGAGGCAGAAATGTGTCATCTGCATCAAGGAAGGCGATGTATTCGCCCTTTGCACTCATCATCCCGCGATTGCGTGCTACTGCGGCACCGCGATTGGACTGATGTATAAGTTTGATGCGGGCGTCCCGGTCCGCTTCGCGCTGCAGCGAACTGACATCCTCCGTCGAGCCGTCGTTCACCACGATGATTTCCACCGTAGCATCGATCTGCGCCTGCACACTAGCAATGGCGCGATGGACGAGGGGCACTTCGTTGAAGAACGGGATGATGACGGATGTCAGACTCTTGCTGCTTGCGCTGCGGGCTTCCTCAAGCGCATAGCGCGACGCATAGTCCATCGGGGTCGGCTTCAAGAACTCGCCGATCGCTTGAAAAAATCGTTGGGAGCTGCCGTAGATCTGAGCCCGCTGTGTTGGACTGCGATCGTCCATCATGCGTCGCCACAGCGGGTTCGACTCTGGTCCGACCTTCTGAGTTTGGGTGTCCTGTTGAGGATGCACGCGGTAGCGGATCAGCACTTCAGGCTGGTGGAAGAATTCGTGCTCCGCAAGGATCTTGTTCCATAGATCGTAGTCCTGCGTGAACCTCAGCCGCTCGTCGAATGGTCCGAAGTCCTTTAAATACTGCATCGGTATCAACAGCGAGCATCCGTTGATCAAACCGTTGAGCAACGGCACTCTCGGCGATCGGCGGATCCGGTCCATCGGCAGTCGAACCGTCGTGATGAGCTTGTCGTCAGGATCTATCAGATCGTAGTCTGAGAACAGGCAGGCGTCCGGGCGACCAAGCTTCTTCAAGAAGTCCATCTGCGACCGCGTCTTGTGCGGGAGATGAATGTCATCGTGGCTCAGCCAAGCGAAGTATTCGCCGCGGGCGTTGGCGATGGCAGTGTTCAAGGCGCCGGCAACGCCTTTGTTGGGCTGGGCGATGTATCGGATGCGATCGCTGTACTCGCTTGCAATGGCCTCAGTCTTGCCGCCATCGGTCGACCCGTCGTTCACAACGACCACTTCGACGTGCGCATAGTCCTGCGCCAACGCGCTCTCAATGGCGCTTTTAAGGTAGTTTGACCCATTGAAGACTGGAATACAGATCGATACTAGCTTTTCTTCCATAGCGCTTTATGCAATAAGGGTCTGTTTCCTCCCGCTATCGAGAGGAGTCGACCGGCGATTTTTACGCTACGTTCCAGGCTCGCGAGGCCTGCAAATGCACGGGCTGTTGTCGAAGCCGGCGCTATTGCCCGTTCCGCGCCCTTACTCACGGCCGTCGGTGGGCATCAGTAGGTTGGGGCTGAATGTTAACCGCCTTGGCTACCCCTCTTCGCAGCACTTCAAGAGGACGGATGCAAATGATGGAGCATGTCCTACGACTCCCCAGCCCCCTTCTCACCCGCCACCACCCGCGCATTGCGTCGGAAGCTCAGGTACGCGCTGGCCCAGTCCATAAGCACGATCAGCCGGTTGCGAAAGCCGATGAGGAAGTAGATGTGCACGAAGAGCCAGAACCACCACGCCATGCGGCCCGAGAAGCGCAGCGGGCCGAAGGGGGTGGGCAGGTCCACCACCGCGGCGTTGCGGCCGATGGTGGCGAGGTTGCCGTAGTCGCGGTAGCGAAAGGGCAGGGTGGGCTGGCCGGCGATGCGGCGCAGCACGTTCTCGGCGGCAGTGCGGCCCATCTGCTTGGCGCCGGGTGACACACCGGGAACCGGCCGCGGCGGCTGTCCCGGCACGTGGCTCATGGCAGCCGCCAGATCGCCGACGACGCTGATCTCCGGGTGGCCGGGCAGGCTGAGGTCGGGCTCGACCTTGACGCGGCCGGGGCGGTCGGTCTCTGCGCCGGTGGCGGCTGCCACCAGGCGGCCCAGCGGCGAGGCGGCCACGCCCGCGGCCCAGACGATGCAGTTGCTATCGATTCGATAGCTGGTTGTGCCCGCCCCGTCTGCGCCGGAGGCCAATTTGACCTCCAAGCCCGATGCGTCGATGTGCGTCACCATCGCGTTCAGCCGCACCTGCACGCCCAGCTTTTCCAACTGCTCCTTGGCGCGCTGGCTCAGCGACTCGGGCATGGCCTGCAGCACGCGCGGGCCGCCCTCGACCAGCAGCACCTCGGCATCGGCCGGCGCGATGTGGCGGAACTCGCCGGACAGGGTGTGGCGTGCGATCTCGGCCAGCGTGCCGGCCATCTCCACGCCCGTGGGGCCGCCGCCGATCACCACGAAGGTCATCCAGGCCTTGCGCCGCACCGGGTCGGCTTCGAGCTCGGCCATCTCGAAGGCCATCAGCACGCGGCGGCGGATGTCGAAGGCATCGGCCAGCGTCTTCAGGCCCGGCGCCAGCGGCGCCCACTGGTCGTTGCCGAAGTAGCTGTGCGTGGCGCCTGCCGCCACGATCAGGTGGTCGTAGGGCAGTGCCAGGCCTTCGGCCAGGTGCACCCGGCGCGCCGCGGCGTCGATGGCCGTGACCTCGCCGAGCAGCGTGGTGATGTTCTCCTCGCCGCGAAAGAGCTGGCGCGCCGGCGCGGCGATCGACGGCGCCGCCAACCCCGCGGTGGCCACCTGGTAGAGCAGGGGCTGGAAGAGGTGATGGTTGGTCTTTTCGACGACCGTCACGTCCACCTCGCGGCCGCTGAGCTTGCGTGCCGCCTCGAGCCCGCCGAAGCCGCAGCCGACGATGACGACGCGGGGGCGCGGGGCCGGCTCGCCCGGCAGCTTGGAGGACGGATCGCTCATGCGGCATTATGGGCAGCGTGCGGCAAGGAAAACCGCACCGGCGCCGGGGTCGGCATGCCATCCGCCCACGACGCGTCATGCGCTGCAGGCAGAGTGCGGCTTCTCGTCCTACGCCGGCCGCGCCTCGCCAACACTTAAAAAAGCCGGGCTCAAGGAGATCTATGACAACACCCACTCCGGCTGCGTGCGCCGCCGCATGCGATGCCAGCGGCCTGCACGAGCGTTTCCGTGCCGTTCGCGCCCACAGCCTGGCCCTGGCCGCACCGCTCTCGCCCGAGGACCAGTGCATCCAGTCGATGCCCGACGCCAGCCCGACCAAGTGGCACCTCGCGCACACCACCTGGTTCTTCGAGACGGTGCTGCTGGAGCGCCACGCCACGGGCTACCGCGCCTTCGACCGGCGGTTCCACTACCTCTTCAACTCGTACTACGAGGCGCTCGGCCCGCGCCACCCGCGGCCTCAGCGCGGCCTGCTGACGCGGCCCTCGCTGGACGAGGTGATGGCCTATCGCGAGCACGTCGACGCGGCCGTGGAATCACTGCTGGCCTCGGCCGACGCGGCGGGGCTCGCGGCCATCGAACCCATCGTCACGCTCGGGCTGCACCACGAGCAGCAGCACCAGGAGCTGCTGCTCACCGACATCCTCCACGCCTTCTCGTGCAACCCGCTGCTGCCGGCCTACCGCAGCGCCGCCCAGCCCGCGCTGCGCCTGGCGACGCAGGCACCGGCCGCGCAGTGGCTGGCGCACCCGGGCGGGCCGGTGGAGGTGGGGCACGGTGGCGAAGGTTTCGCCTTCGACAACGAAGGGCCGCGCCACACCGCGCTGGTGCCGGCCTTCTCGGTGCAGGACCGTCTGGTCAACTGCGGCGAGTTCGCGCAGTTCATCGCAGACGGCGGTTATCGCCGGGCCGAACTGTGGCTGTCCGACGGCTGGGCGGCCGTGCAGGCCCAGGGTTGGCAGCACCCGGCGTACTGGCTGGCACCCGACGATCCGCGCCTGGCGCACCTCTCGTCGGGCCACGGCGGTGGCTGGCACGTCTTCGGGCTGCATGGCGTACGGCCCCTCGAGGCGGAGGCGCCGGTGTCGCAGCTGAGCTTCTACGAGGCGGCGGCGTATGCGGAATGGGCGGGCGCGCGCCTGCCGACCGAATTCGAGTGGGAAGCCGCGAGCGCGCTGCCGGGCATGACCCAGCTCATGGGCCATGTGTGGCAGTGGACGCGCTCCTCGTACGACCCGTACCCGGGTTTTCGCCCGCTGCCGGGCGTGGCGGCCGAATACAACGGCAAGTTCATGGTGGGGCAACTGGTGCTGCGCGGCGGCAGCCAGGCCACGCCCGAGGGCCATACGCGTCCGACGTACCGCAACTTCTTCCCGCCCGCCGCGCGCTGGCAGTTCACAGGACTGCGCCTCGCGCGCTGAACGCCCCTCTATCCACCCCGTACACCCGACCCGACGATGGCACCTCCTTCCCACTCCTCCAGCGCCGCCGAGCGCGACTGCGCCGCCGACACCGACTGCGCCTTCGGCCACGATCTCGCCCGTGCGCTGGCCGAGCGGCCGCGCCGCATCTCGCCCAAGTATTTCTACGATGTGCGCGGCTCGCAGCTCTTCGACCGCATCTGCGATCTGCCCGAGTACTACCCGACGCGCACCGAGCTCGGGATCCTCACGCAGCGTGCCGGCGAGATCGCCGCGCAGATCGGTCCGCGCGCCGAGATCGTCGAGTTCGGCGCCGGCTCGCTGGTCAAGGTGCGGCTGCTGCTCGATGCCCTGCAATCGCCGCAGCGCTACCTGCCCATCGACATCTCGGGCGAGCACCTCGAGGCGGCCGCGGACGCCTTGCGCGCCGACTACCCTGGCCTTGCGGTGCAGCCCATCGTGGCCGACTACACGCGGCCCTTCGCGCTGCCGTCGAAGTTGGAAGGCGCCGGGCGGCGCGTCGGCTTCTTCCCCGGCTCGACCCTGGGCAACTTCGATCCCGACGAGGCCCTGGCCTTCCTGCAGCAGGCCGCGCGCCTGCTGCGCGGCGGCGGGCTGCTGCTGGGCGTCGACCTGGTCAAGCGCCCCGCGCTGCTGCACGCGGCCTACAACGACGCGCAGGGCGTGACGGCGGCCTTCAACCTCAACCTGCTGGCGCGCGCGAACGCGGAGCTGGGCACGGACTTCGACCTCGACGGCTTCGACCATGCGGCCTTCTATAACGCGCCCCTGCGCCGCATCGAGATGCACCTGGTCAGCCGCCGCGCCCAGGCCGTGACGCTGCACGGCCAGCGCCATGCCATCGAGGAAGGCGAGGCCATCCATACCGAGAACTCGCACAAGTTCACCATCGACGGGCTGCGCGCGCTGGCGGTGCGCGCCGGCTTCGGTATCGGGCCGGTGTGGACCGACCCCGATCGCCTCTTCAGCGTGCACTGGCTGCCCGCTGCACAATAGGCGCCCCGCCCGCCGCATGCGGGCGCGAAAGGCAAGCCGAATGAAAGCAACCTGGAACGGCGTCACCATCGCCGAGAGCGACGACACGGTGCTCGTCGAAGGCAACCACTACTTCCCGGCCAGTTCGCTCAACCGCGACTACGTCACCTTCAGCAACAACCACACCGTGTGCCCGTGGAAGGGCACGGCCAGCTACTACTCGCTGCTGGTCAACGGCGAGCTGAACCCGGAAGCCGTCTGGTACTACCCCGATCCCAAGCCCGAGGCCGAGATGGTCAAGGACCGCGTCGCCTTCTGGAAGGGCGTGAAGGTCGAGGCGTGAAGACGGGTTGCGTGCGATGAGCGGCACGAACTACAGCCCGCCCTTCACGCCGCCGGAGGAGGTAGCCACCGCGCTGCGGCAGGAAGGCTATGCGGTCCTCAGCCCCAAGGGCACGGGCGACTGGCTCGGCATGCCGGTGGCCGAACTGGACGCCATGCGCCCCGACTGGGAGCACCTGCCGCCCGACGAGTACCTGAAGGATGGCGGCCGCTACCGCACGCGCCGCCACGCCTGCTTCGTGGCCGAGGGCGATGCGCTCGTGCAGGCGCCGCACCGTGCGCACTGGCAGCCGGTCGAGTACAACGCGCTGCACGGCGGCATGCAGCGCTGGTTCGCGCCGATGGAGGACGCGACCGTGTCGCGGCCCGTGTGGCACCGGCTGCTGCAGCGCCTGGCCGAGGCGGCGAGCGCATTGCGCGGGCCGCAGCCCTGGTACATCGAGGCGCACCAGTTCCGCATCGACACGGCCGAGGGCATCGGCCGCCCCACGCCCGAGGGCGCGCACCGCGACGGGGTGGACCTCGTGGCGGTGGCGCTGGTCGGCCGCGAAGGCATCAAGGGCGGCGAAACCCGCGTCTTCGAAGGCCGGCGCGGCGAGCGCTTCACCATGACCGAGCCGTGGACGCTGCTGCTGCTGGACGACGCGCGCGTGATCCACGAATCCACGCCCATCCAGCCGCTCGAGGATGGCCGGGCGGGATGGCGCGACACGCTGGTCGTCACCTGCCGCGCGCGGGGCTTCCAGGGCGCTTGAGCACGCGCAAGCCCGGTTTCGGCGTCCTACAGGACCGGCTGGCGCGGCAGGGTACAGTCGCACCGCATGCCATCGCCTGCTGCCTGCGGGCGCATGGTTCCTTCGGCGACCGGCTGCCGCTGGTCGCCTGGCTCGAATAACGAGGGCAGCGCCATGTTCAATCACATCCTGGTTCCCATCGACGGTTCCGAGACCTCCATGCTCGCGGTGAGCAAGGCCAGCGGCCTTGCACTGGCCTTCGGCAGCCGCATCACGCTGATCCACGTGATCGACAACTACCCCTTCATCGGTGTCGGCGCCGACTACGCGCTGGGCCAGAACGAATACCTCGCCGCGGCCACCTCGAGCGCCAATGCCGCGCTGGCCCGCGGCGTGGCGGCCCTGGCCGCCGAGGGCCTGCACAGCGACCAGCGCGTGATCGACGGCCATGTCGTGCACGAAGGCATCGTCGACACGGCCGTGGCGCTGCACGCCGACCTGATCGTGATGGGCTCGCACGGCCGCAGCGGCATCGAGAAGCTGCTGCTGGGCAGCGTGACGCAGCGCGTGCTGCAGGAAGCACCGATGCCGGTGCTCGTGGTCAAGAGCGAAACCTGACGGCGCGCGGACGAGCTCAGAAGGGCGCCGGGCTTTCGAAGCGCACCGCGGCGCCGGTCGCCGGGTGCCTGAACTGCAGCACGGTGGCATGCAACAGCAGGCGCGGGGCCGCCGCCTGCACGCGCGCATCGCCGTACAGCGCATCGCCGAGGATCGGGTGGCCGATGTGCGCCAGATGCAGGCGCAACTGGTGCGAACGCCCGGTCTGCGGCTCCAGCAGCAGGCGCGCGCTGCCGCGTTCCCCGCGCTCGGGCCACGCGTGGAGCGTGCGCCAGCGCGTCACGCTGGGCTTGCCGGCTTCGTCGATCTTCTGCAAGGGCCGGCGCGGCCAGTCGGCCTTCATCGGGACATCGATGACCGACCAGCCCTTGCTCTGCGCCAGGCCGTCGACCACCGCCTCGTAGCGCTTCCACACCTGCCGCTGGGCGAAGGCGTCGCCCAGCGCGCGCTGCACCTCGGCGCTGCGCGCCATGAGCACGAGCCCGCTGGTCGCCATGTCGAGCCGGTGCACGACCAGCGCCCCGGGCCAGCGCGACTGCACGCGCGCGCTCAGGCAGTCCTGCTTGTCGTCGCCGCGGCCGGGCACGCACAGCAGGCCGCTGGGCTTGTCGAGCACGAGCAGGTCGGCGTCTTCATGGACGAGGCGGTAGTCGGCGGTCACGGCGCGAAGTGTAGGCAGCGCCTCTAAGTCGACCCTAAGACCGGGCGGGGGACCTCGGCTATCCTCGAACGGATGCCTGCCGCCGACCCCGCGCCCGACGAGGGCGCCGCGAGCGCACCCCTTGCAGGGGCGCCCGCCGATCCTCCCCGCTACCGCTTTTCCGACCTCACGCGCGAGCGCCCCTTCATGCGCCTGTGGGGTGCGCGCATGCTGGGCACGGCGGCGCAGCAGATGCTCATGGTGGCGGTGGGCTGGCACATGTACGACATCACCGGCAGCGCCTGGGACCTGGGCCTGGTGGGCCTGTTTCAGTTCGTGCCCGCGCTGCTGCTGGCGCTGTACGCCGGCCATGTGGTCGACCAGCACCACCGCGGCCGCATCCTGGCGATGTGCCTGGCGGCGCAGGGTGGGGTGGCGGCCGCGCTGCTGGGCGCGCACCTGGTCGGCCACGACTCCCGCGCGCTGCTGCTGGCCCTGTCGCTGGTGCTCGGGGCGGTGCGCGCCTTCCAGATGCCGGCGCAGCAGTCGCTCACGCCGCTGCTGGTGCCGCCGTTGATGCTGCCGCGGGCGATGGCCTTCAGCTCGGCCGGTCAGCAGGCCTCGATCATCGGCGGCCCGGCGCTGGGCGGGCTGCTGTTCGTCGCCGGCATGGGCGTGGTCTACGGTGCGAGCCTGCTGCTCTTCGCGGCCGCCTGCGTGCTGGTGGCGCGGCTGCGCTATGTGCACAACGCGCCGCAGCGCGAGCCGGTGACGGCCGCGACGCTGCTGGCGGGCGTGCGCTTCATCTGGCAGCGCAAGCCGGTGCTCGGCGCCGTGTCGCTCGACCTCTTCGCGGTGCTTCTCGGCGGCGCGGTGGCGCTGCTGCCCATCTACGCCAAGGAGATCCTGCACACCGGTCCCTGGGGCCTGGGCCTGCTGCGCAGCGCGCCGGCGGTGGGCGCACTGGCCATGTCGATCACGCTCACGCGCACGCCGGTCGAGCGGCACGTGGGCCGCACACTGCTGCTGGCCGTGGGCGCCTTCGGGCTGTGTATGGTGGTGTTCGGCCTGTCGACGAGCTTCATCGTCTCGCTGGTGGCGCTGGCCGTCTCTGGCGCGGCCGACATGGTCAACGTCGTCATTCGCCAAACGCTGGTGCAGCTGGAAACGCCCGACGCCATGCGCGGCCGGGTGAGTGCCGTCAACTCGATCTTCATCGGCGCCAGCAACCAGCTCGGCGAGTTCGAGTCGGGCGCCACGGCGGCGCTGCTGGGGCCGGTGGGCTCGGTGGTGGCGGGTGGCGTGGGCACGGTGCTGGTGGCGCTGGCGTGGTTCCGGCTCTTCCCGGGGCTGGCGCAACGGGACCGCATCGAGGCGTCGGTTGCTATCAAATAGATAGCTGGTGGCGCCCGCCCTGCGGGCGCCGCGGGCACTTTTCGTTCTCGATTCTCGGAACGCGCCACGGCCGTTCGGGCGGAGCTGCGACAGGCTCAGCGTGAACGGCCAAAGGGGTGCAGGGTCTTTTCACTCGAACAGCGAGCGCGCATGCGGCACGTCCAGCACCACGTCGCTGCGTGCCTCGGCCACGCAGGGCAGCACGCAGCCCTCGGCCTTCTCCTCGGCCGACAGGCCCGGCCATTCGATGGTGTGCACGATGCGCCCGCTCACCACCCGGCACAGGCAGGTGCGACACGTGCCGTTGCGGCAGGAGCTGGGCAGCTCGATGCCCGCGTCCTGCGCGGCCAGCAGCAGGCTGCGCCCGGTGTCGGGCACCTCGAAGGCGAGGCCCGACGGCACGACGTCGATCCGATGGCTCATGGGGCGCGATTGTCGGGGCCGGCGCCGGCGCCCAGCGGCGACAATGGGCGGCTTTCCGATTCGTCCGCTTTCTTCCTCATGTCTCCCTACGAAGTCCTCCCTGCCGAGCTGCGCGATGCCAAGGCCATCGCCGACATCCACGCCGCATCCGCCCGCGCCGCCTACCAGGGCATCGTGCCCGACGACCAGCTCGACGCACTGGCCCCGTCCACGCGCGAAGCCAAGTGGCGCCAGGCCATCGAGTTCGCCGAGCCGCAGGTGCATGTGGCGGTGCAGGGCGACACGGTGGTGGGCTTCGTCGGCTTCGACCGCTCGCGCGACCCGAAGACCAAGCCGGTCGACGGCGAGGTGTGGTCGCTCTACGTGCACCCCGACCATTGGGGCAAGGGCGTGGCCCTGCAGCTCTGGGAGGCCGCCGAAGAAGGCCTGGAGGACGAGGGCTGCACCACCGTCACCGCCTGGGTGCCGCTGAAGAACGAGCGCGCGCTGCGCTTCTTCGAGCACACGGCCGGCTTCAAGCGCGACATGAAGACCGCCAAGACCACGGCGCTGGGCGCCATCCGCATCGAGGAAGTGCGCCTGAAGCGGGACCTGGGCTGACAAGCGCGCAGCCGGCCTCCTGCTGGCGTGCGCCGTCGCCGCGCGGCATCCTGCACATCGCTTCCATCTTCGAAAGATCCTCCCCATGGCCTCCAGCCTGCTGCTGCTGCTCGACGACATCGCCACGGTGCTCGACGACGTGTCCGTCCTCACCAAGGTCGCGGCCAAGAAGACCGCCGGCGTGCTCGGCGACGACCTCGCGCTCAACGCGCAGCAGGTCACGGGCGTGAAGGCCGACCGCGAACTCCCGGTGGTGTGGGCCGTGGCCAAGGGCTCGCTGGTCAACAAGGCGATCCTGGTGCCGGCGGCGCTGGCCATCGGCACCTGGCTGCCCTGGCTGATCACGCCGCTGCTGATGGTGGGCGGTGCCTTCCTGTGTTTCGAGGGCGTGGAGAAGCTGGTCCACAAGTTCCTGCACAAGCAGGAGCATGCGGCCGAGCTCGAGCGCCACGCGCAGGCGATGGTCGAGGGCGGCGCCGACCCGGCGACGATGGAGAAGGACAAGGTCAAGGGCGCGGTGCGCACCGACTTCATCCTCTCGGCCGAGATCATCGTCATCACGCTGGGCGCCGTGGGCGGCCAGCCCTTCACCACCCAGTTGTCGGTGCTGGTGACCATCGCGCTGCTGATGACCGTGGGCGTCTACGGCCTGGTGGCGGGCATCGTCAAGCTCGACGACCTGGGCCTGTACCTGAGCCGCAAGGCGGGCAGCGCCACGCAGGCGATCGGCCGCGGCATCCTGCGCATGGCGCCCTGGCTCATGAAGGCGCTGTCGGTGGTGGGCACCGCGGCCATGTTCCTCGTCGGCGGCGGCATCCTCGTGCACGGCGTGCCGCAACTCGGCCATGCCGTGGAGGACTGGGCCGTCGACGCCGGCGCGCTGGTGGGCTCGCTCGGCTCGATGGGCGTGAACCTGGTGGTGGGGGTGATCGCCGGCGCGATCGTGCTCGGCGCGGTGGAAGGCTTCAAGCGGCTGCGCGGCGGCCGGCAGGCCGCGGCGCATTGAGAGGCCGGGGCCTCAGCCCTTGCGTCGCAGCAGCGCGACGGCCATCATGACCACGCCCAGCGCGAGGGCGAACCAGCCCACGATGTGGGCGCCGGCCACCATGTCGCGCCAGGCCGGCGAGCGCAGCACGTAGGGGCCGAGCAGCACGGCCGCGCCGATCACGGCGCACATCGCGCCGCGCAGCAGCATCTGGTCGTTCTTCATTCGGGGCAAAACCTCGCGTCCAAAAGAGAAAAAGCGCCCGCTCGGGGCGCTCGCAGGCTCGGCAGCGCCGATCAGCCCTGGTGGGCGCGCTTGCCGGGGTTCTTCTTGCTGCGGGTGGCCGAGCCGCGCTCCAGGCTGCGCTTCTGGCCCACGCCCTGCTTGGTGAGCGTGGCGCCCGGCAGGGGTTTGGTGGCTTTGCGGTCTGCTTCGGTGACGATCTTGTTGCCCATGTCGGGACTCCTTTGGTTGGCTGATGAAAAAAAGGCCCCCACGCTTCCCACTTCGCGTGGTTCGCCGCCCCCCGAGGGGCGCTTTCATCTGGGGGGGCGGCCCGGCGATGAAAATCCGGAACCCCGTATTGGGCCACATTTGTGGCGGCCCGCTGGAAGGGGCGCCGCATCGCGTGCGAGGCGCAGGCCGGCGCGAATCGCGGCCGGTGCGGCGATTTTCGGGTCAAATCGGGGCCCAGCACGCGCCGGACGGGCGCAGGCAGCTATCAAAAACATAGCAAACAAAAGTTCGCATGACTTTTTCGACTTCGTGTGGGGCCGGCGCCGTGCGCGGCATGCTGGCGGCGGCGCTGGTCGCCGTGGCGCCCTGGGCCGCGGCCCAGCAGGACCCCTCGCAGTTCCCCGCCGCCGCCGTGCGCTTCCTCGACGGCGAACTGCCGGCGATGGACGCCGCGGTGCGCAGCGGCGACCGGACGTACTTCCACGATGCGATGGCGCGGATGGTCGACTTCGCCGACGCCTGGGGGTTCAAGTCGCGCGCCAATCCCGAGCTTGCGCGATTCCCCATGTGCACCGGCGCCGTGCAGGACTTCCTGGTGGTCGGCCTGTGCCGCGTCACGCCCAACGGGGAGGACTGCACGCCGATGCTGGCCAGCGGTTTCGAGCGCAACCTGCGCGCCTGCCGCGACGCGGCGCGGTGAAATCGAACACACCCCCCAAGCCGCTTCGCGGCTCCCCCCCCCTCTCGCCTTCGGCGGGAAGGGGGCGCACCCAGCGCCCTGGCCAAGCCAGTTCCGCGGGGGCCCTGAGGGCTTCGCCGCGCTCGCCGGCTGAGGCGCGCAGTCAGCGCGCCGGCGGCGCCGCTGCGCTGGCCACGCCGGCGGACGGGGGCGTCGGCCCCGTCGGTCCGGTTCTGGCGCGCTGGCCCTGCTGCCGCACCGTTTTCACCAGCAGTTCGTGCAGGCATACCGGGGTGCCGTGGTGCCGCAGGTAGGCCTGCATGGCAAGGCTCGTAGCAAGACCGGGGGCAGGGTGCATGGCCGTCTCCTGAAGTGAAGGGCCGCGATGACGTGCTGGGCTGCGCATGATGCGCCAGCCACGGAAAAATGCACCTGAAACCGCGCCGCCGGGCGGGTTGTTCCGGCCGCCCAGCCCGCAGGGCCGCGGCGGCGTCTCAGGCCCTGCGCAGGCCCTCGAGGGTCTGCAGCAGCACCACCCGGGCCTGGCCGAGGACCATGCCCTTCCACACGTCGTCGTCGCAGTAGAAGGCCTCGCGCACGCCCTGCCGGATGACACGCCGCTGGGCGTGCGTCGCTTCGGGGTGTCGGTGCAGCCAGTGGTCGGCGCGCAGCCGGTCCAGCACTTCCAGGTCGGGCAGGGTGCCGAACTCCAGGCCCATCAGGGCCACGGCGGCCTCGGGGCACTCGTCGTAGATCGCCGTGACCACCGGCCCCGAGACATCGGGCGATGCCGAGTTGCCCTCGAAGGGCGCGAACACATCGGCGCCCCACCAGGCACGCGCGCGCGCCAGCCCGTCCGCGCGGCCGGGGTAGATCTTCTCGCCGTGGCCGCGCGGGCCCAGGCCGGTGTGCACGTCGATCCAGCCGATGTGCGTCATGCCGGCGCCGTGCTGGCGCAGCACGCCGCGGATGGTGCGGTTGCTCCAGCTCGGCGCCTGGCCGCCGTAGAAGAGGCCGTCGGGCGCGGTGTACTGGCCCTTGCTGACCGCCGTGCGGTACGCGCGCAGGCCGTTCTTCTCGATGTAGGCGGCCAAGGCCGCCTCGTCGGCTGCGCTCGGCGGCCAGGTGGCGGGAATCGCCAGCGGGTCCACCTCGGCATAGCCCTCGTTCACCGGCAGCGGCTGGCCGAAGTCGATGTGGTTGCGGTTGAGGTCGATGTTGTCCTCGTTGGTGCGCCGCAGGTGCGAGAAGCCGTGCGGGTTGACGGCATGGACCAGCAGCAGCGCGACCTTCGCTGCCTCGAAGCGGGCGAGCAGTTCGTCGTCGCGCAGCGTGCCGACCTGGCAGCCCGAACCGCAGAAGCCCTCGGGGCCGTGCGTGCCCGAGGTGACGATCAGCAGCCGTGTCGCGTCGGCAGGGCCGAATCGCGCGACGTCCATGGCGAGCGTTTCGCCGAGGGCGCCGCGGTGGCCGTCCATCTCGAAGGACTGGACCTGCGCGCCGCGGTCGGCGGCGGCATCGAGGAACTTGCTGCGGGCTTCGGCATAGGTGCCGGAAAAATGCTGGGCGGGAGGGCGCATGGGGGCGGGGCGAAGGCTGGACAGGCCCCGAGTGTGTCAGGCCGCGGCGCTCGGCGCTGCGGCCGGCGCCTCGCGTGCGCCGCCGCAGTTCAGCGATCGCCGAGGTTGTAGCTCAGCAGGACCGTCAGCCGTGCGCGCCTCAGTGGGTTGGCGGCGCTCGCATCGCCCGTGGGCTTGGCGATGGCCACGTCCAGGTTGTAGTGCTTGCCATCGGTGAAGCGCGCGCCCAGCGCCACCGAGCGCAGCTTGCGCGGCGAGGGCTGCCCCTGCTTGAGCGACACCTGCGCGGCCTCGACCAGGAGGTAGGGCTCGATCTGCTTAAGCCACTCGCCGCCCTCGCGCTTGAAGAGCCGATTGACCTCGAGGCCCAGACCCCAGCCCGAGTCGCCCGCCGCGTCGCCGGCCGCGTAGCCGCGCCCGAATCGCTGGTTGCCGAAGGAGATGCGCTCCGAGCTTGCCAGGGTGTTGGGGCTGTACTGCGCGCCGAAGCTCACGGCCGTGCCCCACTGGTTGGCGAAGCGGTTGCGCTGGCTCAGCTCGAGCGCCACGCGGGTGAAGTCGAGCTTGGCCGGGTTCGTGCCTGCCACGCCGGCCACGTTGCTGCGCTGCTCGGCCGTGGCGCCGAGCCCACGCAGGCCCTGGGCCAGCAACACGCTGGCGCTGCGGCTGCGCGTCGGCGTGGCCTCCAGATAGCTGAGCTGCGCGAAGAGAGCGCGCACGCGGGTGTCGTCCTCGAGCCGCGTGCCTGAGAGCGTCACGTGGTAGTCGTCGAGGTTGTTCACGGCATAGAAGCCGCCGCTGAGCGTGAGGCTGCGCTGGGCGCCCAGCAGCAGCGGGTAGCTGGCGGACAGTTCGGCCCGGCGGTTGGTGTTGCGCCGCTCGATGCGCGAGCCGCGGTCCATCGTCTCGTCGGGGTAGCCGCGATAGTGGCTGTAGGCCGCCTTGAGCGCCAGCCCGTCGGCGCCCACGAGCTGCGTGTAGCTGGTCGTCAGGAGCGCCTCGTTGCGCGGGTTGCCCAGCAGGGTGGAGGCGCTGAGCTGGCCCCCGGCGATGAAGGGGTCGTTGATCACGCCGGTGAGCACTGCGCGCGGCGTGGGCTGGCGCAGGTCGGCGCCCAGAGAGACGTCGTAGGGCCGGCGCTTCACCGCCAGCACGAGGGTGGTGGCGCCATCGGTGGTGCCGGGCAGTGCCGCCGTCGCGGTCACGGTGAGGCCGGGCAGGCGCGCCATGAGCTGGGTCGCGCGCTCGAAGGTGGCCTGGCGCAGCGGCCGTTCGCGGCGCAGCGCCTCGGCCATCGCGCGCAAGCGTGCCGCCGACGGGCCGGCGTCGCCTTCGATGCGGATGTCGGCGATGTAGCCCTCGACCGCCACCACCCGAACGACCCCGCCCTCGAAGCTCTGCTCGGGCACGTAGACGAAAGCCAGCGGATGGCCGTGCTCCTTGTACAGGGCCGTTGCCTCGCGTGCCGCCTGCACCAGCCGGGCGACCGGCACCGGCTGGCCGGCCAGCGGCGCGAAAAAGGCCGCCACCTCCGCGAAGGGCAGGGCGGTCACGCCTTCGATGTCGAAACGCGAGGGCGAGACCGTCTGGCCCATCCGGCCGGCCGCCTGGGCCGGCGTCTGCACCTCCACCTGCGCCTTCGGTGCAGGTACCGGCGCCTGCGATGCGGGCAGTGGCAGCTGGTCGAGCGGGTTGCCGGCAGGCTGGGCCTGCACGGCCGCGACCAGGCCGCCTGCCAGCACGAAGGCGAGGCCGGAGTGGCGCAGGGGGACGCGTGCCCTCATCACTTGCCGAGGCCGGCAAGGCCGCCAAGGCCGCCGATGGTGCCCGTCAAGGTGCCGATGGCGGAGGAGGTCGTGTTGCCCAGCGTGGAGGTCGTGGCCGTCAAGGTCGTGGTCAAGGTCGATGTCGCGGCGGTCAAGGTGTTCGCAGGCGACGAAGTCACCGTCGTCAGCGTGTTGCCGATGCCCGCCGTCGCGGTGGACAGCGTGCTGCCGAGGCCTGAAGTCGCGGCGCTCAGCACATTGCCCGTGCCGATCGATGCCGTGGACAGCGCGCTGCCGACCACCGGAGCGGAAGACAGCGTGCTGCCCAGGCCGCCAGTGAGGTTGGTTGCGGTGGTGCCCAAGGCGTTGGTGGTGCTGGACAGCGTGTTGCCGACAACGGCAGTCACCGGCGCCAGGCCAGCGGTGCTCACGCCGACACCGGCGCCCACGCCCACGCCCGCCGACACCCCGCCCGTCCCGGCGCTGACGCCGCCGCCCACCCCCACGCCCGCCGTGGCGCCCAGGCCGCCAAGCGCCGTACCCAGCGCGCCCAGGCCCGTGACGCCACTGCCGCCCGGCGCATGCACCAGGTCGCCCACCGCGCCCACGGTGGTTCCCAACGCCCCCGTCACGCCGTCCGCCTGCGAGCCGGGCAAGGCGGTGCCGACGCGCTGGATGGTTTGGCCGAGCCGGTCGGTCAGGCCGTCGATCGGGGCGCCCAGGCCCGTCGCCTCGCCCACGCGCTGGGTGGTGCCGACCAGGCCGCGGTCGATCGCGACCACCAGCTCGCTGCTGCGCCCGGTAACTTCGCGGACGGCGCCGCTGCCCAGGACCTCGCCCACCTTCGCGCCCACCTGGCCGACGCCGTCGCCGACGCGATCGACCACGCCGCCGACGGGTTGCGTCACGGCGCCCAGCGGCGTGCCTGCGCCCAGCGCGCCGACGCCGCCGCCGAGGCTTGATACGGCCGTCCCGACCTGACGCACCGTCGGGTCGGTGGCGGCCAGCGTGGTGCCCAGCGGGTCGCCGGTCTCGCCGAGCTTGCCCAGGCCGTCGGCCACGCCCTGGCCCAGGCTGCCGATGGCCCCGCCGGTGGCGCCGACAGCCCCGCCGACGCCGGCCGTCGTGGCACCCAGCGGCGTGCCGCTGCCCACCTTGCCCAGCTGCTCGCCCAGCGAGCCCACGAGCTGGCCGGTCTGGTCGACCGTCTGGCCGGCCGAGCGGATCAGGTTGTTGCTGGCGGCCAGCGCGCGATCGGTCGTGGGGCCGCCGCCGTCCGAACCC
>NZ_CABFMN010000122.1 GCF_901875635.1 Xylophilus ampelinus | reverse complement strand
GCGGGCCTCAATGGCGAGACCTGGGTCGAGGCCAACGAGCCGGAGGTGCTGGTCAACGCGCGCGACAGCAAGATGGCGGGCTGATCCACCATGCAACGACTTTCATTCCAACCCGCCGAGGAGCGCAACACCATGTCTTTCCGCCGATCCCTTCTGGGCGTGACCCTGGCCCTCAGCCTGATGCCCGCGTTCTCGCAGACGGCCGCGCCGGTGGCACGCGACGAGTTCTTCTGGCTCGGCGAGATCAACAAGGCCACGGCCGTGATCAACACCGACGAGGGCCTGCTCGACAAGGCGATGGCGCCGCGCATCGCCGCCGGCATCGCCAAGGTGCTGCAGGACGGCGCGCAGCCCAAGGCGAAGCGGCCGTCGACCGTGATCACCTTCGAGCCGCTGCTGATCGAGGCCGCAGGCCCCGACGTCACGCTGCTTCACGCCGGCCGCTCCAGCCAGGACATGCACGCCACCTACCGCGCTGCCATCCTGCGCGACCAGCTGCTCGACCTGGCCGAGCAGCTCAACAAGACCTCGGGCGCGATGGTGAAGCTGGCCGAGAAGCACGCCGGCACCATCGTGCCCAACTACACCAACGGCGTGGCCGCCCAGCCCAACAGCTACGGCCATTACCTGCTGGGTCATGCGGCCGGGCTGGAGCGCGATGCCCAGCGCATCCGCGAGGCCTATGCGCGCATCGACCGCTCGCCCATGGGCACCACCGTGCTCAACGGCACCAGCTGGCCGCTCAACCGCACCCGCATGGCCGACTACCTGGGCTTCGCCGCCACGGTCGACAACGCCTACGACGCGGCGCAGATCTCCTCGCAGGAAGAGCCGGTGGAGGTGGGCGCGGTGGTGACCAGCATCGCGCTGCACACCGGCGGCTTCGTCGAGGACATCATGGTCCAGTACGCCCAGTCGCGGCCGTGGATCCTGCTGGCCGAGGGCGGCGGCAACACCTACGTGTCCAGCGCGATGCCGCAGAAGCGCAACCCGGGCCTGCTCAACAACACGCGGCGCGACGCCTCGCAGGTGATCGCGCTGGCCATGGTGCCGCTGCTGCAGGCGCACAACATCCCGCCCGGCATGCCCGATGCCAAGGAAGTGAAGAGCAACGGCGAGATGGTCAAGACCACCATCGCGGTGCTGAAGCAGTGGGAACGCATCCTGGGCCAGATGGTCATCAGCCCCGAGCGCGCGCTGGAAGAGCTCAACAGCGACTGGACCGCCTCGCAGGAGCTGGCCGACGTGCTGATGCGCAAGTACAAGCTGCCCTTCCGCGTGGGCCACCATTTCGCGTCGGAGGTGGTCGAGTACGCCAAGGCCAAGGACATCAAGCCGCTGGACTTCCCCTACGCCGAGGCGCAGCGCATCTACGCCGAGACGGTGAAGGGCTCCACCTATGCGCAGGCGCTGCCGATGAGCGAAGCCGAGTTCCGCGCCACGCTCGACCCGGTGGCGATCGTGAAGCACCGCGCCTCGGCCGGCGGACCGCAGCCGGCCGAGATGGCGCGCATGCTCAAGGCCGCGAACGGCCAGCTTGCAGCGCAGGCCGAGTGGATCCAGGCACGGCGCACGCGCATCGCCACATCGCTCGCTCGGCTGGATGCCGACTTCGATCGGCTCACTGCTTCCGGCCGCTGAAATTCAAGCAAAAAGTGCCTGCAGCGCCCGCCCAGTAAGCACGGGCAGCTATCAAATCAGGAGCAATCGCCGTGGGGCTCCTGGCGAGCGCGTCACGCCCAGCCCGGCGTGCGCGCCTGCTTCCACTGCCAGCGCCGCCGCGCCGCGATGGCCGCGACCAGCCCGCAGCCCGCGAAGTTGATGAGGGTGATGAAGAGGAAGAGCCCGTCCTTGACCACCAGCACGCCATACGCCGTGGCCGCGACGTGCGACAGCACCCACGACCCCCAGGTGAGGAGCGACACCGAGCGCGCGCCGTCCCGGCACTTCCACACCGCCAGGATCTGCGGGATGTAGGTGAACACGCGAACGGCGTTCGTCAGCAGGTAGGCCCAGGCGATCAGGCCGAGCCAGGTGTCGGCCGAAACGGGGATCGACAGGGATTGCATCGCAGGGGGTCCTCGGGGCCGCGCCGGGCGCGTCAATGTCTGGAAGCCGCCACTCTAGGGATGCCTGCGCGGCCGTGGAATGCCGTATCGACGCTAGGCCGATGGGCCTACCTCCGCGGAAGGAAGGAACCCCGGTGCCGCGCGGGCCCGCGCGGGCAGGTGCAGCCGCAGGCGGGTGCCCGGAACGTCGCGCTGCCATTCCAGCGTGCCGCCGAGCTGCCGTGCACGCGCACGCATGTTGTCGATGCCACGGCCGGCGGGAGCGTCGGCGGGCGGCCGGGGCGGGTTGCGCGGCCCTTCGTCCTCCACCTCCAGCGTCAGCGCGTCCCCGGCCAGCCGCAGCGCCACCCGCACGCGGCCGGGCCGCGCGTGCTTGGCCACGTTGGTCAGCGCCTCCTGCGCGATGCGCAGCAGCTGCAGCGTGGCCTGCGGCGACTGCAGCGCCGGGGCAGCGCCTTCGGGCACGTCGATGCGCCAGCTGGGCTGGAAGTGCAATTCCTCCAGCTGGCCCTGCCAGCGGAACAGGAAGTTGCCCAGCGCGGTGCGGAAGTCGCCGTCCTCGGGCGCCAGCGCGTCCAGGGCGATGCGCATGTCGGCGATGCAGGCACGCAGCACCTCGGCGATCTGCATCTCGCTCATGTCGCCACGCTCCACGCGCGACAGCGAGGTGAACAGGCGCGAGCCGAGTCCGTCGTGGATGTCGCGCATGATGGCCTGCCGGGCTTCGGTCGCCGCGTTCTGACGCTGCAGCTCGGCCATGCGCTCGAAGTCGGCGGCGATGCGGCGCTCGCGGTCGGCGACGCGGCTCTCCAGCGTATGGTTGAGGTCCTCCAGCGCATCCATGGCATGCACGAAGCGGGCGGTGAGCAGGCCGCCCATGGCCACCAGCAGCAGGTTGGCGGCATGGTGCAGCAGGAAGATGCGCTGCTGGAACCACCCCGTCCACAGCGGCGGGCTCGCCGTCGCGCTCCAGCTCACGACGTAGTCGTGCACGCCGGCTGCCGTGGCCAGCAGCATGGCGGCGGGCAGCACTGCCGAGGCAACGGTGCGTTGCGCGGCCACCGTGCGGATCGCCACCGCGATCGCTCCCAGCCCGATGGGGATGAGCCCCGCGCTCCACACCCGGTTGACGAGCGGCTCGCTGGCCGGGCTCAGCACCACGCACAGCGGGCCGACCAGCCAGTAGGCCAGCAGTGCGCGCCGCAGCCAGGGCCGCTCGACCTGGGCGAGCTGCATCGCGAACAGCGCCAGCACCACGATGAAGCCGCCGGTTGCCGCCAGGTACACCATGCGCCACACCGGCCACCGATCGGCCGGCAATGCCTCGATCACGAAGGTCAGCGTGCGCACGCCCCACAGCGCCGCGGCGACGCCGAACAGGCCGTAGAGCACCTCGCTGCGCCGCCGCCACCAGATCGCGAGCACGAAGCCCGCCGTGAGCGCGCATACGAAGGCGGTGAGCTGGGGCATGGTGCGCACCCAGAACAGCCGCCGGTCGTACACCGGCAGCAGCGCCCCGAGCGTGCCGACCTCCACGCGCGGGAACCGGCGGATCGCCCGTTCGGACGATACGGCGGCGCGCACCGCGAGTTCGTTGGGTGCGCCGCTGCGCAGCAGGCTCGGCGGCAGGCGGAAAAGGTGGGGACGCTCCCAGCGCACGCGCCGCTCGGCGCTGGACTCCGTGACCTCGCCGACCAGGGCGCCGTTGAGCCAGACCTGGCCGCCGTCGTAGAGGTAGGGCAGGTACACCGCCCAGCCGCCGTCGCCCGGCGTCGCGCCGCGAGCCGGCCCGTCGAAGCTCCCGCGGTACCAGAAAGCCTGTCCCGGCACACCTTCGGCGGGCCCGGGCGCCGCATCGGGCAGCGCGACCTCCTGCCAGCCCGGCGTGCTCGCGGCCGGCGGCGAGCGGGCAGCGTCTTCCAGGCGCTGCATGCGGTGGAGCTCGAAGGCGGCGGCCGCGACGGCCTGCAGCGCGAGTGCCAGCGCCACGCCCGCGCGCACGGCCCGCGCCAGGACGCTCACAGCAGGCCCAGCTGGCTGGCTTCGTAGACGGCTTCGCTGCGCGAATGCACGGCCAGCTTGCGGTAGATGTTCTTCACGTGGGCCACGACGGTGTGCGACGAGATGCCCAGCAACTGGCCGATCTCATCGAAGGGCAACCCCTTGGCCGTCAGGCGCAGCAGCTCGGTTTCGCGCGGGGTGAGGGGCGTCGGCGGCACCGGCGCCTCGGCGGGGACGCCGATGTCGGCCGACGCGGGTTTGAGGGCGACCCGGAAGCGCGTCAGCACACGGCGCGCGATGCCGGGGCTGATCGGCGCGCCGCCGTCATGCAGTTCGTGGATGCTGGCGACCACCCGCTCGGTCGAGGCGTCCTTGAGCAGGTAGCCGGTGGCGCCCGCCTCGATGGACTCGACCACGTGGGCGTCGTCGCCGAACATGGTCACCACCAGCACGTCGCAGTCGGGATGTGCCGCGGCGGCGTGGCGGATCACCTCGACGCCGCGGAGATCGGGCAGCCCGAGGTCCAGCAGCAGCACGTCGGGGCACTCGCGGTCCAGCAGCTCGATGCCCTCCTGGCCCGTGGGCACGGCGCCGACCAGCTGCAGGCGCGGATCGCTCAGCACCGCAGCCGAGAAGCGGCGGAGGAATTCGGGCTCGTCTTCGACGATCAGGACCCGGAGGGTCATCGCATCTCCCGCGGCAGGGCTTCGGTGGCCGGATTGTCCGGCGCCAGGCGCACGAAGGGCATAGCGCATTGGCGCTATGCCGCCGGGCGCGCGGTGCTCAGTGGTCGTGGTGCAGGTAGCTGGCCTGCCGCGGCAGCCGCAGGCTGACCACGAAGGCCAGCACCATCATGCCGGTCACGTACCAGAAGAAGGCCGACTCGTGGCCGATGGACTTCAGCCCCAGCGCGACGTATTCGGCCGAGCCGCCGAAGATCGCGTTGGCGACCGCGTAGGCCAGGCCCACGCCCAGCGCACGCACCTCGGGCGGGAACATCTCCGCCTTCACGATGCCGCTGATCGAGGTGTAGAAGCTCACGATGGCCAGCGCCACCACGATGAGGACGAAGGCCAGCACCGGGCTCGTCACATGCTGCAGGGCCGTGAGGATGGGCACCGTCGTCAGGGCGCCCAGGGCGCCGAACAGCAGCATGTTGGTGCGCCGCCCGATCCGGTCCGACAGCGCGCCGAACACCGGCTGCATGCACATGTAGACGAAGAGCGCGCAGGTCATGACGTAGCTGGTCGTCTTGATCGGCAGGCCCACCGTGTTCACCAGGTACTTCTGCATGTAGGTGGTGAAGGTGTAGAAGATCAGCGAGCCGCCGGCGGTGTAGCCCAGCACCGTGAAGAAGGCGGCCTTGTGGTGGCGGAACAGCCCGCCGATGGTGCCGGCCTCCTTGTTGGTTCGCGAGCTCTCGCTCTGCGTCTCGTGCAGCGTGCGGCGCAGCATCAGCGCCACCACGGCCGAGATCGCCCCGATCACGAAGGGAATGCGCCAGCCCCAGGCCTTCAGTTCGGCTTCGTCGAGCACCGTCTCGAGGATGACGATCACCAGCACCGCGAGCAGCTGCCCGCCGATCAGCGTCACGTACTGGAAGGACGAGAAGAAGCCGCGCTGGCCACGCAGCGCCACCTCGCTCATGTAGGTGGCGGTGGTGCCGTACTCGCCGCCCACCGACAGGCCCTGGAACAGCCGGCAGATCAGCAGCAGGAACGGAGCCCAGGCACCGATCTGCGCGTAGGTCGGCAGGCAGGCGATGACCAGCGAGCCGCCGCACATCATCGCCACCGAGATCAGCAGCGAGGCCTTGCGCCCGACGCGGTCGGCGATGCGGCCGAACAGCCAGCCGCCGATGGGCCGCATGAGGAAGCCGGCCGCGAACACGCCGGCCGTGTTGAGCAACTGCGCCGTGGGGTCGGACTTGGGGAAGAAGGCCGGCGCAAAGTACAGGGCCGAGAAGGCGTAGACGTAGAAATCGAACCACTCGACCAGGTTGCCGGAAGAAGCCGCCATGATGGCGAAGACGCGATGGCGTTTTTCTTCGGCCGTGTAGGCGCGGGGCGCGGAGGAAGCCGGCGCCTGGGCCGGCGGCAGGGTTGCACTCATGGGAGGGGTTGCCTTGGATCTGCGAGTTGTTGTCAAGGGGGCCGCCCGGGCGGCCACGGCTTATTCTGCGGCGCGACGGCAGCGGCGCGCTGTCAGCCGGTGCCCAGACCCCGAGGCCCGTGCGGGCGGGGCGGCCGCCGATGCCGGCCGTGCCGCATTCATGCTGCTGTCAGACAGGTCCGCTAGAGTGCGCGTCGTTCCTGCCGGCTGGCGCCGCTTGCGGACCGGCAGAACGGCCTTCAGGCCAACGCCCTGGCCGCCTCGCGCGTTCTGCTGAGGCAACTCCCATGAAGGCTTCGCTCCATCTCCTCTCTTGGCCGTCCGTGCCCGCGCGCGGCGTGGCCGGCGCGCGCGGGGGGCGCCCATGACGCGCCGTCGCCTGACGCTGCCGATCCCGGTGGCCAGCACGCTGGGCAACCGCTGGGACTGGGCGCTGCTGCCGCTGCTGCTGGCCGGCCTGTTCGGGCTGGCCTTCGCGGCTTCGCAGATGGCGCGGCCCTATGCGCTGGGCGAGTCGATCCCGCTCAGCCTTCATCCCTCGGTGCTGCCCTATTACCTGCTGCGCACCACGCTGCGCATGTTCCTGGCACTGGGCGCCTCGCTGGTCTTCGCCTGCGTGTTCGCGGTGCTGGCGGCCAAGTACCGCATCGCCGAACGGGTGCTGGTGCCCATGCTCGACGTGCTGCAGTCCATCCCCGTGCTGGGCTTCCTGTCGATCACGGTGACGGGCTTCATCGCGCTCTTTCCGGGCAACCTGCTGGGCGTGGAGTGCGCGGCCATCTTCGCCATCTTCACTTCGCAGGCCTGGAACATGGCCTTCAGCCTCTACCAGTCGATGCGCACCGTGCCTTCGGAGCTGGGCGAGGCGGCGGCCGTGTTCCAGCTTTCGGGCTGGCAGCGCTTCTGGCGGCTGGAGCTCCCCTTCGCCATGCCGGGCCTGCTGTGGAACATGATGATGTCGATGTCGGGCGGCTGGTTCTTCGTCGTCGCCTCCGAGGCCATCTCGGTGTCGAACCAGAGCATCAAGCTGCCGGGCGTGGGCTCGTACATCGCCATGGCCATCGAGGCGCGCGACCTGGCGGCCATCGGCTGGGCCATCCTGGCGATGCTGATCGGCATCCTGCTGTACGACCAGCTCTTCTTCCGGCCCCTGGTGGCCTGGGCCGACAAATTCCGCTTCGAGGAGGGCGGCGGCGCCGAGGCCAGTCATTCGTGGTTGCTCACCTGGCTGCGGCGCACGCGCGCCGTGCGGGCCGCTGGCAGCGCGCTGGCGCGCGGTGCGGCGCGCAGCCTGGCCTGGTTCCCGCGCCGCTTCGACGGCACCTCGGTGCGTGCGCGGCCTCGGCCGGCCGACCCGCGCATCGCGCGCATCGGCGATGCGCTGCTCTCGGGCGCGGTGCTGCTGGCGGTGCTGTGGCTGCTGCGCTTCATCCACGGCGAGGTGGGGTGGCACGAGGTCGGCCATGTCTTCGTGCTCGGCCTCTACACGCTGGTGCGGGTGCTGGTGCTGATCGCCATCGCTGCGGTGGTGTGGGTGCCGGTGGGCGTGTGGATCGGCATGAACCCGCGCTGGTCCGATCGCCTGCAAGCCGTGGCGCAGTTCCTCGCGGCGTTTCCGGCCAACCTGATGTTTCCGGTGGCGGTGCTCTTCATCGTGCACTGGAAGCTCAATCCCGACGTGTGGCTGTCGCCGCTGATGGTGCTGGGCACGCAGTGGTACCTGCTCTTCAATGTGATCGCCGGCGCATCGAGCGTGCCGACCGAGCTGCGCCATGCGGCGAGCAACCTGGGCCTGACCGGCTGGCTGCGCTGGAAGCGCTACCTCCTGCCCGCGGTGTTTCCCAGCTTCGTCACCGGCGCCATCACCGCCAGCGGCGGCTCCTGGAATGCGAGCATCGTGGCCGAGTACGTGAGCTGGGGCGACACCACGCTGCAGGCCAACGGCCTGGGCAGCTACATCGCCCACATGACCGCCGTGGGCGACTTCCCGCGCATCGCGCTGGGCATCGGCGTGATGTGCGTGTTCGTCATGGGCCTCAACCACTTCGTCTGGCGACGGCTGTACCGCCTCGCCGAGGACCGCATGCATTTCTAGAGACGGTATCGGACAGCCGTACGCGAAGGGCGCGAAGATTTCGCGAAGGCCGCGAAAGGAAGCACAAGAAAATTTCGAATGAATTCTTTCGCGGCCTTCGCGTGAATTTTGCGTCCTTCGCGTACCGGCTGCCCGCATTTGAATCCCTCACCGCAAGCACATGAAAGAAGCGCAAGAACCCATCATCGACCTGCAGCACGTAGGCAAGGGCTTTCGCGCCGCCGACGGCAACGCGCGCCCGGTGCTGCAGGACGTGGACCTGCACCTGGCGCCCGGCGAGATCGTGGCACTGCTGGGGCCGTCGGGCTCGGGCAAATCGACCCTGCTGCGCATCATCGCCGGCCTCATCGCGGCCGACAGCGGCGAAGTGCGCTACCGGGGCCAGCCCCTGCACGGGCCGGCGCGCGGCATCGCGATGGTGTTCCAGTCCTTCGCGCTCTTTCCCTGGCTCACGGTGCAGCAGAACGTGGAGCTGGGGCTGGAGGCGCGTGGCGTCGATGCGGCCGAGCGGGCGCGGCGTGCGGCGCAGGCCATCGCGCTCATCGGCCTCGCGGGCTTCGAGGGCGCGCTGCCGCGCGAGCTGTCGGGCGGCATGCGCCAGCGCGTGGGCATCGCGCGGGCGCTGGTGGTCGAGCCCGACGTGCTGCTCATGGACGAGGCCTTCTCCGCGCTCGACGTGCTCACGGGCGAACGCCTGCGCGACGACATCCTGCAGCTGTGGGAGGGCGGCAGCATGCCCACGCAGGCCATGCTCATCGTCTCGCACAACATCGAGGAAGCCGTGCTGATGGCCGACCGCGTCCTGGTCTTCGCGGCCGACCCGGGCTGCGTGCGCGCCGAGCTGCCGATCACGCTGCCGCGCCCGCGCGACGGCGACTCGATCGAGGTGCGCCTGCTGGTCGACCAGGTCTATGCGTTGATGACGGCCGGAGCCGCCGGCCATGCGGCCCATGGCGCCAAGCGGGCCGTGCTGGCCGAGCGCCTGCCCGAGGCCGACGTCACCCGCATGGAAGGCCTGCTCGAGCTGCTGGCGCAGGACGACTTCGCCGGCCGCGCCGATCTGCCGCGCCTGGCCGACGAGTCGGAGCTGACCGACCACGACCTGCTGCCGCTCACGCGCGCGCTGTCGCTGCTGGGCCTGGCCCGGCTGGACGAAGGCGACCTGCTGCTCACGCCGCTGGGCCGGCACTACGTCGACAGCGCCCACGGCGGGCGCCAGCGCATCTTCGGCCAGCAGCTGCTGGAGCGGGTGCCGCTGGCGGCACACATCCGCCACAGCCTGGAGCAGGACCCGGCCGGCCAGCTGGCCGACGCGCACTTCCTCGCGCTGCTGCGCGACAGCCTCGACGAGGCCGAAGCGGAGCGGGTGCTGCACCGTGCGATCGAGTGGGGCCGCTACGGCGAGGTCTTCGAGTACGACTTCCACACGGGGATGATCCACCTGCCGGCGCCCGACGTCGCGTCGCCGGGTTGAGCCGTCGATTGCTTTCTCAGGCCGCACCGGCCGTCGACGCGGCGGCCGCGTCCACCAGCCAGCGGCGGAAGGCGCTGACCGCCTCGTCGTCGGCGCGCTCCGTGTTCACGACCAGCGTGTAGTCGGGGCCACGCCAGGCCGGCTCGGGCAGGGGGCACACGAGCCGGCCCGCGGCAAGCTCGCGCTCCACCAGCGGCAGCGACGCCAGCGCCACGCCCAGGCCGGCCACCGCGGCGCCCAGTTGCAGGTACACATGGTCGAAGTGCAGGTGCCGAGTGCCCTGCAGGCGCGGGGCCCCGGCCTCGTGCAGCCAGTCGGACCAGGCGCTGCGCGTGCTCGTGGAGTGCAGCAGGGCGTGGTGCCGCAGGTCGGCGGTGCTGCGGATCGGATGGCGCAGCAGCACGTCGGGGCTGCAGGCCGGCAGCCGCAGGTCGGGCAGCAGCACGCTGGACGTGACGCCGGCCGCATCCTCGTGGCCCGAACGCACGCCGATGTCGAAGGCCTCGCCCACATAGCGCAGCTTGCGCGAGGTGGTGGACAGCCGCACGTCGATGTGGGGATAGCGGGCCTGGAAGTCCGCCAGCCGCGGGATCAGCCAGCACAGCGCGAAGCTGGCCAGCGCGTTCACGCGCACCGTGCCCGACACACGGCGCGCCGAGCCGTCGTCGCGCAGCCGCGCCGCGCCGGCGGCCAGCCGGTCGAAGGCGCCGCCCACGTCGCCCAGCAACGCGGCGCCTTCGTCGGTGAGCCGCACGCCGCGTGCACGGCGCTCGAACAGGGGCATGCCGAACCAGTCCTCGAGCAGGCGGATCTGCTTGCCCACCGCCCAATGGGTGACGTTGAGGCGAGCCGCCGCCGCAGCGAAGCTGCCCTGCGTCGCCACCGCCTCGAAGGCGCGCAGCGCGTTGAGCGGCGGCAGGCGCCCGCGACTTCCGGGCACTTGCGGCGCGTCGTCGACGACGTGACTTTTTCTCTCCATTGGCGCGATATTACGTCCGTGGTGGAGTGCGTGGCGGCGTCCTAGCATCGGGCCATGTCTTCAGCCCCCATCCTCGCCACGACTCCCATGCGGCCGGGTGCCGCGGCGCCGCGCAGCCGGGTCCTGTGGCTGTCGTGCGTTGCGCATGCGCTGCACGACGGCTACACCGACATGATCTACGTGCTGCTGCCGGTCTGGCAGGCGGAGTTCGGCCTGGGCTACGGTGCGCTGGCCGTGCTGCGCGGCCTGTACGGCGGCACCATGGCGGCCCTGCAGCTGCCGGCCGGCTGGCTGGCGCAGCGCATCGGCACGCGCGCCACGCTGGCGCTGGGAACGCTGCTCGCGGCCGCGGGCTACGCGGCGGCCGGCATGACGGGCAGCCTGGCCGGCCTGGGTCTGGCCCTGGCGTTGGCGGGCAGCGGCTCGAGCACGCAGCACCCGCTGGCCTCGGGCGCGGTGGCGCGCGCCTACGGGCAGGACGCGCGCGGCCCGCTGGGCGTCTACAACTTCGCGGGCGATCTGGGCAAGGCTGCGCTGCCGGCGGCAATGGCATTGCTGATCACCCTGGCCCCGTGGCGCCATGCGCTTTGGGCGATGTCGGCCCTGGGGGTGGTTGTGGCCGTGGGTCTTGCACTTTTCCTCCCCAAGACGGCCGTAGGCAGCCAGGCGTCGCACGGCGATGCCGTGTCGGCGGCACCGGCGTCGCCCACCGGCTTCCGGCTGCTGCTGGCGATCGGTGTGCTCGACACCGCCGTGCGCATGGGGCTGCTCACCTTCCTGCCCTTCCTGCTCAAGGCCAAGGGCATTCCCGTGCCGCTGCTGGGCGTGGCGCTGGCGCTGGTGTTCCTCGGCGGGGCGGCGGGCAAGTTCCTCTGCGGCTGGCTGGGCGCGCGCCTGGGTGTGACCGGCACCGTGCTGGCGACCGAGGGCGGCTCGGCACTGGGCATCGTCGCGCTGCTGCTGTGCCCCCTCGGGTTCGCGTGGGTGCTGCTGCCGCTGCTGGGGGCGATGCTCAACGGCACGTCCTCCGTGCTCTACGGCACGGTGCCCGAACTGGCGCCGCGCGGCAGCACCGAGCGCGCGTTCGCCATCTTCTACACCGGCGTCATCGCGTCCGGCGCGCTGTCGCCCGTGCTCTACGGGCTGCTCGGCGACCGGGTCGGCATCCAGGGTGCGACCTGCGCCACCGTGTTGACGGCGCTGGCGATCCTCCCGCTGGCCCTGGCGCTGCGCCCGCGGCTCGTGCCGGCCCGTGGCGCCTGAGCACGGCCGGCCGCTTTCCCTGGCTCGTCATCTCCAAAGGCCGATCGCATGGACACCCCCTCGCAAGCCCCCCTCATCCTCGTCACCGGCGGCAGCCGTGGCGTCGGCGCAGCCACCGCGCGGCTGGCGGCCGAGCGCGGCTACGACGTCGCGATCAGCTTCGTTGCCAACGAAGCCGCGGCCGAGGCGGTGGCGGCCGACGTGCGGGCGCTCGGGCGCCAGGCCCTGGCCGTGCGGGCGGACAGCGCCGACCCGGAGCAGGTCGCGCAACTGTTCGAGGCGATCGACCGCCGCTTCGGCCGCATCGACGTGCTGGTCAACAACGCCGCCATCATCGGGCGCCAGTCGCGGCTGGAGGGGCTCGGCTTCGAGCGCATGCAGCGCATCTTCGCGGTCAACGCGATCGGCCCCATGCTGTGCGCGCAGCAGGCGGTCAGGCGCATGTCGCAGCGCCACGGCGGGCGCGGCGGCGTGGTGATCAATGTCTCCTCGGCCTCGGCCCGGCTCGGCAGCCCGAACGAATACGTCGACTATGCGGCGTCCAAGGGGGCGCTCGAGACCTTCACCACCGGCCTGGCCAAAGAGGTGGCGCGCGAAGGCATCCGCGTCAACGGCATCCGCCCGGGGCACATCTACACCGAGATGCATGCCAGCGGCGGCGAGCCGGGGCGGGTGGATCGGGTCAAGGATTCGATCCCGATGGGCCGGGGCGGCCAGCCGGAGGAGGTCGCGCGGGCCATCCTGTGGCTGGCCGGCGCCGAGGCCTCCTTCGTCACCGGCACCTTCCTCGACGTGACCGGCGGCAAGTGAGCCGCTGGACGTCGCAGAGCGGTGGTCGGAGAGGCACCTGGTGAGTCGGCACCTGCCACCTTGAAACCGTTCACGCTCAGCCCGAACGGCTGTTTCAATTTCAATCGTGCCGAGTCAATAACATCCGGCATGTCCTGCCTGCCTCCTTCCCGTTGCCTCGCCACGGCCCTCCTGGCCTTGTCCACGCTTGGCGCCCATGCCGCATCGCCGGCGCCCGCCGCGCGTCTCTTCGATCCCGTCAAGGACGCCGATGCCAGGCTCGGCCCGGCCTGGCGCACCCAGGCTTGCGCGCTGCTGCCGCAGCCGTGCGAAGCGGCCAGCCTGCAGCTCGTGCGCGAGCGGGGCGAGGCCCGGCCCGATGGCTACGTGCTCCTGGCCCGCACGCCGCTCGCACGGGCCGAACTGCGCCGCACGGCCGACGGCTGGGCGCTCGAATCCTTGCGCGACTTCAGCGGCTACCGCCACCAGAGCGTCGAACCCGGCGTGGAGGGCGAGCTGTCGCTGTCGCCGGCGCTGTATCCGCTGGGTGAGGGGCGCTGGGCGGTGGCCGTGCTGGCGACCGTGAGCGAGATGTATTCGGGCGGCGGCGCGCGCTTCGACCGCGCCGACTTCGTGCCGCTGGACGCGCCGTCGGCGTCCACGCGCGCCGTGCATGCCGACGTGCCCTTCTATTGCTCGAAGATGGTCCGCGCCTGCTTCAGCGAGAAGGAATACAAGACCTCGCCGCACTGCCACGATGAGAGCACCGGCAGCCTGCGCATCGCCTACGGGGCCGCGGCGCGTGCCAGCGGCGACTACCGCTGGGACTACACGTGGATCGAGACCACTTGGCCGGCGCACCGCAAACCATCGGCCGCGACCCGCGTGGCCACTCGCTTCACGGACGGACGGGCGGGCGAGGTGCCCTTCTGCGGCGGGCCGCAGTAGCGCCTGCGCGCGGCGCCTACCAGCTGCCCGAGGCCCCGCCGCCGCTGCTCGATCCGCCGCCGCCTCCGGACGACGACGAACCGCTGCTGCTCGACGACGAAGACCGATCGTCGTCGTCGCCGCCGCCCGAGCCGATGCTCCATCCGTTCCCGGCGGCCACGACGAAGGCGATCAGGAAGCTCACCAGCACGACGACGGCTTCGAGCACGCCCGGGTGCGCCGCCATCGCGCCGCTGTCGTGCAGGTGCCAGAGCCCCACGCCCGTGAGGAGCAGCGCCGCGAGGAGCCGCAGCGCGAAGCCCTTGCGGCTGCCGCGCCAGGCCTTGATCATCATGAACAGGGTGGTCGCCACCAGGCCCAGCGCGAAGCCGCCGATGCCCAGGAAGAGGAGCCCCTCCAAAACGGCCTCACCGCCGGCGACGCGGCCCCAAGAGATCAGGGCCGCGATGAGGCCCGCGAGGCCCAGCGCAACCCACCGCGCCGTCCGCGAGACGCCCAGGATCCACCCCAGCACCACGAAAACCGGCGCGATCATGAGGCCCCCGATGGCCACGCCCAGGTGTGCCGTCGCGGCGCCACCGACCAGGGGGCCGACGGCGGTGGCCGCCGACGTGACCCGCCAGCGAGGCTTGCGCCGGGCATGCCACACGCCCACCAGCAGGCTCCACGCCAGCACGGCGATGAAGGCCATGCCTTCGGGCGTCAGCCGCATCGGTGCGTCGGCGTCCTCGTCGGCATCGGCGGGTGCGTGGCCGCGCAATCGCTGGTCCAGTGCGTCGACGGCACCCCGCAGCCCGCCCGCGTAGTCGCCCTCGCGAAAGCGCGGTGCCATCACGCGGTCGACGATGCGCGCCGCCGCGACGTCGGGCACCGTGCCCTCCAGCCCCTGGCCGACCTCGATGCGCATGCGCCGGTCGGCCAGCGCCACCACGACCAGCAGCCCGTCGTCGCGCGCGGCATCGCCGGGCTTCCAGGCCTCGAACACGCGCAGGGCGAAGGGGGCGATGTCCTCCTCATGGGTGCTGGAGACGATCAGCACGGCGAGCTGTGCCTGCGTGGCGGCCTCGACCTCCGCGATGCGTGCCCGCAGGGCCTGCGCGTCGTCTTCGGAGAGGGTGTCCGTGCGGTCGACGACGCGGGACGAGAACGCCGGCACCTCCAGCAGTTCGGCGCGTGCCGGGGGCGAAAAGACGATCAGTGCCGCAAGCCCCAGCAGGAACAGCGGGCCGCACCGGCGCATCCACGCGGCGCAGGCCGAAACGGGCAGCGACGTGCGCGGCATCGCCATTCAGCGTCGCCGGGCCGGCGCGGCCACGCCGGCGCCGCGCACCTCGAGCTGGATGGTGTCGAGCACCTGGCCCTGCGCGTTGGCCAGCTCGATCGTGTGGCGGCCGGGCCAGGGCAGCCATTGCGCCGTGGTCCCGCGTGCGAAGGGTTTGCCGTCGATGCGCCACTGCACGTCGCGGCCGGCGCCGTCGGACTCGAAGTTCACGCGCTGGTTTCGCGGCGGGATGTCGGGGTCGAGCGCGAGGATCGTGCCCTGCGTCGGCGCGGTGATGCGCGCCGGGTTGCCGTCTTTCGAATCAAAAGTGCCTGCAGCGCCCGTGGGACGGGTGCGAGCAGCTATCGTTTCCATAGCAAACAGCGGTTGTTCGGTGCCGGCGATGAACCACTCGCTGCGCGCGGCCTCGATGGGTTCGCCGTTCGTTTCGGTCGGGTTGGGGCCGAAGCGCACCTGCGCCTGCACCAGGCCCGGCGGCGGCGCGGGCGCACGGCTGGGCTCGCGCTGGTGCAGGAAGCGCATGGTCTCGGCCCACAGGGGCGCAGCGCCGGTGGTGCCGCTCACGTCCCACATCGGCGCGCCGCTGGCGTTGCCGATCCACACGCCCACGGTGTAGCGCTCGGACCAGCCCACCGCCCAGTTGTCGCGCATGTCCTTGCTGGTGCCGGTCTTCACCGCCGTCCAGAAGCGCGTGCCCAGCACGCTGTCGACGCCGAAGGTGCGGATGCGGGCGTTGGCGTCGGACAGGATGTCACCGACGATGAAGGCCGCGCGCGGATCGAGCGCGGGCATGAAGGCGGGCGCTTGCGGCCGCGGCGGCGGCAGCACACGCGTGGCGCTCGCGCGTCCGCCGTTGGCCAGCGTGCGGAAGGCATTGGCCAGCTGCAGCAGCGTGAGCTCGGCGCTGCCCAGCGCGAGGCTGTAGCCGTAGTAGTCGCCACTCTGCGCCAGCGTGATGCCGGCGCGCTGCAACTGGCGTGCGAAGGCATCGGGCGTGACCATGACGAGGGTGCGCACGGCGGGCACGTTGAGCGACGCCGCGAGCGACGTGCGCACCGACACCGGCCCCTTGAAGTGCCGGTCGTAGTTCTGCGGGATATACAGCCCGCCCGAAGTGGCGATCTGCGCCGACGAGTCCTCGAGCAGCGACGCGGCCGTGAGCCGGCGCTCGGCGATGGCCTGCGCATAGAGCAGCGGCTTGAGCGTGGAGCCCGGCTGGCGCGGCGCGAGCACGGCATCGACCTCGGCCGCGCGGCTGAGCTGGCCCGACGAGCCGACCCAGGCCAGCACCTCGCCGCTGGCGTTGTCGAGCACGATGAGCGCGCCGTCTTCCACGTTGCGGCCGCGCAGCTCGCGCAGGTGGCGTTGCAGGCTCTGCAGGGCGAAGCGCTGCAGGGGCGCGCGCAGGGTGGTGCGCAACTCCATCGGTGCCGGCGCGCTGCCGTCCGCTTCGCGCGCCGCGCGCAGGGCCTGGCGCGCGAGGTGGGGCGCGATGCCCTCGCTGGCCTCGAAGGCACGCCGCTGCACGACCGCCGAGGTGAACATGTCGAGCGCTGCGCAAGATGTGGCCTCCACGCTCGGCACTTCGTGTCCTCGCTGCCCCCCGAGGGGACGCTCGCTTGCTTGGGGCGGCCCGGCGCTGCGCTCGGGCCCTTTCTCCGGCCCGGCCATGCTCTTCATCACCTCGCAGGCCCGCTGCGCGACCAGCGCAGGCTTGGCGTTGGGCGCGCGCACCAGCGCAGCCGCCACGGCCGCCTCGCGCGCGTCGAGCCCGTGCGGTGCCTTGTCGAACAGCGTGCGCGACAACGCGTCGATGCCGACCAGCTCGCCGCGGAAGGGCACGAGGTTGAGATACGCCTCCAGCACCTGGTCCTTGCGCCACTGGCGTTCGAGCTGCGTCGCGGTGACGGCCTGCCCGATCTTCTGGCCCACGCTGCGCCCCCCGCTGGCGCGGCGCAGGTCCTCGTCCAGCAGGCCGGCCAGCTGCATGGTGATGGTCGACGCGCCGCGGGTCTTCGTGTTCCACAGGTTGGCCCACGCGGCCGCCGAGACGGCGCGCCAGTCCACGCCGCTGTGTTCGTAGAAGCGCCGGTCCTCGCTCAGCACCAGCGCCGTTCGCAGTGCGGGCGACACGTCGGCCAGCGCCGTCCATTGGCCGCGCCGCACCGTGGCGTCGGTGCGCACGCGCTGAAGCAGTTCGCCGTGGCGGTCGAGCACGCGCACGTCGGACGGGCGGAATTCGCTGCGCACCTGCTCGAAGCTGTCGACCGCCCAGGCGCCGGTCGCGGCCTGGGCAAGAAGCAACGCGGCCAGCACGGCGCGCCAGCGGGTCGGGCGAAGGCCGCGAGGTGTCATGCGCGGATCAGCACCACGCCGGCCACCAGCAACCCGGCTCCGGCCAGGCGCATCAGGCTCACCGCATGCTGCGGCGTGCCCAGCAGGCCGAAGTGGTCGAAGGCCAGCGAGCCCAGCATCTGCCCGACGACGATCAGTGCCAGCGTGGTCGCAGCCCCGAAGCGCGGCAGCATCAGGATGACCACCGTGATGAACACGGCGCCGAACAGGCCGCCCGTCCACGCCACCCAGTGGCCACCCGCGCCGCCGAGGCCGGCGAGCGACAGGCGCGGGCCGGGTGCGGCCAGCGCCACGACGAGCATCGCGACCATGCCCACGAAGTAACTCACGAAGCCGGCCCACCAGGGCGAGTCGAGCTGCACGCGCAGGTTGGCGTTGAGGATCTGCTGGAAGGCGACGCTGACGCCGGCGATAACGACGATCAGCGCGCCGATGAGAAAGGAGGAGGACGGCATGGCGGGGTGGGGCAGGGCAGTGGAGTCGCCGGACGCGCCGGCGGAACGAGATTGTGCTGCGCGCATCCCCGGCCGCGCCGGCGCCCCTGAGTTTCTATAGAAAAAGTGGCTGAAACGACCACCAGGTGGGCGCGAGCAGCTATCAAAAAAGGAGCAACTTCATGCTCAAGGCTCCGTCACCGTGCAGCCCCCGGTGCTGGGTCGGGACGCAGGCCTACCCGCGTGCGGTGCGCTTGTCCGGCGCGCCCGATCGCCGGTGCAGGCGAAGGTCAGCGCTCATTCAGGAGTCGGACACCATGAAAAGCCTCGTCGCCCTCTTCGCCGCATCCGCCGTCCTCGCCGGCTGCGTCGCCGTTCCCTACGATCGTCCGCCGCCCCCGCGCGCCGCGCCCGGCTACGGTGATCGCGACCGCGATGGCGTGCCCAATCGCTACGACCGCGACCGCGATGGCGACGGCGTGCCGAACCGTGCGGACCGCCGCCCCAACGACCCCTGGCGCAACTGAACCCGGTTCGGTCGAGCGACCCAGAAACAAGGGCCCCATCGGGGCCCTTGTCGTGTGCAGGCGCGGTGGGCCCTCAGAGGACCTTCCACTTCAGCAGCAGCGCCGCCACGGCCGGCACACCGAAGAGCAGCAACAGCACGGGCAGCTCCTCGGCGGCGCTGTAGCCAGCCTTGTTCACGCCCACCCACATGTTGAAGCCGGTGATGGCCAGCCAGACCACCAGGAACAGGCCGGTCGCCCAACTCGCGGCGGCCGGGAAGTTCTCGGAAAACAGGCGCGCCCAGATGCAGAACGCGGCGAGCATCAGGAAGCCGGAGCCGAGGAAGAGGGCGGTGCGCATGGGCGGGGTCCTTTCGGTCGAGGTGTGTGACAGGCTGCGCACCAGGCCGCAGCGCCGGCATGCAGCGCGAGCGTACCTGACGCCGCGGCGGGTGGGCGGCACGTCGGCGCCGCCGCGCAAGCTGCACGCCTGCTTCAGTCGCCCGTGCCGAAGCGGGCGATCGATCGCGCACGCGCCTTGGCGGCCTCGTCCTCGCGGTTGCGCGGCTCAGCTGTGGTCACCAGCGCGGCGATGAGTCGGCTCGCCACCGCCGTCACCTCGTCCACCGCCTGCTCGAACGCGGCCTCGTTGGCCTTGGAAGGCACGCTGAAGCCGCTGAGCTTGCGCACGAACTGGAGCGACGCGGCTCGGATCTCCTGCCCGGTGGCGGGCGGCTCGAAGTTGAAGAGGGTCTTGATGCTGCGGCACATGGGCGCTTTGTAGCGACAAGCGCCGTGGATTGCAAAGGGCATTGTCGTCCCGTGGCGAGCCTCACACACGGGTGGTCGACGCAGTGCGACCCGGGCGCACCCGGCTTGCCTTGTCCACGCGCGCGCTGAGGAGCATGTCGTGAAAGAGGCGGGCCGCCGGCATGAGTCCGCGCCCGCGCCGGCGGATCAGGCCGATGAGCCGCGTGACCTCAGGACCTTCCAGCGGGATGCTGATGAGTCCTGAGTGTCCCTTCGGCGGCATGGCCAGCCGCGGCACGACACCCAGCCCGAGACCTGCCTCGACCAGGCTCACCAGCGCGGGGACATGGCGCACCTCGCAGCTCCACTGGGGCTTGCGGTCCACGCGGCCGAGCGCCTGATCGATGAGGAAGCGGTTGCCGCTCCCCTGCGCGAGCGTGAGGTATTCGTGCGCCGACAGCTCTGCCCAGGTCAGCCGCTTGCGCTTCGCGAGTGCATGGCCCGCGGGGCATGCGACGACGAAACGCTCTTCCAGCAGGGGCTGGAAATCGATGTCGGCCTCCTGGGTGCCGATGTAGGTCAAACCGAAGTCGGCGTCGCCCCTCGCCACCGCGACCAGGACCTCGGAGGAGTATTCGTCGATCAGCCGGATGCGCACCTTCGGATAGGCGGCGCGAAAGCGCTTGATGGCGGCGGGCAGGAAGTAGCCCACGGCGGACGGGACGCAGGCGATCGTCACCAGGCCCGAGATGCGCTCGGTCGTGTCCTTGATGCCGACGAGCGCATCTTCCAGCTCGCGCATGACGTTCTGCGCCCGGGGCACGAAGGCGCGGCCGACGGTGGTCAGTTCCACCTTGCGCGTGGTGCGGCTGAAGAGCTTGGTGCCGAGCGCACTCTCCAGCTTGTCGATGCGGCGCGACAGTGCCGACTGCGACAGGTGCAGGTTCTCGGAGGCGGCGCGCAAGCTGCCGAAATCCGCGACGTAGAGAAAGGCGCGGAGATCCGCGAGATCGAAATTCATGCGTTCGATGCAAGAGTAGAGCGAATCTTTGCAATTTACACCGGGCAGGCACGCGGCGAACATTCGATCTATCAGCAGCGGTCGCGACCCGGCGCCGCGTCAACAAGGAGACATCGATGAGCACGTCGCCCGAGGGCGCCCGAAGTTCGCTTCGCTTTTCCATGCGCCGCATGTTCGGCGTCCTGGCCACCGCGGTGATGGCAGCGGCCCTGCCTGTGGCCCATGCCGCATGGCCCGAGAAGCCGATACGCCTGGTCGTGCCCTATGGGCCCGGCGGCAGTTCCGACGTCATCGCACGCCTGATCGCCAACGAGATGGCCAAGACGCTGGGCCAGGCGGTGATCGTGGACAACAAGGCGGGCGGCTCGGGGATCATCGCCATGCAGGAGGTCGCACGTGCGGCCCCGGATGGCTACAACATCGTGCTGGGGCACGTGGGCACGCTGGCCGTCAACCCGGCGATGTTCGCGAAGCTGCCCTACGGCGATGGCGACTTCGAGCCGGTGGCGCTGCTGGCCAAGGTGCCGATGGTGTTCGCCGTCGGCGCCAAGGTGCCCGCGAAGACGCTGCCGGAGTTCGTCGCCCTGGCCAAGGCCAAGCCGGGCCAGCTGAACTACGGCTCCGCAGGCAACGGCAGCGCGGGCCACCTGGCGTTCGAGATGCTGAAGATTTCCACCCACATCGACGTGACGCATGTGCCGTACAAGGGCACGGGCGCGCAGCTCAACGACCTGCTGGCGGGCAACACGGACGCCGCCTCGGCCGGCCCGCCGGGCTTCATCGCGCAGGCCAAGGCCGGCAGGATCAGGATCATTGCGAGCGGCTCGCCGCAACGGCTGGCGGCCCTGCCCGCAGTGCCCACCGTCGCCGAGCTGGGCTATCCCGGCTTCGACAGCTCCCAGTGGTTCGGCCTCCTCGCGCCGGCGAAGACGCCCCCCGAGGTCGTGAGCAGGCTGCACGACGCCGCCGTGAAGGCACTGAGCGTGCCGGCGGTCCAGGCGCGGCTCGAGGAAGACGGCAGCACGGCGGCGCCGATGACGCCGGCCGAATTCGGCCGCTACATCAAGTCCGAGCGCCAGCGCTGGAGCGAGGTGGTCCGCCAGGCCGGCCTCAAGGCCGACTGACTTCCTGCTTTTTCCATCTCTCTTCATTCCTGCGACACACACCATGAACACCACCGTTGCTGAACGACGCGCGCTGCACGAGCCCGAGCTGCTCGATCTGGGCGCCAAGGCTTTCGAGGGCCTCGGCCTCCTGCCCGACGACGCACGGCACGTCGCCAGGGTGCTGGTGACGGCGGACCTCTTCGGGTTGTCAACGCACGGGCTGAGCCGCGTCGAGTCCTATGGAGAACGGCTGGCTGTCGGCGGCATCAAGGCGCGGCCGGACATTAGGGTCGAGCAGATCGCGCCGGCCATGGTCAGCGTCGACGGCGACAACGGCGTCGGTCCCCTGGTCGGGATGCGCGCGCTGGAGGCGGCCATGGAGACGGCCCGGCATTCCGGCGTCGGCATCGCGTTCGCACGCGGCAGCAACCATTTCGGTCCCGTCTCGCCGTACTCGCTCATCGCGGCTGAGGCCGGCTTCGCCAGCATCATCGGCAGCAACGCCACCACCACCATCGCGCCCTGGGGCGGTAGCGACGCCCGCCTGGGCAACAGCCCAGTCGGCTTCGGAGTACCTCATCCCGGCGGCAAGCCCTTCCTGCTGGACATGGCAATCAGCGTTGCCGCGCGCGCCAAGATCCGCAACGCCTTCAAGCGCGGCGAGTCGATTCCCGACACCTGGGCCACGGACAAGTCCGGCCGCACGACCACCGACCCGGCCGCGGCGCTGGACGGCTTCCTGCTGCCCATCGGCGGGCACAAGGGCTACGGCCTCGCGCTGATGGTCGACCTGTTCGCCGGCCTGCTGTCCGGCGCTGCCTACCTCACCCACGTGAAGTCATGGGTCGATGCGCCCGACGAGCCGCAGAACCTCGGGCACTTCTTCATCCTGATCGACACGCGGCGACTCGGGTCTGCCGCATGGCTGACCGAGCGGATGAACGATTTCGCGGCGATCCTGCACGGCAGCCCGCCCGCCGACGCGTCGCGCCCCGTCATCGTGCCGGGCGAGATCGAACTGGACAAGCTGGCGCGCCACCGGCGCGACGGCCTCGCGCTGGATCCCGCAGTGCTCGCCCTGCTGCAGGAGCATGCGGCCCAGGCCTAGCGGCCGGGCAGACCTTGCAGTTCATCGGCATGCGCACGCGGTCGAGAGCTGCCCACTGACGAAAGACACCCCATGGAACCCACTTCCGCGATCCGTTCCGCGCTTGCACCCACCGGCGTACTGCGCGCCTCCATCAACCTCGGCAATCCGATCCTTGCGCGGTGGGACGCAGCCCGCAACCTGGCAGCCGGCGTCTCGGTCGACCTAGCCACCGAACTCGCCAGGCGGCTCCAGATCGAACTCCAGCCCGTCGTGTTCGACGCTGCCGGCCAATCGGTGGCTGCCGTCACGGCAGAGCAGGCGGACGTCGGCTTCTTCGCCATCGATCCGTTGCGCGGCGAGGGCCTGCTGTTCACGGCGCCCTACATCCTGATCGAAGGAAGCTACCTCGTGCGGGCCGATTCCAGGATCGAGAGCAACGAGCAGGTCGACACCGACGGCGTGCGCATCATGGTCGGCAAGGGCAGTGCCTACGACCTGTACCTAAGCCGTGAACTGCGGAATGCGCGCATCGTTCGCGCCAGCACCTCACCGGCCGTCGTGGACGAGTTCCTCGCGCAGGAGGTCGAGGTGGCCGCGGGTGTGCGCCAGCAACTGGCCGCGGATGCGGCGAGGTTGACGGGGCTGCGGCTTTTGCCCGGCCGGTTCATGGTGATCCAGCAGGCGATGGGAACACCGCGCAGCCGGGGCACGGAAGCAGCGAGCTACCTCGGCGAGTTCGTCGAGGACATGAAAGCCTCTGGCTTCGTCGCCGAAGCCATGGCGCGCCACGGCATCCAGGGCGCACTGGTGGCGCCACCTGGATCGGCCTGAGCGGCGACGGCCCGCGCACGGCGCGCGCTCATTTCGCCGCCTCCACCTTCATCCGCGCATTCGGCACCTCGCCGAACATCTCCGGCGCATACATCGCCTCCACCCGGCTGGGCGGCAAGGCGAAGTCGCCCACGTTGTTCAGGCGCACCGTGTACTCCATCTTCACCGTGCCCTTGGGCAGGTACTCGTAGTAGCTGCGGAAGGACTCGAAGCTGCGCTCTTCGAAGGCCGGCCAGCCGGCGCCGCTGGACTTCTTCTCGCCCTGGGTGGCGATCTGCGAATCGCGGCCCAGGCCGCCGCCCAGGATGGTGGCGCCGCCGGGGATGGGGTCGGTGATCGCGACCCAGGTCATGTCGGCGCTGGCATTGACCTCCAGCGTCACGCGCAGCACGTCGCCACGCGTGTACTTGCCGCTCGTGGCCTGTTCCACCGGGGTGATGGTCTTCTTGATCGCATAGCCGGCAGCGAAGGGGGCCTTCAGCTGCACGGCGGCCAGCGACTGCAGCGTGAGCCACGGCTTGCCGGTGCCCTGCTGCGTGACGAGCAGCGTGTCGCGCACCGGCGCTGCACCTGTTGACGAAGGCCAAGGCAGGAACATGCTGTTGTTGCGCAGGTTGCCCGGTGACGCCGGGGCGCCGAAGAAGGTGGTCTGGTTGGGCGCGCCCTGCGGGTCGGTCGCCTTGATGCGCTCGACCTTGCTCCAGTCGACCTGCGCCTTGGCCGAGCCGATGGTCGCGGCGGTGATGCCGGTCACGGGCGTGCTCTCGAAAGCCTTGCTGAACTTGTCCAGCGCCAGGCCGCCCCAGAGGTTGGCCGTGGTGGTGTGCCAGGCGCCGTTCTGCTGCCGGCCGATGAAGCCGTTGGCGAGCTTGCCGATGTCGTCCTTCCAGGCCGGGTCGTCCATCACCGCGAGCAGCAGGCGCGCGGTGTTGACGTCGCCGTTGGTCATCAGCCACCACCAGTAGTCGCCCTGCTCGGTGCTGAAGATCAGCTTGGTGCCCTGGTACGACAGGCGCGCCTTGAGCACGTTGCTGGCTTCGTCGACGCGCTGCTCGCGCTGAGGCACGTCCTTCACCCGCTTGAGGATGTTGTACCAGTCGATCACCGCGCTCGTGGGCCACTGGTTGGGCGCGATCGTGATGCTGGTCGTCATCGCGCCGGTGGCCTTGCCGTAGCGCGACAGCGCTTCCAGCGCCGCGAGCTTGCGCACGTCCAGGTCCTTGCGCGGGCTCCAGAACTCGCGCTGGATACGGCCTTCGACAAAAGCGATCAGGCCGGCCTCCATTGGCGCACGCACCTCGTCGGGCAGCGCGAAGGCGGGGTTCAGCGCCGCCGCCTCGTTCGTCGCCGCCAGCAGGTAGCTGGTAAGGATGTCGCTGCCCCGGTTGGCCTCGCCGTCGCGCGGCGGGAAGTAGTTGGCCAGGCCGTCGCTGTCGAGGTAGCTCGGGATCTGCGTGGCCACGCCCTGCCACATCTTGCCGTCGCGAAGGCCCACGGCCTTGCTGGTCTTCTGCTCCAGGCAGATGAAGGGGTAGTTGGCGAACCAGTCGCGAACGCCGGGCATGCCTTCGGCCAGCTTGGGCTGCAGCGCCAGCTTCAGGCCGCCGCGGCCGGGCAAGGCGTCGGCGGGCGGGGCGACATCGAGCGTGAAGGGCCCGTCGATCTGCACCAGCGTGGCCTGCTGCACCGTCAGCGGCACGGCGGGCACGATGCGCTGGCGCACCTTGAGTGCATCGCGCGCGCCACCGAGGGTGTCCTTGGCCTCGATCTCCCACAGGATCGCTTCGGCGCGTGTCTGCGCGAGCTGCGCGGGCGCGGTGACGGTCCAGGCCACCTCGCGCGCCTCGCCGGCCGGGATGTCCACGGTCTGCGGCTCCATCGTGAGCAGCGTGGCGCGCGGCGTGGCCTCCACCTTCATCGCCTTCTGCGTCGTGTTGCGCAGCGTGATCTGGGCGCGGAACTGGTCCTCCTCGCGCACCAGCGGCGGCAGGCCGCTGATGATCTGCAGGTCCTGCGTCGACTGGATGGTGGTCTGGCCGGTGCCGAAGAGACCCGTGCCCGCATCGGCCACCGCGACGATGCGGAAGGTGGTGAGTGCGTCGTTCAGCGGCACCGTCACCACGGCCTGGCCGTTGGCGTCGAGCACGACCTTCGGGTTCCACAGCAGCAGGGTGTCGAGCAGTTCGCGCGTCTGGCCCTTGCCGCCGCCGCCGCCGGCGGGCACGGCCTTCTTGCCGTAGTGGCGCCGACCCACGATCTCCATCTGCGCGGTGGAGGTGGACACGCCCCAGCTGCGCCGCTGTAGCATGGCCTCGAGCAGGTTCCAGCTGTCGTTGGGCATCAACTCCAGCAGGGCCTGGTCGACGGCGGCGAGCGCCACCTCGGCGCCGGCGGCGGGCTTGCCGTCGGGCAGCTTGCCGGTGATGGTGACCTGCGCCTTGGTGCGCACGGTGTAGCTGGGCTTGTCGGCCGCCACCTTCACCTCGATCTGGTGCGCCTGGGTGCCAACGCGGATCTCGGCCAGGCCGAAGCGGTAGGCCGGCTTGGACAGGTCGACCATGGCCGTGGGCGCGGTGTATTCCTTGCCCTCGACCCAGAAGGCCGTCCACCACTCACGCGGCGCCTTCCAGCCCCAGGTGAAGAACGAATACCACGGCACGTCGCGCAGGCGGCCGCGCAGGGCCAGCACGCTCACGTACACGTTCGGCCCCCACTCGGGCTTGACCTGCAGGCTGATGGTCGGGTCCTGACCGTTGAGCTGCACCACCTGCGTGTCGATGATGCCCTCGCGTTCCACGGCGACCAGCGCGGTGGCGAAGCGGAAGGGGCTGCGCACCTGGAACTTGGCGACCTCGCCCGGCTGGTAGGCCTTCTTCTCGGGCAGCACGTCGATGCGGTCGTGGTCCTCGCCACCGAACCACAGTTCGCCCTGCCTGGTGACCCACACGGTGCTCGCGGCCTTGCTGGCGCGGCCGTCCTTGTCGGTGGCGGTGGCGACCAGTTCGACCTGGCCGGCCTCCTTGAGCTGCGACTCGCACAGCACCAGGCCGCGCGCGTCGCTCTTGCCGGAACACACCACGCCCAGTGGTTTGACCTCGGTCTTGTTGTCGTAGGTGTAGAAGCCGCCGACCATGCGCTTGCGGCTGGTGGTGGTGATACGCGCAATGGCGTTCACCTCGACCTTGGCATCGGCCACCGGCTTGCCGGTGAGGTCCAGCGCCAAGGCCTGGAACTTGAGCTTTTTGTCGGTAGAGACCCAGCCCTCGGTCTTCAACCCAACCACCACCGCGGCGGGCCACAGCGTCTGCACGCTGCGGATCGTCTGCACCTCGCCGTTGGGGTCGGAATACGTGGCTTCGATCAGCAGCTCGCGCGGGGCGGCCTTGGTCGGCGGCACCTTGTCGATGGTGAGCTTGCCGGCGCCGTTGCGGTCCAGCGTGAGCGGCAGCTTGTCGGCGATGACGCGCGTGTCCTGCGAGGCCGAGGCCTCCTCGTCGGCGTCCACGGCGCTATTGCCTTCCTGCCCTTCCTGCTTGCGCGGCGGCGAGAAGCTGAAACTGTCGTAGTCAGCGAAGTTGAGCGACTTGCCACGCGTCATGGCCGACACGCGCACCGGCAGGTTGGCCGCGCCGCCACCCGAGACGTAGTTGATCTGCACGTCCGTCGGCACCGCCGTCACCGCGACCAGCGGCTTCTTCTCGCTGGGCGCGATGCGGCCTTCCAGAACCGGCAGGCGGAACTCCTCGACGCGGAACATGCCGGTCGAGAAGCTGCGCGAGCCCCGGTCGTCGCCGTCGCCTTCCTCGCCCTCGCCGCGCTGGGCACCGTCCTTGGCCGAGCGCAGCTCGACGTTGTAGACGCCCAGCTTGGCCGCGGGCGGAATGGCGAAGGTGTTCTCGGCGCTCTGGCCGCCGGTACCGGTCTTGCGCCAGGCCAGCGCTTGCTTGAACTGCTGCCCGCTGCCGACATGGGTGATGACCAGCGTGTCGGGCGCATCGGCAGGCAGGCCGAAGCCCTGGCGCGTCTGGGTGCGGATCAGGTGCTTCATCGACACGGTTTCGCCCGCGCGCAGCAGCGGCCGGTCGAAGATCGTGTGCGCCACCACGTCGGGCTCGGGCTGCAGGCTGGTCGGCACGTTGAAGCGCCAGGGCTCGATGCCGCGCTGCCAGTCGCTCCAGGTGAAGGCGAGATCGTCCACGCCGGCCGCGTCCCTGGCGCGGGCGCTCACGAAGTAGGCGTTGCTGCCGTAGTCGTCGTCGCTGTTGCAGTTCGGCGGCTCGGGCGACACGCCCGCGAGCATGGCCAGGCCCTTGGCATCGGTGGTTGCGGTCGCGACCTCCTTGCCGTCGCAGCCCGACACGCGCACCGCGGCGCCGGCCACCGGCTGACCCTTGTCGAGCGTGGTCACCCAGGCGGCCGCGTTCTCGCGGCCCAGCTTGAAGTGCACCGCCAGGTTGGTTGCCAGCGCCGTGGTGCGCACGTACATCGTGCGGCCGGCGCCGTAGCGCTCGTCGAGCAGCGCGTCGCCCAGTTTCTGCGAGGCGATCTCCAGCACGTGGAAGCCGGGGGTCAGCGGGATGCCGACGACCTCGAAGGGCCGGTTGTCGCCCGCATCGGACTTGGGCATGTCGAGCATCCTGGCGCCCGGCTGCTTGCCCAGCAGCGACACCATGCGCGTCTGCACGTTCGTGCGGTCATCGCGGTCGATCACCGGCGGCAGCGCCACCTTGCTGTCCTGCTGCGCCGTCTTGCGCGAGACGGTGTAGCTGTTGTCGTAGCGGCGAACCTTGCGGAACCACGCGATGATCTCGGCGTCGGTCTTCGGGTTCAGGTCGCTGACCTTGCCGGGCGTGAGCGCGTTGACCTGCAGCGCAGGCTCGACGCGCCGCACCGTCACCGGCATCAGCGCCACGCCGTCGGGCTCGGCCAGGCGTTCGACCACGCCGAAGGGCGAGGCGGCGAACTTCGCCAGCGGCGGCATCGGGCCGGTGGCGGTCTTGAGCGGGAAGCTCTCGGGCGTGGCCAGCGCCCGGCCCGAGGCGTCCTCGAAACCGCGGGGCAGCTCGATGGTGAAGGGGGTCTGCTCCGGAAAGGGACCGGGCAGCGTGACCGACTCCACCACCGCATCGTCGCCGGCGCTCTCGTCGTCGAACTTCGGCTTGATCGTCTGGCCGCCGCCCTTCATCGTGATCTGCGATGCCAGCTTGCGCGTGACCGGGGCGTTGAAGCTCAGCGACATGGGCTTGAGCGGCAGGCAGGCCGCCTGCGCGTTCTCGCGCTCGCAGCTGAAGGACACGGCGAAGGGCTCGCGCACCTGGAAGTTGAAGCGCCTCTCGACGTTGTTGGCAACGCCCGAGGGCGTGGCCACGCCCTTACCGTAGACCAGCTGCACGCGGGCGCTGGCACTCAGGCGCCGGTTGCACTGCAGCGTCACGAAGCGCAGCGGGTCCTTCTTTGCCGACTCGGCGTTGCCCTGGGCCTTGAGCAGTTCGTCGCGCTGCGCGCCGTCGAGCAGCTTCACGGGGATGCGCTCGCCCACGCCATCGGCGGCGCACCACATGTTCTCGCGCACGCTCTGCAGGCTGGCGGGGCCGTTGAGTTCGAGCAGGAAGAACTGCTCCTCGTCGATGCGCCCGCCGCCGGGCGTCACGTAGCGCACGAACGGCCCGCCGCTATTGAATTGATAGCGATCTGCGCCCGTCAGCTCTGCGCCGGAGGCCGATTTGAATCCCGAAACCCGCGTCACCGTGCAGCGCACGCCTGGGGGCAGGTCGTTCTCGAAGTCGAACACCCAGCGCTTCTCGCCCGTCCAGCGGCCCGTGCCCTTGCCGGCCTGTGCGTCGCTGCAGCTCACGGCGAGCGGCGCGGGCGCCTTCGGGTCGCCGAAATTGACCGCGGCCTGATCGAAGGTGGCCACCACCTGCCGCACGCGCGAGACCTCGCCCTGGGGCGTGAGGTTGGTGATGGTGAGCGCCTGGGCCGACATCGCGCCGAGCGCGAGCGCGGCGAGGGCGAGCAGTCGTGTGGGGATCGATCGGGTCACTTCTTCCGGGCCTCCTGATGCAGGGGCGGGAGCGTAGCCGATTTGCATGGCGGGCCGGTGCTTGCGCAGGCCGCCTCCTAGAATCGCGCCTTCGTCGTGCAGGCCCTGGATTTGCGCCGACGCCAGCCCCCCTGCCGACCTATGAAACGCCACTGGGAAATCGACGCGCTGCGCGGGCTGATGCTCGTGCTGATGACCGTCACCCACCTGCCGACCCGCTTCACCGACCCGCTGGGGCAGCCGTTCGGCTGGGTGTCGGCGGCCGAGGGCTTCGTGCTGCTGTCGGCCTTCATGGCAGGCCTGGTCTACAGCCGCTATGCGCGGCGCGACGGCGTCGACGCGATGCGCAGCGCCTTCTTCCGCCGCGCGCTCAAGATCTACCTGTGCCACGCCGCGCTGCTGTTGTTCCTGCTGACGGCGATCACGGCGGTGGGCGTGCGGGTCGACCAGCCGGCGGTGAAGAACCTGGTGTCCTTCTACCTCGCGCAGCCTTTCGAAGGCTTCTTCTACGGCCTGCTGCTGATCTACGAGCCGGCGCTGCTCGACATCCTGCCGATGTACATCTTCTTCATGCTGCTGAGCCCCTGGGTGCTGGCCTGGGGCATGCGGCGGGGCTGGGCGGGCATCCTGGTGCTGAGCTTCGCGCTGTGGGTCTTGGCGCAGTTCGGCTTCACCGAATGGCTCTACGGCTGGACCTTCGCGCTCACCGGCATGCCGGTGCCCTACCAGGAGATGGGCGCCTTCAACACCTGTGCGTGGCAGTTCCTTTGGTTCACCGGCCTGTGGCTGGGGGCGGGGCGCAGCGCGCCGGGCGCGCGGCCCTTGCGCTTCGCCTGGCCAGTGACCGCGCTGGCGGTGGTGGTGGCGCTGGGGGGGCTGGTGTGGCGCCACTTCGGCGAGCACGGGCAGGCGCCCTTCGGGGCCGACGTGCAGCTGAACCTGCTGGTGGACAAGTGGCTGCTGGGGCCGCTGCGCCTGCTCGACCTCGCAGCGCTGGGCATCGTGGCCATCCGCTTCGGGCCGACCTGGCTGCGCTGGCTGCCGCGCGTGCGCTGGCTGGAGGTGATGGGCCGCGCCTCGCTGCCGGCCTTCTGCGTGCACCTGGTGGCGGTGCTGACGGTGCTGGCCTTCTTCGGCGACAGCCAGACGGCGCGCAGCTGGACCGACGACAGCGCGCTGCTGGTGACCGTGCTGGCCGCGATGTATGCGGTGGCCCGCTTCACGCAGGGCGCCGATGCGGCGCCGCCGGAAGAAACGGTCGACCTGCCCGACGCGCCGGCGCGCGGCGCCTGAGCGCGTCCGCTCAGCTCAGGGGCGCGGCGTGGTGCCGGCCATCACCGGGGTCGACGCCGGTGCAGCCGCCAAGGCACCTTCCGCACCGGGGCTGCGCACCGCGGCCATCGCGGGCATGGCCGTCGCCGGCACGTGCGCGGCGATCACGCCGTGCCACAGCTTGTAGCCGGTCTCGTTCATGTGCAGACGGTCGGGCAGGAACAGCTCGGCGCGCGGCCGGCCGTCGGTGCCCATCATGGGCGTGAAGATGTCGATGTAGTCGGTGTTGGCCTGCGTGCGCAGGTAGGCGGCCACGATGTCGTTGGTCTCGCGGATCCTGGGCAGCAGCGCCTCGCGCGAGGGGCTGGGCTTGATCGAGATGTAGCTGATGCGCGTGTCGGGCAGTTCCTCGCGCACGGTGCGGGCGAACTGCGCGAAGTCGTGCATCACGTCGATCGGCGCGCGGCCCACGGCGAGGTCGTTGTCGCCGGCATAGACCAGCACGTGGCGCGGCTTGTAGCGCGTGACCAGGTCGCGCACGAAGAGGTTGCATTCGGCCATGGTGGAGCCTCCGAAGCCGCGGTTGATCACCACCGGCTGCTCGCGGAAGTCCTTGGCCAGGCTGCTCCACATGCGGATGGTGGAGCTGCCGACGAAGAGCACGCCGCCGGCGGCCGGCAACTGGGCCTTGTCGGCGGCGGCGAAGGCGTCCAGCGAGCTCTTCCAGCGGGCCTGCGCGGCCTGGTAGGCCAGCAGTGCGGCGGTCGGTGCCGGCTCGGCGGCCGGCATGACGACCGGCTCGGCGTGCACGGCGGCCATGCCCAGCAAGGCGACGGCCGCGAGGGCGGCGATCCTGCCGGGCAGCGAGGGCGATGGGGCGAGGGGCGAAAAGCGGGAGGAGGGCACGCGCTCAGCTCGAAAGTGGGGTCAAGGCCATGAAACCGTTGGAGCCGCCTTCGGGTTGACCGCCGGGCGGTCGGCAGTGAGAAAAATGTTAACGGCCGCGCCAGGCCGGCGGCGCCTTGTCCTACGCTGCACAGGGGTGTGCCGGGTGTCAGCCGACGGACGGTCGGGCGATGCGGTGCAAAAACAACAGTCGAGGCAGCCGCGTCAGAGCGTCTTCTCGATCAACGGCCCCTTGAACAGCACCGGTCCGGTCGGCCCGCGTTCGGACGGCACCCCACCCTTGGGCTCCAGGCTGATCGCCAGCGCAGGCACCGCCTGCAGCTCCGACGGGGTGGCCGCCAGGTGCAGCGCTTGTTGCGGCCCCAGCACGCCCAGCGAGCGCGGCGCCCCGCCCGGGGGCAGCGCCCACAGCTGCAGCGACCGGTCGGCCGCCTCGCGGTAGGCGCCCACGCGCTGCAGCGTGAGTTGGCGGTTCTTCGGGTCGAAGGTGACCAGCATGGACGCGGCGGAGCGGTCGTCGGACAGCACGGCGACGTACTGCACCTGCGGCGCGCTGCGCAACTGCTCGCGCAGGCCGGCGCCCACCACCACCGCCAGCACGGTGGCCAGCGCGCCGGCGGCGGCTGCGC
>NZ_CABFMN010000121.1 GCF_901875635.1 Xylophilus ampelinus | reverse complement strand
GCGCTCTCAGCCCCGTTGAATATCGCAAGAGCCTGGGGCTCATGGCATAACCAGTCCAAGAAATCCGCCGCACCCCCAGTGGCTCAGTTTTCGGTCGGCGCCAACAACAAGGCAGAACCGACACGGCACGTTACCCGGCAAGCCATGCAGGGAGGCAGGCGGGCTCAGCGATGTACCCGGGCAGATCTGCTATCGAATTCATAGCTTCCCGCTCAATCAGGACGCGCGTTGCAGGCACTTTTGACTTGAAATCACCCGGTCGACGCGCTCAGTACGGCGGCGCCTGCGTCGCACGCTGCACACGCGCCGCATTCGTCCACCAGGCCAGGTCGTCGGCCCAGCGCGGGAAGGCGCGCGCCAGGCTCGCGCCCGCATCGCCCGTCGGCTCGCCCTGCGCGTCGAGCGTCTGCGAGATGGGTCCCACGGCCAGCGTGCTGGAGACGACGACCATGCCCATCTCCGACAGGATCGAATGCCAGGCGGTGCCCGAACGCACGCCCGAGAAGCGCCCGGCCGAATAGCTAGCGATGGCGGCGGGCCGCCAGAACCACTCCTCCAGGAAGTGGTCGGTGAGGTTCTTCAGCCCCGGTTGCACGCCCCAGTTGTATTCGCCGGTGACGAAGACAAAGGCCTCGGCCGCGCGGATCTTGCCGGCCAGCGTTTCGAGCGCCTCGGGCGCCTGGCCCTTGGGGTATTCCTTGTACATGCGGTCGAGCATCGGCAGGCCGACCGCCTTGGCGTCGATGAAGTCGACGTTCGCGCCGCGGGCGCGCAGGCCCTTGACGATGAAGTCCGCGAGGCGGATGCCCATGCGGTCGGACCGGTACGAACCGTAGAAGACGAGGATGTTGTCGGGCATGGAAGGCTCCTTGGCGATTCAGCCCGGCATCATCTCAGCCCTCGCTCATCGGCGCTTGGCGCTCTCGCGTTCGGCCCACTCCTGTCCCATCTGGCGCGCGTGCCGCTCCATCGCCTGCACCAGCCGCGGCACCCGCTCGTCGGGCAGGCGGTCCTTGATGGCGGTGACGGCGAGGCCGGCCAGCACGGTGCCCTGCGGATGGCGCACCGGCACCGCCAGCGCGCGCGTGCCGGGCACGATGCCGGGCGACGCGTAGGCATAGCCACGGCGCTGCAGGATCCGAAGGCGCTGGCGCAGTTCGTCAGGCTCGATACGCAGCGCACGCAGCCGGCGCACATTGCGCTGGATGGTGGCCGTGCGTTCGTCCTCCGGCAGGCTGCCCAGCAGCACGAGGCCGCTCACGCCCACGCCGAGCGGCCGCCGCGCGCCCACCTCGATCGACAGCACCTTCACGGCATAGCTGCCCGGATGCCGCGCGAGGCAGACCGAGTCGTCGCCGTTGCGGATGGTGAGGAAGCAGGTCTCGCCTTCGGCCTCGGCGAGCGCCTGCAGGTGCGGCGCTGCCACCGCGCGCAGGGGAAAGCCGGCCGAGCGCGCCAGGCCCATCAGCGAGACTTCGCCCCCGATCAGGTAGCGGCGCGTCGTGGTGTCCTGCTCCACGGCCCCTTCTTCCATCAGGACCTGCAGGAGCCGGTGCACCGTGGCACGGTTCAGGTCGGTGGCCTGGGCCACGTCCAGCAGGCGCACGCCATGCTCCTGCCCCGCCGCCACGATGCGCAGCACCGCCAGCGCGCGTCGCACCGACTGCGCGCCGGCGGTGGGGGCGGACTCGGGGGCTGCAGCGGCCATCGGCAGCGAAAGGATCAGACCACCGACTTGGCCGTCTGCTGCATGCGCCGCAGCGTGACGATGCGGCCGAGCGTCGCGTAGTTGGGCCCGCCGATGCGGCACACCGGGTCGAGCGCGAGCGTCTCGACCTTGCCGTCGTGCATCAGCCCATCGCGCAGATGGAAGCGCGTGACCTCGCCGACGATGAACTCCGCCCCGGTCTCGCCGAAGGGAATGACCTGCGACAGCCGGCACTCCATGGCCACCGGCGCATCGCGCAGGCGGGGCACCGCCACCGTCTCGCTCGGCAAGGTGGCCAGGCCCAGCAGGTCGGCTTCGCTCACGTCCTCGGGATGCTCCTCGCTGCTCTCGTGGATCGCGTTGAGCTGCGACGAATCGCCGATGTGCACCACGTATTCGCCGCGGCTGTGGATGTGCGCGCCGGTGTCCTTGCGGCGCCCGGCCTTGCGCCCGACGTTCACGCCCAGCATCGGCGGCTTGTTCGACACGAAGGTGAAGCAGGAGAAGGGCGCGAGGTTGACGACGCCGGCGGGCGACAGCGTGCTGATCCAGGCGATCGGCCGCGGCACCACCAGGCCGCTGAGCAGGCGATAGGTGGCTTCGGGGGTGAGGGTGTGCGGTTCGATCTGCATGGTCCGCATTGTGGACGCGACGGCATCCGGGCGCGAAGCAGGAAAGTCCACATGATGGACTTTTTGGCGAACTTGGCATTGCGGGCAATGGCCCGCTCTTCCTACAGTGGTGGCATTGCGAACGCTGCACGAAGCAGCCCCAACGGAGACACGTCCCATGCATCGAATCAAGGCCCTCGGCCTGGCCGCGACCGTCGGCTTCGGCCTCCTTCTTTCCACCCACGCCGCACAGGCACAGAACCCTGCCGCCTGGCCCGACAAGCCCGTGCGCCTGGTGCTGCCCTACCCGCCCGGCGGCAACGTCGACGGCGCGGCCCGCATCATCAGCGACCAGCTGCAGGCCATCTTCAAGCAGCCGTTCCTGGTCGACAACAAGCCGGGCGCGGGCGGGTTGATCGCGGGCGAATTCGTCGCCAAGGCCGCGCCCGACGGCTACACCTTCTTCATGGGCGCGAACGGACCCATCCTCTTCTCGCCCACCATCTTCAAGCGCGATGTGTACGACTGGCGGCGCGACTTCGTGCCGGTGAGCACGGTGTCGTTCACCCCGCTGGTGCTGCAGGTGAATCCCTCCACGCCCTACAAGACCATCGGCGAGCTGATCGAGGCGGGCAAGAAGCCGGGCAACAAGCTCACCATGGCCTCGCCCGGCGCCGGGACGCAGAACCACCTGGTGAGCGAATACCTGCAGCGCGAGAGCGGCGCCCACTGGACCACCGTGCACTACAAGGGCAACGCGCCGGCCACGACCGACCTGCTGGGCGGCCAGGTGAACTTCAACTTCGACCAGGTGTCGGTGGCGCAGCCCTTCATCCAGCAGGGCCGCACACGGCCGCTGGCCGTGACATCGCCGCAGCGCCTGCCGCAATTGCCCGACGTGCCCACGCTGCAGGAGTCCGGCTTCAAGGACTTCAGCACCGAGACCTTCACCGGCATCCTGGCGCCCAAGGGCACGCCCGACGCCATCGTGCAGAAGCTCTCGCAGGCGCTGCAGAAGATCCTGGCCGACAAGGCCGTACAGGAGCGCTTCACCGTGCTGGGCTCGCAGGCCCGCGCCATGACGCCTGCCGAATTCACCCAGTTCCTCGACAAGGAAGACAAGCGATGGATCCCCATCATCAAGCAGGCCAACATCACGGCGCAGTGACGCTCACGCGCGCCGCACCCGCGGGCCGCACCGCCGTCTACGTGAACGGCTTCGGCCACAAGAACCCGATCCCCGCCGCGTGCCGCATCGGCCCGCTGGTCGAAAGCGGCAGCGTGCTGGGCACGGACCCGGCCACCGGCCGGATCGCCGAGGGCATCGAGGCGCAGTGCCGGCACATGCTGGATAACCTGCGCCGCATCGTCGAGGCCGCCGGCGGCAGCACCACCGACGTGGTCAAGGTCACCGTGTGGATGAAGGACCGCAGCCAGCGCCCGGCCCTCAACGTGCCCTGGCTCGAAATGTTCCCCGACGCCGCCACGCGCCCCGCGCGCCATGCCATCCACGCACCCGAGCTCGACATGGGAAAGCTCATCGAGTGCGTGTTCACCGCCTACATCGTCTGACCCGCCCGACCGCCGCCATGCCCGACTACCTCCCTTTCGACCCCCATCCTCGTGCGCCGGCCCGACCGCTGCCGCCGCTGGCCTGCGACAGCCAGTTTCATGTCTTCGGCCCGCGCGAGCACTACCCTGTGCGCGCCGGCGCGGCCTACGAGATGCCCACCGCCACCTGGCAGGTGGCCCAGCGCCTGCATGCCACGCTGGGCATCCAGCGCGGGGTGATCGTGCAGGCCACCACCTACGGCGCCGACCACCAGGTGGTGCTCGATGCGCTGGCCGGCCTCAACGGCGACGGCCCGCGCCACTACCTGGGCTGCGCCAATGCGGCAGTGCTGATCGAGCGCGACGACGCCTACCTGCAGCAGTTGCACGACGCCGGCGTGCGCGGCGCGCGCTTCACCCGCGGCGGCCTGGGCATCAGCTTCGGCCCGGCCGAGATGGACAGCGCCCTGGGCCGCGTGCGCGAGCTGGGCTGGTACGTGAAGGTGCAGCCCGAGCCCACGGGCGTGGCCGAGCAGATGAAGGCCTTCGCCCACCTCGACGTGCCCGTGCTGGTGGACCACATGGGCCGTGCCGACCCCGCCGCGGGCGAAGCCGACGCCAGCCTGCGCTGCCTGCTGGACCTGCTCCAACGCGGCAACGTGTGGGTGATGCTGTCTCTCTCCGAAAAGCTCTCGCACACCGGCGAGCCCTGGGACGACGTGGTGCCGCTGGCCCGCCGCCTGATCGCTGCCGCGCCCGAGCGCTGCGTGTGGGGCAGCGACTGGCCGCATCCGGTCTCGGTCAAGCAACCGCCGAACGAGGGCGCGCTGCTGGACCTGCTCATGCGTTTCGCGCCCGACGAGGCAACGCTGCGCCGCATCCTGGTGGACAACCCCGCCGCCTTCTTCGGCTTCGACGCCGAAGTGGAGGTGGCCGCATGAAGCTGCTGAGCTACACCCACCAGGGCCGCGAAGGCTGGGGCGCGCTCGATGCGTCCGGCCAGGGCGTGGTCGACCTGGGCCGCCGACTGTCCGCCATCGCCGGCGTGCGCGAACTGCTGGAAGGCGGCGCCCCCGCCCTGGCGCAGGCCCGCGAGGCGTGGACCGGTGCCGCGGCCGACCACGCGCTGGCCGATGTGCAGGTCGACCTGCCGGTGCTCGAGCCGCGGGTCTTCTGCATCGGAGTCAACTATGCGCACCGCAATGCCGAGTACAAGGACGGCAGCGACCTGCCCCGCTACCCCAGCATCTTCATGCGGGTGCCCGATTCCTTCAGCGGCCACGGCCAGCCGCTGCTGCAGCCGGCCGAATCGCAGCAACTCGACTACGAAGGCGAGATCGGCATCGTGATCGGGCAGGGCGGCCGGCGCATCCCGCGCGAGTCGGCGCTGGCACATATTGGCGGCCTCACCTGCATCAACGAAGGCACGATTCGCGACTGGGTGCACCATGCCAAGTTCAACGTCACGCAGGGCAAGAACTGGTTCCGCTCGGGCGCCATCGGCCCCTGGTTGGTCACCGCAGACGAGTACCCGGCCGACCTCGGCAAGCTCCGCGTGCAGACGCGCGTGAACGGCGAGACGCGCCAGGACGACAGCACCGAGCACCTGATGTTCGACTTCGCCTACCTGGTGCACTACCTGTCGACCTTCACGCCGCTGTTGCCCGGCGACGTGATCGCCACCGGCACGCCCATCGGCGCCGGCATCCGCTTCGACCCGCCGCGCTTCCTGCAGCCGGGTGACGTGGTGGAGGTGGAAGTGACCGGGGTCGGCGTGCTGCGCAACGTGGTGGAGGCCGAGCCACGATGAGCACCACCCTCAGCCCCGAAGCCTGCCGCGAGGCCGCCGCTCGCCTGGACGAGGCCGAGCGCAGCCGCGTGCCCTGCAGCCAGCTGTCGCAGGCCCATCCGGGCATGACCATGGACGACGCCTACGCCATCCAGGCGGCCTGGATGGCACTCAAACAGCAGGCCGGCCGCACCGTCAAGGGCCACAAGATCGGCCTGACCTCCAAGGCCATGCAGCGCGCCGTGCGCATCGACGAGCCCGACTTCGGCGTTCTGCTGGACGACATGTTCTACCGCGACGGCGCGTCCATCCCGGCGGGCCGGTTCCTGCAGCTCAAGGTCGAGGCCGAACTGGCCTTCGTGCTCGCCAAGCCGCTGGCCGGCCCCGACTGCACGCTCTTCGACGTGCTGGACGCCACCGCCTACGTGGTGCCGGCACTGGAGATCCTGGACGCCCGCATCCAGCGCGTGGACCCGGCCACCGGCCGCACCCGCACCGTGCTGGACACCATTGCCGACAACGCGGCCAATGCCGCCATCGTGCTGGGCGGACGGCCCTTCCGACCCGAGCAGCTGAACGTGGACATGCGCCGCATCGGCGCCATCGTCAGCCGCAACGGCGACGTGGAAGAAACCGGCCTGGCCGCCGGCGTGCTCAACCATCCGGGCCACGGCATCGCCTGGCTGGCGAACCGGCTGCACCGGCACGGCGTGACGCTGGCCGCGGGCGAGGTGGTGCTGGCCGGCTCCTTCATCCGGCCGATCGACGTCGCCGCGGGTGACACGATCGTGGCCGACTACGGCGAGTTCGGCAGCGTGGCGTGCCACTTCCACTGAGGCACCGAACCATGGCGTTGACCAAGAACCGCTTCAAGAGCGCTTTGGCCGAAGGCCGGCCGCAGGTCGGCGTCTGGTCCACCGTGCCCTCGCCCTACGTGAGCGAGCTGGTCGCCGGCGCCGGCTTCGACTGGATGCTGCTGGACACCGAGCACACGCCCAGCGACGTGCCGCTGATGCTGCAGCAGCTGCAGGCCGTGGCCGCGGCCCAACCGGCCGAGGGCTGCCCGCCTTGCGTGCCGGTCGTGCGGCCCGCCTGGAACGACCCGGTGCTCATCAAGCGTTACCTCGACGTGGGCGCGCAGAGTTTGCTGCTGCCTTTCGTGCAAAACGCCGACGAGGCGCGCGCCGCTGTCGCTGCCACGCGCTATGCGCCTGCCGGGATCCGTGGCATGGGCGGCTCCACGCGCGCCAGCAACTTCGGCCGCAGCACGGACTACGTGGCGCGTGCGCAGGACGAGTTGTGCCTGCTGGTCCAGGTGGAGACGCGCGAGGCGCTGAAGGAGATCGAGGCCATCGCCGCGGTCGACGGGGTGGATGGCATCTTCATCGGCCCAGCCGACCTCTCGGCGAGCATGGGCCACGCGGGCAATCCGCGCCACCCCGAGGTGGAAGTGGCCATCGACGACGCCATCCGCCGCATCCGCGCCGCAGGCAAGGCGCCGGGCATCCTCATGACGGACGAGAAGCGGGCCCGCGAATGCCTGGACCTCGGTGCGCTGTTCGTGGCGGTCGCCCTGGACCTGGTGGCGCTGCGCAGCGCACTGGACGCGAGCGCGGCGCGCTTCCGCCCGCAACGCGGCTCGGGCAACGCACCGGGCGGCAGCTACTGATCGACGGTCCCGCGCAGCTGCGCTTCGATCGCCGCCTTGTCGATGACCGAGCGCACTTCGGCGATACGTCCATCGCGCCAGGCATAGAAGACGTTCTCGGTGAAGTCGACGCTGCGGCCGTTCACGTCCAGCCCCATGAAGCGGCCCACCGGCGTGCAGTGGAAGCGCAGGCGCGCCGCCAGGTGCGGCGGTTCGCACACCAGCAATTCGATCCGGAATTGCAGGTCGGGGATGTCGCGCACGTCCTGCTCGAGCATCGCGCGGTACCCGGCCAGGCCGAGCGGCCGGCCGTTGTGCGTCGCGTCCTCGGCCACGAACTCGCCGAGCGCCGGCCAGTCCCGCCGGTTCAGGACGTCGATGTAGCGGCGATAGCGGTGCGTGAGGTCGGTGCTGGAGGTCATGGCCCCAGCATAGACCCCAAGCTCAGGCCAGGGTGTACGCCGTCTTAACCGTTGTGAAGAACTCCTGCGCGTAGCGGCCCTGCTCGCGCGGGCCATGGCTGCTGGACCAGGCCGGGAAGGCGGCGGTGGCCGCGGCCACGGCCGCATCGACCTGCGCCGCGTCGCCCTGCGTGTACTCGCCCAGCACGTCCGCGAGGTTGCTGGGGTTGACGTTGGGGCTGTAGCTGCTGCCGGCCCGCCATTCGCCGTTGATGAGGTGGTCGAACTGCGTCATCGAAATTCCTTGAAGGTTTTGGGGCTGCAACGTCCGTCCAGTGGGCGCAAGCAGCTATGAAAACGATAGCAAATCGACGTTTTCAGCGCACCAGGCAGGGCTTCTTGTTGTCGAACGTCCAGCCAGGGATGAGGTACTGCATCGCGACCGCATCGTCGCGCGCCCCCAGACCGTGCTGCAGGTAGAGCTGGTGCGCCTTCTCGACCTCCACCATGTCGAGCTCCACGCCCAGGCCCGGCTTCATCGGCACCTGCACATAACCGCCCTCGATCCTGAGCGGTTCCTTGGTCAGGCGCTGCCCGTCCTGCCAGATCCAGTGCGTGTCGATGGCCGTGACCTTGCCCGGCGCGGCGGCGCCCACGTGCGTGAACATGGCCAGCGAGACGTCGAAGTGGTTGTTGGAGTGCGAGCCCCAGGTCAGGCCGAAGGCCTGGCACAGCTGAGCCACGCGCACCGAGCCGGCCATGGTCCAGAAGTGCGGGTCGGCCAGCGGGATGTCGACCGACTGCAGCGACAGCGCATGCGCCATCTCCCGCCAGTCGGTGGCGATCATGTTGGTGGCGGTGGGCAGGCCCGTGGCACGTCGGAACTCGGCCATCACCTCGCGGCCGGAGAACACGCCTTCGGCGCCGCATGGGTCTTCGGCGTACGCGACCACGCCGCGCATGCGCTGGCCCAGGCGGATCGCGTCCTTCAGCAGCCAGCCGCCGTTGGGGTCGAGCGTCACGCGCGCCTCGGGAAAGCGCTCGTGCAGCGCCGTGACGGCGTCGACCTCCTCGTCGCCGCGCAGCACGCCGCCCTTGAGCTTGAAGTCCTGGAAGCCGTAGCGGGCCTGGGCGGCCTCGGCAAGCCTCACGATCGCTTCGGGCGTGAGCGCGACCTCATGGCGCAGGCGGAACCAGTCGCCACCCTCACCATCTTGGGCGCCGGGTTCCTCGCGGTAGGCCAGGTCCGTCTTGCGACGGTCGCCCACGTAGAACAGATAGCCGAGCATCTGCACCGCGTCGCGCTGCTGACCCTCGCCGAGCAGCGCCGCCACCGGCACCTCCAGGTGCTGACCCAGCAGGTCGAGCAGCGCCGATTCGACGGCCGTGACGGCATGGATGGTCACGCGCAGGTCGAAGGTCTGCAGGCCGCGCCCGCCGCTGTCGCGGGCTGCGAATTCGGCGCGCATGGCGTTGAGCACCGCGAGGTGCTGGCCGATGGGTTGGCCGACGACCAGCGGATGGGCGTCCTCCAGCGTCCGGCGGATCTTCTCGCCGCCGGGCACCTCGCCGACGCCGGTGCGGCCGGCGCTGTCGGTGAGGATCAACAGGTTGCGCGTGAAGAAAGGCCCGTGCGCGCCGCTCAGGTTGAGCAGCATGCCGTCGTGGCCGGCGACGGGCACGACGCGCAGGCCGGTGACGACAGGGGTGCCGCGCAGCGTCACAGCGCCCGTCACGCTCATTGCGGCCCCAGCGTCGCGATCAGCGCCGCCAGTTCCTCGGACTCGGCCGCCGAGAGGTCCGACAGCGGTGGGCGCACCGGCCCGGCACCGTGGCCGACGATCGCCGCGCCGGCCTTGACGATGCTCACCGCGTAGCCCTGCTTCCTGTTGCGGATGTCGAGGTAGGGCATGAAGAAGTCCTTCAGCAACTGGTGCTGGGTCTTCTGGTCGTCGTCGCGCACCGCTTCGTAGAAGCTCATGGCCGTTTTGGGAATGAAGTTGAAGACGGCCGACGAGTACACCGGCGTGCCCAGCGCCTTGTAGGCGGCGGCATAGACCTCGGCCGTGGGCAGGCCACCCAGGTAGCTGAAGCGGTCGCCCATCTTCTGGTAGACGGACACCATCGCCTCGATGTCGCCCACGCCGTCCTTGAAGCCGACGAGGTTGGGGCAGGCGTCGGCCAGGCGTGCCAGCGTGTCGGGCTTGTACTTCGCCTGCGCTCGGTTGTAGATGATCACGCCGAAATCGACGCTGTCGCAGATCGCCTTGACGTGGTGGAACAGGCCGTCCTGGCTCGCTTCGGTGAGGTAGTGCGGCATCAGCAGGATGCCGTGCGCGCCGGCCTTCTCGGCGGCCTGGGCGTAGGCGATGGTCTGGCGCGTCGGGCCGCCGGCGCCGGCGATGATCGGCACCGTGCCGCGGCACACGTCCACGGCGGTCTGGATGATCTCGGGATACTCCTCGGGCGTGAGCGAGAAGAACTCGCCGGTGCCGCCGGCAGCGAAGAGCGCGCTCGCGCCGTAGGGGCCCAGCCATTCGAGGCGCTTGACGTAGCCCGCGCGGTGGAAGTTGCCCTGGGCATCGAAGTCCGTCACGGGGAAGGACAGCAGGCCGGAGCCCATGATGGACTTGAGTTCTTGGGGGGTGAAGCTCATGGTGTGGTTGCGGTGAAAGATTGAATGAAAGCCATGGACCGTTCACGCTGAGCCTGTCGAAGCGCCGCGCAGGGCTTCGACAGGCTCAGCCCGAACGGATGTTTGGTGCTCAGGCCGAACGGGTGTTTGGTGCTTGAACATCGGGCGCCCGAGGAATCACTCGATCCGGATGTCGGCATCCTTGACGACCTTGGCCCAGCGCGCGCGCTCCTTGTTGAAGAACTGCTCTTCCTCCGCCGGCGCCATGGTCACGACCTCGGCGCCTTGCCCGGCCAGGCGCGATCGAATGTCGGCCGAGCGGATGACGGCGACCAGCTCCTTGTTCAGGCGCTGGACGACGGCATCGGGCGTGCCGCGCGGCGCCTTCACGCCTTGCCAGGTGCCGGACTCGAAGCCGGGTACGCCCTGCTCCGCGATGGTGGGCACGCCGCCGATGAGCGGCATGCGCGTGCCCTTGGAGACGGCCAGCAGCTTGAGCTTGCCCGACTGCACCTGCGGGTAGGTGGCGAGCATCCCGTTCATCAGCACCTGGGTCTGGCCGGCCACGGTGTCCTGCACCGACTGCACGCCGCCCTTGTAGGGCACGTAGACCCACCTGGCGCCCGTGGCGCGCTCGACCGCCACGCCGGCGAGGTGCGGCGCGCTGCCGGTGGCGGTCACGGCGAAGTTCAAGTCGGTCGTCTTCGACAGGGCCACCAGTTCCTTGAGGTTGTTGGCCTGAACCGACGGGTGCACCACCAGCAGGTGCGGCGAGTACGCCAGCATCGTCACGCCGCGCAGGTCCTTCGAAGGGTCGAAGGGCAGCTTCGTGTAGACCGAGGGGCTGATCGCCAGCGCGCCCACGTCGCACAGCAGCAGCGTGTAGCCGTCCGGCGCCGCCTTGGCCACCATGTCGGCGCCGAGGTTGCCGTTGGCGCCCGGCTTGTTGTCGACGATGACCGACACCTTGAGCGCCTCCGACAGCGGCTGGCTGATCGAGCGGGCAATGATGTCCGACGAACCGCCCGGCGGGTACGGCACGACGATGCGAATCGGCTTGCTCGGCTGCCAGGCGTCGGCGGCGCGGGCAGGCGCGTGCACCAGGGCGGCTGCGCCCAGGGTGCCGGTGACGAAGGTGCGTCGGTTCAGGCGCATGCGTGTGTCTCCAGGATTGGTGAGCGGCGGCCGCCGTGGAAGGTCGACAGCGCCGATCGGTTGTCCGATGTCATCTGTCATCGTACAACTAGGAACTGTTGAAACGCAAGAATCACCGCTCACCCCGTCCGCGCAGGCCGGTGCTCAGGCGGCCGGCGCGCGAGTGTCGACCGCGGGGGCGCCGCGCCCGTCGGCGGCGCCGCGCTGGGCCGCCTCCTGCGCCAGGCGCAGCCGCTCGCGGCTATTCGTCAGGTGGATGCGCATGGCCGCCCGGGCCGAGTCGGGATCGCGGCGCGCGATGGCGGCATAGATCTCCTCGTGCTCGCGATTGACGCGGCTGAGATACTCGCCGCGGCGGTCGTGGTTGCGGATGGCATTGACCCGGGTGCGCGGGATGATCGTCGTGCCCAGGTGGGTCATGATGTCCGCGAAGTACGGATTGCCCGTGGCCTGCGCGATCTGCAGGTGGAAGCGGAAGTCGGGCGACACCGTGTCGCCGGCTGCCGCGACGTTGCGTTCGAAATCGTCCAGCGCCTGGCGCATGGCCTGCAGGTGCTCCTCCGAGCGGCGCAGGGCGGCCAAACCGGCCGATTCGGTCTCGAGGCTGATGCGCAATTCGAGCACCGCCAGCACATCGACGGTGGTCGCGATGTCGGACGCTTCGAGTCGGAACATGCCCGCCGCACGCGGCTGCAGCACGAAGGTGCCGACGCCGTGGTGCGTCTCGACCAGCCCCGCGGCCTGCAGCTTGGACAGGGCCTCGCGCACGACCGTGCGGCTGACGCCGTAGCTCTGCATGATGGCCGACTCGGTCGGCAGCTTGTCGCCGGGGCGCAGTTGCTGGCTGCGGATCTTGTCGCCCAGGTCGTCGACCAGGCCATGGGCCAAGCCCCTGCCCCGGCGGCGCGCGAATCCGTGCACGGCGGGCGGGCCGGACGGCGCCGACGGCGCGTCCGAAGCCGGAACTTCCTGCACTGTCGTTGACCCCGTTGACACGCCAGACATCGGCTGATCATAATCCCACCGACAGTTGTACGACAACCGATAACTTATGACCATTGAAAGGTCTGGAGACATGTCCGAGCCTTCCGCGACCGCGTTCACCCCGCCGCCGCTGGGCCGCCTGCTGCTCACTGGCGCCGCGGGGGGCCTGGGCAAGGTGCTGCGGGAGCGTCTGAAACCCTTGGCCCGCACGCTGCGCGTTTCCGACATCGCGGCGCTCGGCGAGCCGCAGGGGCCGCACGAGGAAGTCGTGCCCTGCGACCTCGCCGACAAGCAGGCCGTGGACGCCCTCCTCGCCGGCTCCGATGCCATCGTGCACCTGGGCGGCGTCTCGGTGGAGCGGCCCTTCGAGGAGATCCTCGAGGCCAACATCAAGGGCGTCTTCCATGTGTATGAAGGCGCCCGTCGCCATGGCGTGAAGCGCGTGGTGTTCGCCAGCTCGAACCACGTGATCGGCTTCCACCGGCAGAGCGAGCGCATCGACGCCACCGCGCAGCGCCGGCCCGATGGCTACTACGGCCTGTCGAAGTCCTTCGGCGAGGACATGGCGCAGTTCTACTTCGACCGCCACGGCATCGAGACGGTGAGCATCCGCATCGGCTCCTCCTTCCCGGAGCCGGTCAACCGCCGGATGCTGAGCACCTGGCTCAGCTACGACGACCTGACCCAGCTGGTCGAGAAGGCCCTGTTCACGCCGGAAGTGAAGCACACCATCGTCTATGGCGCCTCGGCCAACCGCGACCTGTGGTGGGACAACCGCGCCGCCGCGCACCTGGGCTTCGTGCCCAAGGACAGCTCGGAGCCCTTCCGCGCCAAGGTGGAGGCGCAGCCGGCGGTGGCGCCCACCGACCCGAACGCGGTCTACCAGGGCGGCGCGTTCACGGCACAGGGCCCCTTCGGCGACTGAGCTTCCCACGGCGCCGCGCATGACACAGCCCACGGTCGAACTGGTCGTCGATGCCCGCTGCGGCACGGGCGAGAGCCCCGTCTGGTCGATCGCGGAGCAGGCCCTGTACTGGGTCGACATTCCTGGCCGCGCGCTCCACCGCTGGTCCGCTGAGGGCCACATGCATTGGGCCACGGCCGAGATGCCGGCCTGCATCGCGCCGCGCGCGGGCCGGCCAGGCGAATGGCTGGCGGGCATGGAAAGCGGGATCTTCACGCTCTCGGGCTTCGGTGCCGCAGGCGGAACCCCGCTGCGGGCCGGGCGCGTCGCCGGCGTGGCGCATGCGCGCACCGGCATGCGCTTCAATGACGGCCGCTGCGACCGCCAGGGTCGCTTCTGGGCCGGCACCATGCTGATGGACATGGCAGCCGCGGCGCGCGTAGGCGTGCTCTACCGCCACGACGCGGGAGGCGGCGAGCCCGCGGCCGTGCTGGGCGACTTCATCGTGCCCAACGGCCTGGGCTTCAGCCCCGACGGGCGCACCATGTACCTCTCGGACTCGCATCCCTCGGTGCAGACCGTCTGGGCCTTCGACTACGACCCCGACACCGGCACGCCCTCCCGGCGTCGCGTGTTCGCCGACATGACCGCCCTGCCCGGCCGCCCCGACGGCGCCGCCGTGGATGCCGACGGCTGCTACTGGATCTGCGGCAACGACGCCGGCCTGGTGCACCGCTTCACACCCGAAGGCCGGCTCGACCGCTCGGTGCCGGTACCGGTGAAGAAGCCGGCCATGTGCGCCTTCGGCGGCCGGCAGCTCGACACGCTCTTCGTCACCTCCATCCGCCCCGGCGGCGACCTGTCGGACCAGCCGCTGGCCGGCGGCGTGTTCGCCTTCCGCGCCGGCGCGCAGGGATTGCCGGAGCCACCCTTCGGCGGCTGAGGCGGACGACAGCCCCATTTCTTTCGGCGCACTCGATTCACAACACCACCGACCCAGGAAGAAGAGGAAGACACATGACGCGATTCAAGACCACCCTGCTCGCCCTGGCCGCCAGCACGCTGGCGCTGGCGGCCCACGCCACCGAGTTCCGCTCGGCCGACATCCACCCCGACGACTACCCCACCGTGACGGCCGTGAAGTTCATGGGCGAGCGACTCAAGGCACTCTCGGGCGGCAAGCACACCATCAAGGTCTTCAACAATAGCGCGCTGGGCAACGAGAAGGACACCATCGAGCAGACCAAGATCGGCGCGCTGCAGATGGTGCGCGTGAACATCGCGCCCATGAACAACATCTGCCCCGAGACGCAGGTGCCGACCATGCCCTTCCTGTTCCGCTCGGTCGAGCACATGCACAAGGTGCTCGACGGCCCGGTGGGCGAAGAAATCCTCAAGAGCTGCGAGAAGCAGGGCTTCATCGGCCTGGCCTTCTATGACAGCGGCGCGCGCTCCATGTTCACGGCCAAGAACCCGTGCGCAGCTTCGCCGACATGAAAGGCCTGAAGGTGCGGGTGCAGCAGTCCGACCTGTGGGTGTCGATGATCGAGGCCATGGGCGCCAACGCCACGCCCATGCCCATGGGCGAGGTCTACACCGGCCTGAAGACGGGACTGATCGACGCCGCCGAGAACAACTACCCCACCTATGAGAGCGCCCGCGCCTTCGAGGTGGCCAAGTACTACAGCAAGACCGAGCACTCGATGGCGCCGGAGATGCTGATGTTCTCCAAGCGCGCGTGGGACAAGCTGTCGTCCGAGGAGCAGGGCTGGATCCGCCAGGCCGCCAGGGAATCAGTGCCCTACATGCGCAAGCAGTGGGCCGAGCGCGAGGTGAAATCGCTGGCCATCGTGAAGGCCGGCGGCGCCGAGATCATCGAGATCGACAAGAAGCCTTTCGAGGCCGCGATGAAGCCGGTCTACGACAAGTTCATCACCGACGCCAGGCTGAAGGACCTGGTCAAGAAGGTGCAGGACACCCAGTGAGGAGGCCGACCTGTCCGATCCCTGCTTGGCGGCTGCGCATGACCCGACCGCTGGGGCTGAGCTCGGCCTGTCCTGAGCCTGTCGAAGGATGCTATTGATTTCATAGCTGCCGGCGCAGGAAGGACGGGCGCTGCAGCCCTTTTTCTTTCAAGACAACACATTCCATGTACACCCGCCTCTGCCGCACGCTCGCGCGTGCCTGCATGGTGCTGGGCATCGCCGGCCTCGTCGCGGTCATCGCGGCCGTGAGCTGGCAGGTGTTCGGCCGCTACATCCTCAACAGCACGCCGACCTGGGCCGAGAGCCTGGCGCTGCTGCTGGTGCTCTACGTCACCATGTGCGGCGTGGCCGTCGGCGTGCGCGACGCCGGCCACATCGGCCTCGAATCCTTCCTCGTGCTCGCGCCCGACTGGCTGCGGCTGAAGATGGAGTACCTCATCCACGGGCTGGTGCTGCTCTTCGGCGCCGCCATGGCGTGGAACTGCGCCTACCTCGCCGATTCGGTGTGGGACTACCGGCTGCCGACGCTCTTCATCTCCGAAGGCTGGAAATACGTGCCGCCGGCCATCGCCGGCGTGCTGATCGTGCTGTTCTCGATCGAGCACATCATCGCGCTCGCCCAGGGCCGCGAAGTCGAACCGTCCTGGAGCTGAGCGATGACGACGGCACTTCTCATCCTCTGCCTCTCCTTCACGCTGTTCCTGCTGCTGGGCGTGCCGGTCGCGTTCTCCATCGGCCTGTCGGCCCTGGCGACGCTGCTCTACGAAGGCCTGCCGCTGGCGGTGGGCTTCCAGCAAATGATGTCCGGCATGGGCATCTTCTCCTTCCTCGCGATCCCTTTCTTCATCTTCGCGGGCGAGTTGATGCTGTACGGCGGCATCGCCGACCGTATCGTCAACTTCGCCAACGCGCTGGTGGGCCACGTGCGCGGCGGCCTGGGCATGAGCAACGTCGTGGCCTGCACCCTGTTCGGCGGCGTCTCGGGTTCGCCGGTGGCCGACGTGTCGGCCATGGGCGCAGTGATGATCCCGATGATGAAGAAGGAGGGCTACGCGGCCGACTACGCCGTCAACGTGACGACGCACGCCGCGCTGGTAGGCGCGCTCATGCCCACGAGCCACAACCTCATCATCTATTCGCTGGCGGCGGGCGGCAAGGTGTCGATCGCGGCGTTGATCCTGGCGGCGCTGGTGCCGGCGCTGATCCTCACGCTGTGCAACCTGGCGGCCGCCTACTTCGTGGCGGTGAAGCGCGGCTACCCGGCCGGCACCTTCCCGGGCTGGCACATCGTGGCGCGCTCCTTCGCCGCATCGTTGCCAGGCCTATTCATCGTGGTGCTGATCCTCGGTGGCATCCTGTCGGGCGTGTTCACGGCCACCGAGTCGGCGGCGGTGGCGGTTCTGTACGCGCTGGCGCTCACCATCCTCGTGTACCGGTCCATGAAGTGGGAGCACTTCGTCAAGGCGGCCGCCAAGGCCGTGCGCACCACGGGCGTGATCCTGCTGCTGATCGGCATCTCCAGCACCTTCGGCTACCTCATCAGCCTCTACGGCGTGGCCGAGCTCACGGGCAAGATGCTGTCGGAGGTGTCGACCACACCGTGGGTGATCTTCCTGCTCATCAACGTGATCCTGTTCGTGCTGGGGACCTTCCTCGACATGGCGGCGACCATCCTGCTGTGCACGCCGATCTTCCTGCCCATCGCGCAGCAATACGGCATGACCTCGGTGCAGTTCGGCATCCTGATGCTGATCAACTGCGCACTCGGCTTGAACACGCCGCCCGTGGGCACCACGCAGTTCGTGGGTTGTGCGATCGGGGGCGTGTCGGTGGGCGAGGTGATGCGCACCATCTGGCCCTTCTATGGCGCGCTGATCCTGGCGCTGGGGCTGGTCACCTTCGTGCCGCAGTTCTCGCTCTGGCTGCCCAGCATGTTCATGGCCGTGAGATGACGCGCCCACCGCACACCATCCGCATGCACGCGGCGGACAACGTCGCCATCGTCGCCAACGATGGCGGCCTGCCCGCCGGCTCGGTGCTGGCGGACGGGCTGGTGCTGGTCGACCAGGTGCCGCAGGCCCACAAGGTGGCGCTGGTCGACATCCCCGAAGGCAGCGCGGTGCGGCGCTACGACGTGCCGATCGGCTACGCGATCAAGCCCATCCCCGCTGGCAGCTGGGTGCACGAACGCCTGCTGCACATGCCCGATGCACGCGAACTCGAAGGCCTGCCCATCGCGACGGTGAAGCCGCCCGCGCAGGAGCCGCTCGCCGGCTACACCTTCGAGGGCTACCGCAACGCCGACGGCTCGGTGGGCACACGCAACATCCTCGCCATCACCCAAACCGTGCAGTGCGTGGCCGGCGTGACCGACTTCGCCGTGCAGCGCATCAAGGCCGAGCTGCTGCCGCGCTACCCCCACGTGGACGACGTGGTGGCGCTGGCGCACACGTATGGCTGCGGCGTGGCGATCGACGCGCCCGACGCGGTCATCCCGATCCGCACGCTGCGCAACATCAGCCTGAACCCCAATTTCGGCGGCGAGGTCATGGTGGTGAGCCTGGGCTGCGAAAAGCTGCAGCCCGAGCGGCTGCTGCCGCCGGGCGCCATTCCCCTCGTTGACCAGCGGGCGGAGGCAGACCCGGCGCTCGACGTGGTCTGCCTGCAGGACGATGCGCACGTGGGCTTCATGTCGATGGTCGATTCGATCCTGCGCCAGGCCGAGCAACACCTCGAGCGCCTGAACGCGCGCCGGCGCGAGACCGTGCCCGCGAGCGAACTGGTCGTGGGCGTGCAGTGCGGCGGCAGCGATGCCTTCAGCGGCGTCACGGCCAACCCGGCGGTGGGCTTCTGCACCGACCTGCTGGTGCGCGCCGGTGCCACCGTGATGTTCAGCGAGGTGACGGAGGTGCGCGACGGGATCGACCAGTTGACCTCGCGCGCGAGCACGCCCGAGGTGGCGCAGGCCATGATCGCGCAGATGGCCTGGTACGACGCCTACCTGGCGCGCGGCCGCGTGGATCGCAGCGCCAACACCACGCCGGGCAACAAGAAGGGCGGCCTGTCCAACATCGTCGAGAAGGCGATGGGCTCGATCGTGAAGTCGGGCAGCTCGGCCATCGCGGGCGTCGTGGCGCCCGGCGAGAAGGCGACGCGCAAAGGCCTGCTCTATGCCGCCACGCCCGCCTCCGACTTCATCTGCGGCACGCTGCAGTTGGCCGCAGGCATGAACCTGCACGTGTTCACCACCGGCCGTGGCACGCCCTACGGCCTGGCCGAAGTGCCCGTCGTCAAGGTGGCGACGCGCAGCGACCTGGCGCGCCGCTGGCACGACCTGATGGATGTGAACGCCGGCCGCATCGCCGACGGCGACGCCAGCATCGAGGACGTCGGCTGGGAGCTGTTCCACCTGATGCTCGAGGTGGCCAGCGGCCGCAAAAAGAGCTGGGCCGAGCGGTGGAAGCTGCACAACGCGCTGGTGCTGTTCAACCCGGCGCCGGTGACCTGACATGAATTGGCATCCATCCGCCTCGCCCGTTCTGGCTGAGCCTGTCGAAGCCCCGCGCTGCGCTTCGACCCTTCGACAAGCTGGGGACAGGCCAAGCTCAGCGTGAACGGCGTCGGACGGAGCCGGACCGACGAAACACCCAACCAGGAGACAACCCGTGAAGACTTCAATTTTTCGCTGCCTTGCCGGCTCATCGCTTGTGGCTCTGGCAGCCGCCGTGGCGCCGCTTCAAGCCGCGGCGCAATCCGACTTTCCCAATAAGCCGATCGAGCTGGTCGTGCCCTACCAGCCGGGCGGCGGCACCGACGCGCTGGCGCGCGCGTTCGCCGATGCCAGCCGCAAGTTCATCAGCCAGAGCATCGTGGTGGTGAACAAGCCCGGCGCCGGCGGCGCCATCGGCTGGCAGGAGGTCATCAGCGCCAGACCCGACGGCTACAAGCTCGCGGTGCTGACCGTCGAACTGCTGACACTGCCGCACCTGGGCCTGGCCAAGTTCAAGTACGACGACTTCCAGCCCATCGCGCAGCTCAATGCCGACCCGGCCGCCATCACCGTGAAGGCGGAGGCGCCGTGGAACACGATCGAGGAGTTCCTGGCCGAGGCGAAGAAGAAGCCCGACAGCATGCGCGTGGGCAACTCGGGCAACGGCTCGATCTGGCACCTGGCCGCTGCGGCGCTGGAGGACAAGACCGGCACCAAGTTCAACCACATCCCCTTCCAGGGCGCGGCGCCGGCGGTGCTGGCGCTGATGGGCGGCCACATCGAGGCGGTGGCGGTGAGCCCGGCCGAGGTCACGACCTACGTGCAGGCCGGCAAGCTCAAGACGCTGATGGTGATGGCCGACAAGCGCGTGAAGGGCTTCGAGAAGGTGCCCACCGCCAGGGAGAAGGGCATCGACCTGTCGATCGGCACCTGGCGCGGCCTGGGCGCGCCGAAGAACACGCCGCCCGAAGTGATGGCCAGGCTGCGCGACCTGGCCGCCAAGACCGCCGCCGAACCGGCCATGCACGAGGTGATGGACAAGCAGAACCTGGGCTACGTCTACACCGACGGCGCGGCCTTCAAGGAGACGCTGGCCAAGGACGACGCCTACTTCAAGGGCCTCATCACCAAGCTGAACCTCAAGCCCTGAGCAGCTTCCCCATCCCGCAGACGCTACAAAAAACAGAGCGGCTCGCGCCCGCCGCACCTGCGTTGCGGGCACTTTTCATTCAAAAAAGACCGAGACAGGAGACTTTCCATGCAACGCCGCCGACTCTTCCACCACGCGCTCGCCGCCGTGGCCGCCAGTGCCCTCCCCGCCCTTCCCGCCTTCGCCCAGGGCCAGTGGCCGACCGGCAAGGCCGTCACCTACCTCGTGCCCTTCCCGGCCGGCGGCACGACCGACGTGCTGGGCCGCCTGATCGCGCAGAAGCTCGGCACGGCGCTGGGTACCAGCGTGGTGATCGACAACAAGGGCGGTGCCGGCGGCAGCGTGGGCTCGGAGATCGCCTCGCGCGCCGCGCCCGACGGCTACACCCTGCTGGGCGGCACCGTGAGTTCGCATGCGATCAACGTGAGCCTGTACCCGAAGATCGGCTACGACCCGATCACCTCCTTCGCGCCCGTCACGCTCATCGGCACCAACCCCACGGTGCTGGTGGTGCCGGCCAACAGCCCGTGGAAGACGCTCAAGGACGTGGTCGACGCCAGCAAGGCGAAGGCGGGCGGGCTGTCGTCCGCGTCGGCGGGCATCGGCACCTCGCAGCACCTGTCGCTGGAACTGCTGGCCTACAAGTCGGGCGTGAAGTTCAACCACGTGCCGTACAAGGGCAGCGGCCCGGCGATCCAGGACGTCATCGGCGGCCAGGTGGACATGATGTTCGACACCACCGTCGTGGCCGCGCCGCACATCGCCAGCGGCAAGCTGCGCGCGATCGCCGTCACCTCGCCCAGGCGGCTGGAGTCGATGCCCGACGTTCCGACCGTGGCCGAATCGGGCGTGCCGGGCCTCGCGGACTACTCGGTGCTGTCGTGGCAGGCGATCTTCGTGCCGGCCGGCACGCCGGCGCCGGTGGTGGACCGCCTGCACAAGGAGGTCCGCGCCATCCTCGCCCAGCCCGAGATGCAGGAGCGGCTCAAGAGCTTCGGCATGCAGCCGGCAGACATGACGACCGCCGAGATCGCCGCCTTCCAGAAGGCCGAGGTGGCGAAGTGGGCGCAGGTCGTGAAGGCGGCGAACATCAAGCCCGAATGAGGCGGCTCGGGCGCTGACAGCCACCGCACCTGCCCCAGAAAGGTGCATCGAGCCCCCACCAAGGGCTTGTCGGCCGCCTGCGCGGGAAAAACGGGCACACGCGTGTTCAAGCTCTGGCGGTGGATGCCGATAACTGGGGCTGGAGCGCCGCCGCCGGCGTCCGGTCTTGCCCGCCATTCCCCCCGGATCGGCGCCAGACCGCGCCTGGCGGAGCGACCCGACGATGAAACCCGACGCGCCGACCCCCGCCAGCCTGCCGCACGACCCCCGACCCTTCCCGGCGGTGGTGGGCGGCTGCATCCGTGCGTGGAGTGCCGCCATGACCACGCTGCCCTCCAGCCGTCGCGCCCTGGCCACCCTGTATGGGGTCGCGGTACTGTTCGTGCTGATGGTGGTGCTGGCAGCCGGTGCGCTGTCTGCCGAGATGCGCCACCGCGCCCTCGACAACGCCGGCCGCCAGGTCACCCGCCACGTGGCCGCGGTGCAGGCAGCACTCGATCGCAGCCTGCGCCGCGCCGATTCGCTGGTGGCGGACATGGCGGCACGGGCCGACGGCGCCAGGCTGCCGCAGTCCGCAGGGCCCGCCGACCACGACACTGTCGGTGCCCTGCTGCGGCACCAGGTCGATCAGGACCCCATGGTCCGCCAGCTGGCCTACGTGGACGAGGATCTGCGCATCGTCGCTTCCTCCAACCAGCGGGCGCGGGGCCAGCGCATCGACTTGCCGGCCGACCTTGCGCACCGGCTGCGCCCCCGGCCTGACGCGACGCTCGTGATCAACGCGCCATCGGATCGCCGCGACGGCGCGTCCGCGGGAATCCACCTGGTAAGGCGGGTCGTCCTCGCCGATGGCCGCGAGCTGCTGGCAGCGGCCGAGATACCGCTCACCGCGCTCACGAAACTGCTGGAGGAGAGCGCGGACCCGCCAGGCCTCGAAGTCACCCTCGAGACCGCAGACGGCATGCTGCTGGCGGGCGTGCCCGAGCGTGACGGGCGGACGAGCCGGCCGGCGAGCGTGCCCGACGAGCGCATCAACGCCGATGGCGCGCCGCACCTGGTGCCCTCGCGACTGGACGGCCATGCGGCCGTGGTCGCGGCGCGGCCGGCACTCCAGCGTCAGCTCCTGGTGACCGCCAGCCTGCCGCAGGCGGAGGCCCTGGCCGGTTGGGGCCGCGATCGGCTGGCGGTTGCAGCGGGGGCGGCAGGGTTCCTCGCGATGATCCTCGCTGCGGCTGCGTTCTCCCATGTGCAGCTGCGCCGCCAGCGCCGCGATCGCCAGATCATCCTGCAGTCCAAGCTGAATCTGGACCAGGCCCTCGAATCGATGGTCGACGGCCTGGTTTTGCTCGATTCGCGCGACCGCATCCTGGCCTGGAACCGACGTTTCGTCGAACTGTTTCCCTGGGCAGAGTCGGCTATTGCTCCGCACATGCCGTTCCGCCACCTGATCGAGATGACGCTCGAACACCTGCGCGGCCACGGCTTGGACATCAGCCAGAACGCTTGGCTGGGCGGCGACCTGCGTCGAACGCGCAGCGTCCAGGACGAACAGGAACTGGCCCTCCCGGGTGGACGCAGCATCCTGGCCGTCAAGAGCCCGATGCCGGACGGAGGCATCGTCTGCGTCTTCCGAGACACCACGGAGCGGCGCCAGCACATCGCGGATGTCGTCAAGGGCAAGGCCCAGTTGCAGGCCACGCTCGACGCGTTGCCTGACCAGTTGCTCGAGGTGGGTCTGGACGGCCGGTGCTTCGACTTCCACTGCCCGCGCGGCGTGACCTCGGGCCTGCTGGTCGACCAGCCCGTGGGGCTCACGCTTGCGGAAGTGCTGCCGCCCGACGGCCACACCGAGGTGATGGCTGCACTGCGCGAAGCCTACGTCGCCGGCCGCTGCACCGGGCGCCAGTTCGAACGCCGCGCGTCGCAGGGCACGAGCTGGTTCGAGGCGTCCGTCTCTCGCAAGCCGGTGGGAGAGGGCGCCGACGCCCGCTTCATCGTCATCCTTCGCAACATCACCGAGACCAAGACTGCCACGCAGGAGATCGAGCATCTGGCGTTCTACGACACGCTCACCGGCCTGCCGAACCGGCGTCTTCTGCTGCACCGGCTGCAAGGCTGCGTCGACAACAACGCCCGGCAAAACCGGCAGGGTGCCCTGCTCTTCCTGGACATCGACGACTTCAAGCGGCTGAACGACGCCCATGGCCAGGCGGTGGGCGACGACATGCTGCGGCAGGTCGCCGCCCGCCTGCAGGGTGTGCTGCGCGAAGGCGGCATGCTCGCGCGTCTGGCCGGGGACGAATTCGTGCTGATGCTCGAAAACCTGAGCCAGGACCACGCGCTGGCGATGGTCCAGGCCCGTGCGCTCGCGGACAACGCGCTGGCCCAGATGGCCGAGCCTTTCCGGCTCGCACGCATCGAATACCACAGCACATGCAGCATCGGCGTGTGCGTGTTCGACGGCAGCCGGCGTTCGATCGAGGACCTGCTCAAGCAGGCCGACATCGCCATGTACTACGCCAAGCTGGGCGGCGGCCACGCGGTCCGGGTTTTCGAACCGGCCATGAAGACGACCGTGACCGCGCGCGCAGCCCTGGACAGCGAACTGCATGTGGCGCTGAAGAAGCGGCAATTCGTCCTGCACTACCAACCACAGGTGAACCACCTCGGGCGCGTGGTCGGTGCCGAGGCACTCATCCGCTGGAACCATCCGATGCGCGGCATGGTGCCTCCTGCCGGCTTCATCGAGCCGGCTGAACAGACCGGCCTGATCGTGCCGATCGGCCTGTGGGCCCTCGAGGAGGCCTGCGGCCAGCTCGAGCGCTGGGGCCACGACACGCGCTATGCACACCTGACGATGTCGGTGAACGTGAGCGCCCGGCAGTTCCGCAAGGAAGACTTCGCCGAAGAGGTCCGGCAGGTGCTCATACGCACGGGGTGCCAGCCCTCGCACCTGAAACTAGAATTGACCGAAAGCCTGCTGCACGACCAAGTGACCGAGACCATCAGCAAGATGAAGTCGCTCGCCGCCATTGGCATCCGCTTCTCGATGGACGATTTCGGCACCGGTTTCTCGTCGCTTTCGTACATGGCGCAGCTGCCGCTGCACCAGCTGAAGGTCGACAAGTTCTTCGTGCAGGGCATCGGCCAGAGCCCCAAGATCGAGCTGATCGTCCAGACCATCCTGGGCATGGCCGCCAACCTCGACCTCGAAGTGGTTGCCGAAGGCGTGGAAACCGAAGCGCAGCTGGCCTTCCTGCAGGCCCACGGCTGCAAGGTCAGCCAGGGCTACTATTTCGGCCGGCCGGAGGCGCTGTCCGACTTCGAGCATCGGCTCAAGGAGCCGGCCCCGGGGGTCGCGCGTGCCTGAACCGGCAGACACCCCGCAAGACGCCCCGGGCGCCCTGGCCACGCTGTCGGTCATGGCGCAGATCCTCGATGGCCTGTCGGTGGCCCTGTGCGCCTTCGACACGCAGGACCGCACCCTGCTGTGGAACCGCAGCTTCGTGCGCTACTTCCCCGAGCACGCCCGCCACGTGCACGTGGGCGAACCCTATGCCGACAACCTGCGCCGCTTCTACCGGGAACGGCTCGACGCGCTCGAGCAGCCGGCGCTCGAGCGCTATGTGCAGGCGGGCATCGAGCGCCACCGGGCCCAGCAGGCTCCGTTCTCCTTCGAGCACCGGGGCCGGCGCCTGAGCGTATCCTCCCTGGCGCTGCCCGACGGCACGCGGGTGCGCATGTGGCGCGAGGACCTGCCGCCGCCAACCGCCCCTGTCGACCGGGCCGCCGCCGCCAGCATCGCCGCCGCGCCGGCACCGATGGAAGCGTCGCTGCTCGACCATGTGGCCGATGGCGTCAGCGTCATCGACGCCAGCACCACCATCGTCTGGACAAACGAGGCCTTCCTGGCCATGTACGGATTCGAGAGCCGGGAGGATGCCCTGGGCCTGAGCTTCGCGGCCGCCTACGGGCACAGCTGGCGGGTGGAGGGTGAACGGTCGCAGGCGTCGCGGATGGACGACGGGCTGAGCGTGCTGCGCGACCAGCTGCGCTTCCCGGGGGCCGCCTTCGAGCTCGCGTTGCCGGGCGACCGCTGGTGCCGGGTCATCGCCCGGGCCGGCCCGCAGGGCCGCCACATCCTGGTGCATGTGGACATTACCCTGCTCAAGCGCCAGCAACACGCGCTGCTGGCCGCCGAAGCGCGGGCCCGGGAGAGCGAGGACCAATTGAACCGCAAGTCCAGCATGCTGGAGCTCACGCTGGAGCGGATGGACCAGGGGCTGATGATGGTGAACGCCGACGGTGTGGTCGAGCTGTGCAATCGACGCGCCATGGAGCTGCTCGACCTGCCCGAAGCGCTGATGGCGTCTCGCCCGAGCTTCCAGCGCGTGCTGCAGCACCAGCTCGACCGCCGCGAGTTCGACCGCGCCGACCCGGCAGTGATGGGCTTCATCAGCGCAGGCGGCATCCTGGACAGTCCGCACAGCTACGAGCGCGAGCGTCCGGACGGGCGGGTGATCGAGGTCCGGAGCGTGCCGCTGGACGGCGGCGGACTGGTGCGCACCTACACCGACATTTCCCAGCGGCGGGAGCAGGAGCGGCGCATCCGCTTCCTGGCACGCCACGACGGGCTGACGGGGCTGATCAACCGCGAGGTCTTCATGGACCAGCTCGGCGAGGCCATGGCCGCGGCCAGCGCCATCGCCGGCGGGCCCAGCGTCTGCTTTCTCGACCTGGACCGCTTCAAGAGCATCAACGACCGCCACGGCCACGCCTTCGGCGACCAGATCCTGATCGAGGCGGCGTCGCGCATGACTTCCGTGGTCCGCGACCGCGGCGTGGTGGCGCGACTGGGCGGTGACGAATTCGGCGTCCTGCTTGGCGCGACGGTCAACGCGCGAGCCGTGGCACAGCAACTCGTCGAGGCCTTTCGCGCCGCGGGTTGGCAGCATGCGGGCACGGTGCACGACGTGGCTGTGTCGATCGGGGTCGCCACCTTCCCGAACGGCGGCAGCGACGCCCATTCGTTGCTGCGCTCCGCCGATGCCGCGATGTACCTGGCCAAAGCCACCGGCGACGGACGCGGTGGCGTGCGCGTGTTTGGGGCCAGCGCCGCCTCGGCACTCACGATGGAGTTGCTACCGCGGGCCCTTCCCTGAACGTGCCCCGCGCGGCGCCTGACTCAGAGAGGGTTGGACGGCCTTCCGACGTTGCCCGTGCGATGAGGTCCGACGCCACCGTGACACGGCCCAGGACGTGGGTGCAAACCAACATCCAGCGACGCCGGACTCGGCAAATCTGACATTTGTTAATTATCATTATCCGAAATACATATTTCTTGCGGCGCTGGCCCCCGCTGGCGCGATCCCGGCGAAATCAACGTGCCATCCCGTCCGTCCAGCCGAGCATTTCCTGCCCCCCGTCCGAGCCGGACCGCCCCGCGCAGTCGCGCTATCGCAAGGGGCGCCCGATGATCCATGTCATCACCTGCGACGAGCACGGCATCGTGCGACGCGGCATCCGGGACGTGTTGTCAGAAGCGGTGGACATCCGCGTGACGGGCGAAGCCGGCGATGCGGCCGAGCTCAAGGACCTGCTGCGTTCCACCCCGTGCGATGTCCTGATCCTCGAGCTGGCACTGTCCGGCCGGGGCGGCCTGGACCTGCTGGCCGGCCTGGCAGACAGCGCCGCCCAGGTGAAGGTGCTGGTCTTCTCGATGCACGCGGAGCGCGACTATGCGATCCGCTGCCTGCGCGCGGGCGCCTACGGGTTCCTGAGCAAGACGAGCGACCCGCGGCGGCTGATCGCTGCCGTGCGCTCGGTGGCGCGGGGCCAGAAGCACGTCACGCGTGAACTGGCGCAGGTGCTGGCCGACAACATCGCCAAGCCGGCCTCGGACGAAGCGCCGCACCACGCGCTGTCCGACCGCGAGATGCAGACACTGGTGCGCATCGCCTCGGGCAAGCGACTGTCCGAGATCGCCGACGAGTTCATGCTCAGCCCCAAGACGGTGAGCGTGTACCGCACGCGGGTCCGGGAAAAGCTCAACCTCCCGACCAACGCGGCGCTGACCGCGTACGCGATCCGCAATCACCTGGTCTGAGCGCCCTCAGCGCGAGCCGGTGAACAGGCCGATCAAGCGCTCCATCAGCGCGAGCAGGGGCTGCTCCATCATGGGCAGCACCAGCGCCATGCCGGCCAGGCCGCTGGTCAGCGTGACCGGGAAGCCGATGGCGTAGATGTTCATCTGCGGCGCCACCCGCGAGATCACGCCCATCACCAGGTTGACGAACAGCAGCAGCGCGATCATTGGCAGCGCGACCCACAGCGCGCTGGCGAACAGCTCCGACCCCATCTCGTGCAGCCGCAGCCGCGCGAAGGCGTCGAGCACGCCGGTGCCGACCGGGAAGACTTCGAAGCTCTTGATGACGGCCATCAGCACCGTCAGGTGGCCGTTGATCACGATGAACACGAGCATCGCGACGTTGCCGAAGAAGCGCGAGACGGCGCTGGCCTGCGCATTACTGACCGGATCGAAGAACGAGGCGAAGTTCAGCCCCATCTGCAGGCCCACCAGTTCGCCGGCCAGCTCGATGGCCGCAAAGACCAGGCGCGCCGTGAAGCCCAGCGCCAGGCCGATGGCCACCTGCTGCACCAGCGCGCCCAGCGCGAGGGCATCGTCGAACGCGATCGCGGGTTGGGCCTCGAGCGTGGCCTGCGCGCCGAGCGCGACCACGGCCGCCAGGCCGACGCGCGCACGCACCGGGATGGCCCGCGAAGAGAACACCGGCGCGGCGGTGAAGAGCCCGAGCACGCGCAGGAAGGGCCACAGCCAGGGGGTGACCCACGCCGCCAGCTGGGCTTCGTCGAAGGTCAGCACAGTGCGGACTGGCGCACTACGACACCATGCGCGGGATCGACTCGATCATGCGGCGCAGGTAGTCCACCAGCGTGGTCAGCATCCACGGCCCGGCGATCGCGAAGACCACCACGGCCGCGACCAGCTTGGGCACGAAGGCCAGCGTCGCCTCGTTGATCTGGGTGACCGCCTGGAAGATGCTCACGGCCAGGCCGACGACCAGCACCGCCAGCAGCACCGGCAGCGACACCGTCAGCAGCATGACCAGGGCGTCGCGCCCCATCGAAAGAACAGTCTGCGCGTCCATGCGGTCCTCAGGTGACGAAGCTGGCGGCCAGCGAGCCGAGCAGCAGGTTCCAGCCGTCGGCCAGCACGAACAGCATGAGCTTGAACGGCAGGGCGACGAGCACGGGTGACAGCATCATCATCCCGAGCGACATGAGCACGCTCGACACCACGATGTCGATCACCAGGAAGGGAATGAAGATCATGAAGCCGATCTGGAAGGCCGACTTCAGCTCGCTGGTGGCGAAGGCCGGGATGAGCACGCGCAGCGGCGCTGTCTCGGCCGTGGCTTCGGCGGGCAGCTTGGCCAGCCTGGCGAACAGGGCGAAATCCGACTGGCGCGTCTGCTTGAGCATGAAGTCGCGCATCGGCGCCTCGGCGCGCTGTGCCGCCGCCTCGAAGCTCAGCGACCCGTTGCTGTAGGGCACGTACGCATCCTGGTAGACGCGGTCGAGCGTCGGGCCCATGACGAACAGCGTGAGAAAGAGCGAGAGACCGACGATCACCTGGTTGGGCGGCGCGGACTGCGTGCCCATCGCCTGCCGCAGCAGCGACAGCACGATCACGATCCGCGTGAAGCCCGTCATCATCAGCAGGATGGCCGGCAGGAAGGACAGCGCCGTGAAGAAGAGCAGCGTCTGCACCGGCACCGAATAGCTCGTGCCACCGGGCGTCGAGCCGATCACCAGCGGCAGTTGCCCGGGTGCCGACTGCGCCCAGGCGGGCGCGCCGGCCGCGAGGGCGGCTGCCGCGATCGCCATCACGAGGCATCGGCGGTCAGGCCTGTGCATGCTCGCCCGCCGGTGCCGGCACGCTGTGCAGCATGCTGATCGATTGCGCGGTCACGCCCACCACCAGCCAGCAACGCGCGCCCTCCGGGCCGACCTCCACGGTCATGATGCGCTGCTGCGGGCCCACCGCCAGCGCCGACACCAGCCGGCACGCCGGGCCGGAGGCGCCCATGGGCAATGCCCGCTTCTGCTGCAGGCGCCGGATGACCAGCGGCGCCGCCGCGACCAGGCAGATGAAGAGGACGATGGTCAGGAGACTCTGGGTCATGGCAGGCCGTCGATGGCGCCTCAGCCCGCGCCGTTCATGCGCCGCAGGCGCTCCGACGGCGTCACCACGTCGGTCAGGCGGATGCCGAAGCGGTTGTTGACCATGACCACCTCGCCGCGCGCGACCAGGTAGCCGTTGACCAGCACGTCCATCGGCTCGCCCGCGAGCGAATCCAGTTCGATCACCGAGCCCTGTGCGAGCTGCAGCACGTGCTTGATCGGCACCTTCTTGCGGCCGAGTTCGACCGACAGCTGCACCGGGATGTCGAGCACCCGGCCGATGTCCTGCACGGCTGCGGCGGCGCCGGCGTCGGCGGCGGCCACGTCCTCCAGGGGTTGCGCCCAGGCAGCCTGCTCGGGCTGCGATGCGGATGGGTCAGTGGACATGCTTTTCTCCAAGCCAATGGGGCTGATCGCTGTGCAGGGGATGCTCCACGCGCAGGGCGTAGCGGCCCTCGTGGGTTCCGTAGCTGCAGGCGAAGACGGGGGTGCCCTCCACGGTCGCCGCGATCAGGGGCGACTTGTCGAGCTGAATGAAGTCGCCGGGCTTCATGCCCAGCACCTGGGCGACGGTGAGTTCCGGGCGCGCCAGTTCGGCGACGAGCGCCACCTCGACCTGCTGCAGTTCGCGCGACAGCATCGAGACCCAGCGGCGGTCCTCGGCCAGCGCGCTGGCCTGCTGCGGCCCATACAGAAGATCGCGCAGCGGCTCGAGCACGCCGTACGGCTTGCAGATGTGGATCGCGCCGGCGAAGCCGCCCATCACGATGTCCACGCTGGTCACCACGGTCATCTCGGCCGGCGCGGCAATGGCCGCGAACTGCGGATGCGTTTCCGAGCGCTGGTGCACCAGGCTGAGCGGATAGATCTCGCGCCAGGCCTCGTCGTAGGCCGTGCACACCACCTGCACCAGGCGCTGGATCACGCGCTGCTCGGCCGGGGAGAAGTCGCGGCCGTCCATCGAGGCCTGCAGGTTGCCGTTGCCGCCGTACATGAGGTCGACGGTCGCGCCGACCACCGGCGCCTCGAAGGCCACCAGCACGCTGCCCCGCAGCGGCTGCAAGGCCGCGACGTTAAGACTGGACGGGCCTTCGAGCTTCTGCAGGAATTCGCCGAATCGCATCACCGCCAGCGGCAGCACACTCACGTCGGCACTGCGACGCAGCAGCTGGAACAGGCCCTGGCGCAGGTGGCGCTGGAAGCGCTCGTTCACGATGTCCAGCGTCGGCATCGGCCGGCGCACCCAGCGCTGTTCGGTGGACAGGTTGAAGTCGCGCACCGCGGCTTCGGCCATGCGCTCCACCGCGTCGGCACCGGCCGGGGCATCGGCCGCCATGCCGGTCTCGGGAAGGTCGCTCATCGCGGAGGCCGCCTCGCTCACTGGACGATGAAGGACGAGAACAGCACGGCGTTGACCGGCGAGGCCGGCGCCTTGCGGGCCTTGCGGCGCGGCGGCTCGTCCTCGTCGTCGGCGTCCTTCGCCTTGCGCGATGCCTTGGGCACCTCGTAGCCGAGCGCCCTGGCGACTTCGACCTGCACGTCCTGCGCCAGCTTTTCCTTGCCGTCGCGCTTGAGCAGTTCTTCGGAGGTGCGTTGCGTGAGCAGCAGCAGCACGCTGCTGCGCACGGCCGGCATCATCGCCTTGAGCTGGTCGGCCGCCTTGGCATCGCTGAGGTCGAGCGTGATGCCCACCTGCGCCACGCGCTCGCCGCCGGGATCGGCCAGGTTGACGACCATGTTCTCCAGCGCGAGGTAGTTGGGCGATGCCGGCTTCTTCGCCGAGGCATGCACCTCCTCTTCCTCGTCTTCGACGTGCGCCTTCTTAGACTGGAGGTAGAACCAGCCCCCGCCGCCCGCGCCGCCCAGCACGACGAGCGCCAGCACGATGAGGAGGAGCTTGCTCTTGCCCTTGCCCTTCCCGGGCTCGGCGGCGGTGGGGTCCGCGGTGGTGGCTGACACGGTGTTTCCTTCAAGGAGGCGGGCGCCGCCCGCACGGCATGGCGCCCGAATGGAAGGAATTATTCGTTTCCACGCCCCGCGGGAGGCGCGGAAAAGCGCCAGAAAAACCCCGCTTCACCGCGCTTGCGGCCGCCTGCCGCAGGCGCGGCGTCAGGCGTAGACGTCGACGCCCCCGCGCCGCAGCGCCCGCGCCGTGGCCGGGGCCGCCGCCTCTGACACGGACGTGGCAGCCGCGCCGGGCGCACGCACGCGGCCATCGGCCTCGGGCGCCGCGCGGCCCTCGTGCCCGGTCGATCCCGCCCCGACGCTCACCTGGCCGAGCACCAACCCGCTGCCGCCCAGGAGCTGCTCGAGCTGTGCCAGCGAGTCGCCGATGAGCTGGCGCGCCTGCGCCTGCTCGCTGCGGAACGCCACATGCGCCTCGTTGCCCTGCACCTGCACGCTGACGGACACCGCGGCGCCGGCCGGCCCCTGCACGGTGAGCTCCGCACCTTGTGTCTTCTGGCCGAGCCACCAGCTGATCTGGTCGGCCAGCGCGCCCGCGAACTCCGCCGCGCCGGCAGGCGTCGCGGCCGGCAGGGCCTGCGCCGTCGACACGCCCGAGCTCGTGGGCCCGGCCATGCCCGGCGCCAGCATCGCATCGGACGGGGCCTGCGGCCCGGCGTCGCGCTCCCGGGGACCGCCCAGGGGTCCTGCTGCCGCAGCCAGCGGCGCAAGCCCTGCCGCCGGCAGCGATTCGGCGTGCATCGCGTTCGCGAATCGCCCGGCCAGCAGGTCGCCGCGCTCGGCGCCTTCATGGGCGGCCTGGCGCAAGGTGTCGGCGGCGATGGTGCCGGCGGCGGTGCCGACGTACGGCCCCGGCCTGTCGATCGCCTGCGCCGCGCCGTTGCCGCGCGCAGCAACGGATGCCGCCCCTGCGGGAAGTACCACGGCGCCGAAGCGCGGCGCACCCGGCGCACCCGATGCAGCCGGCGTGCCGGCCAGCGCGGCCGACCAGGCCCCCTCGGGCTTCGCGGCGCGGGTCGGGGGCGTGTGTTCGCCGGTGGCGTCAAGGGCGACGGCAGGGTCGGCATCGGGCGCCACCGTGGCGGCCGACGCCTGCAACGCCGCATCGGCGCCCGCCCCGGGTCCGGCCACGGGGGCAGCCGGCAGGCCCGGCGATCCCGCCGATGCGGCTTCGGGGCGAAGCCGGGCCATGCGCCCTGCCCCGCCGACAGCACCCACCGTGCCGGCAGCGTCGGTGCCGCTGTCCGATGCCACATCCTGGGCGCGGCCCGAGGACAGCGCACTCTGCGCCAGCAGCAGGGCCAGCGCCGGCGCGGGCAGCGCCGCCGGATCGGGCACGGCCGTCACCGCGCTCGGCGGCTGCGACTCGTCCGACGCCGAGGCCCGCGGATCGGGCACGGCAC
>NZ_CABFMN010000120.1 GCF_901875635.1 Xylophilus ampelinus | reverse complement strand
CATTGAGCGTGCCGGTGCTCGCGGGCGCGCCGGCGACGGCGGGGGCCGCCGGTGCCGGCGCGATGGGCTGCGGGGGCGTGCGCGGGGCCTGCGGCTTGCCGGCCAGCGGGGAGTTCGGGTCCCAGTCGCGGTTCTTGCGCGCCTCGGCCTCGTCCTGATCGGCGCCACGCGGCTGGTTCTTGGTGACGAACGGGATCGGCACCTTGGTCACGTAGACCGCCACACCGAGGGCCACGCCGAGCCCCAGCACGACGCCCACGATCAGGCCGATGACGAAATTCCCTCTTTGTCTGCTTCTCATGGGTAGTTCAGGCTCACATCTTTCGTGGCGCGCTCACGCCAAGCACGGCCAGGCCATTGTGCAGCACCTGTGCAGTGGCGGCGACCAGGGCCAGGCGGGCCTTCTTCACGCCTTCGTCCTCGACCAGGATGCGCTCGGCGTCGTAGTAGCTGTGGTAGGCCGCGGCCAGTTCGCGCAGGTAGAAGGTGACGTCGTGCGGCGCGAAGTCGCGCGCGGCGGCGGCCAGCATCTCGGGGTACCTGGCCAGCAGCAGCATGAGCGGCTGGGCCGCGTCGGTCGCCAGCGGCGAAAGGTCGACGTCCTTCAGCACGGCCGGGTCGGTGCCTTCCTTGTCGAGCACCGAGCAGATGCGCGCGTGCGCGTACTGCACGTAGTAGACCGGGTTGTCGTTGTTCTTCTGCACCGCCAGGTCGACGTCGAAGGTGTACTCGGTGTCGGGCTTGCGGCTGAGCAGGAAGAAGCGCACCGCGTCGGTGCTGGTCCACTCGATCAGGTCGCGCAGCGTGACGTAGCTGCCGGCGCGCTTGGAGATCTTCACCTCCTCGCCGCCGCGCATCACCCGCACCATGGTGTGCAGCACGTAATCGGGGTAGCCCTCGGGAATGCCTTCGCCCACGGCTTGCAGGCCAGCCCGTACGCGCGCGATGGTGCCGTGGTGGTCGGTGCCCTGGATGTTGACCACGCGGTGGAAGCCGCGCTCCCACTTGGCCAGGTGGTAGGCGACGTCGGGCACGAAGTACGTGTACGTCCCGTCGCCCTTGCGCATCACGCGGTCCTTGTCGTCGCCGTACTCGGTCGACTTCAGCCACAGCGCGCCGTCCTGTTCGTAGGTCTTGCCGGCGGCGACCAGCTTGTTCACCGTGGCCTCGACGCGGCCGCTGGTGTAGAGGCTGGACTCGAGGTAGTAGTTGTCGAAGCGCACCTGGAAGGCCTGCAGGTCCAGGTCCTGCTCGTGGCGCAGGTAGGCGACGGCGAACTGGCGGATCGAGTCGAGGTCGTTCACGTCGCCGCTGGCCGTGTACTCGCGGTCGTCGGACTTGACGGTCTTTTTTGCCAGGAAGTCGGCCGCGATGTCGGCGATGTAGTCGCCGTTGTACGCCTGGGCCTTGTCGCCGGAGGGCCACTCGGCGTCGCCCGGCTTGAAGCCGCGCGCCCGCAGCTGCGTGCTGTGGGCCAGGGTCTGGATCTGGACGCCGGCGTCGTTGTAATAGAACTCGCGCCACACCTGGGCGCCCTGGGCGTCGAGCAGGTTGCAGATGGCGTCGCCCAGCGCGGCCTGGCGGCCGTGGCCGACGTGTAGCGGGCCGGTCGGGTTGGCCGAGACGAACTCGACGAGCACCTTGCCACCCGAGCCGGCCGGCTTGCGGCCGAAAGCGGCGCCGGCCTCGAGCACCTCGCGCACCACCTGCTGCTTGGCGGCAGGCTTTAGGCGGATGTTGAGGAAGCCCGGCCCGGCGATCTCGATGGCATCGACCCAGCGCTGGAAAGCCGGGCGGGCGAGCAGGTCCTCGCGCAGGGCTTCGCCGAGCTGGCGCGGGTTCTTCTTGAGCGGCTTGGCGAGCTGCATCGCGGCGGTGCAGGCGAAGTCGCCATGCGCGGCGACCTTGGGCGATTCGAAGGCGGCGCGGCTGCCGGCGCCCGGCTCGAGGGCCTCGAGCGCCTGGGCCAGATCGGCCAGGAGCTCCTGTTTGACTGTAAGCATCGGCGGATTTTATCGGGGGCAAACCCGCAGGCGCCGTGCAAGGAGGATGTCAGCCGGGCGCGCCTGCGGTACGTTAGAGGCCGAGGCCCGACCCCGGGCCCGGTGCCGGCCGAGCGGCAGGCGCCTGAAGGGAACCGTCACTTTTTTCACCACCCTGCTCAGGAAACACACTCCATGAAAAAGCTCCTCTCCCTGATCGCACTGGGCGCCGCCCTGTCCTTCAACGCCATGGCGCAGACCACGGCACCCGCCGCCGCAGCGCCGGCCAAGGCGCCCACCGCCCAGCAAGGCAAGATGGCCACCTGCAACGCCGACCCCAAGGCCAAGGAACTCAAGGGCGACGAGCGCAAGGCCTTCATGAAGGAATGCCTGTCGGCCAGCAAGCAGGAAAAGCAGCAGACGAAAATGAAGACCTGCAATGCCGACCCCAAGGCCAAGGAGCTCAAGGGCGACGCCCGCAAGGCCTTCATGAAGGAGTGCCTGAGCAACAAGGCGGCGTAACGGCTTCGCCAAGGAGAAAACAAAGCCCCGCACCTGCGGGGCTTTGTACTTGAGGCGCCGCTTCGCGGCGGGGCCGGGCTACTTTCCGAAGCCGCGCGCCAGGAAGACGGCGAACAGCGGGATCACCGCGATCAGGTGCGCCTGCACCATCACCAGCTTGCGCGTCTTCTTCACCTCGGCCTCGGTCGGCAGCGCGCCCGTGGCGCGCAGCTCCTTGCGCCAGCGCAGGTAGGTGAGCGTCGGGAAGATCGAGACCACGCCGACGATGATGAAGAGCGTGAACTTCACGTGCAGCAACGGGTTGGTCCAGTACCAGGCCGTGCCCTTCACCCCCCACACCGTGCGCACGATGCCGGTGGCCAGCACGGCCATGGCGGCGATGCCGTAGACCGTGTCGACCCGTGCCAGCCGCTCGACCACCTTCGCGTTGAGCCACTCGATGCGGCACAGCGCCGCCTCGCTGGCGATGAAGACGACCATCGTCAGGATGGCCAGCAGGTGCAGGTAGGCGAGGATGGCTTCGAGGGTCATCGCGGCGGCTTTCGTCGTGGGTGGCAAAGGTCGACGGATTGTGCCGCGCAGGCCCGTCCTGGCCGGCCCGAGCGACGAAGTGCCGCCTTGCGGCGCGAAACGCCGGCATGCAGGCGCGAATGGCGCTTCGCTCAGCCCGCCACGCGCCCCCAGTAGTCTGGCCGCGCGTAGTGCGCCCTGAGGAAATCCAGCCACAGCCGCACCCGAAGCGGCAAATGCTTGCGCTGCGGGAATACTGCATAGATGCCGTTGGGCGGCGCGGCGAAGCGGTCGAGCACCGGCACCAGCAGGCCCGCGTCGATCTCGGCCTCCACCTCCCAGGTGCTGCGCCAGGCGATGCCGTGGCCCGCCAGGCACCAGTCGTGCAGCACCTGGCCGTCGGAACAGTCGAGCGGGCCGCTGGGCTTGAGGTGGATGACCTCGTGCGCCTGCGCTTCGTCGCCCGGCACGCGCGCGCCCGCAAGGCCGCCTTCCTCATGCCGCCCATGGGCGGTCCGCGGCACGCGGAACGCCCATCCGCGCGTCTGCGAGGCATCGCTGCTCAGCGTCAGGCAGGCGAAGCGCACCAGGTCCGTAGGGTGCTGCGGCACGCCGTGGCGGCGCAGGAACTCCGGCGTGGCGACGCAGCGGCGCCGGTTGTCGGCCAAGCGCATGCTCACGAGCGAGGAATCGGGCAGGTCGCCCACGCGCACGGCGCAGTCGAAGTTCTCGCCCGCCATGTCGATCACCCGGTCGCTGAGGTTAAGCGAGATGGTCACTTCCGGATGCAGCTCGTGGAAGCGCGGCACCAGCGGCGCCACATGGCGGCGCCCGAACCCGGCCGGCGCCGTCACGCGCAGATGCCCGCTGGCCTTGACGCCGCCGGCACTGACGCTGGCCTCGGCATTGGCCAGCTCGGTCAGCAGGCGCTGGCAGTCCTCCAGGAAGGCGCTGCCCTCGTGCGTGAGCGTGAGGCGTCGCGTGGTGCGCAGCAGCAGCTTGACGCCCAGGCGCTCCTCCAGCGCATCGATCCGCCGCCCGACGATGGCCGGTGCCACGCCCTCGGCCTTGGCGGCCGCCGTGAGGCTGCCGCGCGTGGCCACGGCGACGAAGGTTTCGAGCTGGGTGAGGCGGTCCATCGGGCGCCGATTATGCGAGCCGGCCCGTCCATGCCGCCCCGATCTTCGAACCAAAAAGGGCCGCAACGCCCTGTGCGCGTGCGTCAGCAGCTATGGTTTCGATAGCAAGCAGTCATTCGATCTCGCGCGCGCAGTCGGCCATCACCTCGCGCAGCCAGGCGTGCGCGGGCGAGTGGTCGGTGCGCGGATGCCACAGCATCTTGACGTCGAAGGTGGGCAGGTCGAGCGGGATGTCGAAGGGCTCGACCTCGGCCATGCGCATCATGCGGCGCGCCAGCCGCGCGGGGATGCTGGCCACCATGTCCGAGGTCTCCAGCACGAAGGGCAGCGCGAGGAAATTCGGCTTGGTCATGCGCACCTGGCGGCGCAGCCCGTGCGGCTCCAGCGCGGCATCGATCTGCACGTTGTAGATCTGCGCCGACACCAGCTCGATGGTGACGTGCGGCAACGCGCAGAAGGCCGCCACATCCAGCGTCGCCTCGTGCACCGGGTGAGCGCGCGCCGCCAGGCCGAGGAAACGGTCGGAGAACAGCCGCCGGCCCTTCAGGTACTCGGGCGCGTTGGGGAAGTAGGTCAGCGCGAGGTCCAATTCACCGGCGGCCATCATCTCGGCGAAATGGTGCGGGTTGGTCTGCAACACATGCAGCCGCACGCCCGGTGCCTCGCGGCGGATGCGGCGCATCACGGCCGGCATCATCAGCAGGTCGATGTAGTCGATGACGATCAGGCGAAAGGTCTGCGTCGCCGCGGCCGGGTCGAAGTGCGCGGGCTCGAGCACTCGCTCGAGCGCGGCGATCGCCTCCTGCACACGCGGCCATAGCAGGAGGGCCAGTTCGGTCGGCATCCAGCCGGTGCCGCTGCGCATCAGCAGCTCGTCGCCCATGCGGTCGCGCAGCCTGGCCAGCGCCACGCTCATCGACGACTGGCTGATCTCCAGCCGCTCGGCCGCGCGCGTGATGTGCCGTTCGCGCAGCAGCGCGTCGAAAGCACGCAGCAGCGGCAGGTCGAGGTCGTGCATCTTCATGGGTCGATCTTGCCTCGCGGCGGTGCGCAGCACCCGCTCGGTGGAAACCCGCAGCCGCCATCGGCCGGTGCGATGGCGGGCATCGGCGCGCGCGATTGCGGGTGGCGGCACGCCCCGGCCACACTGCGCCCCGTCCGGACCCGACATCCCCTCAACGCTTTCGACATCGACAGAGAGACACCCACGATGGCACTTCCCCAGATCCGTCTGACGCGCGACGAGATGCGCAAGCGCGTGGCCTTTTTCAAAGACCTCAAGGGCTTCGACGGCGGCCTGCCCGACAGCCGCTACCCCAGCGCAGTGCGCAAGCTCTACAACGCGATCGGTTTCCAGCCGCCCAAGGGCAAGGGCGGTGCCCAGGTCGTGTCGCCGGTGGGCGCGCAGGCCGCGGCCAACTCGGCGATCCCGATCAGCGAGGGCTTCAACCTCGGCTTCTGCGAGGCCAAGCCGGGCAACGGCCCGATGATGCACAACCACGACACCAACGAGACCTTCATGCCGCTGACCGGCCGCTGGCGCTGCTCGTGGGAAGTCGACGGGAAGGTCGAGTTCTTCGACGTCGGCCCCTGGGATGTGTGCTCCTTCCCACCCGGCGTGAACCGCCGCTTCGAGAACGTCACGCACGACGAGCCGGACGCCACCCACTTCCTGATGTTCGTCATCAGCGGCAACGCGCCCGAAGCCGACTTCACCGACGACGCCAAGAAGACGTTGCGCGAAGAAGGCTACCTGGCGGCATGACGTCCTGTTCTTCCGGGATGGCGGCCTGGTCGCAGGCCTGCGAATGGCGCCGCTTCACCGACGGCTCGCCCGCGGTCTGGCGCTTCGCCGACAACGGACGCGGCGCGCCGCCGCTGGTGCTGCTGCCCGGCGCGCTCGGCGATGCCGCCAGCGCCTGGCGCATCGCGCAGGCCTTTGCCGGCGAGCGGCGCGTGATCGCGGTCACCTATCCGGGCGGCTGCGACGCGCCCGCGCTGGCCGACGGCCTGTCGGCGCTGCTGCAGTCGCTGGGCACCGGGCCGTGCGCGGTCTGGGGCTCGTCCTATGGCGCCTGGTGGGCGCAGGCCTTCGCGCAGCGGCATCCGACGCAGGTCGATGGCCTGTGGCTCGGCAATACCTTCGTCGACGGCGGCGATGTCGCCGGATCGCCGCTTTTCGATGCGGCCTGGCTGGACACCGCCTCCAGTGCAGACGTGCTCGCGCGCTGGGACGCGGCGCTCGCGGCGCGGCCCGACGACGCGCTGCGAGCGGTGCAGCTCGAACTGCTGCGCCACACCCTGCCGGCGGAGCAGTTACACGGCCGGCTGCGCCAGGTCGCCCATGCGCCGGCACTGCCACCCGCCGCCGTACCGCGCACCGTCGTCGCGGATTGCGAAGACGACCCCACGATCCGCCCCGAGGTGCGCGAACGCGTGCGCACGCGCTCCCCACATGCCCGCACCGTGCGCCTGCCCACCGGCGGCCACTACCCGCACATCGTCGCGGCGACGCCGCTCATCGACGCCATGCGTCACTGGCTGCGGGCGGACTGAGCCGCACCGCACACACCCACACCATCCACGGAGACGCCCCATGCCCCACCCCACCCGCCGCCAGGCCCTGACGCGACTGGCCGCCGCCACGCTCGCGCCCACGGCCTTCGCCACCACCGCCGCCCGCGCGCAGGGCAAATGGCCCGACAAGCCCATCAAGCTGGTGGTGCCCTTCGCCGCCGGCGTGTCGCCCGACGTGGTGGCCCGCATCGTCAGCGAGCCGCTGGGCCGCGCGCTCGGCCAGCCGCTGCTGGTCGACAACCGCGCCGGTGCGGCCGGCATCATCGGTGCCGAGGTCGCGGCCAAGAGCCCCGGCGACGGCTACACGCTGTTCATGACCGTGAACTCGATCATGGGCATCAACCCGAACGTCTACACGCGGCTGCCCTACGACACGTTCAGGGACTTCGCGCCCGTGACCCAGGTGGCGCTGGTGCCCTACGTGTTGGTGACCGGGCCGCAGCAGCCCGACAAATCGCTCAAGGACCTGCTGGCGCGCGCCAAGGCGAACCCCGGCGTCGTGGAGTACGGCTCGCTGGGCGTGGGCTCGGGCCCGCACGTCGTCATGGAGATGATGAACAACATGGCCGGCGTGAAGATGGTGCACATCCCCTACAAGGGCAGCCCCCTGACCGACGTGATGGCGGGCCAGGTGCCGCTGTGCTTCGAGCCCGCGACGACGGCGATCCCGCTGGTCAAGAGCGGCAAGCTGCGTGCGCTGGCCATCACCAGCCCGAAGCGCAGCGCGGCGCTGCCCGACACGCCGGCCGTGGCCGAGCTGCTGCCCGGTTACGACGGCGACGGCTGGCAGGGCTTCTACGTGCCGGCGGCCACGCCCAGGGACATCGTCGCCCGCTACAACACCGAGATCGTCAAGGTTCTGCAACTCCCCGAGGTGCGCAGCAAGCTGGTCGACCTGGGCCTGCAGCCGGTAGGCAACTCGGTCGAGGAATTCGCGCGCATCTCGCGCAGCGAATACGACAAGTGGAGCCGCATCGCCAAGGCGAACAACATCCGCATCGACACCTGAGTCGCAAGTCGATGCTCAGGCGCCGGCGGCCGCCCCCGCCGCCAGCATCGCCTCGACCTGCGCGTCGCTGTAGCCGGCCGCGCGCAGCAGTTCGGACGTGTGCTCGCCGAGCAACGGGGGCTGGTGGCGGATGCCCAGGCGCTCGCCGCCGAGGGTGAAAGGCAGCAGCGGCACCTTCGACTCGCTGCCGTCGTTCATGCGCACCGGCGCAAGGCCGCCGCTGGCGTTGAGGTGCGGGTCGTCGAAGAGCTCCTGCGGCTTGGTGATGGGCGCGAAGGGCAGTTCGTGGCGTTCGAACACGGCCGCCAGTTCGGCCGCCGCATGAGCGGCGAGGTGCGAGCGCAGCATCGGCATCATCCATTCGCGGGCGCGCACGCGGTCGTTGTTGGTGGCCAGGCGCGGATCGGCCAGCATCTCCTGCAGGCCGAAGGCGTTGCAGAACACCTGCCACTGCCGGTCGCTCACCACCGCCAGGAAGATCTGCTCGCCGTCCTTGACCGTGAAGACGTCGTAGATGCCCCAGGCCGAGATGCGGCTGGGCATCGGGTCGGCGGCCTTGCCCGTCGCGGCGAACTGCATCATGTGTTGCGCGACGAGAAAAATGTTGTTCTCGAACAGGGCCGACTGCACCTCGCAGCCTTCGCCCGTGAGTTCGCGCTGGCGCAGCGCGGCCATGGCGCCGATGGCGCCGAACATGCCGCCCATGATGTCGTTGACGCTGGTGCCCGCGCGCAGCGGGTCGCCGGCGCGGCCGGTCATGTAGGCCAGGCCGCCCATCATCTGCACCACCTCGTCCAGCGCGGTGCGATGGTCGTAGGGGCCGGGCAGGAAGCCCTTGTGGCTCACGTAGATGAGTCGCGGGTTGATGGCCTTGAGCGCGGCGTAGTCCAGGCCCAGCTTCTTCATCGTGCCGGGTTTGAAGTTCTCGCTCACGATGTCGGCGGTGGCGACCAGCTTGCGCGCGGCTTCCACACCCTCGGGCCGCTTGAGGTCCAGCGCGATGCTCTTCTTGTTGCGGTTGAAGGTGGGAAAGAAGCCCGCGCCCGAGCCGAGCAGGCGCCGCGTGGCGTCGCCTTCCACGGGTTCGACCTTGATGACTTCCGCCCCCAGGTCGCCCAGCAGCAGCCCGCAGGTCGGGCCCATGACCATGTGGGTGAACTCGACGACGCGGATGCCGGCGTAGGGCAGGCGCGCCTCCGGGTTCGTGCCGGCATCGGGCAGCGGCGTCGCGGCGGTGTCCGTCATGCGGTCGCTCCTTGAACAAATCCATTGGGAAGACCCGCCTCCGGGGTCATGCCGTAGACCGGCTCGCCGGGCAGGCCCTGCACCAGCGGTGCGCGCGCGGCCATGAGGCGGTCGATGCCGATGCCGGTGAACACGCCCATGGCCTCGAACATGAAGACCAGGTCTTCGGTCACCACGTTGCCCGAGGCGCCGGGGGCGTAGGGACAGCCGCCCAGGCCGCCGAGCGAGGCATCGAAGGTGGTCACGCCTTCCTCGAAGGCGGCCAGGCAGTTGGCCAGGCCCAGGCCGCGCGTGTTGTGCATGTGGGCCGCGCCAGCACGCTCGCCCAGTTCGCTGCGCAGGCGGCGGAAGAGGCGGCGCACCTGCGCCGGGTTGGCATAGCCGACCGTGTCGGACAGCCCGACTTCCTGCGCGCCCGCATCGGCGCACCGCACGGCCAGCCGGATCACGTCGTCCTCGTCCACCCGGCCCTGCAGCGTGCAGCCGAAGGCGGTGGAGATGCCGGCCTCTAGGCGGACCTGCGGCGCCCGCTCGTCGCGCAGCGTGGCGATGGCGCGCACTTCCTCGACCATGTCCTCGGGCGTCTTGCGCACGTTGGCCAGCGAATGGGCCCGGCTGGCCGACACCGGCACGGTGAGCTTGTGCGCGCCGGCCGCCAGCGCGGCTTCGGCACCGCGCCGGTTGGGCACCAGCGCCATCACCGTGAGGCCGGGCAGCGTGGCGGCATGGCGCACCACCTCGGCCGCATCGGCCATCTGCGGCAGCAGCTTGGCAGGGACGAAGGAGGCGACCTCGATCTCGCGCAGGCCGGCGGCATGCAGCGCGTCGATCCAGCGCAGCTTGTCGGCCGTGGGCATGGTGGCCTTCACCGATTGCAGGCCGTCGCGCGGGCCGACTTCGCTGATCAGGACCTGGACGGGGGGCATGCGGGCTCCAGGGAATTCATCGTTCTATCTTGCAGAACATTATTTTGAAAGACAGAATTACAACCCGCACCCCTTCTGCCTGTCAATCTGCCGCCCTCCATGCCCCGCAAAGCCCGCACCGAATCCCTGGCCGCCGCTGCGGCAGCACCCGGCGGCGCCGCGGCCGTGGACCGCGCCCTCAGCCTGCTGGCGGTGTTCCGCGATGGCGACGACGCGCTGAGCCTGGCCGAACTGGCGCTGCGCACGCAGCTCTACAAGAGCACCGCGCTGCGCCTGCTGGCGTCGCTGGAACACGCCGGCCTGCTGCAGCGCCGGCCCGACGGGCGCTACGCACTCGGCGCCGAGATCGCCCGCCTGCATGGCGTCTATGCCGCGGCGTTCTCGCTCGGCGACGTGGTGCTGCCGGTGCTGCGGGCGCTGGTGCAGGCCACCGGCGAGAGCGCGGCCTACCACGTCAAGCAGGGCCGCGGCGCGGAGGCGGTGCGCGTGTGCCTGTACCGCGTCGATTCGCCGCACCCGGTGCGCGACCACATCCAGGCCGGCGACGTGCTGCCCCTGTCGGCCGGCACCGGCGGGCGCGTGCTGTCGGCCTGGGACCCGGATTGCCAGGCCCGTGCCACCCCGCGCGAGCAGACGCTGTATGCCGCCATCCGCCAGGCCGGCGCGTACAGCGCCGTGGGCGATCGCCTGGCCGACGTGGCGGGCATCTCGGCCCCGGTGTTCGGCGCGCAGGGCGCCATCGCCGGCGCGGTCACGCTCACGATGCCGACCCACCGTTACGACACGGCCTACCTCGCCGCCGTGCAGCGCGCCGCGGAGCAACTGCAGGGCAAGGTGGGCTGAACGGCGATTTCGCAATCGGCCGCCAGCGCCCGTCCCACGGGCATTGCGGCCGAATTCGTCACAAACGTGACGATCTCCGCCCACCCCGGCCCGGCACCGGTTCAGGCTCGCGCGCGCGCCGTCACCCAGGCCAGCACCGCCAGCGCCAGCAACACGAGGCCGTAGCCCAGCGTCGTCGCATGCAGCCCGAACGCGCCCACGGCCAGGCCCGCCAGGATGGCCGGCACGCTGAAGGCCAGGTAGCTCAGCACGAAGAAGCTGGACATGAGGCCCGCGCGCTCGTGGGGCGTCGCGGCCGGCACCAGGGTGCGCACCGCCGCATTGAAGCCGCCGCCGAAGCCCATGCCCGCGACCACCGTGCCGCCGAAGAAGAGCACGGCCTGCTGCGCGTGCACGCCGAGCAGCGTGATCGCCAGGCCCACGCCCAGCAACGCCGCACTGGCGCGCAGCACGCGCCGCGCGGGGCGCTGGCGCACCACGTACATCGCGACGGCGCCGGTGAGCACCAGCGTGGCGATCAGGGCGCCGCCTGCCAGCGGCGTGGCCCGGCCGGTGACGAGCCGCGCCAGCGTGGGCCCCAGCGACAGGTAGAAGCCGCCCAGCGCCCAGCCGGCGGTGTTGAGCGGCATGAGCCGCAGCACCAGCCCCCGGGCGGCCGGCGGCACGTGCGCGCGCGGCACCATCGAAGCCCAGGCACCGGGGCGCGGCGTCACGGTCTCGGGCAGGCGCAGTGCGAGCAGCGCCTGGAGCACCAGCGCGGCGAGCAGGACTTCGTAGACGAGGTGCATCGGCTGGGGAGCGAACTGCACCAGCACGCTGGCCCCCAGCGCGCCCACCGCCATGCCGATCATGGGCGACAGGCCATTGAACAGGGCGCCGCGCGCCGGGTTCAGGTCGAGCAGCGTCGCGCTCAGCACGCTCGTCGCCATGCCGGTGGCGATGCCCTGCAGCACCCGGGCGGCGATCAGCCAGCCCACCGAACCGGCCTGCCAGAACAGCACGATGGCGCCGATCTCCAGCACCAGCGCCGCGAGGATCACCGCGCGCCGGCCGAGGTGGTCGGACAGCGCACCGAACACCAGCAGCGCCGCCAGCAGCGCGAAGGCGTAGCTGGAGAAGACCACGGTGAGCACCAGCGCCGAGAAGCCCCACGCCTCGCGGTACAGCGCGTACAGCGGCGAAGGCGCGCTCGAAGCCGCCAGGAAGGTGATCACCAGCGTCACCACCAGCGCGAAGGCGGCACGCGGCGGCAGGCGGCCCGGGGTGGCGGCGGCCGTCGTGGCCAGGGCGGGGGCAGACATCGAGGATTCCTTTAACGCAAAGACTTTGCGTTTGTGCATTGTGCGCCCCTTCGCGCCCTAAAGCAAATTCTTTGCGTTAGCATCGACACCATGGCGACGACGGCCCTTTCTTCCTCGACATCCCGCACCGCACCGCGTCCCGGCGGCCGCAGCGCGCGCGTGCAGGAAGCGGTGCACCGGGCCGCGCGCGAACTGGCCGCCGAGCACGGGCGCGAGGCCCTCACCGTGCCGATGGTCGCCGCACGCGCGGGCGTCACGCCCTCGACCATCTACCGCCGCTGGGGCGACCTGGCCGAGCTGCTGGCCGATGTGTCGGTGGAACGCATGCGGCCCGAGGGCGAACCGGCCGACACCGGCTCGCTGCGCGGCGACCTGCTGGCCTGGGCCGAGCAGTACAACGAGGAGATGTCCTCGCAGCCCGGCCGCGGGATGTTGCGCGACGTACTGTCTGCGCAGTCGCCCGACGACCGCCCTTCGTGCCGCTGCGCGAACTACGTCGCGATGCAGATCGGCGTGCTGCTCGACCGCGCGCAGGCACGCGGCGAGGCGGCGCCGCCGGTCGAGCGCCTGATGGACGTGCTGGTGGCGCCACTGCTCTTTCGCGTGCTGTTCATGCCGGCGCCGGCCACCGCCGGCGAGCTCGCCGGCTGGATCGACGCCAGCCTGGTCGCATCTCAGCCCTGAACCGCGCGCTGCAGCGCCGCGCGCGCCAGCAGGCGCGTCGAATCCAGCGTCGGCAGCGGCGAGTTGGCGTCGCTCATCACCAGCGGGATCTCGGTGCAGCCCAGCACCACCGCGTCGCAGCCTTCGCCCTTCATGCGGTCGAACACGCGCTGGAAGCAGGCCACGGCCTCGGCGCTGCGGATGCCCGGCACCAGTTCGTCCATGATGAAGTGCTGGATGTCGTCGCGCTCGGCCTCGCTCGGGCGCATGTAGCCCAGCTCGCGTTCGGCGAAGGCGGCGGGATAGACCTCGCTGTCGGTCAGCCAGCGCGTGCCGGTGATGCCGATGCGCGTGAAGCCGCGCCGCACCGCCTCGTCGGCCACCACCTCGGCGATGTGCAGCCAAGGGCGCGGCGAGCGCGCGGCGACGAAGTCGAAGGCCTGGTGGATGGTGTTGTCGGGGCAGACCAGGAAGTCCGCGCCGATGTCGGCCAGCTTGCGGGCCGAGCCGAGCATCAGTTCGCCCACGCCCTCGAGATCGCCGCGCTCCAGGCAGTCCACATACTCGGCCAGCGAGGGCGTGTGCATCGACACCTCGGGGTGCGCATGCGGGCCGAGCAGAGCCGCCCCTTCGGCACAGATCGTGCGGTAACACAGGGCCGCGCCCTCGGCAGAGCAGCCCACGATGCCAATGTGCAAAGTCATGGGGCCATCGTACGCAGCGCTGATGACAGGGCCGTCAGCCAGGACCTCATGCGCGGCGAGCCCCCATTAATTACATTCATTTTTGTCACGAATCATCGCCCAATCCGGAGATTAATCTGCTGCTCCGTCTCTAATACAGTGTGGACTGCGCGTCGGCCGCATGCTTGCGGGCTTGCGCCGCCCGACCACCCTGCCAACCCTTTTTGCGGCCCCGCCGCACGCCGAGAACACGCATGACCGAACGCACGACGACCCAGCGCCTCCAGGTGGCGACCGAGCTGTACCGCTTCATCGAAGACCAGGTGCTGCCCGGCGCCGGCATTTCGAGCGATGCCTTCTGGAAAGGCTTCGACGCCATCGTCCACGACCTCGCACCCAAGAACGCCGCCCTGCTGGCCGAGCGCGACCGCATCCAGCTGGAGATGGACGCCTGGCACAAGGCCCACCCCGGCCCGATCGCCGACATGCCCGCGTACCGCGCCTTCCTCGAGAAGATCGGCTACCTGCTGCCGCAGCCCCAGGGCGTGAAGGCCACCACCGCCAACGTGGATGCCGAACTCGCGCTGCAGGCCGGCCCGCAGCTGGTGGTGCCGATCCTCAATGCCCGCTACGCGCTCAACGCCGCCAACGCGCGCTGGGGCTCGCTGTACGACGCGCTGTACGGCACCGACGCGATCCCCGAAGACGGCGGGGCGGAGAAGGGCAAGGGTTACAACCCGATCCGCGGCGCCAAGGTGATCGCCTTCGCGCGCGAGGTGCTCGACCAGGCGGCGCCTTTGGCCAACGGCTCGCACAAGGACGCGACCGGCTACAGCGTGAAGGACGGCCAGCTCGTGGTGAAGCTGCACAGCAGCAGCACGCACCTGCAGGACCCGGCCGCCTTCGTCGGCTACCAGGGCGATGCGGCGAGTCCGTCGTCGATCCTCCTCAAGCACAACGGCATCCACATCGACATCCAGATCGACCGCAGCACGCCCATCGGCAAGACCGACCCGGCCGGCGTGAGCGACGTGGTCCTCGAATCGGCGCTCTCGACCATCCTCGACCTGGAAGACTCGGTGGCGGTGGTCGACGCGCAGGACAAGGTGCTCGCGTACAGCAACTGGCTCGGCATCCAGCTCGGCACGCTGACCGAGGACGTGGCCAAGGGCGGCAAGACCTTCACGCGCCGCCTGAACGCCGACCGCGTCTACACCGCGCCCGACGGCCAGGGCGAAGTCAAGCTGCATGGCCGCTCGCTCATGTTCGTGCGCAACGTGGGCCACCTGATGACCAACCCGGCGATCCTGTGGGAAGGTGGCAAGGAGATCCCCGAGGGCATCATGGACGCGGTGATCACCACGGCCATCGCGACCTACGACCTCGCGGGCAAGGGTGCCAACGGACTGCGCAACTCGCGCACCGGCAGCATCTACATCGTCAAGCCCAAGATGCACGGCCCGGCGGAAGTGGCCTTCGCCAACGAGCTGTTCGGCCGCGTCGAGCAACTGCTGGGCCTGCCGGCCAACACCGTCAAGCTGGGCATCATGGACGAGGAGCGCCGCACCAGCGTCAACCTCCAGGCCTGCATCGCCGCCGCGCCGGCGCGCGTGGCCTTCATCAACACCGGCTTCCTCGACCGCACCGGCGACGAGATGCACACCGCCATGCAGGGCGGCCCGATGCTGCGCAAGGGCGACATCAAGGGCACGAAGTGGATCGCGGCCTACGAGCGCAACAACGTGCTCACCGGCCTGAACTGCGGCCTGCGCGGCAAGGCGCAGATCGGCAAGGGCATGTGGGCCATGCCCGACCTGATGGCCGACATGCTCAAGCAGAAGATCGCCCACCCCAAGGCCGGCGCCAACACCGCCTGGGTGCCCTCGCCCACCGCGGCCACGCTGCATGCGCTGCATTACCACCAGGTGAACGTGGCCGACGTGCAGAAGGAACTGGAGAAGATCGACGCCGAGGCCGAGCGCGACGCCATCCTCAACGACCTGCTGCAGGTGCCGATCACCGCGACGCCGAACTGGACCGACGCCGAGAAGCAGCAGGAGCTGGACAACAACGTGCAGGGCATCCTGGGCTACGTGGTGCGCTGGATCGACCAGGGCGTGGGCTGCTCCAAGGTGCCTGACATCCACGACGTGGGCCTAATGGAAGACCGCGCCACGCTGCGCATCAGCAGCCAGCACATCGCCAACTGGCTGCTGCACGGCGTCGTCACCAAGGAGCAGGTCAACGCCACCTTCGAGCGCATGGCCGCGGTGGTCGACCAGCAGAACGCCGGCGACCCGCTGTACCGCAAGATGGCCGGCAACTTCACGACCAGCGCCGCCTACCAGGCCGCGCAGGACCTGGTGTTCAAGGGCGTCGAGCAGCCCAGCGGCTACACCGAGCCGCTGCTGCATGCGTGGCGGTTGAAGGTGAAAGGCACGGCGGCCTGATCGGCGGCGGCCCGCATCAGCCAACTGCACGACGGCACCTCCGGGTGCCGTTTTCTTGCCTCGCGTGCTATCGAATTGATAGCTTCCTGCGCCCACTCCACGGGCGCTGCGGCCACTTTTTGCTTGAAAACCCGCTCGCTCAAGTGCCGCAGGCGGCGCGCACGATGCGCTCTGTGGGGTTGGGCAGGGCGTCCTTGAAAAGCATCGGCCGCGGCTTGTCCGCGTAGTCGACCGTGAGGTGCGGGTCGCCGCGCCACAGCGGCGCCATGTAGTAGGTCACGGCGCGGTACTCGGCCCGGCGCTCGGCGCAGCGGAACACCACTTGCGCGTCGTAGGAGCGGTAGGGCACGCCGTCCCAGTTGTGGCGCAAGGCCGCGCGGTTCACGCGGATGTTCATGGTCTTGCCGTCGGCGTCGCGCGCGACGGCCACGGGGTCGACCTGCACGGTGTCGACCCCGACCCGTTCGGGGTCGCCGGTGACGGTGAACCAGTTGGATGGGGACTGCGCGAGGGCCGCGGTGCCGAACAGCACGGCGGCCGGAAGAAGCGCTGCGAATCGCATGTGGGGCTCCTCCTCGTCGCGTTCGATGTGCGGGGATTGTAGGGACGGGCACCACGCCCTGCCGGGCCACGCCGCCCCGGCGCGGCGCCCCGCTCCTACAGGCGTGGGGGCGCGGTGCCGACCCGGGCGCGCCGCATGGCCGTTAGCTTGAGGGCTCGCGCTGGCGTGCTGCCGCGCTCTCCACAGGCCAGGGCCTGGCAGGGCGCGAACGACGGCAGAGCGCCGGGGCCGGACCGCCGGCCGACAGCCTTCCCTTCATCCACGATTACCCAAGGAGCCTCGACCATGAAGACCACCCTCGCCACCCTCGGCGCCGCCCTCGCTTTCGGCGCGACCGCGAGCATCGCCATCGCCCAGGGCAACCCGCCCACCACCGTGCCGCCGAACCCCGCCACCGCCGCGGGCCAGCAGAACCCGGCCGGTGGACCGATGGGCACCACCGGCACCATGCCGCAGAACCCGGGCGGCTCGATGGGCGCCAACAGCGCGCCGCCGTCGGCCGCGACGACGAGCCCGCAACCCGCCGCACCGGCCGCCCAGCCGATGCGTCCGGCGCGCGCCGACCGCAACTGACGCGGGCGCTCCCGGCCGTGCAGCGACTGGGCGCGCCTGCGCGCCAGCCGTGGCATGGCCTTTTGCATTTGACGAAGCGGCCACGCCGCGACTTGCCATGGCCATGACCTGTCCCTCGACGACTTCGCTCCATCGTCTGCGCACGTCGATCCTCACCGTGTTGGCCGCTGGCATCGTGGCGGTCGCACCGGCGTACGCCCGCACGCGCGCAGCGGAGGCGCCGTCGCCCGAAGTGGCGCAACTCGTGCAACGCGCCATCGCCGCGCAGGACAACCGCGGCCAGGCCTTCGCCGTGGTCGACAAGCAACGTGCGCGCGTGCATGTGTTCGCGCCGGACGGAACGCTGCGCGGCACGTCGCCCGTGCTGCTGGGTCTGGCCAAGGGCGACGACTCGGTGCCTGGCATCGGCGAACGGCCGATGGCGCAGATCCGCCCGCAGGAGCGCACCACGCCCGCGGGCCGCTTCGCCTCCGAGCCCGGCGTGAATTCGAATGGCGAAGACATCGTGTGGGTCGACTACGACGCCGCCGTGTCGATGCATCGCGTGCGCACTGCCAACAAGGCCGACCGCCGACTCGAGCGCTTGGCCACGCCCACCATCGCCGACAACCGCATCTCCTACGGATGCATCAACGTGCCGGCGGCGTTCTATGACAGCTACGTCAAGCCGACGCTGGGCAGCAACCGCGGCGTGGTCTATGTGATGCCCGAGACCGAATCGGCCGAGCGCCGGTTCTCTTTCATGCGCACGCCGCCCGTCCCCTGAGCCTCCGGTCCCATCCCACCTTCTTCCCGAGCTTTTTTGCGCACACGCTGAATCCGCTTCACGTCAGCGGCCGTATCGGCATCAAGCGCCCGACGGCGCCTCCGAACTGACGGCGGATTCCGCAGGTTGAACTCACGCAAGGAGAACTCCATGAAGAAGAAACTCGCGCTCGCACTGAGCCTGTCGGTGCTGCTGGGCGCCTGCGCCGGCGGCATGGGCATGCAGGGCAGCGGCGGCATGAGCAACCCGATGGTCGGCGGCGCGCCGATGTACCCGACCAAGGACATCATCGACAACGCAGTCAACTCCAGGGACCACACCACGCTGGTGGCCGCAGTGAAGGCGGCGGGGCTGGTCGACACGCTCAAGGGCCCAGGCCCGTTCACGGTGTTCGCGCCCACCAACGCGGCCTTCGCCGCACTGCCGTCCGGCACGGTCGACACCCTGCTCAAGCCCGAGAACAAGGGCACGCTGACCACCGTGCTGACCTACCACGTCGTCCCCGGCAAACTCGACGCGAAGGCGCTGATGAACCTGATCGCCCAGGGCGGCGGGCGCGCGATGCTCAAGACCGCCAGCGGTGGCACGCTCACGGCGACCACCAGTGGCGGGATGGTGATGATCACCGATGCCAAGGGCGGGACCGCGACCGTCACCACCGCCGACGTCTACCAGTCCAACGGCGTGATTCACGTCGTCAACAAGGTGCTGCTGCCGGGCTGATCGGCGCCGCCGCCGGCGCCTAGCGGGCGCGCTCGGCTTCGGCGCGCAGCCAGCGCACGAAGTCCAGGGCGTCGGGATTGCGCTCGCCGCGCCGCGACAGTTCGACGAACTGCCCGCGCTGCGACGAGGCGCCGTCGCCGAAGGGCGACACCAGCCGGCCGTCGCGCACCAGGTCCTGCAGCAGCGGCAGCCGGCCGATCACGACGCCCTGCCCCGCCACCGCGGCGGCCACGGCATCGGTGTAGTGCGAGAAGCGCAGCGTGCTTTTCATGTGGAGCTCGCCCACACCCATGAGCCGCAGCCAGGGATCCCAGTCCATGGTCGCGGCGTCGCCCTGCTTGTGGTTGTCGATGGTGAGCAGCGCCTGGCCGGCGAGGTCGGCCGGCGCGTGCAGCACCTGTGCCACCGAGGGCGCACACAGCGGCATCACCGCCTCTTCGAACAGTGCGGGTCCACGGCCCAACGCCAGACCCTGCTCGATGCGCACGAAGCGCACCGCCAGGTCGAGCCGCGCGCGCTCGAGGTCGAGCACGTCGAGCGTGGCCGACACGCGCACATCCACCTGCGGGTGTGCGGCCGTGAAGCGCGTGAGGCGCGGGATGAGCCACAGCGACGCGAAGCCGGGCGTGCAGGTCAACGCCACCTGACGCACCGCGGGTGCGCTGCGCACCCGTGCGGTGGCATCGCGCAGGCGCTCCAGGCTGTCGCTCACGGCCCGCTGCATCACCAGGCCGGCTTCCGTCAGCGCGAGGGCGCGATGGCGGCGCTCGAACAGCAGCACACCCAGGCTGGCTTCCAGTTGCTGGATTTGGCGGCTGACGGCCGATTGGGTGAGGGCCAGTTCGTCGGCGGCGCGCGTGAAGCTCAGCGTGCGCGCTGCGGCCTCGAAGCTGCGCAGCAGGTCCAGCGGCGGCAGTTCGACGGCTGGACGGAAAGCGGATTTGGCATTCTCTGGATGCATGCGACGAGTTCCTAACGGCCAACCCAGGAGCAGGAGCGCGTCACTATATTCATTCCATCGATGAATACCAAGGAGCCTCTCATGGCCCGTACCGCTTCCGACGCCGGCTTTCAGATGGACCTGCCGGCCCGCACCGTCCTGACCCTGCCCGATGCCGCCGGCATCGGCATCGAATGCCGCAGCGGCACGCTGTGGGTGACGCTGGACCACGACCCGCGCGACATCGTGCTCGAGCGCGGCCAGCGCTACGTGGGCGACGTGCACCGGCGCGCGCTGGTGTCGGCACTGGGGCCGTCGTCGATCGCGGTGACGCATGCGCGGCCCGCCGCCTGGCCGCCGGGCGGTGCCGACGCGCCCGTGGCGACCCGGTCGCTTGGGCGACTCGTGACGCACGGGTTGTCCCCGGCTTGACCCTGGGTCCGGCGGCAGCAAACGATCGTTGCTTTGCCCTGCTGCCGGAACGCCCCATGGATCACGTGCTCTACGAGGTCGACGACGCCGTCGCCACCCTCACGCTCAACCTGCCCGCCAAGCTCAACCCGATCGCCAAGCCGCTGCAGGAAGACCTGCGCGACGCGCTGGCGCGCGCCGCCGAGGACCGCGCAGTGCGTGCCGTGGTGATCACCGGCGCGGGCAAGGCCTTCTGCGTGGGCGCCGACCTGAGCGCGATGCGCGAGCCGGCGGCGGGCAAGACGCTGGGCGACGACACTGCCGCGTGGATGCAGTCGCTGAGCAACCCGCTCATCACCGCGATCCGCGCCATGCCGGTGCCGGTGGTCAGCGCCGTCAACGGGCCGGCGGCCGGCGCCGGCGTGGGCCTCGCCTTGGCGGCCGACGTGGTGGTGGCCGCGCGCAGCGCCTACTTCTACCTGCCCTTCCTGCCCAAGCTGGGCATCGTGCCCGACCTGGGCTGCACCTGGTTCGTGCCGCGCCTGGTGGGGCCGGCGCGCGCGATGGGGCTGGCGCTGCTCGACGAGAAGCTCGATGCCGAGCGCGCCGCGCAGTGGGGCCTGATCTGGGCCGCGGTGCCGGACGACATGCTCACGCTCGAAGCGCACCGCACCGCGCGCAAGCTCGCGGCGCTGCCGGCCCATGCGGTGGCCGAGGCGCGCGCCGCCTTCGCCAATGCAGAACGCCACTCCCTGGACGAGCAACTGCACTACGAGAGCGAGCGCCAACGCCAGCTCGTGGGCGGGCCGGCCTTCAACGAGGGCGTGGCGGCCTTCCTGGGCAAGCGCGCGCCGGTGTTCCCGGGCCGCTGAACAGCACCGTTTGCTCCTGATTTCATAGCTGCTCACGCCCGACTGGCGGGCGCTGCAGCCCGATTTGGCTTGAAAGCCTGCGGGCCGCAGAATCGGGCCATGCCCACCCCGCCGCGCGCCGCCGCTCCCGCCATCGACCCCACGCGCTGCCCGCTGTGCGGCCAGGGCAACGCTTGTGCCGAAGAGCTCGCACGCGCCACCGGCCAGCCGCAGCCGCCCTGCTGGTGCATGACGGCCGGGTTCCCGCCCACCCTGCGCGACGCGGTGCCCGAGGCCGCGCGCGGACGCGCCTGCATCTGCGCCCGCTGCGCTGCCGCCGCGGCGTCGGCGTCTTCCACCCACGCCCTGCCATGACCACTTCCAAGACCAACGCCTTCTACGCCCAGTCCGGCGGCGTGACCGCCGTCATCAACGCCTCGGCCTGCGGCGTGATCGAGACCGCGCGGCGCCACCCGGGCCGCATCGGCACCGTCTACGCCGGCCGCAACGGCATCCTGGGCGCGCTGACCGAGGACCTGATCGACACCGCCGACGAGCCGGCCGAGGCGATCGCCGCCCTGCGCTTCACGCCGGCGGGCGCCTTCGGCTCCTGCCGCTACAAGCTCAAGTCGCTGGAGAAGAACCGGCGCGAGTACGAGCGCCTCATCGAGGTGTTTCGCGCCCACGGCATCGGCTACTTCTTCTACAACGGCGGCGGCGACTCGGCCGACACCTGCTTCAAGATCAGCCAGCTGTCCGAATCGATGGGCTACCCGCTCGCGGCCATCCACGTGCCCAAGACCATCGACAACGACCTCCCGCTGACCGACTGCTGCCCCGGCTTCGGCTCGGTGGCCAAGTACATCGCGGTGTCGACGCTGGAGGCTTCCTTCGACGTGCGTTCGATGGCCGCGACCTCGACCAAGGTCTTCGTGCTGGAGGTGATGGGCCGGCATGCGGGCTGGATCGCGGCCGCGGGCGGCCTGGTGGCCGACCACGGCATCCCGGTGGTGGTGCTGTTCCCCGAGATCGACTTCGACCGCGAACGCTTCCTCGCGCGCGTCGATGCGCTGGTGAAAGCTCACGGCTACTGCACGGTGGTGGTTTCGGAAGGCTGCCACCATCCCGACGGCACCTTCCTCGCCGAGCAGGGCGTGCGCGACGCCTTCGGCCACGCGCAGCTCGGCGGCGCCGCGCCGGTGGTGGCGCAGATGGTGAAGGAGGCACTCGGCCACAAGTTCCACTGGGCGGTGGCCGACTACCTGCAGCGCGCGGCGCGGCACATCGCCTCGCGCACCGACGTCGAGCAAGCCTACGCCGTGGGCCGGCGCGCCGTCGAACTCGCGCTGGACGGCGAGAACGCGGTGATGCCCACCATCGAGCGCACCGCCGATGCACCCTATGCCTGGCGCATCGGCACCGCGCCGCTGGCCCAGGTGGCGAACACCGAACGCAAGATGCCGCGCGAGTTCATCACCGAGGACGGCTATGGCATCACCGAGGCCGCCAAACGCTACCTGCGGCCGCTGATCGAGGGCGAGGACTACCCTGCGTACCAGGGCGGATTGCCCGCCTACGCCACGCTGCGCAACACGCCGGTGCCGCGCCGGCTGGCCGACTTCACGCCCGGCTGAAGCCGGCGGCGACGCGGCTCAGGCCGTCAGCGGCGACAGCGCGCCTTCCTGCGGCGGCGCTGCGGTGTCGTCGGTCGATGCCGCCGGCGCCTGCGCGTCGGGTGCGCCCTCGTCCGCCTTGGGCGGCTCCGCGGGGGCGGGCGGGGTTTCCTGCGGACCTTCCCGCTGCTGCGTCACCACCTGGTGGATGAACTGCAGCTTTCCCACCGCGGCGCGCGGCAGCACGAAGGGGTAGAAGTCGGGTTGGCCCATGCTGCGCGAGAGCTCGTTGAGCACGTTGGTCAGGCGCACCCAGCCGTTGAGGAAGTCCAGGAACTTGGCGGCGTCGGGATGCTCGGGCTGCCACAAGTCGGCCGGCTCGAAGAGGTCGCTGGTCAGCTCGACGTTGGCGGCGTCGATGCCGAAGCTCAGCGCCGTGTCGGCCGTGTCGGCCATGTGCAGGTAGTGGGCCCAGGTCTCGGCCCAGTCCTCCCAGGGGTGCGTGCTGGCGTAGCTGGTGACGTAGCGCAGCGCCCAGTCGGGCTGGGGGCCATTCTCGTAGTGGGTCTTGAGCGCGGCGGCGTAATCGATGGTCTCGTCGCCGAAGAGCTGGCGGAAGCCCTCGAGCCAGGGCGAGCCCTGGATGAGGATGTCCCAGTAGAAGTGGCCGATCTCGTGCCGGAAGTGGCCCACCAGCGTGCGGTAGGGCTCGCGCATCTCGGCGCGGATGCGCTCGCGCACGGCGTCCTCGGCCTCCTCGGCGTTCAGCGTCACCACGCCGTTCTGGTGCCCCGTCATCACATGGTGCTGGCCGGGCACGCTGCTGAGGAAGTCGAAGGTCATGCCGTGGGCCGGATCGGAAAAGCGCGTATGCACCGGCAGGCCGAGTGCGAGCAGTTGCGAGATCAGGCGGCGCTTGGCCATTTCCAGCTTGCGCCACAGCACGTCGTTGCCCTCCACCGTGAGGTCGGGGATGGTGCGGGTCGTGCTGCAGGCGAGGCAGAAGCCCTCGGCCAGGTCGGCCGCATGGTCGCCGGTGCCGCCAGCCTCGGGCAGCAACGGCACCATCCAGTTGCAGCCGGCGGCCGTGGTGAAGTTGGCGCATCGCCGGTACCGCGGGCCCCGGGTGTCGCCGAAGACGGTCCAGGTCTCGTCGGCCGGGGCGTCAGTGGCAGCGTCTGCGTTGGCATCGGCACCGGCGGCCGGCGCCGGCGCGAGCGGCATGACGCCCAGCCGCTCGATCACGTAACCCAGGGGCGTGCCGCAGGCCAGGCAGCGGCTGTTGCCGAGGTAGACCGGGCGTCCGCACTGGCAGACATACGCGCGGGTGACGGTCGGGGCACTGAGTTCTTCGGCGAGCGTGGGCGCGGCCGCGGCATCGGCCGGGTCGGAGGAGGCGTTCATGGTGAGGGATTCCCTAGATGTTGTGTAGACGTTGTCCGAGGCAGCGGCGCGGTGTGGACTGCGCGTGCGGCAGCGATGCGTGGCGCATTGTGGACGTCGCCGCCGCGCGCCCCGCCGCGATGAAGCCCGATATCCTTGTAGGACCGCCTCCCCGCCACGATGACCGACCCGCACCACGCCCAGGCCCCGCTCCAAACCCTGCGCGAGCGCTACGGCGAGCGCTACCGCTGGCTGCTGCTGATCTCGGTGATGGTGGGCGTGATGGCGTCGATCATGTCCTCGACGATCGTGAACGTGGCCATCCCGGGCATGAGCCAGCACTTCCACCTCGGCCAGGAGCGCGCGCAGTGGGTGAGCTCGGGCTTCATGGTGGCGATGACGGTGTCGATGCTCACCACGCCGTGGCTGCTGTCACGCTTCGGTTACCGGCGCACCTACTCGGGCACGATGGTGCTGCTGCTGGCCGGCGGGCTGCTCGGTGGTCTGGCCGACAACTTCTCGCTGGTGCTGGTGGCGCGCGTCGCCGAGGGGCTGGCCGCGGGCGTGGTGCAGCCCATCCCGGCCATCATCATCCTGCGCGCCTTCGAGCCGCACGAGCAGGGCCGCGCGAGCGGCATCTTCGGCATGGGCGTGGTGCTGGCGCCGGCCATCGGGCCGAGCATCGGCGGCGTGCTGGTCGACCTGTTCGGCTGGCGCTCGATCTTCTTCATGGTGGTGCCCTTCTGCCTCGCGTCGCTGTGGCTGTCGTGGAAGTTCGTGCCCGTCACGGCGCCGGGCGGTGCGACCGCGGCGCGCGGGCAGCAGCTGGACTGGCGCGGCATGCTGATCGCCACTGTCGGCACGCTGTGCCTGCTCAATGGCCTGGTCGAGCTGCGCGGCGACGCGCCGCTGCAGGCCGCCATGCTGCTGGTGCTGGCAGCGGCGGCGCTGGCGGCTTTCATCGGCTTGCAGCGCCGCATGGCCGCGGCGGGCGGGGCGCCGCTCATGAACATGGCGCTCTTCGGATACCGCCAGTTTGCGATGGGCAGCGTGGTGGCCTTCATCTACGGCACCGCGCTCTTCGGCTCGACCTACCTGCTGCCGGTGTACATGCAGGTGGCCTTGCACCTCTCGGCCTCGCACGTGGGGACCATCATGCTGCCGGCCGGCATCGTGCTGGCTTTCACCATCGCCGGCGTGGGCCGGCTGGCCGACCGCCAGCCGACCTGGCTGCTGGTGAGCATCGGGCTGGCGCTGCTGGCGGCGTCCTTCGCGCTGATGCTTCTGCTGGACCTGCACAGCACGCTGTGGCTGCTGGTGGCCTTCGCCGTCGTGGGACGCATCGGGCTGGGCTTCATCCTGCCCTCGCTCAACCTCGGATCGATGCGGCCCCTGGCCAAGCCGTTGATCCCGCAGGGCGCCAGCGCCATCAGCTTCCTTCGCCAGCTCGGCGGGGCGGCGGGCGTGAGCCTGTGCGCCGTGGTGCTCGAATGGCGGCTGGCCGCGCATGGCGACTCGCTGGCCAACCCCGCCACGAGCCCGGCCCGGCTGGCGGCCTTCAACGAAGTCTTCCTGATCCTCGCAGCGCTGTGCGGCCTGGCCTTGTGTGCTGCCTGGCAATTGCGCACATCCGCCGACGCGGTCCGTCACACCCCTGGGTAATCCCGAAGCCTACGTACACCCCTTCTCGCGTCCAATTGTTATCAATTGTAAATAAGCGAAAGAGAAGGTATGCAGCGCAGAAGTTTCCTGGCAGCCGGCGTTGCCGGCGCGGGCTTGGCCTGGGCCGGTGCAGCGCGGGCCCAGTCGGCCGGCGAGGGCGACATCGTGCTCGGCCAGACCGGCATCCTGAACGGCCCCCTCGGTGCGCCGATCCGGGTCGTGCTGGCGGGCGCGCAACTGGCCTTCGACGCGGTGAATGCCCAGGGCGGCGTGAACGGCCGCAAGGTGAAGATGGTGTCGCTGGACGACGATCTCTCGCCCGACAAGGCGGTCGCCAACTACGAGCGTCTGCTCGGCGAGCACCGCGCCTTCGCCTTCTTCTGCTGCGTCGGCTCGGCCACCACGGCCGCGGCCGCAAAGCTGCTGGCGCAGAGCGGCGCCCCCATGGTGGGGGGCTACGCCGTCTCGGACTCGGCGCGCGACAAGGCCGGTGGCGCGGCCTATTTCGTGCGCGCCACCTTCGCCCGCGAGGCGCAGGCGCTGGTGCAGCACCTGACGACCGTCGGGGTCAACCGCATCGCGGTGGCCGCGCTCGACAACCCGGGCGGCGCCGAGGTGGTGAAGCTGGTCGAAGCCGCACTGGCCACACACCAGCTGCAGGCCGTGACCTCGGTGGCCGTGAAGGGCGATGCCTCGACCGCCGCCGCCGCCGGCAAGGCGCTGGCTGACAGCAAGGCCCAGGCCGTGATCATGTACCTGGGCGGCACCGTGGGCGGCGAGGTCATGAAGGCCACGGCCGCCGCGGGCGGGCGCAGCACCATGTTCTACGGCATGTCGATCGTGCCGGGCGACGTGACGGCCAAGCTGGTGGGCAACCAGACCAGCGGCCTGGCCATCTCGCAGGTGGTGCCTTACCCCTGGAGCGACGCCGACGCGCAGGCGCGCGACTACCGCCAGCTGGCCGAGCGCTCGCAGGTGCCGGTCGGTTACCTGAGCTTCGAGGGCTACGTGAACGCGCTGGTGATGGTCGAGGCCCTGAAGCGCACCGGCCGCGACCTGACGCGGCCGCGCCTGCACGCCACGCTCAAGGCGATGCGCATGCGGGTGGCGGGCATGGACGTGGACTTCACCGGCGCCGGCAACACCGGCTCGCGCTTCATCGAGATGGTGCGGGTGACGCAGGACGGCAAGTTCCTGCGCTGACCGGGCTCCACGCGACCCGGTGCGGGCGACACGCGGCTGCGTGTCTAATCGGCCCCATGTGCCAATTGCTAGGGATGAACTGCAACACGCCGACGGACGTGCAGTTCAGCTTCACGGGCTTCGCGCAGCGCGGCGGCCGCACCGACCACCACGCCGACGGCTGGGGCATCGCCTTCTTCGAGGACCGCGGGCTGCGCCATTTCGTCGACCACCTGCCGGCCTGCGAGTCGCCGGTGGCCGAACTGATCCGGCGCTACCCGATCAAGAGCCGCAACGTCATCGCCCACATCCGCAAGGCGACGCAGGGCGAGGTCAACCTGCAGAACTGCCACCCCTTCGTGCGCGAGCTGTGGGGCCGCTACTGGGTCTTCGCGCACAACGGCGACCTCAAGACCTTCCGCCCGCGCCTGCACGGCAACTTCCACCCGGTGGGCAACACCGACAGCGAGCACGCCTTCTGCTGGATCATGCAGGAGCTGGCCAAATCGCACGCCGGCGTGCCGACGGTGGAGGAGCTCACGCTCACGCTGCGCGAGCTGGCGCCGCAACTCGCCCGCCACGGCACCTTCAACTTCATGCTGAGCAACGGCCAGGCGCTGTGGGCACACGCGTCGACGCACCTGTGGTCCATCGAACGACGGCATCCCTTCGACCTGGCGCAATTGGCCGATGAAGACCTGAGCATCGACTTCGCCCAGCACACCACGCCCGACGACCGCGTGGCCGTGGTGGTGACGGCGCCGCTGACGACCAACGAGACCTGGTCGCCTTTCGCGCCGGGGGAACTGCGCGTGTTCCGCGAGGGACGACAGGTCGGCTGAGCGCCGCCGGCCGAGGGGCCGACCGGCTCGCGGCAGGCACCGCGGTGCCTGCCGCGCACCGCGGCGCAGCCGCCCGGGCCATGTTGCGCGCACGCCGCACATCGGCACGACCCGTCGGCTGTCTTTCGACTCCCGCCAGAAAGTCCCGGGGATCGAGCGATTTCGAGTTAACAATAATGTTTCTCATTTGAATTGTTACCCGAGTCTCCAGCCATGCCATCGACCTTCCCCTTCGTGCCCCGGCCCCTGGCCGTAGCCGCGTTCCTTGCTGCACAGGCCGTGGCCGCCATGGCCCAGACGGCCGCCGAACCGGCCGCTCCCGCCCCGTCCGGCACGCTGTCGACGGTGACCGTCGAGGCCAGCGCCGACGCCTCGGCCGAGGGCCTGGCCAAGCCCTTCGCCGGAGGCCAGGTGGCACGGGGCGGCCGCGTCGGCATCCTGGGCACCCAGGACGTGATGGAAACGCCGTTCTCCAGCACCAGCTACACGAACGAGCTGATCCAGGACCAGCAGGCGCGCAGCGTCGCGGACGTGCTGCTCAACGACCCCTCGGTGCGCCAGGCCCGCGGCTTCGGCAACTTCCAGGAGCTGTACGTGGTGCGCGGCTTCCCGGTGTATTCCGATGACGTGGCGTACAACGGCCTGTACGGCATGCTGCCGCGCCAGTACATCGCGTCGGAGTTCTTCGAGCGTGTCGAGGTCTTCCGCGGCGCCAACAGCTTCCTCAACGGTGCCGCGCCCTTCGGCAGCGGCATCGGCGGCGCCATCAACCTGCTGCCCAAGCGCGCCCCCAACGAGCCGCTCACCCGCATCGGCTTCGGTGTGCAGACCGGCGGCCAGGGTTTCGTGAACGCCGACATCGCGCGCCGCTTCGGCCCGGACCAGAGCACCGGCATCCGCATCAACGCCGTCCGGCGCGACGGCGGCACCGGCATCGGCGACGAGAGCCAGAAGCTCAGCGCGCTCGGCGTGGGCTTCGACTGGCGCAGCCGCAACGTGCGCCTGTCGGCCGACATCGGCTACCAGAACTACAGCCTGGCAGAGGGTCGGCCAAGCGTCACGCCGCTGGCCAACCTGCCCATCCCGCAGGTGCCGGACGCGCGCACGAACTTCGCCCAGCCCTGGACCTATGCCAAGGAGACCGACAAGTTCGCGACGGTGCGCGGCGAAGTCGACATCACCGACCATGTGATGGCCTGGGCCGCGGGCGGCGTGCGCAGCAGCGACGAGGACAACGTGCTGTCCAACCCCACCCTCACCAACGCCTTCGGCGCCACCAGCAACACGCGCTTCAGCAACACGCGCGAAGACCGGGTGCGCACGGGCGAAGTGGGCGTACGCGCGAAGTTCGCGACCGGACCGGTGAGTCACAGCCTGGTGGCGTCGGCCGCCGCCTTCGACAACGACCGCGACAACGCCTACGCCATCTCTTCGGGCAGCGTGCGCAACAACATCTACACGCCCTACGCGTCGTTCTACCCCCTCGCCAACGGCGCCTTCACCGGCAACTGGCTGACGGGCCCGCGGCTGACCGACATCACCAAGACCTCCAGCGTCGCCGTCGCCGACACCATGGGCTTCCTGGACGAGCGGCTGCTGGTCACCCTCGGTGCCCGGCGCCAGAAGATCGAGCAGGAGAACTACGCCTACAACACGGGGGCACTCAACAGCAGCTACGACAAGAGCCGCACCACGCCCGTGCTGGGCGCCGTGTTCCGCGTGACGCCGAGCGTGTCGGTCTACGCCAGCTACATCGAGGCGCTGGTCAAGGGCAACGTCGCCCCCACCACCGCGAACAACCGCCCCGTCAGCAATGGCGGGGAGATCTTTGCGCCCTACCGCTCCAAGCAGAAGGAAGTCGGCGTCAAGTACGACGGCGGCGCCATCGGCGGCAGCATCGCCTTCTTCTCGACGGCACAGCCCAACTTCTACGTCGTCAACCAGACCTACGGCCCGAACGGCGAACAACGCAACCGCGGCCTGGAGTTCTCGGTGTATGGCGAACCGGTGAAGGGCCTGCGCGTGCTCGGCGGGCTGACCCTGCTGGACGCCGAACAGCGCCGCACGCTCAATGGCGCCACCGACGGCTACGACGTCATCGGCGTGCCGAAGCAGCAGCTCAACATCGGCGCCGAATGGGACATCCCGGGCGTGCGCGGCCTGGCGGTCAATGCCCGCCTGGTGCACACGTCCAAGCAGTACGCCAACGCGACCAACACCCTGGTCGTGCCTTCATGGAACCGTGTCGACGTCGGTGCCCGCTACCTCATGGACATCGGCAACGGCCGCACCCTGACGCTGCGCGCCCGCATCGACAACCTGTTCGACAAGTCGTATTGGGCTTCGGTGGGCGGCACACAGGGCTCGAACTACCTGATGATGGGCCAGCCGCGCACCTTCGCGGTGAGCGGCACGATCGACTTCTGATCCGATGGGCCGGCCTGCGCCGTGTGGCGCAGGCGCTATCGATTCAATAGCTGACTGCGCAGGCAGGGCGGGCGTTAGCGGCCTTTTTGGCTCAAAAGCTTCTCCAGCGCATCGACGAACATCGCCGGCACGTCGAAGCCGGTCTGGTCGGTGATTTCCTGGAAGCAGGTCGGGCTGGTGACGTTGATCTCGGTGAGGCAGCCGCCGATCACGTCCAGGCCGATCAGCAGCAGCCCGCGCGGCGCCAGCACCGGGCCGATGGCGCGCGCGATGGTCCAGTCCTCGTCGGTCAGCGGCTGGGCCACCCCCTTGCCGCCGGCCGCGAGGTTGCCGCGCACCTCGGTGCCCTGCGGGATGCGCGCCAGGCTGAAGGGCACCGGCTCGCCGCCGATGACGAGCACGCGCTTGTCGCCCTTGACGATGTCGGGCACGAAGCGCTGGACCATGATGGTCTCGGCGCCGTTCTTGTTGAGCGTCTCGGTGATGGAGCCGAGGTTCAGGCCGTCCTCGCGCACGCGGAAGATGCCCATGCCGCCCATGCCGTCCAGCGGCTTGAGGATGATGTCGCCGTGCTCGGCGTGGAAGTCCTTCACCGCCTCGGCGCTGCGCGTGACCAGCGTGGGCGTGGTGAATTGCGGGAACTCCATGATCGCGAGCTTCTCGGGGTGGTCGCGCAGCGAACGCGGCTTGTTGACCACCTGCGCGCCCTCGCGCTCGGCCTGCTCGAGCAGGTGCGTGGCGTAGATGTACTCGGCGTCGAAGGGCGGGTCCTTGCGCATGAGCACCGCGTCGAAGTCCTTCAGCGCCTTCGTCTCGATCCGGTCCTCGGTGAACCAGGCGTGCTTGTCGCCGGTCAGGGTGATCTGGCGCACCGTGGCCTTGACCACGTCACCCGACTTCCACTGCAGATCCTGCGGCAGGCAGGCGGCGATGCGGTGGCCGCGCCGCTGCGCCTCGCGCATCATCGAGAAGGTGGTGTCCTTGTAGATCTTGAAGTGCTCGAGCGGGTCGGCGACGAAGAGGAGGTTCATTTCGCGGCAGCCTTGGCGGCTTCGGTTTTCTTGTCGAGCGCCATCTTGCACGCAGGCGCGATGTCCTTGCCGGCGGCGGCCTTTCGGCCCACTTGCTGGACCGCCAGCGCGATGGCACCGGCCACCACGCCCCAGAAGGCCGAGCCGATGCCGGCGATCGTCACGCCCGAGAGGGTGACCAGGAAGGTGATGAGCGCCGCCTCGCGGTGCGACTCGTCGCGCACCGCCGCGGCCAGCCCGTTGCCGATGGTGCCCAGCAGCGCCAGCCCGGCGATGGCGGCCACCAGCTCCTTCGGGAAGGCGGTGAGCAACCCGGTGACGGCCGCGCCGAAGAGGCCGATGACAACGTAGATGGCCCCGCAGCTCACGGCCGCCGTGTAGCGCCGGGCCGGGTCCTCGTGCGCCTCGCGGCCCATGCAGATGGCGGCGGTGATGGCGCTGAGGTTGAGCGCAAAGGCGCCGAAGGGTGCCAGCACCAGCGTGGCCAGGCCGCTGAGCGTGATGAGCCTGCTGACCGGCAGCTCGTAGCCCGAGGCGCGGATGGCTGCCACCCCGGGCAGATTCTGCGAGGCCATGGTGACGATGAAGAGCGGCAGCGCCACGCTGACCACCGTCTGCCAGCTGAACACCGGCGCGATGAATACCGGCCAGGTGAAGTCGGCGTGCACCGCCCCCCAGGCGAGCTGGCCGGACCAGGCCGCGTGCGCGATGGCCACCAGGAGCGTCAGCGGCACCGCATAGCGCGGCAGCAGGCGCCGGGCCACCAGGTAGGTGCCCAGCATGAGCAACACCAGCGGCAGCGCCGTCTGCGCGGCGGTGAAGGCGGCCAGGCCGAAGCGCGCCAGCACGCCCGCCAGCAGGGCCGAGGCGATGGCCATCGGGATGCGGTTCATCACCCGCTCGAACCAGCCCGTGGCGCCGGCCACGGTGATGAGCAGGGCGCAGACGATGAAGGCGCCCACTGCCTCGCCCAGGCTGTGGCCCGCGCCCGCCGTGGCCAGCACCGCGGCGCCCGGCGTGCTCCAGGCGATCATCACCGGCTTGCGCAGCCACAGCGAGGGCACCAGCGTGGTCAGTCCCATTCCCAGGCCGAGCGCCCACATCCACGAGGCGATCACCTCCGGCGTGGCGCCGAAGGCCTGGGCGGCCTGGAACACGATGGCCACCGAACTGGTGAAGCCCACCAGCACGGCGACGAAGCCGGCGGTGAAGGCCGACAGGCTCAGGTCCTTGAAAAAACGCATCACGGGATTGTGCCGGGGCCGACGACGGGCGCCTCGCAGCGGCACGCCGCTTGCGTGACACTTGGCCGCCCCCCGCCCTGCGCCGCGGATTCCAGGAGACCCCATGCCCCCCACCGACCTCGCGCCCGGACCGCTCGTCGACGAGTACCTGCGCCGCCACATGATCCCCGACCCCGAGAGCGCCGCCGAGCTGGTGGCGCCCGACATGCAGATCCGCTTCACCGGCAACCGGCCCATGAAGCACCCGGCCGAGGCCACGGCCTTCAACGCCGGGCGCTACGCGTGGGTGAAGAAGAAGATCGAGGCCACCGAGGTGGTGGCCGGCGGCACCGACGAACACACCATCGTCTACAGCCGCGGGACGCTGTACGGCGCCTGGCCCGACGGCACGCCCTTCGAGGGCAACCGCTACGTGGACCGCTATGTGGTGCGGCACGGCCGCATCGCCGAGATGGACGTGTGGAACGACAGCGCGGAATGGCTGCTGGTGCGCGCGGGACTGGTGAAGCCATGACGATGCGCCGCGACATGCCGTACGTGGAGGCCTGCGCATGACCGAGGCCTCGCGCAGCGCGCGGTGGCCCGAGCGGCTGCCCCACCACGAGCGCTTCGACTACGCGCCGATCACGCAGCGGCCCGACTATGCCTGGCCCAACGGCGCGCGGCTGGCGGTGTACCTGGGTTTCAACCTGGAGCACTTCGCCTTCGGCGACGGCCTGGGCGCGCGCATCGGCCCGGCGTCGCCCGAGCCCGATGTGCTGAACCACGGCTGGCGCGAGTACGGCAACCGCGTGGGCGCCTGGCGCTGCCTCGAACTTTTCGACCAGCTGGGCCTGCCGACGGGGGCGCTGGTCAACACCGCCCTGTACGACCATTGCCCCGAGCTGCTGTCGGCCGTGCAGGCGCGCGGCGACGAGCTGATCGGCCACGGCCACAGCAATGCCGAGCGGCAGGGCGACTACGACGAGGCCGGCGAGCGGGCGCTGCTGGAGCGCTGCAAGGCACGCATCGCGCGCGAGAGCGGCACGGCGCCCACGGGCTGGCTGTCGCCGTGGATTTCCGAATCGCGGCTCACGCCCGACCTGCTGGCCGAGACGGGCTATCGCTACACGCTGAACTGGTGCCACGACGACCAGCCCACGCGCATGCGGGTGCGCGGCGGCGGCCTGCTCTGGGCGGTGCCCTATCCGCAGGAGCTCAACGACATCCCGATGATCGTGGCGCGGCAGATGGACGCGAAAGACTTCGCCACGATGGTGATCGACAACTTCGACGAGATGCGCGCGCAGTCGCGCCAGCAGCCGTTGGTGATGGGCGTGGCCCTGCACCCGTACATCGTGGGCCAGCCGTATCGGCTGCGGCACCTGCGCCGTGCACTGCAGCACCTGGCGCAGGCACGCGATGCGGGGGAGATCTGGTTCACCACGCCGGGGGCGATCTGTGGGCACATGGAGGCGCTGGCGGCGGAGCGGCCTTCGGAGTTCGGCTGAGTTTCATGCGAAGTGCAATCGGTCTCTGGCCCTTGCTGCGTCTGCGTTGCGACCAAAATCATCACGTTCGTTACTATCTTTGTTGGGGCCTGTTTTGGGTTTTTGATGGGAGCTTGTTCCGTCGTTGCTGTGGATCGGCCGGCACGACGGGCGGGGGCGCTGGCGGCGGCCGCGGGCCTGCGTTCTCCGGCGCTGGCTCGCGCTGACCGGCTTGTCGTGCGTGCTGTGT
>NZ_CABFMN010000119.1 GCF_901875635.1 Xylophilus ampelinus | reverse complement strand
CTTTCCCTACGAGCGGCCGGAGCAGGTCTGGAACGAGCACCGTGAATCGACACGCGGGCGCGACCTCGACATCACCGGCCTGAGCTACGACCTGCTCGAATCCGCGCCGCAGCAATGGCCGTGTCCTACGGACACGTCCTGCGGCGGCACCGGGAACGGCAACGCGACCGCGTTGCCGGCCGTCACACGCGCCTTGGGCAAGGCGCGGCTCTACGAGGACGGCGTCTTTCCGACCGCCGACGGCCGCGCCCGCTTCGCCGCCACGCCTTACCGCCCGGTGGCCGAGCCGCGCGAGGACCGGTACCCCTTCTCGCTCAACACAGGCCGCCTGCGCGACCAGTGGCACGGCATGAGCCGCACCGGCACGCTGGGCCGCCTTTTCGGCCACGTGCCCGAACCGGTGCTGCAGATGCACCCGCAGGACCTGGCGCGCCGCGGCTATGCCGAGGGCGAACTGCTCGAGATCACCTCGCGCCACGGCCGGCTGGTGGTGCCGGTGGCCGCCAGCGCCGAACTCGCGCCCTCGCAGGCCTTCATCGCCATGCACTGGGGCCCCGAATTCATCGGCGGCCGCGGCAGCGACGGGCGGCCGATGGCCGGCGTCAACGGGCTCACCACGCCCGAGCACTGCCCCGTCTCCAAGCAGCCCGAGCTCAAGCACACGGCCGTGCGCATCGCCCGCGCCGAGCTGCCCTGGACGATGCTGGGCATGGCCTGGCTGCCGCCCGGGCAGGCGCTGGCGGCGCGCGAGGCGCTGCGAGCGCAGGTCGAGTCGCTGCCCTTCTTCAGCTGCGTGCCCTTCGGTGCGCCGGGTGCGCTGAAGGACGGCGCGGCGCAGCCCACCGGCGTGCTGCTGCGGGCCGCTGCGCAGGAGGCGCCGCCCGAGGCGGTGCTGGCAGAGATCGAGCGCCTGCTGGGCCTGGGCGACGGCGACACCCTGCGCTATGCCGATCCCGCGCGCCGGCAGCGCCGCGCCGTGCGCCTGCGGCGCGGGGCGGCGGCCGGCGACGCCGCCCACGTGGTGGGACTGCTGCTGGCCGGCGACACGCGCGCCGAAGCGTGGATCAAGGCCCTGCTGCAGGACCAGCTGCCCGCGCAGCACTTCGGCCGCCAGCTGCTGTCCTTCCAGCCCACGGCGCCGGTGGCGGTCGCGGCGCGCGGCAGGACGGTGTGCAGCTGTTTCGGCGTGAGCGAGACCGCCATCGCCGGCACGCTGGCCCGCTGCGCCGGCAGCGACGCGGCGCGGCTGGCGCAGCTGCAGGGCGCGCTCCAGTGCGGCACCAACTGCGGCTCCTGCGTGCCCGAGCTGCAGCGCATGGTGCGCATCGTGCCGGCAGCGCTGCCAGAGGCCGCCTGAGAGAGACGGCCATGAATGCCCGCATTCCCCCGCCGGACGGCATAAGCGACCCCGCGAACGGGCATAAGGCCTGCGGGACAATCGGCACCCCCATGGGCAGCATCGCGCACTACATCAAGGACATCGGCCGCGGCGCACGCGGCGCCAAGCCGCTGGAGCGCGAGCAGGCGGCCGACCTCTTCGGCCAGATCCTCGACGGCCAGGTCACCGACCTGGAGGTGGGCGCCTTCTGCCTGGCCATGCGGGTGAAGGGCGAGACCACGCAGGAGATGGCGGGCTTCCTCGACGCGACGCACGCGCGTCTGGCGAAACTGCCGGCCAGCGATCGGCCGGTGGTCGTGCTGCCCAGCTACAACGGCGCGCGCAAGCTGCCGGTGCTCACGCCCCTGCTGGCGCTGCTGCTGGCCCGCGAAGGGCTGCCGGTGCTGGTGCATGGCAGCGCCACCGAGTCCAGCCGGGTTTTGGCATCAAAAGTGCTCGAAACGCTTGATACACCTGCGCGACCCGCTATCGAAAAGATAGCAAACGGCGAAGTGGCCGTGGTCGAGACGGCGCTGTTGAACCCGGGCCTGAAGCGCCTGCTCGACGTGCGCCGCGTGGTCGGCCTGCGCAACGCGGGGCACAGCGTGGTCAAGCTCATGCAACCGGTCGACGGCCCGCAGGTGGTGGTCGGCAGCTACACGCACCCGGCCTTCGCCACCGTGATGACCGAACTGTTCGCGCTGCTGGGCATGACCGCCCAGCTCTCGCGCGGACTCGAAGGCGAGGTGGTGAGCGACCCGCGCCGCACGCCGCAGATCGACGGGTTCGTGCGCGGCGCGCCCTGCGTGCTGCAGGCCCAGGCGCCCGGCACGCAGGCAGATGTGCCGGGCCTGCCCACGGCCATCGACGTCGATGCGACGGCCGACTACACGCGCCGCGTGCTGGCCGGCGACCTGCCCGTGCCCGACCCCATCGCCGCCCAGGTGCGGCACATCGTCCACCTCGCGAGCCTCGCATGACCTCCTCCAACCCTTCGATGAACGCCGGCAGTTGCACCCTCGTAGGCGCCGGACCTGGCGATCCTGAATTGCTCACGCTCAAGGCCGTCAAGGCGATCCAGGCGGCCACTGTGCTGTTCGTCGACGACCTGGTCAACGACGAAATCCTGGCCTGGGCACGCCCCGGCGCGCGCATCGTGCACGTGGGCAAGCGGGGCGGATGCAAGAGCACGCCGCAGGCCTTCATCGAGAAGCTCATGATCACCGCCGTGCGCGAGGGCGAGCACGTGGTGCGCCTCAAGGGCGGCGACCCCTTCATCTTCGGCCGCGGCGGCGAGGAGGTGGAGCACCTGCGCGAGGCCGGCATCGAATGCCGCGTGGTCAACGGCATCACCGCCGGCCTGGCCGCCGTGACGGCGCTGGGCGTGCCGCTGACGCATCGCGACCATGCGCAGGGCGTGGTGTTCGTGACCGGCCACGCCAAGGCCGGCGAGCGTGCCCGCCACGACGCGACCGACTGGCGCCAGCTCGCCGCTGCTGCGCGCGATGCCCGGCTGACGCTGGTGGTCTACATGGGCGTGGCCGGCGCCACGCACATCCGCGCGTCACTGCTCGACGGCGGCCTGCCGGCCTCGACGCCGGTGGCGGTGGTGCAGCACGCCACGCTGCCGCACCAGCAGCAGTTGCTGAGCACGCTGGGCGCGCTGGACCACGACCTCGCCGCCTCGGGCCTGGGCAGCCCCTCTGTCATCGTGGTGGGCGACGTGCTGCTGGGCGTGCAGGCGCTGGCCCAGCCAGCGCCCGCGCGCGACTTCGGGACCTGATGCACGGCAGGCGCCGCTGTAGGCGGCGCCGTCCTCACCCTGGCGGCCGGCCGCGCCGCTGCATCGATGTCATCGATCGAAAGCATCGAAAAACATCATTTCTGATCGTCGTCTCCATGGGCTACCGTTCGCGCCGAATTCGCAACGGACCTGAACATGAAGATCGGCAAGGCCACGGTGGTTCGCACCGCCATCTCGACCTCGGACGCACACAGCATCACAGTGCGCGGCCGTGACCTGAGCAAGGAACTCATCGGCCGCATCGGCTTCGCCGACTACTTCCACCTGCTGGTCACCGGCGAGATGCCCAGCCCCGCCGCCTCGGCCGTGCTGAACGCGACGCTGGTCGCCATCGCCGAGCACGGCCTGGTGCCCAGCGTCCAAGCGAGCCGCATGACGCTGGCCGCCGCGCCCGACGCGCTGCAGGGCGCGGTGGCGGCCGGCATCCTGGGCTGCGGCTCGGTGATCCTCGGCGCGTCGGAGACGGCAGGGCGCATGTTCGTGGAAGTCGACCAGCGCGCGGGCAACGACGGCGACCTGGGCGCCGCCGCCGAGGCGGTGGTGCGGGCGTGGCGCGAGAAGGGTCAGCCCGTGCCGGGCTACGGCCATCCGTTGCACAAGGAGCGCGACGCGCGCGTCGACGCACTGTTCGGCGTGGCCGAGGCGAACGGCGTGCGCGGGCGCTTCGTCGCCATCGCCGAGGCCGTCGAGGCGGTGCTGCCGGCGGTGCTCGGCCGCGACCTGAAGCTCAACGTGTCGGCGGCCATCCCGGCGGTGCTGCTCGACGTCGGCTACCCGGTGACCGCCCTCAAGGGCGTGCCCATCCTGGCGCGCACCGCGGGATTGATCGCGCACCTCAACGAGGAGCTGCAGCAGGGCATCGGCTTCGCGCTGTCGTACCAGGCGACGCGCGAGGTGGTCTACGACGGGCCGCCCGCGGCCAGCGGCGGCTGACCGAGACCGCATCCGGCAAGACAGACAACACAGGAGACAAGAACCATGAAATTCCCAGCAGCCCTCGCGGCCGCCGGCCTGGCCCTGGCCGCCCTCTCACCGTCGCATGCACAGACTGCGGCGTGGCCCAACAAGCCGGTGCGCATCGTGGTCGGCTTCGCGGCCGGCACGCCGCCCGACGTGTTCGCGCGCATGTACGGCGAATACGCCTCGCGCAAGCTCAACACGCCCTTCGTGATCGACAACAAGCCCGGCTCGGCCGGCAACCTGGCGACCGACGCCGTGGCCAAGGCGCCGGCCGACGGGTACACCGTGCTCTACAACGTGTCCACGGCTTTCACCATCAATCCGTCGATCTACGGCAAGCTGCCCTTCGACGCCGAGAAGGACCTGGTGCCGCTGGCCACCACCATGCGCCAGGGCCTGGTGCTGATCGCCGGGCCGAGCTTCAAGGCCGACTCGCTGCAGGCGCTGCTGGAACAGGCGCGTGCGAAACCGGGGACTATCACGCACGCCTCGTACGGCGCCGGCAGCCCCTCGCACCTGATCATGGAATGGTTCAAGGACGAGACCAAGACCCACATGATCCACGTGCCCTACCGCACGACGCCGGTGCCGGAGCTGATCGGCGGCCAGGTGGACCTGGTGCTGGAGCCGATGGCCTCGGCCTACCCGCTCATTGCCTCGGGCAAGGTCAAGGCGCTGGCCTATTCGGGCCCGGCACGCCATCCGGCGATGCCCAACGTCGCAACCTTCGCCGAGCAGGTGCCGCAGCTGTCGATGATGTCGTGGCACGGGCTGTGGGCGCCGGCCGCCACGCCGCCGGCCATCGTGGAGCGGCTGCACGCCACCTTCCTGGCCGCCAGCCAGGACCCCGAGATGCGCAAGCGCATCACCGACCTCAACTCCGAGCCGCTGGGCGCGAGCCGCGACGAGATGGCCGCCATGGTGCGGCGCGATTCCGACATCTACGGCCGCATCGTCAAGGCCCGCAACATCCGGCTCGACTGACCCGCTTCCACACACATCGTTCATGGCCAAAGTACTCGAAGGCGTCACGGTGCTCGAACAGGGCACTTTCATCACCGGCCCGGCGGCGGGCATGCTGCTCGCCGACCTGGGCGCCGAGGTGATCAAGATCGAACAGCCAGGCAGCGGCGACCCGTTCCGCGCCTTCCGCGGCGGGCTGTACAGCCCGCATTTCCAGACCTACAACCGCAACAAGAAGAGCATCACGCTCAACACCAAGAACGCCGAGGACGCTGCCGCCTTCGACGAACTGGTGCGCGGCGCCGACGTGTACCTGCAGAACTTCCGGCCCGGCGCGGCCGATCGTCTGGGCGCGGGCTGGGAGCGGCTGCACGGCCTGAACCCGCGGCTGGTGTATTGCGCGATCAGCGGCTTCGGCCAGGATGGCCCTGCCGCCGGGCGACCGGCCTACGACACGGTCGCACAGGCCGCGAGCGCCTACCTGCGGCTGCTGATCAACCCGGCCAACCCGCGCGTGGTGGGCCCGGCGCTGGCCGACGCGATGACCGGCTTCTATGCCGCCTACGGCATCCTCGGCGCGCTGCTGGAGCGCCAGCGCACCGGCGTCGGCCGCCGCGTCGAGGTGTCGATGCTGGAGGCGATGTGCCACTTCAACCTCGACGCCTTCACGCACTACTTCTCCGAAGGCGAGGTGATGGGCCCCTTCAGCCGGCCCAGCGTGTCGCAGTCCTATGTGCTGGAGTGCCAGGGCGGCGAATGGATCGCGCTGCACATGTCATCGCCCGAGAAGTTCTGGCAAGGCCTGGCCGATGCGATCGAGCGCCCCGACATCTTCAAGGACCCGCGCTTTGCCGACCGCGAAGGTCGCATCGCCCACCAGGACGCGCTGATCCGCATCCTGGGCGAGGCCTTCGCGCAGCATCCGCGTTCGCACTGGTGCGCGCGCCTCGAGGCACTGGACGTGCCGCACGCGCCCATGTACGACACCAGCGAAGCGCTGGAGGATCCGCAGGCCAAACACCTGCAGCTGACCATCGACGCGCCGCACCCCGAAGGCGGGCGTTGGCGCACGGTGCGCTCGCCCGTGAGCTTCGACGGTGAACGTAGCCTCGAGGTGAGCGCCCCGCCGCTGCTGGGCCAGGACAACGAAGAGGTGCTGGGCCCGCTGCGCGGGCGCCTGCAGGCCGGGCGCTGAGGCGGCGATGGCCCGTTGCTCAGGTTGCGCCGGGGGCGTCTTCTGGGTCGGCCGCCCGGCGGCTGCGACGCAGCGCCATGCGGCGGATCTCGGCTGCCAGCGCACGCAGGGCGGCGCTCTGGCGCGGGCGCTGCTTCCACAGCAGGCCGGGCGTGCGCACGGGCGTGGGCTCTTCCAGCGGCACGGCCGCGAGGTCCTCACGCACCGGCAGGGCGTGTTCGGACACGATGGTGGCCAGCCCCGTGCGAGCCACGAGGCCGAGCATCGGCATCACCGCATTCATCTCCACCGCCACCAGCGGCTCGGCGCCGCAGTGGCGGAAGCACTCGTCGAGCAGCCGCCGCGTGGCGAAGCCGGGTGTGAGCAGCACCAGGGGCTGGCGGTGCAGTTCGACCATACGCACGCGCCTGCGCTGGGCGAAGGGGTGCGACCGGCCGACCACCAGCACCATCTCCTCGCTGCGCAGCGGCTCGAACCACAGCGCGTCGGTCTCGGCCGGCTGGTACGACACGCCCAGGTCCAGCCGCTCGGCCAGCAGGCCGCTGGCGATGTCCTGCGCCGAGAGTTCTTCCGCCACGATCTTGACCTCCGGATGCCGGGCCATGAAGCGCGCCAGGCATTCGGGCAGGAACTCCATGCTGAAGGTGGGCGTGGCCCCGATGCGCAGTTCGCCGCTCAGCGCCGCCGAGCCGCTGCGCAGCTCGTTGAGGCCCTGGTCCACCTCGCGCAGCGCCTTGGCGGCATAGCCGAGGAAGGACTCCCCCGCCTCGGTCAGCAGCACCTTGCGCCCGATGCGGTCGAACAGCGGCCGCCCCAGTTCCTCCTCGAGCTGGCGGATCTGGTGCGAGAGCGTGGACTGCGTGACGTGCATCCGCTGCGCGGCGCGCGTGAAGTTCAGGCACTCGGCCAGGGCAGCGAAATAGCGGAGATGACGCAGTTCCATGAAGATCGCGGCGCGCGCGGGCGGGAGGCCGATGCTACCGGCCCGCGGACGACACCCATGACGAAGACGGAGACACACCCATGAGCACCCACACGCCCCAGGCCTGCGCGCCCGAACTCACGCGCGAAGTCCTCGCCACCCTCGAAGGCGCCAAGGATGCGCGCTTCAAGCACATCATGAGCGAGCTCGTCACGCGCCTGCACGACTTCGTGCGCGCGGTCGACCTGCAGCCGGAGGAATGGATCCAGGCCATCGAGTTCCTCACCGCCACCGGCAAGACCTGCGACCCGAAGCGGCAGGAGTTCATCCTTCTGTCGGACACGCTCGGGGTGTCGATGCTGGTGGTGGCACTGGCGCAGTCGCGCGCCTCCGCCACCGGCGCGACGCCCGCGACCGAGGCCACGGTGCAGGGCCCCTACTACTGGGAGGGCGCACCGGAGCGTGCGCTGGGCGACGACCTCGGTGAAGGCGTGCCGGGCGAGCCGGCCTTCTACAGCGGCCGCGTGCTCGACACCGAAGGCCGGCCGCTGGCCGGTGCGCTGCTGGACATCTGGTCGGGCGACGGCGAAGGGGTCTACGACATGCAGATGGAAGGCAACGACCAGATGCTCGCCCGCGGCCGCATCCGCACCGACGCCGAGGGCCGCTACTGGTTCTGGTCGATCCGGCCGAGCTACTACCCGATCCCGATGGACGGGCCGGTGGGCCGCATGATCGACCGCCTGGGCCGCGACCCCAACCGGCCCGGCCACATCCACATGATCGTCTCGGCACCGGGCCACGTGCCGGTGACGACGCACCTGTTCGTCGCCGACAGCCCGTACCTCGACACCGACGTGGTGTTCGGCGTGCGGCCGGCGCTGGTCGTGCCCTTCGAGAAGAAGCCGGCCGGCGCGGAGGGCGGCCGCACGATGGCCGTGCCCTACTGGACCGCGCAGTATGACTTCCGCCTGGCGCCGCAACGGGAATGAGCCGGTGACCGCGTCGTCCCGCCCCTTTCTTCACACGCTCGTCAGCAGCACGCGTCCGGGGCGCATCGGCCGCATGGTCGGCGGTGGGGCCCAGGCCGGCCACTGAACGACACCACGAGGAGACATCGATGCGCTTTCAATCCGCTCGTCGCGCCCTGCTGCGCGCCGCCTGGCCGGCGCTGGCCGCGATGCTGCCCTCGGCTGCCCAGGCCCAGGCGGCCGCCGACTTCCCGACGCGCCCCCTGCGCATGGTCGTGCCCTTCGGCCCCGGCACCTCCACCGACACCGTGGCCCGCGTGGTGGCCGAGGCGATGGGCCGGCAACTGGGCCAGACGGTGGTGGTCGAGAACCGCGCCGGCAGCGGCGGCGTGATCGGCACCGAAGCCGTGGCGCGCGCGCCGGCCGACGGCTACACGCTGGTCATGGGGACCGTCGGCACGCATGCAATCAATCCTGCCCTCTACCGCAAGCTCCCCTACGACGCGGCACGGGATTTTTCGCCCCTGGGCTTCGTGGGCCAGACGCCGACGCTTCTGGTCGTCGCGGCGGGCTCGCCCTTCCAGTCGCTGCAGGACCTGCGCGCCGCCTCGGCGCGCGCGCCCGGCATCAGCTTCGCATCGGCCGGCAACGGCACCTCGGGCCATCTGGCGGGCGACCTGCTGCGCCGCGTCCTGGGCGGCCAGATGGTGCACGTGCCCTACAAGGACGGCGCGGTCGGCCTGTCGGACGTGATGGCCGGCCAGGTGCAGTTCATGTTCTACCACCCGGCCGCGGTGCTGCCGCAGATCAAGGCCGGCAAGCTGCGGGCGCTGGGGGTGTCGAGCGCCAGGCCCAGCCAGGCCGCGCCCGAGGTGCCGACGCTTCAGGCACAGACCGGCCAGCCCTTCGATCTGGTGGCCTGGTTCATGGTCTACGCACCGGCCGCGACGCCGGCCCCGGTGCTGGCGCGGCTGCGCGAGGCGACGCGGTCCGCGCTGGGCGCACCCGAGACCCAGGCGCGGCTCACATCGCAGGGTCTGGAAGGCATCAACACCCACGGCGATGAGTTCACTGCCTTCGGCGTCCGAGAAGCGGGCAAATGGGGTGAACTGGTACGCCAGTCGGGCGCGCAGGTGGACTGAAGGCGGCGTCCCGCTCAACTTTCGCGCGTTCGTGCCGATATCCGTGGAGACCGGCGCCGGCCGGGCGAGGCCGCGACGCCGGTCCGCCGTCCGGCCGCCTCCGAGCCACCATGAAGGACGCACATGACGGGAAGCTGGATGGGATTTGCAGTGGGGGCCGCAGGCCTGGCCGCTGCCGGTTGGGCCTTTGGACGCAGCCGTCGCGCTGCGTCGCTGCGCACGCCTCGCGGCACTGCGGCGGCGCCTGCGCGCGCCACGCCCGTGTCGGCCTCGCCCGTACCGACCGCGGAGCGGCCTCCGACCTTCGCGCCGCGGGCACTGCCCGATGCGCTTGCGGAATTCCGGTGGGAAACGCCGCGTGACCTGCCCGCGCCGGTGCTCGAACGGCATGCGCAGGCACTGCGATCCATTCCACGACCGCCGCGTGCCTTGCACCAACTGCTGTCCCACGACTTCATCTGGAAGGCCAATTCGAGCGATCTGGCCGAGCTGGTCCGTAACGAGCCGCTGGTGGCTGCCAAGGTGCTGGCACGGGTGCACTCGCCCGCCTACGGAGTGGCAGGCACGGTGACCAAGATCGGCCAGGCAATCACCCTACTGGGCATGACCGCGGTGCGCAACATCTGCCTGCGCTACCTGCTGGACGAGTCCTTCAAGTCCGACGACCCGCAGGCGGTACGAAGCTTCGAGGCGCTGGGCGAGGCCAGCACGCTGGGCAGCGAGCTGGCCCAGCAGCTCGCCCAACGGCTGTCGTGGCCCGATCCTGCCAATGCGTCCACGCTGGTGCTGCTGTCCTTCACCGGCCACCTCGCCGCCGTGCTGCTGCAGGTCCGCCATTACCCGGGCGAGCGACTGGCGCAGCCCGACGCCTTGCTGCCGCGCGTCCGCGATCAGCAACAGGTGCTCGGTCTGCCGGCCGCCGAACTCGGTCGCCTGCTGATGCAGGGTTGGCAGCTGCCGACCGACCTGATCGACGAGGTGGCCTGGATCGATCGTCTGCTGGTGACACCGGTCGATGCAGCACCGCCCGGGCGCGCCGCCGAATTCGCGCTCGCGTACCTGAGCGCGCGTCTGGCCGACCGCGCCGTCGCAGGCACGCTCCCGGACGATCCGGCCGCACTGGGCGAACTGCTGGGCACGGATCCGGATTTCCACCACCTGCACGGCTACCTGGCGCTGCCGGCCCTGCGCGAGCTGCCGCAATTGCTGATGACGCCGGGGCCGCTGGCCGGACTGCAGGCGCGGCACGCGCCTTCCGCGACCTGAAGGCGCGCCTAGAATCCTGGCCGCGCCCGGCGGCACGGGCAAGGGGGCGGACATGCTGGACATCGACAAACTCAACCACCTGGCCGAGAGCCACGGGGAACTGGAACGCGGCAAGGGCCTGGTCACCGGCGTGATCGCGCTCAGCCTGGGGATCCTGTGCTTCCTCGGGGTACTGGCCTTCCATTTCCCGCAGTACCTCACCACGCCCGAGCTGCGCAAGAGCTACGACGTGGACGCGATGCGCTACGTGCTGCTCACGGCCATGGTCATCGCGGGCGGACTGGCGCTGGTGAACATCGTCTTCAACCGCACACGCTGGCTTTCGTCCTTCGCCTTCCTGCTGGTGGCGGCGGCCGCGCTGCTGGGCGGCCACAAGGTGAACGTGGACCCGAACTTCCCCGACGGCACGCCCTACATCGGGCTGGACTGGTTCATCCTCGACCTGCTGGGTTCGTCGCTGATCTTCATCTTCATCGAGAAGCTGTTCGCCCACCGCAAGGACCAGCCGATCTTCCGCGCCGAGTGGCAGACCGATTTCCACCACTTCATCGTCAACCACATGATCGTCGGCTTCGTGCTGCTGGCGACCAACCTGTTGGTGCACAAGTTCTTCGGCTGGGCGGCCAACGACGGCATCCGCGGCTGGATTGCCAACCTGCCCTTCTGGGCCGGGCTGCTGCTGATCATCCTGGTGGCCGACCTGGTGCAGTACTGGACGCACCGCGCCTACCATGAGGTTCCGCTGCTGTGGCGCCTGCACGCCGTGCACCACAGCGTCAAGAGCATGGACTGGATGGCCGGCTCGCGCCAGCACATCCTGGAGCTGCTCATCACCCGCACGCTGGTGCTGGCGCCGATCTACGTGCTGGGCTTCTCCAAGGAAGTGATCGACGCGTACATCGTGGTGGTCGGCTTCCAGGCGGTGTTCAACCACTGCAACGTCAGCGTGCGCCTGGGGCCGCTGCGCTACCTCATCGTCACGCCCAACTTCCACCACTGGCACCACAGCCAGGACGACGAGGCGATCGACAAGAACTACGCGGCGCACTACGCCTTCCTGGACTATCTCTTCGGCACGGCCGTGAAGAGCGACCGGCTCTGGCCCGAGCGCTATGGCGTGGTGGGCGACTACGTGCCCAACGGCTTCTTCAAGCAACTGAAGTTCCCCTTTGTCTGGAAGGGCTGAGATGCGCGGCTTCTTCGGCGCCTGCGCAGGTGCGGCGGCGCTGCTGGTCGGCCTGGTCGTTGGCCTCGCCGGCTGCGCTTCGCGCATCCAGGCGCCTTCGGCCGAGGCGCCGCTGGGGGTGCGTTTCCAGCATTCGGGCATCGCGCCCGGCAACGGCGGCGAGCTGGTGAGCGCTGCGGTGCTGGAGCCGGGCGACATCCTGCTGACATCCGTCGCCACGGTGAATTCCTTCGGCATCCGCCTGGGCACCTTCGCGCCGGTGAGCCATGCCGTGCTCTATCTCGGCGATGGGCAGGTCGCCGAGGCGGTGGGCAGCGGCGTGCGTGCCCGGCCGCTCGAGGCCGTGACGGCCGAGGAGCAGATGGTGGTCGCCTTCCGGCTGCCGGGTGTGACGCCCTCTCACGCCGAGCAGATGCGCGCCTGGGCGGTGTCGCAGGTCGGCACTCGCTACAACACGGGCGGCGTGCTGCTGCAGGCTCCCTTCGTGCTCAACCGCCGCATGTGCGAACTGCCGCTGCTGCCCGATGCGGTACGCAACTTCTGCGTCAACGGCATGGCCACCGTGCAGTTGGGCACCAGCCGCGACGACCAGTTCTTCTGCTCGCAGTTCGTGCTGGAGGCGTACCGCCAGGCCGGGCTGCCCATCACCACGGCCGACCCGCGCTGGGTGAGCCCGGCCGACCTGCTGCACATGCGCGAGGGCGACGTGCCGTCGATCCCCGCGAACCGCCCGCTGCGCTACGTCGGCCACCTCAAGTACAACCCGCCGCCGGTCATCACGGCCGACGGGGCGGACACGCGTTGAGCGCCGACGTCCACGCCTTCATCCACCTGCTGTTCATCGGCGTGGTGGCGCTGTTCCCGGTGGTCAATCCGGTGGGGACGGCCTTCGTGGTCATGCCGTCCCTCGCACTGCTGGACCCGTCCGGCCGGCGCCGCGCGGTCGGGCTCATCACGCTGTACGCCTTCTGCCTGTGCACCGTGACGCTGGTGGCGGGCGGGTGGATCCTGAAGCTCTTCGGCCTCTCGATCCCGGTGGTGCAGCTCGGGGGCGGCATCATGATCTGCAAGATGGGCTGGGAATTCCTGGCGTCCGACAAGAAAAAGAGCGAGCCGGCCGACGATGCGGCCGCACCGGCGCAGCGCACCGACATCGACGACCAGCTCTTCTACCCGCTGACCTTCCCGCTCACCACCGGCGCCGGCACGATCTCAGTGCTTCTTACGCTGAGCGCCCATGGCGCGTCCGAAACCTGGGAGCGCACCCTGCTGAACCTCGGCGCGATCCAGTTGGCGATCGTCGTCATGTGCGCCATGGTCTACTTCTTCTACCTCAACACGCAGCGCCTGCAGCACTACCTGGGATCGCGCGGCGAGCAGATCTTCAACCGGCTGATCGCCTTCTTCATCTTCTGCGTCGGGCTGCAGATCGCCACCTCGGGCGCCAAGGCCTTGTTCGCCTGACCTGCGCCCTTCCCACCCAGGACGCGAATCCAGCCGATGCCGAACCCCGACCGTGCCGCCGCCGCTTTCTTCGACGTCGTGATCGTCGGCGCCGGCGCCGCCGGCCTGTTCTGCGCCGCGCAGGCCGGGCAGCGCGGACTGAAGGTCCTGGTCATCGACCACAGCGAGCGGGTGGCGGAGAAGATCCGCATCTCGGGCGGCGGGCGCTGCAACTTCACGAACCGCGACCTGGACCCGCGCGCGCCGCAACGGCACTTCGTCGGCGACAACCCGCACTTCTGCCGCTCGGCCCTGGCACGCTACACGCCGCAGCACTTCATTGCGTTGGTCGAGCGCCATGGCATCGCCTGGCACGAGAAGCACAAGGGTCAGCTCTTCTGCGACGGCCCGTCGCAACAGATCATCGACATGCTGCTGGCCGAATGCGCTGACGGCGGCGCCGAGCGCTGGCAGCCCTGCGCCGTGCGTTCAGTGGCATTTTCTGCCTCCAGCGCAGACGAGGCGGGCGCAGGCAGCTATCAAATCGATAGCGATCGGGGCACCGCCGTCGCGCGACAGGTGGTGATCGCGACCGGCGGCCTGTCGATTCCGCCATTGGGCTCGAGCGATTTCGGCTACCGCATCGCCAGGCAGTTCGGCCTGCGCGTGGTCGAGCCGAGGCCGGCGCTGGTGCCGCTGACCTTCGGCGGCGAGGCCTGGGCGCCTTACGCGGGCCTCGCAGGCCTGGCGCTGCCCGTGGAAATCGCCACCGGCGGCAAGAAGACCCGTACCGTTTTCCTGGAAGACCTGCTGTTCACGCACCGGGGCCTGTCGGGGCCGGCGGTGCTGCAGATCTCCAGCTACTGGCAGCCCGGCACGCCGCTGGCGATCGACTTCGCGCCGGGCGTAGACGTGGGTGCCGCGCTGAACGCAGCCAAGCGCGACTCGCGCAAGCGCATCGCCAACGAACTGGCGGCGCTCGTGCCCTCGCGCCTGGCCGAGGCCTGGGTAGGCGAAGACCCGGCCCTGCAGCGCCCGATCAACGAAGCGGCGGACAAGGCACTGGCGCGGCTCGCGGAGCGCATCGTCCGCTGGGAGATCACGCCCGACGGCACCGAGGGCTACAAGAAGGCCGAGGTGACGGCCGGCGGCGTCGACACGCGCGAACTGTCGTCGCAGACGCTGGAAGCCACGAGGCAGCCGTGCCTGCACTTCATCGGCGAGGTGGTCGACGTGACTGGCTGGCTGGGCGGCTACAACTTCCAGTGGGCCTGGGCGAGCGCGCATGCCTGCGCGCAGGCGCTCAAGCCCAGGTGAGACTCAAGGGGACGGACGGCCCCACAAAAAAGCTATAATCGCGGGCTAACTTCGGCCTTCCCTCAGCGGGCCATACACGATTTCAGTTGAGGACACCCGGCGCGGGGCCCGATCTTCCCCGGCCAAATTCAACAGACTGTTTGTATCCATGACCACCATCCGCGTTAAAGAAAACGAGCCCTTCGACGTCGCCCTGCGCCGCTTCAAGCGCACGATCGAGAAGCTCGGCCTGCTGACCGACCTGCGTGCCCGCGAGTTCTACGAAAAGCCGACCGCCGAGCGCAAGCGCAAGAAGGCCGCGGCCGTGAAGCGCCACTACAAGCGCGTGCGCAGCATGCAGCTGCCCAAGAAGCTGTACTGATCACGCCGGCACTGGCCCCGCCAGTGACCTGAAGGCCGCGCCGGGTAACCTGTCGCGGCCTTTTCGTTTTTCGCCCGTCCACCGGACCCCTGAAGGAAGACCATGAGCCTCAAGCAACAGATCAGCGACGACATGAAGGCCGCGATGCGCGCCAAGGAATCCGAACGGCTGGCCACCATCCGCCTGCTGCTCGCCGCCGTGAAGCAGAAGGAAGTCGACGAGCGCATCGAGCTGGACGACGCCGCGATCGTGGGCGTGATCGACAAGATGATCAAGCAGCGCAAGGACTCGATCGCCGCCTTCACGCAGGCCGGCCGCACCGAACTCGCCGACAAGGAAGCCGCCGAGATCAAGGTCATCGAGGCCTACCTGCCCCAGCGCATGAGCGCCGAGGAGGTGGCCGCCGAGGTCAAGGCCATCGTGGCGGAGCTGGGTGCCAAGGGACTTGGCGACATGGGCAAGGTCATGGGTGTGGTCAAGACCCGCCTGGCCGGCAAGGCCGAGATGGGCCAGGTCAGCGCGGCCGTCAAGGCGGCCCTGGCTGGCGGCTGAACGACGCCATGCCCGAGGCCATCGAGCCGATCGGCAAGGCCTGCGCATGCCTTGTGGACTCGCGGGGGCGGCTGCTGGTGTTCGACCACCCCGGCGACCGCGGCATGCAGCTGCCCAAGGGCACCATCGAGCCCGGCGAGCACCCCGAAGACGCCGTGCGCCGCGAGTTGCTCGAGGAGTCGGGCATCCGCTTCGAGGGCCCGCTCGAGCCGCTGGGCACGCTGGACCGCTTCTGCGCCGGCGGAGAGGAAGGCAACCGCCATGACCACGACCAGCGCTGGCACCTGTTTCTGATGCGCAGCGATGCCGCCTGGCCCGAGCACTTTGAGCACGTTGCCGTCGGCAGCCCCGAGGAGGAAGGCCTGGTCTTCGCCTTCCGCTGGCTGTCGGCCGACGAGCCGCTGGACGGCTTCGCTCTGCCCTACCGCCAGGCCATCGAGCGGGTGCGGGCCGCTCTGGCGCCCTGAACCGCGCACATGCGCACACGTCGGGCCGTGACGGCCCGGCGGCCCATCAGGACCCGGCGACCTTCATCCGGTTGACCAGCAGCGAACCGGTGGTCTTGGCGCCGTAGTTGTAGGCGTCGGCGCCCACGGCCTCGATGCCCATCAGCATGTCCTTGAGGTTGCCGGCGATGGTGATCTCCTGCACCGGATAGGCGATGCGCCCCTTCTCGACCCAGAACCCGCTCGCGCCGCGCGAATAGTCGCCGGTCACGTAGTTCACGCCCTGGCCCATCAGTTCGATGACGAACAGGCCCGTGCCCAGCTTGCGCAGCATCTCGTCGAGGTCGTCGCCCGCCTTCGTCAGGCGTGAGCTGAGGGTGAGGTTGTGCGAACCGCCGGCGTTGCCGGTGGTCTTCATGCCCAGCTTGCGGGCCGAGTACGTCGACAGGAAATAGCCTTCGAGCCGGCCGGCCTCCACCACCTTGCGCCGGCGCGTGACCACGCCCTCGTCGTCGAAGGGCGAGCTGCCCTTGCCGCGCGGCACGTGCGGGTCTTCCAGCACGTCGATGTGCTTCGGCAGAACCGGCTTGCCGAGCGAGTCGAGCAGGAAGGTGCTGCGCCTGTACAGCGCGCCGCCGCTGGTGGCCTGCACCAGGCCACCGAGCAGCCCGGCCGCGAGCGGCGACTCGAAGAGCACGGGGCATTCGGTGGTCTTGATCTTGCGCGACTTCAGCCGGCTCAAGGCCCGCTCGGCGGCGTAGCGGCCCACGGCCTCGGGACTGGCCAGCTCGTCGGCCGAGCGCATGGAGCTGTACCAGGCGTCCCGCTGCATGTCGTCGCCCTTGCCGGCGATGGGCGCCACCGAGATCGAATGGCGCGAGCTGGCATAGCCGCCGCGGAAACCGTGCGTGTGGGCGCTGAAGAAGTGGCTCTGCTGTGCCGAGACGCCCGCGCCTTCGCTGTTGGTGATGCGCTTGTCGGTCGACAGCGCGGCCGACTCGCATTCGAGCGCCATCTTGGCGGCTTCCTCGCTCGTGACCGCCCAGGGATGGAAGAGGTCGAGTTCGGGATGGTCCTTGGCGATGTCGGCTTCGTCGGGCAGGCCGCCCACCGGGTCTTCGGCGGTGAAGCGCGCGATGTCGTAGGCGGCCTGCACCGTCTGAGCGATCGCCGCCTCGGAGAAGTCGGAGGTGCTCGCGTTGCCGCGCCGGTTGCCCACGTAGACCGTCACGCCCAGCGACTTGTCGCGGTTGCGCTCGACGTTCTCCAACTCGCCCTTGCGCACCGACACCGACAGGCCGCAACCCTCGGAGGCTTCGGCACCCGCGTCGGTGGCACCCAGCTTCTTGGCATGGGCCAGGGCGGTGTCGACCAGGTTTTCGAAGAAATCGCGGCTGTAGGCGAAGCCGCTGTCGGCACGGGAGGAGGAAGAGGTCATGTGGGGGACAATCATAGCGACGCCCTCCAATGAAGGACGGGCGACCCATTCCATTCCCGACATGCCCCGCAAACCCAAAAAAGGCTACTTCGTCCGCGGCCATTTCGTGGCCGAAGGCAGCGAACTCGACCAGGAGCTCAAGCGCGAGCTCAAGGGCGGCATCGAGGTCAGCAAGACCGACCTCAAGCGCGAAAGCGCCGACCTGCAGGCCCTGGGCGAAGCGCTGATGACCTTGCGCGCCGACCTGCTCGCACGGCTGGAGCTGCCCGACGGCCTGATCGACGCCCTGGCGGAGGCCAGGCGCATCACGAACTTCGAGGGTCGGCGCCGGCAGATGCAGTACATCGGCAAGCTGATGCGCAAGCTCGACGCCGCCACGCTCGATGCCGCACGCATTGCGCTGGACGAGCAGAACCGCGGCCCGGCGCAGGACACCGCGCTGCTGCACCAGGCCGAGCAGTGGCGCGACCGCCTGATCGCCGACGACGACGCCCTGGGCGGCTGGATCGAGACCCATCCCGCCACCGACGCGCAGCAGTTGCGCGCGCTCGTGCGTCAGGCCCGCAAGGACCTGCAGGCCGGCAAGCCCGGCGAGGCGCCGCGCCAGGGCAAGGCCTACCGCGAGGTGTTCCAGATCGTACGCGGCCACCTCGCCGCCCATGGCGATGCCGACCACGGCGAGCAGGCAGCCGCCGAATCGCGCGAGGAGGATGCATGAGCACGGCTGTGGCCACTTTCGACCCGGTGAAGATCGGCATCGTGTCGGTGAGCGACCGGGCATCGACCGGCGTCTACGAGGACAAGGGCCTTCCAGCGCTGAAAGACTGGCTCACACGCGCACTGAAGAACCCCATCACCTTCGAGCCGCGCCTCATCCCCGACGAGCAGGCACGCATCAGCCAGAGCCTGATCGATCTGGTCGACGCCGGCTGCTCCCTGGTGCTGACGACCGGCGGCACCGGCCCCGCCCTGCGCGACGTGACGCCCGAGGCGACGCTGGCGGTGGCTCACAAGGAGATGCCCGGCTTCGGCGAGCAGATGCGGCAGATCAGCCTGCGCTTCGTGCCCACGGCGATCCTTTCGCGACAAGTCGCCGTGATCCGCGGCCAGGCGCTCATCCTGAACCTGCCGGGGCAGCCCAAGGCGATCGACGAGACGCTCGAAGGTCTGAAGAATGCGGACGGATCGCAGGCGGTACCGGGCATCTTCGCGGCGGTGCCCTATTGCATCGACCTGATCGGTGGCCCATATCTGGAAACCGACGAAGCGGTGTGCAAGGCCTTCAGGCCCAAGTCAGCCCTCCGGGGCCCGCGTTGACTTCGCCAAGGGGTCGGTCGCACCGCGCGCGACGCAGGCTCGATCGGCAACTCGCTTCTGCATGCCTGACCCCTGAGGCGGGTAACGTCACGGCCGCCCCCGGTGGCGATTCGCTTTCGGCAGCGTGGCCCCTGCCACCATCCGATGCGCCTGTTTCTGCAGCGAATCGAGGGTCGCGTCGAGGGCGGCCACCCCCTCCTTGTCCAACGTCGAGAGCAGTTCGGTATTGATGGCCGACACGAGAGGGTAGAGCTCGTCGTACAGCGCCTGCCCCGCTTCCGTGAGTCGCAGGACCACGTGCCGCCGATCTCCGCCGAGCTGTTCACGAGAAAGAAGTTCCTTGGCCACCAGCGAGCTCACCGCCTTGGACGTGCGGGCGCGGTCCAGTTGCGCATGCTCGGCCAGTTGCGACGAGCCCAGTTCGCCCCGGCTGGCCAGGGTGGCGATCAGGCGCCATTCGCGGCGCGTGATGCCGAAGCGGCCTTCGCACAGGCGGATCACCATGCCGCCGGCCACCGACAGCAGCCGGCTCAGCCGGTACAGCAGCAGGTCGTCCAGCGGGCGGGCGCCGGCGTCGCCGGGCGCGGAAGGAGGGGACATGGGGAAAGTCCGCAAGACAGTTGATTTGAACAATCGATTGTGGAACTTCCAGAATCACCGGCAGACGCCCGGCACGGGCGCGCCCCATTTCAACGACGGAGACAACGCATGCATCCCGCTTCCCTGCGCCGCCGCGGCGCCCTGGCCGCCCTCGGCGCGCTGGCGCTGTGCGCCCTGCCCTTGTCCACGGCCCATGCCCAGGCCTTTCCCAACGGCCAGCCCATCAAGGTGCTGATCGGCGTGCCGGCCGGCGGCACGCAGGACGTGCTCACGCGCGCCATCGCCCACGAGGTGCGCGACTCGCTCGGGCCGCTGATCATCGACAACCGATCCGGCGCGGCCGGCCGCATCGCGGTGGAGGCGGTGAAGACCGCCGCGCCCGACGGCCACACGCTGCTGCTGGGCACCGCGGGGATGATGACCATGTTCCCGAGCGCGTACAAAAACCTCTCGTACGACCCGATCAAGGACTTCCAGCCGATCGTGAACGCCGCCCGCTTCGAGCTGGCGCTGGTGGTCAACAAGGACGTGCCGGCCAACACGCTGCCCGAGTTCATCGCCTGGGCCAAGTCGCAGGGCGACAAGGTCAGCTTCGCCTCGTACGGCGCGGGCACGCCTTCGCACTTCCTGGGCGAGATGCTCAACCGCGCGGCCGGCCTGAAGATGGTGCATGTGCCGTATCGCGGCTCCACGCCGGCGCGGCAGGACGTGATGGGCGGGCAGATCCCGGTCTACTTCGACACCGTGGGCGGCGCGCAGCAGATGCTGCCCTCGGGCCGCATCAAGGTGCTGGCCACCAGCGGCGAGAAGCGCTCGCCGCTGATGCCCGCGCTGCCCAGCTTCGTCGAGGGCGGCTACAAGGACGTGGTCGCCACCGCCTGGTTCGCCTACTACGCGCCGCTGAAGACGCCCAAGCCGGTGGTCGACAAGCTGCGCGCCGAGTTCACGCGCGCCGTCAACTCGCGCGAGGTGCGCCAGCAACTGCTGGCCAACGGCATGTACCCGGTGGCCGACGACGCCGAGGCGCTGGTCAAGACCATGCGTGAGGACACGGCGCGCTGGGGCGCGATCATGAAAGCCGTGAATTTCCAGGCCAACGACTGAAGAAAGCGCCATGCCATCCCGTTTTCATTCCCTGCCGCGGCTGGCCGCGGCGCTCACCCTGCTGGCCGCCGCGGCCGTGCAGGCCCAGCCGCTGGACGGCCCGCTGCGCGTGGTCGTCGGCTACGCGCCCGGCGGCGCCACCGACATGGTCGCGCGCTTCGTCGGCGACCGGCTGGCGCAGAAGCTCGGTGTGCCGGTGCTGGTCGACAACAAGCCCGGCGCGGGCGGGCGGCTCGCGGCCCAGCAGGTCAAGGCCGCCACGGCCGGACAAAACGTGCTGATGGTCGCCAACCCCGCCGTGATGGTGGTCGCGCCGCTGGTCTTCAAGGACAACGGCTACGACCCCGAGAAGGACTTCCAGCCCGTCGCGCACGTCAACGACTACGACTTCGGCCTGGCCGTGGGCCCGCAGGTGCCGGCCAAGGACCTGAAGCAGCTTTTCGACTGGATGCGCGCCAACCCGGCCCAGGCCAACGTGGGCGTGCCGGCCACGGGCAGCCTGCCGCACTTCTTCGCGCTGATGCTGGGCCAGAAGGCCAAGGTGCCGACCGAGGTGGTGGGCTACAAGGGCTCGGCCTCGGTGATCACCGACCTGATCGGCGGGCAGGTGCCGATCGCCGTCGACACCTTCGACGTGCAGCTGCCGCAGTACCAGGCGGGCAAGATGCGCATCCTGGCGATGTCGGGCACCAAACGCTCGCCCTTCGCGCCCGACGTGCCGACCTTCAAGGAGGCGGGGCTGGACCTGGCCGCCTCGGGCTGGAACACCTTCTTCGCGCCCGCCTCGATGCCGCGCGACAAGGTCGAGCGCCTGGCGCGCGACATCCGCGAGGTGATGCAGGAGCCCGAGGTGCAGCGCCGCTTCACCGACAACAAGCTGGTGCCGGTGGTCGCGACGCGCGAGCAGACCGAAGCCATGCTGAAGGCTTACCGGGCGCAGTGGGCGCCGGTGGTCAAGACCTCGGGGTACAACCCATGAGCGCCCGCCCGGCCGCTCCGAAGGGGGCTCGCACCGCAGGCGAAGCCGAAGGTGCATCTGCGCCCGCCCGCCCGGCCGCTCCGAAGGGCATTCGCACCGCAGCGCGCAGCGCGGAGGTTTCACAATGACCACGACGACCCGTCCCAACATCATCTTCATCGTCGCCGACGACCTCGGTTACGCCGACCTGGGCTGCTATGGCGGCCGCGAGGCGGTCTTCGGCCCGGTCTCGCCGGTGCTGGACCGGCTGGCGGCCGAGGGCGCGCTCTTCACCCAGGGCTACGCCAACTCGCCCGTGTGCTCGCCCACGCGCTTCGGCATGATCACTGCGCGCTACCAGTACCGCCTGCGGGGCGCGGCCGAGGAGCCGATCAACAGCAAGAGCCGGGGCAGCGACACGCTGGGCATGCCGCCCGAGCACCCGACGCTGCCGTCGCTGCTCAAGGACGCGGGCTACCGCACGGCGCTCATCGGCAAATGGCACCTGGGCCATCCGCCGCACTTCGGGCCGCTGCGCTCGGGCTACGAGGAGTTCTTCGGGCCGATGGCGGGTGGGGTGGACTACTTCACCCACTGCGACTCGCGCGGCACGCACGACCTGTACGAAGGCGCCGAGGCATCGAAGGCCGAGGGCTACCTCACCGACCTGCTCTCGCGCCGTGCCGTGGACTACGTGGACCGCATGGCCGAGGGCGACGCCCCCTTCTTCCTGAGCCTGCACTACACCGCGCCGCACTGGCCCTGGGAAACGCGCGAGGACGCGGACCGCGCCCCGGCCGTGAAGGACAACCTCTTCGACCTGGCCGGCGGCAACATCCACGTCTACCGCCGAATGATCCACCACATGGACGAGGGCATCGGCTGGATCGTCGAGGCGCTGCGCAGGAACGGCCAGCTCGACAACACGCTGATCGTCTTCACCAGCGACAACGGCGGCGAGCGCTTCTCGGACAACTGGCCGCTGGTGGGCGGCAAGATGGACCTGACCGAGGGCGGCATCCGTGTGCCCTGGATCGCGCACTGGCCGGCCGTGATCGCGCCGGGCTCGCAGAGCCGCCAGCTGTGCATGACGATGGACTGGTCGGCGACGATGCTCGACGCCGCGGGCGTGGCGGCGCACCCGGACTACCCGCTCGACGGCGTGTCGCTGCTGCCCGTGCTGCGCGACGCCAGCCACACCTTCGATCGCCCGCTGCACTGGCGCATGAACCACCGCGGCCAGCGCGCGCTGCGCGAGGGCGACTGGAAGTACCTGCGGGTGGACGGCAACGACTACCTGTTCAACCTCCCGGGCGACGAGCGCGAGCGCGCCAACCAGGGCAAGAAGGAGCCCGAGCGCCTGCAGCGCATGCGCCAGGCCTGGGAGGACTGGAACGCCTCGATGCCGCCGATCCCAGAGGATGCGACGGTCAGCCTGGGCTACTCGGTCAAGGACATGCCGCAGCGTTGATGCCGGGCAGGTGACGCGCGGCGGAATTGCTCAGATTGGGCTTAGCAATTCCTCAAGCGAAAAGAGCTTCTTTCGCCCGTCCGGCGGGCGACGGTAGCTCCTGAATTCATAGTAAACCACCTATCTGATCCGACCGCACCGTGAGGTGCAGGTCGGCGCTGGCACTTGCGCCGCCCCAGTTTTCGATATATCTTTAACGATCAAGATATAAATCGAAAGCACATGACATCCTCCGACGACACCCCTCGCTCCGAGCGCGGCACCGGCCGCGGACGCCACGGCCACGGCGAACATGGCGGCGGCCACCGCGTCTTCGGCCGCGGCGGCCTGCGCCTCGTGCTGCTGCAGCTCGTTGCCGACGCGCCCCGCCACGGCTACGAACTCATCAAGGCCATCGAGGAACGCCTGGGCGGGCGCTACAGCCCGAGCCCCGGCGTGGTCTATCCCACGCTCACCCTGCTGGAGGAAATGGGACTGGTACAAGTCGATGCCCCCGATGCGGGCGGCCGCAAGCGCTACACGGTCACACCGGCCGGGCAGGCGCACCTGCAGGCCAACCGCCCCCTCACCGATGAACTCATGGCCCGCATGCAGGCGGGCGTGGACGGCGCGGGCCTGCGCGCCGGCCGGCCGCCGCAGGTCATGCGGGCCATCGAGAACCTCAAGCTCGCGATGCGCATGCGGCTCGCGCGCCAACCCCTCGACGATGAACAGGCGCACGCCTTCGCGGCCGTGCTCGACCATGCCGCGCAACAAATCGAACGGATCTGACCGATGACCGACTTCGCCACCACCATCGACCTTCCCGCGGCCGCCGTGCCGCACCCCGAGCGCACGCCGCGGCGCGTGCGCCACACGCTGCGCTTCCGCCGCCTGTCGGTGCAGCGCACCGAACGCCTCACGCCGCACCTCATCCGCATCACGCTGGGTGGCGCCGACATGGAGGGCTTCACCAGCCCCGGCTTCGACGACCACGTGAAGCTGTTCTTTCCCGACCCGGCCACCGGCCGGCTGGCGCTGCCCACCGCCACGCCCGAGGGCATGGCCTGGCCCGATGGCGCCAAGCCGGTGATGCGCGACTACACGCCCCACCACCACGACGCGGACGCCGGCACGCTGCAGATCGACTTCGCGCTGCACGACGCCGGCCCGGCGACCGCCTGGGCGCAGCGCGCCGAGCCGGGCGACCTGATCGGCGTGGGGGGTCCGCGCGGCTCCTTCATCGTGCCCACGGCCTTCGACTGGCACCTGCTCATTGGCGACGACACGGCCCTGCCCGCCATCGCGCGTCGCCTGCAGGAGCTGCCCGCCGGTGCCCGGGCGGTCGTGCTGGCCGAAGTCGATGGCGCCGAGGACGAGATCGCCCTGCCCAGCGCCGCGCAGGCACGGATCGTCTGGGTGCACCGCCGCCGCGCGCCGGCGGATGCATCGGAGCCCCCGCTGCTCGCCGCGCTGCGCGAGACCCTGCTGCCCACCGGTGACTTCCACGCCTGGATCGGTTGCGAGTCGGCCGCCGCCAAGGCCCTGCGCGCCCACCTCGTGAACGAATGCAAGGCCAACCCGAAATGGATCCGTGCCTCGGGCTACTGGCGGCGCGGCGCCGCCGGCACGCACGATTCGCACGACGACTGACCCGCCCGCAGCAGCGCCCCTTTGGCCATCCGGCGCATTGACGAAATGAGCACAGAAGTTCACAATCCGAGACCTCTGAGTACCAAAGAACTACATCGAGTTGAACGGGGCGCTGGCCGGCGGGGCCAGTACCCGTCATCGCGGATAGGGGTGTCGCCGACATGCAAATCGATCTCGCCAGTTGGCAGCAATTCATGCTGATCGCCCTCGTGGCGCTGGGTGCGCTGGCGCTCGTCTACCGCCTGGTGGACCGCCTGCTGAGCCGGCGCCAGCAGCGCCGGCGCATCGTCGCCGCGCGCGTGCGCTCGGGGCACGTGCCGCTCGACATACCGACCACCCGCGGCAGCATCGCCCGCGCCAGCGAGCCCGCGACGCTGTGGGACCAGCTCGGTGAAACACAGGACGGCGACGCCGTCGTGGTCGACGAACAGCCGCGCATCCACATCCGCTACCTCGACATCTACGGCAAGTACGCCGAGCGGACCATCCACGTCGAGCGCCTCGACCTGCACCGCCAGGCCATCATCGCCAAGGGCGACGCGCTGCACGACCCGAAGATCTTCCCGCTCGAGCGCATCGCCGCGGCGCGCAACGCCAACTCGGGCAAGCCCTTCAATGTGGGCCTGTGGGTCGACGCGGTGCGCGTGGCGCGCCGCAAGCGCGAGATGCAAGAGGAATCGCAGATGGGTGCGCTGGCCTGACGACCGGCGACATCGCTCCCCACGCACAGGCCGCCTCCGCGGCCTGTTTTCATTGGGCTGGCCGAAGCGCCCGCCGGCCTTCGGATAATGCGCGCTGCGAACGGCACCGGCCCCTGCCCGGTCGCGGCCCGATGCCGCAGCGCCCTCGCACCGCTCACGCCTGGACCCCAGATTGGACCTCTCCGCCCATACCCCCATGATGGCGCAGTACCTGCGCCTGAAAGCCGACCACCCGGACACGCTGCTGTTCTACCGGATGGGCGACTTCTACGAGCTCTTCTACGCCGATGCCGAGAAGGCCGCGCGCCTGCTCGACATCACGCTCACGCAGCGCGGCCAGTCGGCCGGCGCGCCGGTGACGATGTGCGGCGTGCCCTTCCATGCCGTCGACACCTACCTCGGCCGCCTCATCAAGCTGGGCGAATCGGTGGCGATCTGCGAGCAGGTGGGCGAAGTGGGCGCGGCCAAGGGGCCGGTGGAGCGCAAGGTGGTGCGCGTGGTCACGCCCGGCACGCTGACCGATGCCGAGCTGCTGCAGGACAAGAGCGAATCGCTGCTGCTGGCGGTGCATGCGGGCTCGCGCAACACGCTGGGGCTGGCATGGCTGAGCGTGACGGGCGCGGACCTGCACCTGGCCGAATGCCCGGCCGACGCACTGGAGGCCTGGCTGGCGCGCATCGGCGCCAGCGAACTGCTCTACAGCGCCGAGGTGACGCCCACCTTCGAGCAGCGCCTGAAGGCCGCGCGCGCCGCCGGCGGCGCCTTCACGCTGTCGATCCGGCCGGCCTGGCAGTTCGGCCCCGCACTGGGCGAACGCAAGCTGCTCGAGCAGATGGGCGCCGCGAGCCTGCAGGCGTGGGGTGCCGATGGCCTGGAGAACGCGCATGCCGCCGCCGCCGCGCTGCTGGGCTATGCCGAGCACACCCAGGGCCGGGCGCTGTCGCACCTGCAGCGCATCGTGGTCGAGCGCGACGGCGAGCTGATCGAGCTGCCGCCCACCACGCGGCGCAACCTCGAGCTGGTGCAGACACTGCGCGGCGAGGACGCGCCCACGCTCTTCTCTCTGCTCGACACCTGCATGACCGGCATGGGCAGCCGGGCGCTCAAGCGCTGGCTGCTGACGCCGCGACGCGATCGCAGCGAGGCGCAGCTGCGCCTGGAAGCCATCGCCGCGCTGCAGACGCCGGCGCCCAGCCAGACGGCCGCGCCCTTCAAGCTGCTGCGCGAGCAGTTGAAGAACACCAGCGACGTCGAACGCATCGCGGCCCGCATCGCGCTGCGGCAGGTGCGACCGCGCGAACTGCTGGCGCTGTGCATGGCGCTACAAAAATCGAAGCAGCTTGCGCCCGTCCTGCCTGCGTCCGTGGCACTTTTGACCCATATTTCCGAAGAGCTGGAAGCGCCGCCGGGCTGCGCCGAACTGCTGACCGCGGCGATTGACGCCGAGCCCGCTGCCCTGGTGCGCGACGGCGGCGTGATCGCGCCCGGGCACGACGCCGAACTGGACGAGCTGCGCGCCATCAGCGAGAACGCCGACGGCTTCCTGGTGGAACTGGAGGCGCGCGAGCGCAACCTCACGGGCATCGCCAACCTCAAGGTGCAGTTCAACCGCGTGCACGGCTTCTACATCGAGGTGACGCAGAGCGCGCTCTCGAAAGTGCCCGAGCACTACCGCCGCCGCCAGACGCTGAAGAACGCCGAACGCTTCATCACGCCCGAACTCAAGGCCTTCGAGGACAAGGCGCTGAGCGCACAGGACCGCGCGCTGGCGCGCGAGAAGTGGCTGTACGAGCAGCTGCTGGACGCGCTGCAGGCGCACGTGCCCGCGCTGACGCGCATGGCGGGTGCCCTCGCCACGCTCGATGCCCTGTGCGCATTGACCGAACGCGCCCTGACCTTGAACTGGGCCGCGCCGAGCTTCGTCGCCCACCCGTGCATCGAGATCGAGCAGGGCCGCCACCCGGTGGTGGAGGCGCGGCTGGCCGAGCGCTCGCTGGGCGCCTTCATCGCCAACGACACGCGCCTGGGCCCGTCGCAGCGCATGCAGGTCATCACCGGCCCGAACATGGGCGGCAAGTCGACCTACATGCGGCAGGTGGCGATCATCGTGCTGCTGGCCTCGATCGGCTCCTTCGTGCCGGCGCGCAGTTGCCGGCTCGGGCCCATCGACGCGATCCACACGCGCATCGGCGCGGCGGACGACCTGGCCAACGCGCAGTCGACCTTCATGCTGGAGATGACCGAGGCGGCGCAGATCCTTCATGCGGCCTCGGCACACTCACTGGTGCTGATGGACGAGATCGGCCGCGGCACCAGCACCTTCGACGGCCTGGCCCTGGCCGCGGGCATAGCGGCGCAGTTGCACGACCGCACCAAGGCCTTCACGCTCTTCGCCACGCACTACTTCGAACTGACGGAGTTCCCGGCCAGCCACCATGGCGCCGTGAACATGCACGTGAGCGCCACCGAGTCGGGACGCGACATCGTGTTCCTCCACGAGGTGCAGCCCGGCCCGGCCAGTCGCAGCTACGGCATCCAGGTCGCGCGCCTCGCGGGCATGCCGGCCGCGGTGGTCAACCACGCCCGCCAGGCGCTGGAGGCGCTGGAAGCGCAGCAGAACGAGACGCGCGCCCAGGTCGACCTGTTCGCGCCGCCGCCCGTGGCAGAGGCCCCGGTGGACAGCCCCGTAGAATCCGCCCTGGCTGCGCTCGACCCCGACGCGATGAGCCCCCGGGAGGCGCTGGACGCGCTGTACACACTCAAGAAACTGCACACCCGCGAGCGGGCCTGACGACGCCGCGCACGGCGAAGCCAAGATGACATATTGCGTAGGCATCAAACTCAACGCCGGCCTGGTGTTCCTGTCCGACTCGCGCACCAACGCGGGCGTGGACCACATCAGCACCTTCCGCAAGATGATCGTCTACGAGCAGCCGGGCGAGCGCACCATGGTGCTGCTGTCGGCGGGCAACCTCAGCATTTCGCAGTCGGTGCGAGAGATCCTGCAGATCGAGGAACTCAAGGAGCCGGGCAGCGACACACCCATCACGATCTGGAACGCCAGGAGCATGTTCGACGCGGCGCGGGTGCTGGGCTCGGCGGTGCGCCATGTGTACGACCGCGATGCCGAGGCGCTCAAGCATGCGGGCGTCGACTTCAACGTCACCTTCGTTTTCGGTGGGCAGGTCAAGGGCGAGGGCATGCGCCTGTTCCTCGTCTACTCGGCCGGCAACTTCATCGAGGCCACGACCGAGACGCCCTACTTCCAGATCGGCGAATCGAAGTACGGCAAGCCGGTGCTCGACCGCGTGCTCACGCCCGACACGCCGCTGGACGAGGCGGCCAAGTGCGCGCTGGTGTCGATGGATTCGACGATGAAGTCCAACCTCTCGGTCGGCTTGCCGCTCGACCTGGTGGTGTACGAGGCGGGCAGCCTGCACACAGACAAGATCGTCTGCATCGACGCCGAGAACCCCTACTACCGCATGATCCACAACGGCTGGGGCCAGAAGCTGCGCGAGGTGTTCGACAGCCTGGAAGACCCGGTCTGGGACGACTCCGCCACCGAGCACCCGCTCAAGATGCCGGCGGTGCGGCACGACGTGCTGCGCAAGATCTCCACGCCGGACGAAAAGCTGATCTGAACGAGGCCGCCCGCTGCCGGTAGCGATCGGCGCGGCGACCCGCTCCAGGCATTCAGGCCCGGCCGGTCAGCGCGGCCAGGAAGCGTTCGGCCAAGCCCTTGGGGTTGCGGCGCAGCGATTCGGTCGCGCAGGCCCCGACCACACGCCCTTCGTAGCGCATGTGCACGCTCGGAAAGTAGTGGCCGATCGAATCGCCGGCATCGCGCAGGCAGGTTTCCAGCGAGTCGAAGGCGCTTTCGTAGTACTGGGCGCCATCGGACTGGCGCCCGTCGGTCTTGATCGAGTACGCGTAGCGATTCGGCCGCAGCTGGTGGATGTCCAGTAACAATTTCATGGTGTACGTCGAGCTCGCTACCGTGTGTCAAGGGGAAGAGTTCCCAAAATACGACCGAAATTCGTTACGGGAACACTACATGAAGGCCAACAAAGATACAAAATGAAGTCTTTCGCACCAATCCCCGAAAACTGGTAATCCTTAGGTATTCGTATACGCCACATGGCGGATGCGGTCCTTGGAGAGGACGGCAATGTTGGAAGAGTTGGAACCTGTCTCGCTCAGCCCGGCCCTGGTCGTCGACGACGATGAGGCGATGCAGCGCCGGCTGGGCGCCGTGCTCGAGTCCGTGGGCTGCCCGGCGGCACACATCGCCCGCGCCCACTCGGTGGCGCAGGCCCGCGACCGCATCTCCGACCGCCGCTTCGGGGTCGTGCTGGTGGACATCGGCCTGCCCGACGGCAGCGGCACCGAACTCATCGCCTGGATGCGCACGCACCGCCCGCAGGTGCCTGCCGTCGTGGTGTCGGCCTGGCGCACCGAGGAAGTGATCGTGGGTGCACTGCGCGCCGGCGCCATCGGCTACCTGCTCAAGGAGCGCGACGACCTCGAACTGGCGCTGGCCCTGCGCAGCATCGAGCGCGGCGGCGCGCCCATCGATCCCTTCATTGCGCGGCGCATCCTGGCGCTGCTGCCACCGGCCACACCGGGGGCTGCGGCGCAGGCCACGCCGAAGGAAGCCGCGCCGGCCCCCTCGCTGAGCGGCCGCGAGAAAGAAATCCTGCGCCTGGTCGCGCAGGGCCTGAGCAACCGCGAAATGGCCGAGATGCTGTCGATCTCCCGGCTCACCGTCGAATGCCACACCAAGAACATCTACCGCAAGCTGGTGGTGGGCTCGCGCACCGAGGCCGTCTTCCAGGCACGGCGGCACGGCTTGCTCTCCTGATCGCCGGCTGGCTGCTGCTGGTGGCAGGCGCGCTGGCCGATCCGCCGCCAGCCTCGGCATCCTCGCCGCTGACGCTGCGCCATGCCGACGCGGTGCGGGGCGATGAGGCCGACGCCGCGCCTCCCGAGGACGGCTGGACCCCGGTGGCCCTGCCCGACAACTGGGCGCACCGGTGGCCCGCCCACGACGGCGTGGTGTGGTACCGCCTGCGCTGGGAGCAGCCCGACGCGCAATCGCCCATCGGGCTGCTGCTGCCCTGGACCAACATGGCCAGCGCCCTGTGGGTGAACGGCGTCGAGGTGCACCGGGATGCGCACCTCGTCGATCCGCTATCGCGCGCCTGGCATTCGCCGCTGTACCGCCGGCTGGTGCCACCGCTGCTGCAGACGGGAGAGAACACCGTGCTGGTCCGCGTGTCGGGCATGGCGGCCTACCAGGGCGGCATGGCGCCGGTCACGGTGGGCGATCCCGCGCGGGTCCACGCACGCTATCGCTGGGAGCACCTGGTGCGCCAGGACCTGCATCTCGTGGGCGTGACCGTGGCCTCGGTGATCGCCCTCCTCTTCGGCGCGCTCTGGGCCATGCGCCCGCGTGAGCGGGCCTATGGCTGGTTCAGCCTGATGACCTTCTTCTGGCTGCTGTTCGAATACAACCACGTCGCGACCGAAACCTGGCCGCTGCCGAGCACCGACGCTTGGCAGGCCGCGAACACCTCGGTGCTGCTGGCCTTCGCCGGCTGCTTCGTGCTGTTCGTGCTGCGCTACCGGCAACGCCGGCTGCCGCGCACCGAGTGGGCCCTGTTCGCGGTGATCGCGCTGGGCTGCATCGACCTGTGGACCGCCGACCGCACCCACATGGCGCTGCGGCGCGACCTCTGGACCGGCGTGGCCGCCCTGGTCGTGATCGGTGCCGCCCTGCTGTCCAGCGCCGCCAACCTGCTGCGCGCCTCGCACCCGCAACCGGGGCTGGTGCCGATCCTGCTGCTGATCATGGGCATCACCGTGCGCGACCTGCTGGTGTTCCTGCAGCTCATCGAGAGCAGCATCTACTACTCGGGCATCGCGTCCTATGCGCTGCTGGTGGGCGTCGCGCTGCTGCTGGCACGGCGCTTCACGCATGCGCTGGAGCACACGGAAAGCTTCAACGCCAGGCTGCTGGCGCAGGTCGAGGGCGCCAAGGCCGAGTTGCGCGAAAGCCTGGAGCGCGAACATGCGCTGAAGCTGCTGCACGCCCGCGCGCACGAGCGGGTCAACCTTGCGAGCGACCTGCACGACGGGCTGGGCGGCATGCTCGTGGGCAGCATCGCCACCCTGGAACACGCAGCGGCGCCCGTGCCGCAGGCGCAGATGCTCGCGATGCTCAAGAGCTTGCGCGACGACCTGCGGTTGATCATCGACGCCACGGGCCAGCAGACCGGCCTGCAGGTGCTGGGCGAGGTGATCGCACCGCTGCGCCACCGCATCACGGAGCTGTTCGAGGCCAGCGGCATCCGCTGCCGCTGGCACCTGTCGGGCGTGGACGACCTCACTCTGGACGCCTCGCTCAACATCGGCGTCCTGCGCTTCCTGCAGGAGGCGCTGACCAACGCGCTCAAGCACAGCGGGGCACGGCAGGTCGACGTCTACATCCAGCGCACCCGCACCCACCTGCGGCTGGACGTGCGCGACGACGGGCGCGGTTTCCAGGAGGCGGCGCTCGGCGCGCACGCCGGCAACGGCCTGCGCAACATGCGCACGCGGGCAGAACGGCTCGGCGCGCGGGTGCAGTGGCAGTCCGAACCGGGGCACACCACGGTCAGCCTGCTGGTGGATCTGCTCTCATCCTGATAGCAGTCCACGCAGGCCCCGCGGGCGTTGCGGGCCTTTTTTGCTTGAGAAAGCCGGGCCGGCTCAGTCCGCCCAGGTGACCAGCCCGCTCCACGCCGTGGCCAGCACCACGAGGCCGAACACGATGCGGTACCAGGCGAAGGGCACGAAGCTGTGGGTGGAGATGTAGCGCAGCAGCCAGCGCACGCACAGCCAGGCGCTGAGGAAGGAGAACACCAGCCCGACGGCGAAGAGGGGGATGTCGGCCGCCGACAGCAGCGCACGTTCCTTGTAGAGGCTGTAGACGCCAGCGCCGATCAAGGTCGGGATGGCCAGGAAGAAGGAGAAATCCGTCGCCGCCTTGCGCGACAGACCCAGTAGCATGCCGCCGATGATGGTCGAGCCGCTGCGGCTGGTGCCGGGAATCATCGCGAAGCACTGCACCAGCCCCACCTTGAGCGCATCGAGCGGCGTCATGTCGTCGACGTTCTCGACGCGCACCGCACCGGGCGGCCGCTTCTCGGCCCACAGGATGATGAAGCCACCGAGGATGAAGGTGCTGGCCACCACCACGGGCGTGAACAGGTGCTCCTTGATGACCTTGCCGAACAGCAGGCCGAGCACCACGGCGGGCAGGAAGGCGATGAGCACGTTGAGCGCGAAGCGGCGCGCCTTGGCCTGCCGGGGCAGCGCCACCACGGTCGACTGGATCTTCTGCCAATACACGAGGATGACCGCGAAGATGGCGCCGGTCTGGATCGCGATGTCGAAGACCTTGGCCTTGCCGTCGTCGAAACCCAGCAGCGCGCCGGCGAGGATGAGATGGCCGGTCGAAGAGATCGGGAGGAACTCGGTCAGTCCCTCCACGATGCCCATGATCGCGGCCTTGACCAGCAAAACGGTGTCCAAACTGACGCTCCTTGTTCGAGGGCCCCGGCGCGCCGCACCGGGCGCCGCAAAGCGAGCGCCGATTATCGCGAGGGCAGAAGTCAGTCGGCCTTCAGCCTTCGCTGGAGTGCGCGTACCGCGCTGTCGACGGTCGTGAGCACCGCAAGCCCGCTGGCCGCCTCGCAGGCCGCGCGCGCCCGCGCCATGCTGAACTGGGCCAGCGCAATGCGCGTGCAGCCGCGCGCGGCCAGCGCTGCGGCCTGCTCGGCAACGAGCGCGTCGTGCCTCGCCACGTCGCCCGCATCGAGCGCCTGCAGCGCGCCCGCGGCCAGCGCCGTCTGCAGCGTGACGCCCGGAGGGAATTCCGGCGGCATCGACTGCAGCGTCGCCGCGAAGGTGGCGATGAGCCCCAGCGGCCCCTCGCCCTGCGCGGCCTCGTCGACCATGGCCTCGTTGGGCTTGAGCACCGGCATCGGCGCATGCGCGCGCGCGACCGCCTCGATGCAGGGCCCGAAGGCCGAGCAGGTGAAGAGGATGCCGTCGGCGCCGGTGTCGACCGCGTACTGGCCCAGGCGCATGAAGCGCGCGTGCATCACCGCATCCAGTCCGCGCCCGCTGGCAGCCAGGTCCGCGGACAGGCTGTCGTCCAGCACGTTCATGCGCTGCGCCTCGGGCCAGTCGCGGGCGAAGGCGGCGTTGATGGGTGCCACCGAATGGGCCAGGGCGTGGATCAGGGCGATGCGCATGGGCAGATGGTTTGGCCGGCGCTCCGACGGGCGCCGTGTCCGCGAGAGACGTCGATCATGGTGCCTGCAGGCGCTGCAGCAGGTCGGTGGTGGGATAGCCATCGGCCGGCAGGCCGACGCTGCGCTGCCAGTCGCGCAGGCCCCGGCGCGTGGCCGGGCCCAGCACGCCATCGGGCGCGCCGGTGTCGAAGCCGCGCGTGTTCAACGCCGTCTGCAGGGCCGTCACCTGGCTGCGCGACAGCGGCACCAGGTCGCGCGGCCAGGCGGCCTGCACGCCGGGGCCGCCGGCCAGCCGCTGCGCCAGCAGGCCGACGCCGAGCGCGTAGCTGGTCGAGTTGTTGTAGCGCAGGAGCGCGCGGAAGTTCGGTCCGACGAGGAAGGCCGGGCCGCGTGCGCCAGCGGGCAGCAGCAGTTCCGCCTCGGGCAGTTCAGGCAGCGGACGGCCGTCGGCGGCGCGCACGCCTTCGGACGCCCACTGGCTGGCCGCCTGGCGCACCGACGGATCGGCGCGCGCGGGGTCGAAGCCCGGCGGCAGGCTCACCTCCAGGCCCCAGGGCTGCCCGCTGCGCCAGCCCGAGCGCGCCATGAAGTTGGCGGTCGAGGCCATGACGTCGGCCATGCTGCCCCAGATGTCGCGCCGGCCGTCGCCATCGGCGTCCACGGCATAGGTGAGGAAAGTGGACGGCATGAACTGCGTCTGGCCCATGGCGCCGGCCCACGAGCCGACCATGTGGGCGCGATCGATGTCACGCCGGTCGAGGATCTGCAGGGCCGCAAGCAGTTCCTTGCGCGCCCAGTCGCCGCGGCGGCCGTCGAAGCCCAGTGTGGCCAGCGCATCGACGGTGGGCGTGCTGCCGTAGTTGCTGCCGAAGTTGCTTTCCATGCCCCAGATCGCCAGCAGCATCTCGGCCGGCACGCCGTAACGCGCGGCCGCGGCGTCGATGTCGGCCCGGGCCAGGGCACCCTGCTGCTGGCCCCGGGCGACGCGCTCGGCGCTGGCGGCGGTGTCGAGGTAGTCCCACACGGCGCGCGTGAATTCGGGCTGCGCGCGGTCGAGCTCGACGACGCGGGGCAGGTACTGGGCGCCGTCGAGCGCGGACTGCAACGTCGCATCGCTCACGCCGCTGGCGCGTGCGAAGGTGCGGTAGTCGGCGAGCCAGTTGGCGAAGCGCGCGGCCATGGCGGCCGGGTCCTGGGCGGGCGGGGAC
>NZ_CABFMN010000118.1 GCF_901875635.1 Xylophilus ampelinus | reverse complement strand
TTGCGCCCGTAGATGCCCAACGCATCGCCCTTGCGTTCGCCGTTGCTGCCCAGCACGCGCACCCACAGGCGCGAGGGCTGGCCGCCTTCGCCTGCGGCGTAGCCGGCCGCGCCGAGCCGCTCGTGGAAGCTGTCCATGGTGGCTGCGCTGTGCAGGGCCGCCAGCGCGGGCACCGCCGCATACAGCGAGGTCTCCTGGCGGTAGTTGGGCAGGCTGGCCGGCGCGGGTGCCGGCGGCGCAGGCGGCGCCGGCGGTGCCGGTGGTGCCGGTGGGCTGGGCGGACTCGGAGGAGGCGGCGGCGGAGGTGGTACCAGCGCAGACGTGAGGTACCAGCTCTCGTCGACGTTGCGCACCAGCGAGTAGTCGTACGCACCGGCGCTGACTGGGGTCGCCAGCGAGAAGGCGCTGGAGGCCGTCGTCGCGCCACCCGTCGCCTGCACCACCTGGATGCCCTTGCCCACGGTCGGCGCACCGCCGCCGCCGGCATTCGTGATGCCCAGCATGGTGCTGCCGCTCGCGGTTCCGCCGTCGATCACCAGCTTGTCGCTTGGCGAGTTGTCGGCGCCCAGGTAGGTGTTGAGGTTGATGCGCCCGCCGTTGCCTACGTAGTTGCCGACAGTGACCGTCTTGTACGTGCCGCCCAGCCCGCCGGCGCCCGGCAGCATGTTGAGCGTGCCGGCATGGCTCAGCGTGCCCAGCACCGAATCACCGGTCACGTCCCATCGGCTGCTGGCGTCGATCTTCAGGTTGACCGGATCGATCCTACCGGTGAGGAAGGAACCGTTGGTGAGCGTCATGTTCACCGTGCTGTCGGCGCTGGCCTTGATATCGCCGGTCAGCGTCGTCCTGTCGTTGTCGAAGGCGAAGGTGCTGCCGGTGGCCACGTTGAGCAGCAGGCCGCCGGAGCCCGCCGTGGCGGTGCTGTTGCGGAGGTTCAGCGCTGAGGTCCCGGTGGCCCCGTTGACCGAAATGAGGTCGCTGCTGCCACCTGCGGTGGTGAGGGTGGCGTTGTTCAGTGTGGCGACCATGTTGGCGCCGGATTCGAGGCGCACCGCGGTGCCCGTGGAACGGATCGCGCTCGCGGCGACCGTGCTGCCGCCCGTCACCGCGGAACCGTCGCCCGTCACGCAGATCGCCACCCCCTGGCCGCAAGCGGGACCTGGGCTCGGCCCCGTAACATTGACGTTCATGGCGCCGGTGGCGGTCACGGTGCTGCCGCTCACGGCGCGAATGCCGTCGGATGACGGCCCTGCGGTCGCGACGGAAAGGTTCGTGGCACTGACCGTCGCACCGCCACTGGCGAACACGCCGTGGCTGTCTGCTGCGGAGGTGTTCACGACGGTGTCGGCGTCCCGAATGGTGACCGACGAGCCGATCCCTCGCGCTTCGATGCCGTAACCCTGTACACCGCCGGTAGTGACGATGTCATTGTTCCGGCCCGTGCCGCCGGTCAGTTCGATGACACCCCCATCGACAGCACGAAGGCCCGCGCTCTGGGCGCCGGTGGTTCGCGTCGTCACACTGCCCAGGGTGATCGTTGCGCCCAGGGCTTCGGCACGCACCGCGTCGGCGGTGCCGGTGCGACCGCCACCGGCGTCGAGCACGGTGGTGATGTCGGCATGGCCGGTCCCGGTGATGCTGGCCGCCACCGCCGAATTGCCGCTGCCCTGCGCATAGAGGCCACGCCACAGGTTGTTCACCACGGTGGCGTTTTCAAAACTGATGCTGCCCTGCTGCGCGACATACACGCCTGCGCTGCCGGGGTGGTTCTGCCCGGCGAGCGTACTGTCGCCGTTCACGTCGACGCCCACTTGCACGTCGATGCCTTTCAGCGCGATGCTGCTGCCCGTTGCCGCAAAGATGCCAAGGGTGCCTTCGGTGCGTACGGACACTGGGCCCGCCGCGGTGATGCGTCCGGCTCCCAGTTCTGCGGCGATGCCGGCCCCGCCCGATGCACTTCCGACCAGAGTGACGGCAGTCGATGTCCCCAAGGCGATCGAGGACCCCGAACCCTGCGTGTCGATCGGTGTGAGGTAGTCGCCCGCGCCGAGGGCGACTTGCGCGACGCCCGAGACCTGCACGGAGCCGCCTTGGCGCACGCCAATGCCGGAGGACGACGCTGCGCCGAAGTTCTGTACCGTGACGTTCTCGAGCTGAACGCCGGAGCCCGTCCCTGTGGCAATGACGCCACCGTCCTGATCCGCTGAATTGAAGTTGAAGCCATTGACCGTGACAAGGCCCTTGCCGACGATCTGGCCGCCCGTCAAAGCCCACAGCCCAACACCTGAATTGACGTTGATGGTCGCGCCCTGCGTCAGGTTGACCTGACCTGATCCCGTCGCCACGACGGCTGCGGTGTTCGCGGCCGACGTGCTTGCGGTGAGCGAACCGACGGTCGCCACGGCGTTCGCATCGGCGACGTACACCGCCGATGCACCAGCGCCTGCCGTAGAAATCTCCGTGCTGCCCTTGGTGGTGATCGTTCCGCCGTTGTGTGCGTAGATGCCATGCGCACCGGCTCCGGCGGTCGTGATTCCGACCTGGCCGAGCGATGCAGCGGCGCTGGCTCCGGACACCTCCAACCCGTGGCTGCTGGTCCCCTTCGTGTCGATCACGGCAGCGTCCAACGCTGTGAACGTGCCGGCCAAAACCTGAATCGCAGGCGAGGCATTGCCCGTTGATCTCACATCGAGCGCGCCTCCCACGACAACGGTTCCGTTCCCCTGGTAGATCGCCGGGGCCGAGTTGGCCTGGTTGCTCACGGTCAACTTGCCGTCAAAGGCATTCGTGTTGGTGACCGACGAATTGACATACAGAGCAGCGTTGTTGATGCCCTGCCCCGGCGTGCCTGTTTGCGTGATGGTTGCATCGCCGACGAAATGGCTCTTTCCCCACAGCCGCGCCCCGGTGGCGGCCCCCGCGCCCGAAGTGCTGAGGATCGTGGTGCCTTGCACCAGGATGTCACCGGTTTCCAGCGCGGCCCCGGCGGCCCCCCCCTGCCCATGAACGATCTGCAGATTGCCACCGACCACGACGCTGCTGCCCGCGCCTGGGTTGTGGATGCCCCTCGCGTTGCTGCCGCCGACCGCCGTGACCGCCAGATCGCCTGTGAAAACAGCCTGCGCCCCCGGCCCCACCGTAACAACACCGACACTGTTGATGGTGGCCTTCGCGGTGAAGTTGGCAGGCGTGATTTCGTCGGGGCTGACAAAGCTGGCCTGGGTACCAGCGCCTGTCACGCTGATCGTCGCGTAGTTGTAGTCGGTACCGTTGTTTCCCGTGACAACACACGCGGTGCCGCCCGAGGCAGTGACCGTGGCTCCTGGCGTGCCCCCACACTCCGCGGCGAGCGCCGACGTCACAAGAAGGCTCGACGCCGCGGCGAGCAATACGACCGTAACCGTGCTTCGCCCGCCGACGGCGCTGGGGCCACATCCTTTGGCGAATTCGGGTGCAGCGACGCATGTCCCTGTCGCATCGCTCCACACACTCCGATAGGTCTTGTTCACGTCCGCTCCTCGTCGTCTTTTTACAAACGTAAAGTCTATCGACACACCCCACACACCCGCCGTGACATAAGTCTTTGGTTATCAATCACGCCACAGTGCTGCCGTGAACACCGTGCCCACGCGTGAAAAACTGCCGGCCGCCCAGGGCGTCAGCGTCCTTCGTAGACAATCCGCCCTCCCGCCCGCCCCTGTCCTCCGACGTAGCCCATGTCCGCCGTCTTCAACTTCACCTTCGTCCCCTGGTTCCGCTCGGTGGCGCCCTACATCCACACGCACCGGGGCAAGACCTTCGTGGTGGCGGTGGCGGGCGAGGCCATCGCGGCGGGCAAGCTGCCGTCGATCGCGCAGGACCTGGCGCTGATCCAGTCCATGGGCGTGAAGATCGTGCTGGTGCACGGTTTCCGGCCGCAGGTGAACGAGCAGCTGCGCGCCAAGGGCCACGAGGCGAAGTACTCGCACGGCATCCGCATCACCGACGAGGTGGCGCTGGACTGCGCCCAGGAGGCCGCCGGCCAGCTGCGCTACGAGATCGAGGCCGCCTTCAGCCAGGGGCTGCCCAACACGCCGATGGCGGGCTCCACGGTGCGCATGATCTCGGGCAACTTCATCACCGCGCGGCCGGTGGGTGTGGTGGACGGCGTGGACTTCCAGCACTCGGGCCTGGTGCGCAAGGTCGATGTGGCGGGCATCCGCCGCACGCTGGATTTCGGCGCCATGGTGCTGATGTCGCCGTTCGGCTTCTCGCCGACCGGCGAGGCCTTCAACCTGACGATGGAAGAGGTCGCGACCAGCGTGGCCATCTCCATCCAGGCCGACAAGCTGATCTTCCTGACCGAGATTCCCGGCATTCCGCTCGACGTGAACCTGCCGGTGAGCGAAGACAACCCGATCGACACCGAGCTGCCGCTGGACACCGCCCGCCAGTTGCTGACGCAGTTGGCGCCCGCGCAGCGGCCCACCGACACCGCCTTCTACCTGCAGCACTGCGTCAAGGCCTGCGAGGCCGGCGTGGAGCGCAACCACATCCTGCCCTTTGCCGTGGACGGCGCGCTGCTGCTGGAGATCTACGTGCACGACGGCATCGGCACCATGGTGATCGACGAGAAGCTGGAATCGGTGCGCGAGGCCGAGGTGGACGACATCGGCGGCATCCTGCAGCTGATCGAGCCCTTCGAGCGCGACGGCACGCTGGTCAAGCGCAGCCGCACCGAGATCGAGCGCGACATCCACCAGTACACGGTGGTCGAGCACGACGGCGTGATCTTCGGCTGCGCCGCGCTCTACCCCTACCCCGAGGCGAAGACGGCGGAGATGGCGGCGCTCACCGTGTCGCCCCAGTCGCAGGGCCAGGGCGACGGCGAGAAGCTGCTCAAACGCATCGAGCACCGCGCCCGCGCCGCGGGCCTGGACAGCATCTTCGTGCTGACCACCCGCACCATGCACTGGTTCATCAAGCGCGGCTTCCAACAGGTCAACCCCGACTGGCTGCCCGAGGCGCGCAAGAAGAAATACAACTGGGACCGCAAGAGCCAGGTGCTGGTCAAGAAGCTGCGCTAGACCCTCCATCCTGCATGCGTGACGAAGTGCCGTTTTCGTCGCGCGACGTGCGCGGACATGTCCCTGGGCGCGCGTTTGCCGCTACGCTCCGCAGTGGACAGGGAGCGTTACATGAAAACACTGGCAAGGGCGCGGACCATTTGCGCAACCCTATTTTCTGCGGCCGTACTATTTTCGCCAGCAAGCGCAGAGCCGCGGCTACGGACCTGGGCTCCCTTCGGCTACACCACCAACCACTACAACGGCGAAATACGGGGCGTCCTAGACCCAACGTTCTCGTCGACGCCGGCCGAAACATGCACGAAGGTCAATCTGTGGCCGTTGGGCTACGCCCCGGGACCCTGGTGCGAACTCGGATCCTGGAAACCTGGTTTTTGTAGCCCGTGGACTGACGTTTGCACGCCACTTGCGGACAACACCGGACAGCCCGGATTCAGTTGGGCTGACCTGGGAACGGTTTTCCCGGTCTGTCGAAAGTGGCCTCCATCCGAGCCGGAATCGCGGAAGGGCATCATCGGAAGAGTCGGCCCCGACGCCACGGGAAGTGTCTGCAGGTGCGAGTCTTTCGCCCTGGAAGGTCCTATCGGTAAGCCCCTCGCCGACGCCATCCCTGACCTGGACACGGGATACTGCTACAAGCCACTGCAACTCGAACTGCAGGCTTCGCGCTCGCGCTTTGTCGCACGCGAAAGGGACAAGCCCCTGACGTTGGATGCCTGGGTGCAGCGCGTCACTGCGCCGTCTCAAGTCGCGAACGAACCCGTCAAGTTTTCCGTCAGCTCCAGCGGCAGTGCGCCCGGCAGCGTCACGCCACTCGAAGGCATCACCGACCCCGAAGGCCACTTCCTCGCCAACTACCGCTTTCCGAAGTTCACCGGCCCCCAGGTCGACACCATCACCGCCACCTGCGAGCGCTGCGGCGAGCCGGCCACCGTCACCATCAAGATGGCGCCACTGGTGTTTGGATTCTTCAATGGGGTGTGGAATACGAAGAAGCAGGCAACGGACGGTCTCGGAGAACTTCGCAGCCTGACAGGTGATACCTACCGCGACATACCCATCCGCTACGAACAGTTCTACAACCAGACGGGCAGCGGCAACGGCAACACGGCGCTGCAAGACCTGGCCGAAGTCTTCATCCAGCGGGGCAAGGAACTCGACGGCGTGCTGGCCAACCGCTGGTAGCACTTCTGGGACCTAGCGGCCGGTCGTCGCACGGACGAGGACTCCTTCACCGGGCGACTGCTCGTTGCCCTCGGAGCACCCGGCCGCGTACTCGGCAACCTGGTCGACTCCATCTACAGCGCCATGCTGACGAACATCGCCGGAAGGCTGTCGCAATTGCTCAGTAACCCGCCCACCGGCGCGGACGCGGCCTCGCACCTGACCCAGTTGCAAGCCCTGGCGGACGATGGCTCGGACTTCTTGCTCACAGCGCACTCCCAGGGAAACCTGTTCGTCAACCTCGCCTACGACGGCCTGCGCGCCAGCCGCGCCGAAGCCGCTACCGCCGTGGTGCATGTCGCTCCCGCATCGCCCACCTTGCGTGGCGAGCACCGGCTGGCCGATATCGATCTGGTCATCAACGGCCTGCGCGTCTTCGGCATCAACACGGTGCCGCCGGTGAACCTCACGCTGCCGGCCAGCCGGGCCGACCTGAGCGGCCACACCTTGGTAGGCACCTACCTCGACGCAACGCGCGCGGGCCGGGGGGAGGTTAAGCAACTGATCGACAACGCATTTGCCCAGATAGCCGGGCCATGACCGCCACGCGCTCCTGACACGGACTTAAAAAAGAGGAGAGAGAAATGGGACCGAACCTCGAGAATTTGCGAACCAAGAACTGGCTTGCTTTGGCCGTGCTGACAGCGATTCTGAGCGGCTGCGGCGGCAGCAGTGGTAGCAGCACGCCAATCCTGATCCCGCCGGGCTCACCCAGCGCCGCAGATTTGGCAACTGGGCCAGGGGCGCTGCCTCCCACCGGGGCAGGCGGGTCTGCTTCAGGCTCCGGTACTGCGGCCACAGGCAGCGGGAGCGGGGGCAGCGGAGGCAGTGGCGGGTCGGGTGGCGGCACTAGCGTCCCGCCCCCTGAGCTCACATTGGCCGAACGCATTGCCGCTTTGGAGCGCACTGGCGCCTACCCAGTGCTGGACCGCTCCAGCGACATCAAGGGGCCAGATGCCAACAACAACGGCGTGCGTGACGATATCGAGGCCTGGATCAACACCTTGCCCGTCACCGACGCACAGCGCAAAGCATTGATGCAGGATGCACGTGCCACGCAACAAACCCTTGTCGTCGATCTCAAGGACGAAGCCGCCTTGCAAAGGACCGACAAGGGCTTGGCAGCGTCGATCAATTGTGGGTCGATTCACTTCAATCCTTACCAGACCTTTTCAAAGCTGGCCGGAAAGATTGAAGCCATGACCGGCAACACCAAGGAGCGGGCAATGCAGTACCTGAAGTACAACGCGGCGCGTTCCGGGACTTCATCTACGCTTCCAAACGGAAACACATGCGACCCCTGATTCGCTAAGTCTGCTGTGTTGGTCTACGGCTTTGTCCACCATGTGGATGTCGAGAGGCGGAATGAGCTCGCAAAGTCATTGCCTGCTCGTGCCTTGACCGCAGACACCAAGGAGCGGGCAATGCAGTACATGACGTACAAGGCAGCCCGATCGAGAAGCTCCGCCACACATCTGATTTTTGATACGCGCGAGCGAACTCCGCCGCCCAGCCCATGCGGATAACAGGCTCACCCCATTCTGGGCTGACCGTTCGACGCCGTCAGACCGCCGTCCACCGGCACCAGCGCGCCATTGACGAAGCTGGCATCGTCGCTGGCCAGGAAGGCCACGACCGAGGCCACCTCGGCGGGATCGGCACCGCGGCCCATCGGGATGCGGTCCTTGAAGCGCGCCATGGTGTCCGGATCGTCCTGCATGTCCGCCGTCATGGGCGTGAAGGTCAAGCTGGGGCAGACCGCGTTCACCCGCACGCCCTTGCCGCCGTGGTCCAGCGCCATCGCGCGGGTCAGGTTGACCACGGCGCCCTTCGAGGCGTTGTAGGCCGTCAATCCCCAATCACCGCCCAGGCCCGACACGGAGGCGGTGTTGACGATGCAACCGCGACTGCGCTCCAGGTGCGGCATCGCCGCCTTGGCGCCGTTGAACACGCCCCCGGCATTGACGGCGAGGGTGCGATGGAAATCCTTCTCCGAAGTGGCCGTCGCGTCGCCCTCGGGTGCGATGCCGGCGTTGTTGACCAGCACGTGCAGCTCGCCGAAGCGCTCGATGGTGGCCCCGACCAGTGCCTCGACCTGCGCCAGCTCGGCCACGTCGGTCTTGTGCACCAGCGTGCGCTCAGACGGCAGATCGGCCGCGACCTTCTCGAGCTTGTCGGTGTGGTCGCCGGTCAGCACCACTCGGGCGCCTTCGGCCGAAAAACGTCGGGCGATGGCTTCGCCGATGCCCGATCCTGCGCCGGTGACGATGACGACGCGGCCGTTGAAGCGGTTGTGTCCCTGGGAAGAGGAAAGTTGGAATGCAGTCATGCACCCATGAACGCATGCACGCGCAAGGGAGTGCGTCGGAGAAGCGCGCATCGGCGCGTCACGCAGGACGTACGCATCCGCTCGCGCCTGCGGCGATCGGGACCCTGCCTGGCCTGCACGAGCGGCCCGGCGCCGCGATTCAACCCACCATGCCCAGACTACGCAGCAGCAGCAATGCTGCCGTGCCCACCACCACCGGCCCAGTCACGCCACGCCGCCACCAGAACCAGGCCACCGAGGCGGCCACGGCCAGCCAGCGCGGGTCATGCCAGCCGCCCCTTGCAGCGGCGCTCGCCGAGCCGCGTAGCACTTCCGGCACCACCACTGCCATCAGCGCCGCGAGTGGCGCATGCCGCAGGCCCAAAGCCAGCCAGCCCGGCAGGCGCGGCGCCCGCCGCGGCAGCAGGAACACGCCGCGCGTGAGCACAGTCACGCCCGCCAGGTAGGCCAGCCCCAGCCGCTGCGGGCGGGGCAGCAGGCCGAAATAGCGGCGCCAGTGCGCGCTGAACACCACGAAGCGCACGTTGAGCATCAGCGCCGTCAGCACGATCACCCAAAGCGGCGCGCCGGCCAGGATCATCGGCAGGCAGGCCAGTTGGGACGCACTGGAAAAGACCAGCAGCGACATGGCCAGCACGGCGCCCATGGGCAGCCCACTGCGCGCCATGGCCACGCCTGTCACCAAGCCCAGCACCACCGTGCCCAGCGCCGGCCCCGCGATGGCCCGTACGCCTTCCGCAAAACCGGGATGCGTGAAGAGCGAGCGCAGCGATCGCGTGCCGAAAAGCGTCATGTCGTGTGGGTCTTGCGCCGCGCTCGATCAGGCGGCCGTGACGTGCACGCCCGGGCGGCGGCCGTCGTTCCAGCGGCCACCCAGGGCGCGCTCGATCTGCGCCGCCAGTTGCAGCAGGAGGCCGTCGTTGGCCTGGCGCGCCTGGGCGTGGATGCCGAAGGGCAGCCCATGGGCTTGCTGGGCCATCGGCAGCGAGATGGCCGGGATGCCGCAGAGGTTGGACAGCGGCGTGTACGAGAAGAACTTCCAGAGGTTGTCGAACCAGTCCAGCACGTCCGGGTTGTCGCTGGTCGTCAGGTACTCGGTGGTGCCGACGCGCGGCGTGGGCAGCGCGGTGATGGGCGTGAGGATGATGTCCCAGTCCTCGAAGAAGGCCCCGAAGGCACGGGCCGTGCTGTTGAAGACGGCCTGCATCTTGTAGCGCTCGGCGTACGACAGGTCCTTGCCGGCTTCCCAGATGCGGATGTTGATCGGCTCGATCAGCTCCGCGGGCGGGCGCTCCAGCCCGCTCTTCGCGAGCAGGCCGTTGATGACCTGGGCGAAGTTGCTGATGTAGCAAGTGGTCTGCGCGCGGAAGGCCTCGCGCAGGTCGGCCTGCGGCAGGGCCCATTCGACATGGTGGCCCAGGCCTTCGAGGAAGCGCGCGGCCTTCTCCAGCTCGGCCACGATCTCGGGCGTGGCGCGGTAGTCGCCCCATTCGTGCGACAGCGCGATGCGCAGCCGGCCCGGGTCCTTCTGGATCAGCTGGGTGTAGGGCTCGGGCGTCGTCCAGTAGGGCATGAACTCGCCGGGCGCGCCGCCGCGGCAGGCATCGACGAAGGCCGCCGTGTCGCGCACCGTGCGGCTGTGGCAGCCCTGGATGGAGACGTAGCCGGTGATGTCCGACGAGTTCGGCGCGATGCTGAACACGCCGCGCGAGGGCTTGAGGCCGATGTTGCCGTTGAAGCCCGCCGGGATGCGGATGGAGCCGCCGCCGTCGGTCGCATGCGACATGGGCACCACGCCCGCCGCCACCATCGCCGCCGTGCCCGCGGAAGAGCCGCAGGTGGTGAAGTCGGTGTTCCAGGGGTTGCGCGTGACGTAGACGGCCGGGTTCTCGGCCGAGCTGCAGACGCCGAACTCCGGCGTGGTCGTGCGGCCCATGAGGTTGAGGCCCGCCTTGCGCATCTGCCTGGTCAGCCAGGCGTCCTCGGTCGGGCGGTTGCCGCGCATGAACAGCGAGCCCTGCTCCTGCAGCCGGCCCTTGACCGTCGGGCCTAGGTCCTTCATGAGGAAGGGCACGCCGGCGAAGGGACCCTGCGGATTCAGCCCGTCCTTGAGCGGGTCGGCGACCACGTCCTCGAAGACCTCGACCACGGCCGAGAGTGTCGGGTTGGTCTTCGCGATGCCGGCCGCGGCCTGCTGCGCGAGGTCGGCGGCGGTGAGCTCGCCCTGGCGCACCTTCTCGGCCAGGGCCGTCGCGTCCTGCGCGGCCCATTCGTCCCAGCTCATTGCCAATGTCATGTGTGTTCCTGATGCTTCGATGTCGATGGTGTCGAAAATTGTGCCGCGCCCGTCCCTTCGGCGCCGGGGGCCCAGGCGGATGCCGACTGCGCCGCTTGGCCGGGCCGGCTCCTGCCGGGCGCCGACGGCCGGCGTGCGCCCGCTGGCGCGCGGATAATTCGCCCCCATGAATCCCCTGCTCGCCAAGTTGCAGCCCTACCCCTTCGAGCGGCTGCGGCAGCTCTTCGCCGGTGTGACGCCCGATGCCGCGCACCGCCCCATCAGCCTGGGCATCGGCGAACCCAAGCACCCCACCCCCCCCTTCATCAAGGACGCCCTCGTGCAGGGCCTCGGTGCGTTGGCCGGCTATCCGGCCACGGCCGGCGAACCGGCGCTACGCGCCGCCTTCACCGGCTGGCTCAAGACGCGCTACGGCCTCGACCTGGACCCGGCCACGCAGGTGCTGCCGGTCAACGGTTCGCGCGAGGCCCTGTTCGCGCTGGCGCAGACGGTGGTCGATGCCAGCGTGAAGCCGGCGCCGGTGGTGGTCTCGCCCAACCCGTTCTATCAGATCTACGAAGGTGCGGCCCTGCTCGCGGGTGCAGACACCTGGTACGCGCCGAGCGACCCGGCACGCAACTTCGCCGTCGACTGGGACAGCGTGCCCGACGATGTCTGGGCACGCACCCAACTGGTGTACGTCTGCTCGCCCGGCAACCCGACCGGCGCCGTCATGCCGCTGGACGAGTGGGGCAAGCTCTTCGCCCTGTCGGACCGGCACGGCTTCGTGATCGCCTCGGACGAGTGCTACAGCGAGATCTACTTCCGCGACGAGCCGCCGCTGGGTGGACTGGAGGCGGCGGCCAAGCTGGGCCGCGGCGACTTCCGCCGGCTGATCGCGCTCACGTCCCTGTCCAAGCGCAGCAATGTGCCGGGCCTGCGCAGCGGCTTCGTGGCGGGCGACGCGTCGATCATCAAGAATTTCCTGCTCTATCGCACCTATCACGGCAGCGCGATGAGCGGCGCGGTAGCCGCCGCCAGCATCGCGGCCTGGGGCGACGAGACGCACGTGGTCGACAACCGAGCGCAGTACCGCGCCAAGTTCGCTGCCGTCACGCCCTTGCTCGAGGAAGTACTCGACGTGCGCCTGCCCGACGCGAGCTTCTACCTCTGGGCCGGCGTGCCGCCGGGGTGGCGCGGTGACGATGCCGCCTTCGCCCGCGCCCTGTACGCTCAATACAATGTGACGGTGCTGCCGGGCAGCTACCTCGCCCGCGAGTGGCAGGGCCAGAACCCCGGCCGCGGCCGCATCCGGATGGCCCTGGTGGCCGACACGGCCGAGTGCACCGAAGCCGCCCAGCGCATCGTCCGCTTCTGCCAGTCGAATCCCGGCGCCTGAAGCTCCTGTTTGTTCCTCCGACCCGTTTGCCATGACCCAACAACTGCAACAGACCATCGACGCCGCGTGGGAGAACCGCGCCAACCTCTCGCCCGCGCAGGCGCCCAAGGAGGTGGTCGATGCGGTCGAGCACGTGATCGCCGAGCTCAACAACGGCCACCTGCGCGTGGCCACGCGCGAAGCCGTCGGGAAGTGGACCGTGCACCAGTGGATCAAGAAGGCGGTGCTGCTGTCCTTCCGCCTGAAGGACAACGAGCAGATCCAGGCCGGCTCGCTGGGCTTCTACGACAAGGTAGCAACCAAGTTCTCGCACCTGTCGGCCGGCGAGCTCAAGGAATCGGGCGTGCGCATCGTGCCGCCGGCCGTCGCACGCCGCGGCAGCTTCATCGCCAAGGGCGCGATCCTGATGCCCAGCTACGTGAACATCGGCGCCTATGTGGGCGAGGGCTCGATGGTGGACACCTGGGCCACCGTCGGCTCCTGCGCGCAGGTCGGGGCCAACGTGCACCTGTCGGGCGGCGTGGGCCTGGGCGGCGTGCTCGAGCCTCTGCAGGCCAACCCGACCATCATCGAGGACAACTGCTTCATCGGCGCCCGCTCCGAAGTGGTCGAAGGCGTGATCGTCGAAGAGAACTCGGTGCTCGGCATGGGCGTGTACATCGGCCAGAGCACGCCGATCTTCAACCGCGACACCGGCGAGATCAGCTACGGCCGCGTGCCCTCGGGCAGCGTGGTCATCAGCGGCAGCCTGCCCAAGAAGACCAAGTCGGGCCAGGACTACAGCACCTACGCCGCGGTCATCGTCAAGACGGTCGACGCGCAGACGCGCTCCAAGACCAGCCTCAACGACCTGCTGCGCGACTGAACGAGAAGGCCGCTGAAAAGCGGCCTTCCTGCTTGAACGCATACACCACCACCTGGAGGGCACGATGGGAACGATGGACCGCATTCTTCGGCTGATGGCCGAGCGCAAGGCTTCGGACGTGTACCTGTCGGCCCACGCGCCGGCGCAGATCCGCATCAACGGTGCCTGCGTTCCCATCAATTCCCAGATCCTGCCGCCCGACGCGCCGCTAGAGCTGTTGCGCGAGGTGGTGGATCCGCAGCGCATCGGCGAGCTGGAACGCACCGGCGAGCTGAACATGGCGGTGGCCATCGAGGGCGTGGGCAACTTCCGCATCAGCGCGATGCGCCAGCGCGGCACCTACGCGGTGGTGGTGCGCTACATCGCCAACATCATCCCGGCCCTGGACGAGCTGAACCTGCCGGAAGTGCTCAAGTCGCTCATCATGGACAAGCGCGGCCTGATCCTGATGGTGGGCGCCACCGGTGCCGGCAAGACGACCACGCTGGCGTCGATGATCGACTACCGCAACGAGAACGCCTCGGGCCACATCCTGACGGTGGAAGAGCCGATCGAGTTCACCTTCGTGAACAAGATGTCGCTCATCAACCAGCGCGACGTGGGCAGCGATACCCAGTCCCTGTCGGTGGCGCTGAAGAACGCGCTGCGCCAGGCGCCCGACGTGATCCAGATCGGCGAGATCCGCGACCGCGAGACGATGACCGCCGCGATCGCCTATGCGCAGTCGGGCCACCTGTGCCTGGCCACGCTGCACGCCAACAATGCCTACCGTGCACTCAACCGCATCCTGAGCTTCTACCCGGTCGAGGTGCGTCCGACCCTGCTTGGCGACCTGGCTGGTGCACTGCGCGCCGTGGTGGCCCAGCGGCTGCTGCGCACGCCGCGGGGCTCGCGCCTGCCGGCTGTCGAGGTGATGCTCAACACGGGCCTGATCGCGGAACTGATCGAGAAAGGCGATTTCTCGGGCGTCCAGGAGGCCATGAACAACTCCATGGCCGAAGGCTCGCAGACCTTCGAGGAAGCCATCGCCAAGCTCATTCTCGACGGCCGCATCAGCCGCGAGGAAGGCCTGGCCAACGCCGACTCCCCCACCAACCTGATGTGGCGCCTGCAGAACCACAACGCCGCCCCGGCCAAGTCCGACACCGACCGCCCGCTGATGGAGCAGGTCGAGGCGCCCACTTTCACCGAAATCACGCTGGACGTGCACCACTGATCCAGCCGCCACGCACAGCATGTCCCGCACGCTCCAGCTCGCCGAACAACTCATCTCCCGCCCCTCGGTCACCCCCGAGGACGCCGGCTGCCAACAGATCCTCGGCGAACGGCTCGCGAAGCTGGGCTTCGCGCTCGAAACCATCGAAAGCGGACCCGAGAGCTTCCGCGTGACCAACCTGTGGGCCGTGCGGCGCCCGGCGGATTCAAGGTCAGATCGGGCCGAAGCGCCCGTCCCGCTTGGGCTGCCAGCTATCGAAAACATAGCAAGCGCTGCCCGTCGGACACGCACCCTGGTTTTCGCCGGCCACACCGACGTGGTCCCCACCGGCCCCCTGGACCAGTGGACCAGCCATCCCTTCACGCCGACACACCGCGACGGCCGCCTGTACGGCCGCGGCGCCTGCGATATGAAGAGCTCGCTGGCGGCCTTCGTGGTCGCCATCGAGGAGTTCCTGGCCGTGAACCCGGACCCGGCCATCACGCTGGCCCTGCTGCTCACCAGCGACGAGGAAGGCCCTGCCGTCGATGGCACGGTCGTCGTCTGCAACGCACTTGCCGCGCGCGGCGAGGTGCTCGACTGGTGCATCGTCGGCGAGCCGACCTCGGTCGAGCGCTGCGGCGACATGATCAAGAACGGCCGCCGCGGCACGATGAGCGGCAAGCTCACCGTGCATGGCGTGCAGGGCCACATCGCCTACCCGCACCTGGCGAAGAACCCGGTGCATGCCGTCGCGCCGGCGCTGGCCGAACTGGTGGCCATCAACGCCGCGGGCGGCTGGGACGCGGGCAACCGCTACTTCCAGCCCACCAGCTGGCAGATCAGCAACTTCCATGCGGGCACCGGCGCGAGCAACGTCATCCCCGGCAGCGCGGTGATCGACTTCAACTTCCGCTTCTCGACCGAGTCCACGCCCGAATCGCTGCAGGCGCGCGTCAAGGAGGTGCTGGACCGCCACGGCGTGGACCACGACCTGACGTGGACCATCGGCGGCCTGCCCTTCCTCACCCACCCCGGCGCCCTGGTGGCTGCCGTGCAGGGCGCCATCCGCAGCGAAACCGGCATCGAGACCGAGCTGTCCACCAGCGGCGGCACCAGCGACGCCCGCTTCATCGCCAAGGTGTGCGAACAAGTGGTCGAGCTCGGCCCGGTGAACGCCAGCATCCACAAGATCGACGAACACATCGACGTGGACGCGATCGACACGCTCAAGAACATCTACCGGCGGACGATCGAAGCGCTGGAGAGCGGGTTGCGGGGCTGACAGCGGACAGCCGAACGCAGAGGGCGCAGAGGTTCCGCAGAAGTCCCAGAAGAAGACATGGAAGCTGGCCTGCGCGTCCAGCGTTGGAGCGGGTCCCACGATCTCTCCCCGCACTTTTTCGATTCTTGAATTTTTTGCGTCCTCTGCGAAACCTCTGCGCCCTCTGCGTTCGGCTGTCCGTCTTCCATCCATGCCCACCGTCCTGAACCTGATCGAACAATCCGCCGCCCGCCTCGACGCGGCCGGCGTGGGCTATGGCCACGGCACGACGAACGCCTTCGACGAGGCGGCCTGGCTGGTTCTGTGGCGGCTGCGGCTGCCGCTGGATCAGCTGGACGCCGTGGCCGACCACGAGGTGTCGCCCGGTGCGCACGCACAGGTGGCGGCCCTGGTCGACGAACGCATCGCGAGCCGCAAGCCTGCGGCCTACCTCACGAAAGAGGCCTGGCTGCAGGGCGTGTCGTTCTATGTCGACGAACGCACCATCGTGCCGCGCAGCTTCATCGCCGAGCTGATCGCCGACGGCACCATCGACCCGTGGCTGAGCGAGCGCACCCAGGCGGTGCTGGACCTGTGCACGGGCAACGGTAGCCTGGCGGTGCTCGCCGCCATGGCATGGCCGGAGGTGCGGGTCGACGCCGCGGACATCTCGCCTCCCGCGCTGGAAGTCGCGGCGATCAACGTCGCGCGGCACGGCCTCGACGCGCGCATCACGCTGCGCGAGAGCGATGGGCTGGCCGCCCTGCCCGGCCCATACGACCTGATCCTGTGCAACCCGCCTTACGTCAATGCGCGGAGCATGGCCGCGCTGCCGGCGGAGTACCGTGCCGAGCCCGAGCTCGCGCTGGCCGGTGGCGAGGACGGCATGGACTTCGTGCGCCGGCTCTTCGTCGACGCGCCGGCCCGCATGGGCGCCGACGCCGTGCTGGTGCTGGAGATCGGCAACGAGCGCCTGCATTTCGAGGCCGCCTTTCCGTCGCTGGAGGTCGTCTGGCTCGACACCAGTGCGGGCGACGAGCAGGTCCTGCTGGTCACGAGAGAGGCGCTGGCAGCGGTGTCCCCGCCCTGACGACGGCCGAAACGCTATCGAATTCATAGCTGCTCGCCCCCAATGGGCGGGCGCTGCAGCCACTTTTTCTTCGAAATTCCTGCGCCATGCGCAGGGCCCTGCCGCGCGCCCGGACAAGGCCGCGCCGGGATAATCGGACCCAGTCCATGATCATCCTCAAGAACGTCATCCTGCGCCGCAGCGCCAAAGTGCTGCTCGACGGCGCTACCGTCACCATCAACCCCGGCGAGAAGGTCGGCCTGGTCGGCCGCAACGGCGCCGGCAAGTCGACGCTCTTCGCGCTGCTCAACGGCACGCTGCACGAAGACGGCGGCGACTTCTCGGTGCCCAAGCAGTGGCGCCTGGCCCAGGTGGCGCAGAACATGCCCGAGACCAGCGAGTCGGCCACCGAGTTCGTGGTGGCCGGCGACACGCGCCTGGTCGAACTGCGCGAGCAGCTCGCCACGAGCGAAACGGCCCATGCCGCCGACCCCGACGATGCCGACGCCGGCATGGCCCTGGCGCATGCCTACACCGACCTGGCCGACGCCGGCGAGCACGACGCGGTGCCGCGCGCACAGGCGCTCATGCTCGGCCTGGGCTTCAAGGTGCACGAGCTGGACCAGCCGGTCGACAGCTTCTCCGGCGGCTGGCGCATGCGACTGCAGCTGGCGCGGGCGCTGATGTGCCCCAGCGACCTGCTGCTGCTCGACGAACCCACCAACCACCTGGACCTGGACGCGCTGGTGTGGCTCGAGGCCTGGCTGCAACGCTACGCCGGCACCATGATCGTCATCAGCCACGACCGCGAGTTCCTCGACGCCGTGACCGACGTGACGCTGCACATCGAGCACGCCAAGCTCACGCGCTACGGCGGGAACTACAGCAAGTTCGAGGACATGCGCGCGCTGCAGCTGGAGCAGCAGCAGGCCGCCTTCGCCAAGCAGCAGGACAAGATCGCCCACCTGCAGAAGTTCATCGACCGCTTCAAGGCCAAGGCCAGCAAGGCCAAGCAGGCGCAAAGCCGCGTCAAGGCGCTGGAGCGCATGGAGCGCGTGGCGCCGCTGCTGGCCGAGGCCGACTTCACCTTCGAGTTCAAGGAACCGGCGAACATCCCGAATCCGATGCTGACCCTCACCGACGCCAGCTTCGGCTACGTGCAGGAAGACGCGCCGCCCAAGGTGATCCTGACGCACGTCAACCGCTCGGTGCTCGCGGGCCAGCGCATCGGCATCCTGGGGGCCAACGGCCAGGGCAAGTCGACGCTGGTCAAGACCATCGCCCGCGAGATGGGCGCGCTGGCCGGCACCGTGACCGAGGGCAAGGGCCTGAACATCGGCTACTTCGCCCAGCAGGAACTCGACGTGCTGCACCCCGGCAGCAACCCGCTGGAGCACATGGTGCGCCTCGCGCGCGACCTCGGTCCGCAATCGCGCGAGCGCAGCACCGAACAGGACCTGCGCGGCTTCCTGGGCAGCTTCAACTTCAGCGGCGACATGGTCAAGCAGCCCGTGGGCACCATGAGCGGCGGCGAGAAAGCCCGGCTGGTGCTGGCAATGATGGTCTGGCAACGCCCCAACCTGCTGCTGCTGGACGAGCCGACCAACCACCTGGACCTGGCCACGCGCGAGGCGCTGGCCGTCGCGCTCAACGAGTTCGAGGGCACGCTGATGCTGGTCAGCCACGACCGGGCGCTGCTTCGTTCGGTGTGCGACGAGTTCTGGCTGGTCGGTCGCGGGGCGGTGAAAGACTTCGACGGCGACCTCGACGACTACCAGCGCTACCTGCTGGACGAGGCCAAGCGCCAGCGCGAACTGGCCAAGCAGACCGCCGAGCCGCCGGCACCCGCACCGGTGCCGGTCGCGTCGGCCCCGGCTGCGCAGGCCTCGCGGCCGACGTCCGATGGCGACGGCCGCGCCCAGCGTCAGCGCAGCGCGCAGGAGCGCCAGCAGCGCGCCGAACAGACCCGTCCGTTGCGCAAGGAACTGGCGAGCATCGACGCGCGCCTGGCCAGCGCCGGCGCCGAGAAGTCGGCGTTGGAGGCGCGGCTGGCGCAGCCGCTGCCGGCCCCCGAGATCGCCGACGCCGGGCGCAAGCTCAAGCTGCTGGGCGACGAGATCGAAGCACTGGAGGAGCGTTGGATGTCGCTGTCCGAGCAAATCGAGGCCCTCGCGGCCGCCTGAAAAATCGATCCATGCCGTCCGCCACCGAGCTCGCCCACGGCGACCCCGCCCTCCTCGCCGCCATCCGCCGCAGCCGGCGCCTGCTGGGCCGCAAGGCGCTGATGGCCGCGGCCGCCAGCGCCGTGCCGGTGCCAGGCGTCGACTTCGCTGCCGACGCCGCCCTGCTGGCTCGCCTGGTGCCGCAGATCAGCGCCGAGTTCGGCCTGGCCGCGCCCCAGATCGCACACCTGTCGCCGCACCAGCGCGAACGGGTGATGCAGATGGCCGGCAGCCTGGGCACCGTGCTGGTCGGCAAGCTCGTCACGCGCGATCTGCTCATGACGCTGGCCCGGCACGCCGGCATGAAGCTCAGTGCCAAGCAGGCCGCGCGCTTCGTGCCGCTCGCGGGCCAGGTCGTGTCGGCCGCGCTGGGCTACGCGGCACTGCGCGCCATGGGCGAGCAGCACATCAAGGATTGCGTGCGCGTGGCGCGAGCGGCGCAGCTGGTGTTGCCCGCCCCAACTGCAGGCGTGGACCCAGGGGCGGCGGCCGCCCTGTCCTCCGATGCCTCACGGCCCTTCTGGCGCCGGCTGGGCGCACGTTGAGCCTCAGCCATCGAGCAAAGGGCCATGCCCCGACTGCGGCGTGGGCAAAGCACGAGTCGACTTCAAGTTTTCACTTGATGGAATGAAATGAGTTTCAGCATCCTGCGCGTCACGTGGCATAGTGCGTTTTAGGGGAACGACACTAACCTCGCCCGCCGCCGACGCGTTCACATGCCGGCGCCGCACCAGGAGAACGCAGGGTTCCCGCTTCGGAATCCGGGAGAACGAAGCATGAACAACGACGAACTTGCAGCATCCGTGGAACGGCTCATGAACTGGGTCGATTACTACCTGCATTGCGAACTTGACGACGAATACCAGCACGAGAAGCCCCAGACCGCACGCGCGCAGCTGGAGGCGGCCCTGAAAGAGGAACTGCTCCGTGCCCATGCGCACGGCGTGGTCGCCTCGGTCACTGCCGGCGCACGCGAGGCGCGCACCGGCGCCGACGACGACTTGCTCGGCTGAGTCCGGAGCAGGCAGGCGCGTGCCGCGACCTCGGGCGACGCCTAGTCAAACAGCGCGGTGTAGCGCCGCTGCATCTCCTGCGGGCTCACTTTCTCGATCTCGTGGCCGATCAGCCAGCGATGTCCAAAGGGGTCACGCACGGTCCCCGAGCGCTCGCCATAGAAATGGTCTTCGGGCGCCCGCTCCAGCGTGCCGCCGGCGGAGACGGCGCGGGCCAACAGCGCGTCGGCATCGTCGACGTGCAGATGCAGCGTCACCGGTGTCGCGCCCAGCCCTTCCGGGCTGCGCACGCCCATCTCGGGATACTCTTCCGACAGCATCAGTGTGTGGCCGTCAAGGTCCATCTCGGCATGGCCGACGCGGCCATCGGGCTCCGTCAGCCGGAACAGTTCGGACGCACCGAAGGCACGGGTGTAGAAGTCCATCGCTGCACGCGCGTCTTGCACGCACAGGTAGGCATAGAGGGCGTGGATGGCCATGCAAGCTCCATGTAGGTGGTGGGCGATGGCTGAATTCTGAGACTTCGCATCGACGCCGTCTTGCAGGAATCTGACCTCGTCATCGGCGCATCGGCACATGGTTCGGCGCGGCCGGATCGACGCTTCTGCGCCATTCGGACGGCGACACGCCCGCGACGGTGCGAAAGGTGTTCGCCAGATGCGCCTGGTCCGCGAACCCGCTCGCTGCGGCCACATCCGCCCAGCCGAGCGACGGCTGCGACGCCCATTCGATCGCGCGCGAGAAGCGCCGCAGGCGCAGCCACTCGCGAGGCAGCAGGCCTGTGGAATGACGGAACAGGGCGATCCAGTGCCGATGGCTCATTCCGCCGGCCTCCACCATGCCGCGCACGCTCCCGACACGCTGCACAGACATCGACAGCGCCTCGGTCAGCGCGGGATGAAGCGCGGGCCCGCGACCGAGTGAGCGGGCGACGAGCCATTGCTCCACCAGCGCCAGGCGCTGCTGTGCGCAGGAGCAAGCGTGCAAGCGGCCCAGCAGCGCATCGACCACGCTCTCGCCTACCAGAAGTTCCAGTGGCGTGTGGTGGCCTGCCAAGGCACTCTCGGGAACACCGAGCAGCACCTGGCTCGCCCCGGGCCGCAGCACGACGCCGACCGAGGCAGCCGGCCCGGACAGCTCACGCACGTGATAGGTCGAGCGCGCCCCTCCCACGACCGCATGGCCCAGCCGATGCCCGCGGAGGTCGGTGGCGTCGTCATAGGTACGGATGGGCGGCCCGCCGATGCGCAGCACCAAGTGCGTCGAACCGGTCGGGATGACGTGCTCCCTGGACGCGCACAAGCGAGAGACCTGCGGGGCCGCTTCGTGCGACCAGACCTGAGCAACCAGACGGCGAAGCGCGGGCATCGCAGGTCCAACGATCGAAGTCATCGGCACATGCTACGCCCTGCACGCGTCGCGGGCGAACCGACAGGCTCGGCAGCGCGCAATCAACTGGCCCAAAAACAAAAGAGCGCGCTCGCCGAATGCGAGCGCGCTCTGCAGGGGTGGTAGGACGTGCGTGACTCGAACACGCGACCAACGGATTAAAAGTCCGCTGCTCTACCAACTGAGCTAACGTCCCCCGAAAGCTTGGCGACCGCCCTGTGCGGGCCCTCGCGCTTTTCTTTGAATTCCTGGTTCTTGCCGCTGCGGCAAAGCCCATGATTATAGCGTCAGCTTCCTCGGGCCAGACGGTCGAGCACCCATCCCGCGGCGCACTGACCGAAAGTTGCGGTGACGCTGACGACGGAGCCGTAACCATGGCAGTTGAGCGAGCCGTCGCCATCGCCGTCGATGGCGCACGAGGCATCGGGTGGTGCCACGCTCTCGCGGCTGAAAACCCCGACGACGCCGACCTTGCGACCATCCTTTGGTGCGCCATGGTGCTTGCGCAGCCGCTGGCGCAACTGGGCCAGCAGCGGGTCATGCGTGGCCAGCGCGATGTCGTCGATCTCGACGCGATGGGCGAGGCGCTTGCCGCCTGCGGCACCCACGGTGATGAACTCGCAAGTGCGCTGTGGCCTCGCCCATGCGGCCATGGCGACCTTGGCCGCCATCTGGTCGCAGGCATCGATCACCGCGCTGACGGATCCCGCGGCACGCTCGGCCGACGCCCGCAGGGCCTCCCAGTTGCCGGGTTCGACGAACTCGTCGAGGGCCAGCACGCGGCAGTCCGGGTTGATGTGCAGCACGCGCTCGCGCATGGCCTCGACCTTGGCCTGCCCGACAGTGCTGTCGAGCGCGTGGATCTGGCGGTTGATGTTCGACTCGGCGATGTGGTCGAGGTCGATCAGTGTGAGCGCACCGACGCCGCTGCGGGCCAGCGCCTCGACCGCCCACGAACCCACGCCGCCAATGCCTGCGACCAGGACGTGCGCAGCACGAATACGCGCCGCGCCCGACACGCCGTAGAGGCGCTCTAGGCCGCCGAAGCGGCGCGCCGCGTCGGCCTCCAGCACGACTGCTGCCTGCCTCATGACGCGCGCCCTTCGGCTGTGGAGCCCAACGACGCGCTCAACGCAGTCGCGTGAGGCGTTCGCGCCCGGCCTGGGCCGCTTCCGATTGCGGGTAGGCCTTCACAAGATCTTCCAGGGTGCGACGCGCGGCACGCGTGTCCTTGAGCTCGATCTGGCAGTTGGCGATCGACAGCACCGCTTCCGGTGCCTTCACATGGTCGGGCGCCATCGAGAGCATCGAGCGGAAGTTCGCGATGGCCTCGGTGTAGTTGCGCGTGGCGTATTGCGCGTTGCCCAGCCAGAACAGCGCCGACGGGTTGTAGCCGCTGCGCGGATAGCGCTTCACGAATTCGGCAAAGGCCGTCTGCGCCTGCGCGAACTGGCCGGCGCGGAAGACGCCGAGCGCCGCGTCGAAGTCCGCCTTCTCCTTGGGATCGGCGGTGAATTCGCGGCCGTCCACCTGCACCTGCGACGGTTCGCTCTGCTTGAGCTTGGTGTCGAGGTCGGTCTGGCGCTGCTGCATGTCGCTCAGCGTCTTGGTGAGTTGCTCGTTCTGGCCTGTCATGCGGGCCATGTCGCCGCGCAGGCTGTCGATCTGCTGCTGCAGGTCGACCAGGCTGCGACGCAGCTGGCCGTTCTCGTCGGACAGGCGCTGCGTCGTGTTCTCCGACTGCGTGCGGATCGCCTCGACACGCTGGCGCAGGTCGAGGATGGCGCGGCGGGCCTCGTCATCCTCGAACAGCGCCGCGTGCGAACTGGCAGCGCCACACAGCACGAAGGCGGACAAGGCCGCCTGTCGCCAGGTTGCCTGGAGTCTCATCAGCGGTAGACGATCTCGGCGCGACGGTTCTGCGCCCATGCGTCCTCACCCGTGCCTTGCACCGCGGGCTTTTCCTTGCCGAAGCTCACGGCCTCGATCTGCGCATCGCTCACGCCCAGCAGGGTCAGCGCACGGCGCACGGCTTCGGAACGCTTCTGGCCGAGTGCCAGGTTGTATTCGCGACCGCCGCGATCGTCGGTGTGGCCTTCGATCGAGATGCGACGCGAGGGGTTGGCCTTCAGGAACCGGGCGTGGCCGTCGATCAGCGACTGGAACTCGGGCTTGATCGTGTAGCTATCGAAATCGAAGTACACGATGCGCGCCACGCCGACCGGGCCCTCACGCGTCTGCGCGTTGGGATCGATGGTGACCGGCGCGACGCCGCTGGCCGACCCGCCCATGCCACCGGCACCCGCACCGGCGTTGGAGACGGGCGCGTCGTTGAGCTTGGTGCCCGACGAGCAACCCGCGATCAGCGCGGCGATGGCCAGCGATGCAATCGAAATCGAACTTCTACTCAGCATATGGAACTCCTCAAATTGATCCGATGATCATTGCTTCTGAAATGGACCCCAGTCCGGCTCACGAATGTCCCCCGCCTTCCCCGCCAGCCGCGCCTTGATCTTTCCATCGAGCGTGGTGGTCATCAGGGCCTCGCGCCCCTGCAGCTGCGTTGCATAGACGATCAGCTTGCTGTTGGGGGCGAAACTGGGGCTCTCGTCCGCGGAGGTGTCCGTCAGTGCCGTCACGGTGCCGCTGGCCAACTCCATCACATGGAGTTTGAACGCCCCGCCGACGCGCGAGATGTAGGCCAACCACCGTCCGTCGGGACTCAGCGCGGGCGAGATGTTGTAGGAGCCGGAGAAGGTCACGCGCGTCGGTGCACCGCCGCTCGCGCCCATCTTGTAGATCTGGGGCGAGCCGCCGCGATCGCTGGTGAAGTAGATCGTGCTGCCGTCGGCCGAATAAGTGGGCTCGGTGTCGATGGCGCTGCTCTGCGTGAGACGCCGCGGCTCGCCGCCAGTGGCCGGAATCGAATACAGCTGCGAGCCGCCGTCGCGGCTCAGCGTCACGGCCAGCGTGTTTCCGTCGGGCGACCAGGCGGGCGCACTGTTCGATCCCTTGAAGTTCGCCACCAGTCGGCGCTGGCCGTTGGCCACCGAGTGCACGTACACCACCGGCTTGCGCGACTCGAAAGACACGTACGCCAGCTGACCGCCGTTGGGCGACCACACGGGCGAAATGATGGGCTCGGGGCTGGCCAGCGCGGCCTGCGCGTTCTCGCCGTCGGCGTCGGCCACCCAAAGGGTGTAACGGCCGCCGGCCTTGGTGATGTAGGCGATGCGCGTCGAGAAGATGCCTTTGTCGCCTGTCAGCTTTTCGTACACGTAGTCGGCGATGCGGTGTGAGGCCAGCCGCAGGTCGGCCTGCGGCACGGTGTAGCTCTGGCCGCCGAGGTCCTGGCCGCGCACCACGTCCCACAGGCGGAAGCGCACGTCGTAGCGGCCATCGGCCAGCCGCGTCACGCTGCCGCCCACGAGGGAATCGGCCGTGCGCTGGCGCCACAGGGACAGGTCCGGGCGCGAGGTCTCGTCCATGGCCTGGCCGGAGGCATCGACACCGCGGAATTGGCCGCTGCGCTCCAGGTCGGCCTTCACGATTTCGGAGATCTTCTGCGGCGACGCGTCCTCGCCCTTGAAGGGCACGAGGGCGATCGGCAACTGCGTCAGCCCGACGCCGGACACCTCGACGCGGAACTGCGCCAGCGCCGGCAGTGCGCTCAGAGCGGGAGACAGGGCGATGCCCGCAAGAAGGCTGCGGCGGGCCAGGGAAGAAGCTGTGAAAGGAAATGTCGGCGGCAACGGCTTGTTCATGCAGTTCGGAGAAATTTCCCTGAAGGAAGTTTCCGTCAAGCGGAAAGACGTGAATGGTACACACTGCATTGCACGCTTCGTCACAAACTGTTCGACGTTCCGACGCAGTCCTACAGCGCGCCCCTGACACGCGGGAGCCCGGCCAGACGCAACCGTAGAATCCGCCGCCTATGCAGCCTTCCCCCGCCGACGCGCCCGCGCGAGCACCCTTGACGCGCCGGCTCCAGCGGCTCATGGCCTGGTTCGGCGGGTCGCGGCGCTGGTGGGCCATCGGCGTCGGCACCGCCATGGTGGCGGCGCTGACCGAACCGCTGATGCCCGCACTGATGAAGCCGCTCCTCGACCGCGGCTTCACCCAGGGCCAGCTGGCGCTGTGGATGGTGCCGGCCTTCATCATCCTGCTCTTCGCGGTGCGCGGAATTGCGCAGTTCGTGTCGCAGTACGCGCTGGCGCGCATCGCCAACGAGGGCATGCAGCGGCTGCGGCGCGTGCTCTTCGACCGGCTGCTGGTGGCGGAGCTGGGCCTCTTCTCGCGCCAGTCTGCCAGCGCGCTGTCGAACACGGTGGTGTACGAGGTGCAGACCGGCGGCGTGCTGCTGGTGCAGGCATTGCTGGGCCTCTCGCGCGATGGCTTCACGGTCATTGCCCTGCTCTTGTACCTGCTCTACCTGAACTGGAAGCTGACGCTGGTCGTGGCGCTGCTGGTGCCCGGTACGGCCTGGATCATGAAGGTGCTGTCCAAGCGCCTGTACCGGCTCACGCGCCTGGGGCAGGAAGCGACCGACGAGCTGGCGTACGTCGTGGAAGAGAACGTGCTGGCCCACCGCATGGTGCGCCTGCACGGCGCGCAGGCCGGCCAGTCGGAACGCTTCGAACGGCTGAGCCACAGCCTCAACCGGCTGGCCGTGAAGTCGACCATCGCCTCGGCCGCGATGACACCGCTCACGCAGCTATTCGCCGCGGTCGCGCTGTCGATCGTGGTGATGATCGCGCTCTGGCAGAGCGGCGAGCAAGGCCTGACCGTGGGCGGCTTCGTCGCCTACATCACGGCGATGCTGATGCTCATCGCACCCATCCGGCGCCTGGCCGACATGGCCAATCCGATCACGCGCGGGCTGGCCGCACTGGAGCGCGGCCTGGGCCTGGTCGACGACACCGCGTCGGAGACCGAAGGCGCCTTCGAGATCGCACGCGCCAACGGTCACATCGAGTTGCGCAACGTGCGCGTGGCCTACCGCGAGGATGCGGCGCCGGCGCTCGACGGCCTGACCCTGACGGTGCGCCCCGGCGAAGTGGTCGCGCTGGTCGGCCCCTCCGGCTCGGGCAAGACCACGCTGGTCAACCTGCTGCCCCGCTTCGTGCTGCCCGCCTCGGGCCAGGTGCTGCTCGACGGGCAGGACGTGGCCGGCTGGAAGCTGTCCAGCCTGCGCGCGCAGTTCGCCCTCGTGAGCCAGGACGTGGTGATGCTCAACGACACGCTGGCCGCCAACGTGGCGCTGGGCCAGGCGATCGATCGCGAGCGTGTGCAGCGCTGTGTGGATGCAGCCAACCTCGCGGCCCACGTGGCCGGTTTGCCGCAAGGCCTCGACACCGTGCTGGGCCACAACGCGACACAGCTCTCCGGCGGCCAGCGCCAGCGGCTGGCCATTGCGCGCGCCCTCTACCGCGATGCGCCGGTCCTGCTGCTGGACGAAGCCACCTCGGCGCTGGACACCGAATCCGAGCGCCTGGTGCAGGAGGCCCTGCAGCGCCTGATGCAGGGACGCACCACGCTGATCGTGGCACACCGGCTCACGACCATCCAGCACGCCGACCGCATCGTGGTAATGGACCATGGCCACATCGTCGAGCAGGGCAGCCATGCGCAGCTCATGGCGGCGGACGGGCTCTACGCGCGGCTGCAGACGCACACGCCGGTGCCCGCGAGCGAGCCCGAGCCGGCCGAAGCCTGAAGAACATTCTTGAATAAAAAGGCCTGCAGCGCCCGCCGGACGGGCGCTGTCAGCTATCTTTTCGATAGCAAACGGCGTTGGATCACATCAAGACGATGTCGTACTGGCCCTGCCCCATCGCCGGCTCCGCCTGCAGCGAGATGCGCTTGCCGATGAAGTCCGACAGCCCGGCGAGGTGCTGGCTCTCCTCGTCGAGGAAGAGCTCGATCACCTGCGGCGAGGAGACGATGCGGATCTCGCGCGGCGTGAACTGGCGCGCCTCGCGCAGGATCTCGCGCAGCACGTCGTAGGCCACGCTGCGCGCGGTCTTGACGATGCCCTGCCCGCCGCACGCCTCGCAGGGCTCGCACAGCATGTGGGCCAGCGATTCGCGTGTGCGCTTGCGCGTCATCTCGACCAGGCCCAGCTGCGAGAAGCCCCCGGCAGTGGTCTTCACCCGGTCGCGGCCCAGCGCCTTGCGGAAGGCCGACAGCACCTGCTCGCGGTGCTCGTCGCGCGCCATGTCGATGAAGTCCACGATGATGATCCCGCCCAGGTTGCGCAGCCGCAGCTGCCGCGCGATGGCCTGCGCCGCCTCCAGGTTGGTCTTGAACACCGTGTCGTCGAAATTGCGCGCGCCGACGTAACCGCCGGTGTTCACGTCCACCGTGGTCAGCGCCTCGGTCTGGTCGATGACCAGGTAGCCGCCCGACTTGAGATCGACGCGCCGGCCCAGGGCACGCGCGACCTCCTCATCGATGTTGTAGAGGTCGAAGATCGGCCGTTCGCCCGCGTAGTGCTGCAGCTTGCCCACCGCCTGGGGCATGAACTCCAGCCCGAACTTGCGCAGTGCCTCGTACTGCTCGCGCGAATCGATACGGATGCTGGTCGTCTCCTCGGTCGTCAGGTCCCGCAGCACGCGCTGCAGCAGGCTCAGGTCCTGGTGCAGCAGCGACACGGCCGGCAGCCTCGTCGACAGCTCGCGGATGCGTGACCAGGTCTTGCGCAGGTAGGCGATGTCGTCGGCCAGCTCCGCGTCGCTCGCATCCTCGCCGTTGGTGCGCAGGATGAAACCGCCATGCGCGCCCGCTGGCGCATGGCCGCCCTCGCCTAGCGCAGCGGTTTCGGCCAGCGCCAGCAGGCGCGTGCGCAGCGCCTCGCGCTGCTCCACGGGGATCTTCTGCGACACGCCGATGTGGTTGTCCTGCGGCAGGAAGACCAGCATGCGGCCGGCGATGCTGATCTGCGTCGACAGCCGCGCGCCCTTGGTGCCGATCGGGTCCTTGATGACCTGCACCAGCAGCGACTGCCCCTCGAAGACCTGCTTCTCGATCGGCACGGCCGGCGCGTTGCGCGAATCGCGCTCGCCGCCGTTGCCAGCCGCAGGCTGGAAGGCGGCGCGAGAACCCGGCGCGAAGGGCGCCACGATGTCCGCCACGTGCAGGAAGGCTGTGCGCTCCAGGCCGATGTCGATGAATGCCGACTGCATGCCCGGCAGCACGCGCGACACCTTGCCCAGGTACACGTTGCCCACGAGCCCGCGTTCGAGCGTGCGCTCGACGTGCAGCTCCTGCACCGCGCCGTGCTCGACGAGAGCGACCCGCGTCTCCTGCGGCGCCCAATTGATCAGGATGTCCTGCATGTTTCAGACTTGGAAACCGACGCCGCGCAACACCTGCGCAGTCTCGAACATCGGCAATCCCATGATGCCCGAATACGAACCGCTGAGGTGTTCGACGAAAGCCGCCGCGGCGCCCTGGATGGCATAGGCGCCGGCCTTGCCCATGGGCTCGCCGCCGTCCACGTAGCGCGCGATCTGCGTGTCGGTCAGCGGCGCGAAACGCACGCGCGATGTGCTGAGCGCGGCGTACCGCCGCGCGCCATGCTGCAACGCGACGGCGGTGAGCACGCGATGCGTGCTGCCCGCGAGCAGGCGCAGCATGCGCACAGCGTCGTCGGCATCTTGCGGCTTGCCGAGGATCGTGCGGCCCAGCGCCACGGTGGTGTCGGCGCACAGCACGGGCGCGTCGGCCAGGCCGCGCCGCCGCAGGCGTGCCACCGCTGCATCGAGCTTGAGCGCCGTGACGCGCTGCACGTAGGCGGAGGGTGCCTCGTTCGGCAGCACCGCCTCCAGCGCTTCGGCGTCTTCGTCGGCATCGGCCAGCAGCAGCGTGTGCTCGATACCGAGCTGGCCCAGCAGCTGGGCCCGGCGCGGGCTCTGGGAGGCGAGAAAAATGAAATCGGCCATGGTGACGCGGCGCGCGACGCGCTCACTCGCGGTGGTAGGGATGCCCGGCGTTGAGAGACCAGGCGCGGTAGAGCTGTTCGACCAGCAGCACGCGCGCCATGGCATGCGGCAAGGTGAGATCGGACAAGCGGATGCGCTCGTGCGCAGCAGCCCTGAAAGCCGGATCGAGCCCGTCGGGCCCGCCGATGACCAGCGCCACGTCGTCGCCCTCGTCCTGCCACGCCGTCAAGCGTGCGGCCAGGGCCTTGGTGGTGAGCGCGGTGCCGCGCTCGTCCAGGGCGACGATGCGGATGTTCCTGCCCGCCCCCTTGACGATCGCCGCCTCGATGCGCTCGCGCTCGGCGGCGTACAGGGTCTCGAGCGTCTTGGAGCCGCGCGGCTCGGTCTTGACGGCCCGCAACTCGAGCTTGAGCTCGGGCGGGAAGCGCTTGGCGTAGTCGTCCCAGGCCGTCTGCGCCCAGTCGGGCATGCGCTGCCCGACGGCGACGACCAGCAGCTTCATGCCTTGCGGGCAGCCGCCTTCTTGGCCGGGGCCTTGCGCGCAGCCGCCTTGCCGGCGGGTGCCGACTTCCTAGCGGCCGGCGTCTTCCGAGGTGCCGACTTCGCGGCCGTGCCGGCCTTGGCGGCGGGCTTGCGCGCGGCTGGCTTCTTGGCCGCGGCGGTCTTCTTCGCCGGCGTCGGCTTCTCCTTGGGCGGCGGCGCGACCGGCTTGGGCGCACCGAACTTCAGTCGCACCGGCTTTTCGCCCCAGATGTCCTCGAGGTGGTAGTACTGGCGAATGGCGGGCTGCATGATGTGCACCACCGCAGCGCCGCAGTCCACGATGATCCACTCGCCGTTGTCCTCACCTTCCATGCGCGGCTTGTCGTAGCCCGCCTCCTTGACCGACTCGCGCACACTGGCCGCCAGCGCCTTGGTCTGCCGGTTGGAGGTGCCCGAGGCCACGATCACGCGCTCAAACAGCGGCGAGAGATGCTCGGTGTTGAAGACCTGGATGTCCTGCGCCTTGACGTCTTCGAGCCCATCGACGATGGCTCGCTGGAGTTTCTGGGTGTCTTTCTTGACGGAGGCTTCGGAGGGAGAACTCATCAGGCAGGTCGGTAGAGGTGGTGTTGGTCAATATAGCGCGCAACCGGCAGGGGAACCAGCGAGGAGATGTCCTCGCCCCGCCCGGCGCGCGCACGGATGGCGGTGGCGCTCGTGGCCACCGGTGTCACTTGCAGGAACTCGAAGCGTGCGCCGGGCGGCAGCCCCGGCAGCGCTTGAGGGTCGAATCGGCCCTCGGCGCCCGCCACATCTGCGCGGGCAGCTATCAAAACAATAGCAATGGAGAGAATCTCCTGCCAGCCGTGCCAGGTGGGGAGTGCGCGCGCCTGGTCGGTGCCGATCATCAGCACCAGCTGCGCCTCGGGCCTTTCGGCCTGCAGTTCGCGCAGGGTGTCGAGGGTGTAGGTCGGCCCGTCGCGCTCGATCTCGCGCGCGTCGACCACCGTGCCCGGCACCTCGGCGAAGGCCAGGCGCGCCATGGCCAGGCGGTCGGCGGCGCTGCTGAGCGTGCGGGCCTTGTGCCAGGCCTGGCCGGTGGGAAAGACGCGCAGCTCGGCCAGCCCGGCCTGCGCCAGGGCGGCGCGCGCCAGGTCGAGGTGCGTGAGGTGCGGCGGGTCGAAGGCACCACCGAAGACGCCGATGCGCGGGCGCGCCGGCGCCGCCTGGGATTGCGGTGACGCCATCAGACCCAGTCGCGCCGCGGCAGGAAGTCGGTGTACAGCCGCGCCTCGGGCGTGCCGGGCTCGGGCTGCTGCCGGTAGGCCCAGCTGGCCTGCGGCGGCATCGACAGCAGGATCGATTCGGTGCGCCCGCCCGACTGCAGGCCGAAGTGCGTGCCACGGTCCCAGACGAGGTTGAACTCGACGTAGCGGCCACGCCGGTAGAGCTGGAAGGCCCGCTCCCGCTGGCTCCACGCGGTGCCGCGGCGGCGTTCGACGATGGGCAGGTAGGCCGGCAGGAAGGCCTCGCCCACGGCACGCAGCATCTCGAAGCTGCGGTCGAAGCCCAGTTCGGCGAAATCGTCGAAGAAGATGCCGCCGATGCCGCGCTGCTCGTTGCGGTGCTTGAGGAAGAAATACTCGTCGCACCAGGTCTTGAAGCGCGGGTACTTGTCGTCGCCGAAGGGCGCCAGCGCGTCGCGGCAGGTGGTGTGGAAGTGCACGGCATCTTCCTCGAAGCCGTAGTACGGCGTCAGGTCCATGCCACCGCCGAACCAGCACACGGGCTCGCCGCCGGCCGGCAGGGCCGCCAGCATGCGCACGTTCATGTGCACCGTGGGCACGTAGGGACTGCGCGGGTGGAAAACCAGCGACACGCCCATCGCCTCGAAGGGCGCGCCGCTCAGTTCGGGCCGGTGCTGCGTGGCCGACGGCGGCAGCTTCGGGCCGCGGACCTGCGAGAAGCCGCAGCCGGCGCGCTCGAAGAGTTCGCCGCCCTCCAGGATGCAGGTCAGCCCCTCGCCCTGCAGCGGCTCGTCGGCCGCCTTGCGCCACGGGTCGCGCACGGCATGGCCGCCATCGGCCGACTCGACCGCGCCGACGATGCGCTGCTGCAGGTCGCGCAGCCAGGCGCCGACGTCCTGCGGCCCGGTCGACACCCCCACTCAGCCGCCCTGCCCGCGCGGTGCCACGGCGCGGTGGCCGATGTCCTTGCGGTACTGCACGCCATCGAAGCGCACCTGCGCCGCGACCTCGTACACACGCTGCTGCGCGAGCTTGACGCTGTCGGCCAGCACGGTGACACACAGGACGCGGCCGCCGCTGGTGACGAGCTGCCCGTCCTCGAGCGCGGTGCCGGCATGGAAGACGACCGCATCGGGCATCTCGGCCGGGATGTTGGTGATGGCGTCGCCCTTGCGCGGCGAAAGCGGGTAACCGTGCGCGGCCAGCACCACCCCTAGCGCCACGCGGCGGTCCCACTGCAGCTCGACCTGGTCCAGCGTGCCGTCGGTGGCATGCCAGAACACCTCGAACAGGTCGGACTTGAGCCGCATCATGATCGGCTGCGTCTCGGGGTCGCCCATGCGGCAGTTGAACTCGAGCGTCTTGGGATGGCCCTGCGCGTCGATCATCAGGCCGGCGTACAGGAAGCCGGTGTAGGGAATGCCGTCCTTCTCCATGCCGCGGATGGTCGGCAGGATGATCTCGCGCATGGCGCGGGCATGTACCTCGGCCGTCACCACGGGCGCCGGTGAGTACGCGCCCATGCCGCCGGTGTTGGGGCCTTCGTCGCCGTCGAGCAGCCGCTTGTGGTCCTGGCTGGTGGCCAGGGCCGTGACGTTCTTTCCGTCGCACATGACGATGAAGCTGGCTTCCTCGCCCTGCAGGAACTCCTCGACGACGACGCGCGCGCCGCCTTCGTTGTGGGCGACGCCGAACTTGTTGTCGACCAGCATGAAGTCGACCGCCTCGTGCGCCTCGGCCAGCGTCATCGCCACCACCACGCCCTTGCCGGCCGCCAGGCCGTCGGCCTTGACGACGATGGGCGCCCCCCTGGCGTCGATGTACGCGTGTGCCGCCGCCGGGTCGGTGAAGGCCTCGTACTCGGCCGTCGGGATCTTGTGGCGCTTCATGAAGGCCTTGGAGAAGGCCTTGGAGCTCTCGAGCTGGGCCGCAGCCTGCGTGGGGCCGAAGATGCGCAGCCCGTGGGCGCGGAACTCATCGACGACTCCTGCCGCCAGCGGCGCCTCGGGGCCGACGACCGTGAGCGCGATCTTTTCCTTCTGCGCCCATTCGCGCAGAGCGGCGGGCTCGCTCAGGTCGACGTTGATGAAGCGCCTGTCGGTGGCCGTTCCACCGTTGCCGGGCGCCACGTACAGCCTGGACACGCGCTCCGACTGCGCCAGGCGCCAGGCCAGGGCATGCTCGCGGCCGCCGCCGCCAATCACAAGAGTTTTCATCGCCGGGCCGCCCCAAGACGAAAACGCGCCCCCTCGGGGGGCAGCGACCACACGGAGTGGGGAGCGTGGGGGCCAGTTGGCTTCATTCCGCGATCTCGGCGTTGTGGAAGACCTCCTGGACATCGTCCAGGTCTTCGAGCACGTCCAGCAGCTTCTGCATCTTCGCGCCGTCCTCGCCGGCCAGCTCGATGCTGTTCTCGGCGCGCATGGTCACCTCGGCCAGCTCGGGCTTCAGGCCCGCGGCCTCGAGCGCGTTCTTGACGGCCTCGAACTCGGTCGGGCCGGTCAGCACCTCGATGGCGCCGTCCTCGTGGGTGACCACATCGTCGGCACCCGCTTCGAGGGCGACTTCCATCACCTTGTCCTCGCTGGTGCCGGGCGCCAGAATGATCTGGCCGCAATGCCTGAACTGGAAGGCCACCGAGCCTTCGGTGCCCATGTTGCCGCCGTACTTGGCGAAGGCGTGGCGCACCTCGGCCACGGTGCGCACGCGGTTGTCGGTCATGGTGTCGACGATGATCGCCGCGCCGCCGATGCCGTAACCTTCGTAACGGATTTCCTCGTAGGTCACGCCTTCGAGGTTGCCAGTGGCCTTGTCGATGTTGCGCTTGATGGTGTCGGCCGGCATGTTCGCGGCCTTGGCCTTGTCGACCGCCAGGCGCAGGCGGGGGTTGGCGCTGAGATCACCGCCGCCCTGGCGGGCCGCCACCATGATCTCGCGGATCACGCGCGTCCAGACCTTGCCGCGCTTCTCGTCCTGCCGGCCCTTCCTGTGTTGAATGTTTGCCCACTTGCTGTGTCCGGCCATGGCAGTCTGCTCGCGTTTCTCTGCTGTCGATGAAGGGGCGCGATTTTACCCGGATGCAGGCGGCTCAAGCGCCGGTGTCCGACGGGAGGCACACGAGTGCGTCGCGATAATCGCGCCCCGCACGAAACCGTTGCGGCGACGCGCCACCCACCGCCGGAGCACCATGGTGCTTGGGCATACTTGGCGCCTTTGCCGACCTTCGCACGATGACCCTGCCCATCACCACCGAGCCGTCCCCGCCCCAGACCTGCGACGTCTTCGTCATCGGCGGCGGCCCGGCCGGCGCGACCATCGCGGCACTGCTCGCGCGCCAGGGGCGCCAGGTCGTGCTCGCCGAGAAGGCGCACCACCCCCGCTTCCACATCGGCGAATCGCTGCTGCCGGCCAACGTGGCGCTGTTCGACAAGCTGGGCGTGCGCGAAGAGGTCGAGAAGATCGGCATGGCCAAGTGGGGCGTCGAGTTCGTCTCGCCCGACCATGACCACCGCGTGCAGCTCGAGTTCGCCGAGGGCTGGGACAAGTCGCTGACGCATGCCTGGCAGGTGCGGCGCTCCGACCTGGACGAAATCCTCTTTCGCCGCGCCGCGGCCGACGGCGCACAGGCCATCGAGGGCTGCCGCGTGCGCGATGTCGCCTTCGACGACCAGGGTGCCACCATCCGCGCCACGCTCGACGATGGTGCCGAGCGCAGCTGGCGCGCCCGCTTCGTGGTCGACTGCTCCGGCCGCGACACCTTCCTGGCCAACAAGTTCAAGGCCAAGCAGAAGAACCCGCGCCACAACAGCTCGGCCCTGTTCGGCCACTTCCGCAATGCCGAGCGCGGCGAGGGCAAGCTCGAGGGCAACATCACGATCTTCTGGTTCCAGCACGGCTGGTTCTGGTACATCCCGCTGGCCGACGGCACCACCAGCATCGGCGCCGTGTGCTGGCCCTACTACCTCAAGTCGCGCACCAAGCCGGTCAAGGACTTCTTCGCCGACACCATCGCGCTGTGCCCGGCACTGGTCGAGCGCCTGAAGGGTGCGGAGCTGGTCGACGATGCCGTCTACGCCACCGGCAACTACTCGTACACCAGCACCCATTGCACGGGCGAGCGCTACCTGATGCTGGGCGACGCCTTCACCTTCATCGACCCGGTGTTCTCCTCGGGCGTGTACCTGGCGATGCACAGCGCCTTCGAGGGCGTGGCCGTGGTCGACGCCACGCTCGACGCGCCCGCCAAGGCGCCGGCCGCCCGCCGGGCCTTCGAGAAGTACATGCGCTTCGGGCCGCGCGAGTTCTCGTGGTTCATCTTCCGCGTGACCAACCCGACCATGCGCGAGTTCTTCATGTACCCGCAGAACCCGCTGCGCGTGAAGGAGGCCCTGATGGGCCTGCTGGCCGGCGACATCCACGGCAAGACGCCGTTGTGGAACTCGCTGCGCGCGCTCAAGGGCTTCTACTTCGTGGCTTGCGCGCTGCATCCGCGCCGCAGCTGGAACGCCTGGCGGCGCCGCCGTCGCAACGTGCGCGACCTCGGCCTGCTGGCCGGTGAGAACGTGGTCGACGCCAAGTGACGGCCGCGCCATCCTCCCACCCCGCGGCGCCGCTGCGCGTGCAGCGCCAGCCGCTGGCGCAGATCCTGGCCAGCGCCGGGCATGACCACGCCCACGCCCCCTTTGCTGCGCTGACCTACGGTGTCGCCGGCCACGAACCCTGGATGACCGGCGTCGCCGCCCACGTGCTGCTGGAGCACGAACCGCTGGCCGACGTGTGGCATGCGGGGGCGGCCGTGCAGTCCGGCACCACAGGCGTCGTACGCTGGCGCACCGACGGCGACTGGCTGCTGGGCGTCGTCGACCTCAGCGAAGCCGACGAGGCCGGCGGCCTGGAACCGTTGGCGCGTCGCGCCTACGGCAACGTGTTCGACGCCATGCGCCAGACCGGCTGCACCGAGCTGCTGCGCATCTGGAACTACCTGCCTCGCATCAACGCCGACGGTGGCGGACTTGAGCGCTACCGCCAGTTCAACGCCGGCCGGCAGCAGGCCTTTCTTGACGCGGGCGCGGCCGCCTTCGACGGCGCGCCGGCCGCCTGCGCACTGGGCCTGCGCGACGGTGGCCTGTGCGTGCGCTTCCTGGCCGGCCGCGTGAAAGCGCTGCCGATCGAGAACCCGCGGCAGGTCTCGGCCTACCGCTACCCCGACCGCTACGGCCCGCGCGCCCCGACCTTCTCGCGCGCCGCGCTGGCGCCGCTGGGCGACGGCGAAGTCGCCCTGTTCGTGTCGGGCACCGCCAGCATCGTCGGCCACGAGACGGTGCACGTCGGCGACGTGCAGGCCCAGGTGGCCGAGACGCTGACCAACCTGCACACCGTGATCGGAGAGGCCGCCGCCCGCACCACTGCCCGCTTCTCGCTGCAGGACACCGAGCCGGTCGTCTACGTGCGGCACCCGGCCGATGCACCGCGCATCCGCGCGCAACTGGCCGAGGCCCTGGGCAACGATTCGCGCTTCATGCGCCAGGCGGTGTTCCTCGAAGCCGACATCTGCCGGGCCGACCTGCTGGTCGAGATCGAGACGCACGGCACGGCGCCCGGGAGCCTGATCGCGTCATGACGCGGGTCCTCGGCCTCCTGAAGGCCATCCTCCTCGCGCCGATGCTGTACGTGCTGCTGCTCGGCCTGGGCCTGGCGTCGCTGGCCTGGAACCTCATCGCCATGGTGATGTACCCGGTGCTGCCTGCGGCCCGCGGGCGTGTCGTGGGCCGGGCGGGCATCGCCTATGGGTATCGCGGCTTCTGGATCATCGCGTCGCTGATGGGGATGATGCGCATCGACGCGCGCTGCCTGGCGTCGCTGCGCGACGAAGCGGGGCTCGTGATCGTCGCCAACCACCCGACCATGCTCGACGCCCTGCTGCTGGTGGCACATCTGCCGCGCAGCGCCTGCATCATGAAGGCGTCGCTGATGAAGAACGTCTTCCTCGGTGCCGGGGCGCGACTGGCGCGCTACATCCGCAACGACTCGGCGCGCACCATGATCAAGCTGGCCGTGGCCGACCTGCGCGACGGCGGCCAACTGGTGATCTTCCCCGAGGGCACGCGCACCGAAGGCGGTCCGCTCAACCCCTTCCGGCCGGGTGTGACGCTGATCGCCAAGATGGCGCAGGCACCGATCCAGACGGTGTTCATCGACACCGATTCCCCGTACCTCGGCAAGGGCTGGCCCATCTGGCGCGTGCCGCCGCTGCCGATCGTGTTCAACCTGCGACTGGGCGAGCGTTTCGCGCCGTCGCAGGACAGCGACGCGCTGCTGGCGCAACTCGAGAACTACTACCGCCACCACACGGAATCGCGCGCAGGGAGCGCGCCCGCCACCGAATGCCAGAGCTCTCGCGCACCCACCTTGTCCTGATCCCCAGCTACAACACTGGCGAGCGCCTGTTCTCCACCGTCGCCGCCGCGCGTGCGCAGTGGGGGCCGGTGTGGGTGGTGGTGGACGGCAGCACCGATGGCACGGGCGAGCGTCTGACGGCGCAGGCCGAGGGCGATGATGGCCTGCGGGTGTGGTGCCTGCCCGAGAACCAGGGCAAGGGTGCGGCGGTGATGCATGGCCTGCGCACGGCGCTGGCCGAGGGCTACACGCATGCGCTGACGATGGACTCGGACGGCCAGCACCCGGCAGAGCTGATTCCGTCCTTCATGCGGGCATCGGTGGCACGGCCCGAGACGATGGTGCTGGGCCGCCCGGTGTTCGACGCCAGCGCGCCCTTGCTGCGGGTGCGCGGACGCAAGGTGTCCAACGGCTGGACGCAGTTGGAGACGCTGTTCGCGGGCATCGGCGATTCGCTGTACGGATTTCGCGTGTACCCAATCGCCGCCCTGCTGGCGGTGATGGAGAAGCAGCCGTGGATGCGCCGCTTCGACTTCGACACCGAGGCGGTGGTGCGGCTGGCCTGGCGTGGGGTGAAGCCGGTGAACATCGACGCGCCGGTGAAGTACCTGAGCGCGGAGGAAGGTGGCGTGTCGCATTTCCGCTATGGGCGCGACAACGTGCTGCTGACCTGGATGCACACACGGCTCATGGTCGAGTTCGTGCTGCGGCTGCCTGGGTTGCTGGTCCGGCGGCTGTTGAAGAAGCCGCCGTTTCAGGACTGACCGGCCTGTTGCGGGAGATCGTCACGTTTGTGACGAGTTTGGCTGCAGCGCCCGGCTGGCCTGCGCTGGCAGGCGATTGCACTTTGGGCTTTTGTGCTGTTGATCGGTTCGCTTGGACTCTTCGGCTCTTCAGCTGTTCGGTGGTTCGGTGGTTCGGTGGTTCGGCACGAGCGCTGTGGGCCTGAACCCGGCCGGCGGCGCCGGTGTGCGTTCTCCGGCGCTGGCTCGCGCTGACCGGCTTGTCGTGCGTGCTGTGTGCTCGCCTGGAATCGACGTGCTTGAGAGGCTGCACGGCGCCGCGAATGGCGCCTGCGCCCGCACACCGGCACCA
>NZ_CABFMN010000117.1 GCF_901875635.1 Xylophilus ampelinus | reverse complement strand
ACCACGCTCGATGCCGAGGTGGCCGAGGCGCTGGGCCGAGCCTTCGGCAGCGCGGCGCGCGCGGCCGGCGAGCGCGCCGTCGCCGTGGGCCGCGACGGCCGGCTGTCGGGCCCGGCCCTGGCCGACGCCCTGATCCGCGGCCTGGTGGCCACGGGCGTGGAGGTGATCGACATCGGCGCCGTCACCACGCCGATGCTGTACTTCGCGGCCAGCACGCTGGCCACCAGCGGCATCCAGGTCACGGGCAGCCACAACCCCAAGGACTACAACGGCTTCAAGATGGTGCTGGCCGGCCGCGCCATCTACGGCGACGAGATCCAGGCCCTGCGCAAGGTCATGGAAGACGGCAGCGCCGCGCTGGCCGACGGCGGCAGCGTGCGCAAGGTCGACGTGCTGCCGGCGTATGTCGAACGCATCGTGGGCGACATCAAGCTGCAGCGCCCGCTCAAGATCGTGGTCGATTCGGGCAACGGCATCGCCGGCGCCTCGGCGCCCGCGATCTTCCGCGCCATCGGCTGCGAAGTGACCGAGCTGTACAGCGAGGTCGACGGCAACTTCCCCAACCACCACCCCGACCCGAGCAAGCCCGAGAACCTGGCCGACCTCATCCGGGCGCTGCAGAGCGGCGATGCCGAGCTGGGCCTGGCCTTCGACGGCGACGGCGACCGCCTGGGCATCGTCACCAAGGACGGCCAGAACATCTACCCCGACCGCCAGATGATGCTGTTCGCCAAGGACGTGCTCTCGCGCGTGCCGGGCGGCACCATCGTCTACGACGTCAAGTGCTCGCAGCGGCTGGCGCCGGCCATAGAGGCCGCGGGCGGCGTGCCCATGATCTACAAGACCGGCCACTCGCTCATCAAGGCCAAGATGAAGGAGGTCGACTCCCCGCTGGGCGGCGAGATGAGCGGCCACATCTTCTTCAAGGAGCGCTGGTTCGGCTTCGACGACGGCACCTACGCCGGTTGCCGTCTGCTCGAGATCCTGTCGGCCAGCCCCAATGCCAGCGCCGTGCTCAACGCGCTGCCCACCAGCTTCTCCACGCCCGAGATCAACGTGAAGTGCGAGGAGGGCGAGCCGCACCGCCTGGTCGAGCAGCTCGTCAAGAGCGCGAAGTTCGACGCGCCCGCCAAGGTCTCGACCATCGACGGCGTGCGCGTCGACTGGCCCGACGGCTTCGGCCTCATCCGCGCCTCCAACACCACGCCGGTGCTGGTGCTGCGCTTCGAGGGGCAGACCCAGGACGCTCTGCATCGCATCGAGGACGTCATGACCAAGCTGCTGAAATCGGTCAAGCCGGACGCGGTCTTCGGCGGGGCAGCCCACTGAGCCACGTGCGTCGTTCGCTCTCGCTTCGCCTTTACGGCCTCGTCACCCGCCTCGCGCAGCCGCTGCTGCGCCGCAAGCTGCGCAAGCGCGCCGTTTCCGAGCCCGGCTACGCCGTGGCGGTGGAGGAGCGCTTCGGGCAGTACGACACGGCCTTGGCCGGTTCCGACTGGTGTTGGGTGCATGCCGTCTCGCTGGGCGAGACGCGGGCGGCCGGCATCCTGATCGCCGAGCTGCGCCGCCAGCTGCCCGGCGTGCCGATCCTGCTCACCCACGGCACCGCCACCGGCCGTGAGGAGGGTGCCAAGCTGCTGGAGGAAGGCGACGTGCAGGTCTGGCAGCCCTGGGACACGCCCGAGGCCGTCGCGCGCTTCCTCGGCCGTTTCCGGCCCCGCATCGGCGTGCTGATGGAAACCGAGGTCTGGCCCGAACTCACGGCGGCCTGCGCCGAGCGCGGCATCCCGCTCACGCTGGCCAATGCGCGGCTCAACGAGAAGTCGCTGGCCTCGGCCGAACGCCTGGCCTGGCTGTCGCGGCCGGCGTACTCGTCGCTCGCAGCCGTGTGGGCGCAGAGCGAGGCCGACGCGCACCGCCTGGTGTCGCTGGGCGCCAAGGTGGCCGGTGTGTACGGCAACCTCAAGTTCGACGCGGCGCCCGACCCGCGCCAGCTCGCCCATGCCGATGCCCTGCGGGCGCACCTGCCCAAGCCGGTGATCGTGTTCGCCAGCTCGCGCGACGGCGAAGAGCGCCAGCTGCTCGAAGTCCTCAGGCATTTCTGGGTCTCCGCGCCCGTGGAGCCTGCGCGTGGTGCTACGAAAGGCATAGCAAAACTGCGCGCGTCCGACGTGCAGTGGATGATCGTGCCGCGCCACCCGCAGCGCTTCGACGAGGTGGCCACGCTCATCGAATCGATGGGCTTCGCCTGCGCGCGCCGCAGCACCGCCGACGGCACCCCGCGCGAGAACGAGATCTGGCTGGGCGACTCGCTGGGCGAGATGGCGCTGTACTACGGCCTGGCCGACGTCGCGCTGCTGGGCGGCAGCTTCGAGCCCCTGGGCGGTCAGAACCTCATAGAGGCCGCGGCCTGCGGCTGCCCGGTGATCCTGGGCCCCTCGACCTTCAACTTTGCCGAGGCGGCGGAACTGGCCATCGGCGCGGGTGCGGCCCTGCGGGTCGGCGACATGATGCAGGCCGTGGTCCATGCGCTGGCCCTGGTCGCCGACAAGCAACGCAACGCCGGCATGGCGCAGGCGGCCCAGGTCTTCGCCGCCAGCCACCGCGGCGCCGCGGAGCGCACGGTGACGGCACTGCTGGCGCTGGCGCGGCAGGTGCCCGAGTCGCCACCTGCGAACGGCCCCGAACCGGCCGAGCCGGTGCTTGAACCCGAGGCGGTGGCGGCGCTCCAGGATCCGTCCGCCGAGCGCAGCGAACCGCGGCTGGACTAGGGGCGGCGCCTTGGGCCGTTGCCTCGGCACGGCGTCTTATCATTCGACGATGAGCTTCTTCGCCATCCTGTGCGCGTTGTTGATCGAGCAGGTGCGTCCGCTCGCGCATCACAACCCCGTGTATGGCGCGGTGTTGGCCTGGACGCGCTGGACCAGCCGCAACTTCGACGCCGGCAAGCCGCACCACGGCTGGGTCGCCTGGACGCTGGCGGTCGGCGTGCCCACGCTGCTGGCCCTGGGCGTCCACTGGCTGCTGCTGCTCACCCTGCCGCTGCCCTTCGCGGTGCTGTGGAGCATCGCGGTGCTCTACGTCACGCTGGGCTTTCGCCAGTTCAGCCACCACTTCACCGGCATCCGCGATGCGCTGGACATCGGCGACGAAGCCCTCGCGCGCTCGCTGCTCGCGCACTGGAAGCGCGTCGACGCGGCCGACCTGCCGCGCAGCGAGATCGTGCGCCATGTCATCGAATACTCGGTGATCGCCGCGCACCGCCACGTGTTCGGTGTGCTGGCCTGGTTCTCGGTGCTGGCGGCCCTGGGCCTGGGCCCTGCAGGCGCGGTGTTCTACCGCATGAGCGAGTTCGTGGCGCGCTACTGGGCGCACAAGAACAACGCCTCGATCCAGCCGGCCAGCGTGTGGGTGCAGGACGCCGCCGACCGCGCCTGGGCCACCATCGACTGGCTGCCCGCACGCATCACGGCGCTGGGCTTCGCGGTGGTCGGCAGCTTCGAAGAGGCGATCGACTGCTGGCGCAACGACGCGCGGCGCTTTCCCGACCCGAACGACGGCGTCATCCTCGCCGCCACCTCGGGGGCCCTCAATGTGCGCCTGGGCGGCGGGCAGTTGCGTGCCATCGCCGTGCCCGATGCGCTGCCGCACGCCCAGGCGGGCGACCCGGTCAGCGGCATGGCGGTACTCGACAGCGGCAGCACGCCGGGCCGCGAGCCTGAACCCGGCCACCTGCGCAGCGTGGTCGGACTGGTGTGGCGCTCCGTCGTGATGTGGATGGTGCTGCTGGCACTGCTCACGCTGGCCCGGCTGCTGGGCTAAGACGCTGTGAACGAATCCCGCATGCCCGCTCGCCCTGCCAAAACACGCCCGCTCTGCGTTGCAAATGCTCGCCATAGCCCGAGCTGTGGCTGCGCTTTGCGCCTTGATTGGGCGCGTTCTCGCAGTCCGCTCGGCCACGCCGAATTCATTCACAGCTTCTGAGTTGCAAGCCAAATCGGCCGCCAACGCCCGCGGGACGGGCGCGAGTAGCTATCGAATTCATAGCATGAGTGATTCTGTTCCTTCGTTCTGGAGCCCGCGCATCGCGGCGCTCGAGCCTTACGTGCCCGGCGAGCAGCCGCGCATTCCGGGCGTGGTGAAGCTCAACACCAACGAGAACCCGTACCCGCCCTCGCCGCGCGCGCTGCAGGCCATCGCGCGCGCGGCGCAGGAGGGGCTGGAGCGCTACCCCGACCCGGCGTCCACCGCGCTGCGCGAGGCCATCACCCGCCGACACGGCCTGCGGCCCGGCGAGGTCTTCGTCGGCAACGGTTCCGATGAGGTCCTGGCGCACGCCTTCTTCGCCTTCTTCCAGCAGCCGGGGCAGGCCCTGCTGTTCCCCGACGTCACCTACAGCTTCTACAAGGTCTACGCGCAGCTCTACGGCATCGAGCCTGCGCTGATGCCGGTGGATGCGGGGCTGGGCATCGACGTCGACGCGCTGGCAGCGCGCGCCGCCCAGGGCTGCGCGGGGATCGTCATCGCCAACCCGAATGCGCCGACCGGCATCGGCCTGCCGCTCGCGGCCATCGAGCGGCTGCTGGCCGCGGCGCCGCAACGCGTGGTGCTGGTCGACGAGGCGTACGTCGACTTCGGCGGCGAGAGCGCCGTGCCGCTGATCGCGCGCCATCCCAACCTGCTGGTGGTGCACACGCTGTCCAAGTCGCGCTCGCTGGCCGGCCTGCGCGTGGGCCACGCGATGGGGCAGGCGCCGCTGGTCGAGGCGCTCGACCGGGTAAAGAACAGCTTCAACTCCTATCCACTCGACCGCCTGGCCGAGGCCGGCGCCATCGGCGCGCTGGAGGACGAGGCGTACTTCGAGCGCACCCGCCGCGATGTGATGGACACGCGCGAGGGCCTGGTGCTGCAGTTGGAAGACCTGGGTTTCGAGGTGCTGCCCTCGCAGGCCAACTTCGTGTTCGCGCGCCACCCGCAGCGCGATGCCGGCGAGCTGGCGGCCGCGCTGCGTGCGCGGGCGGTGCTGGTGCGCCACTTCCGGCAGCCGCGCATCGACGCATGGCTGCGCATCAGCATCGGCACGCGGGACCAGTGCGGGCTGCTGGTGCAGCGGCTGCAGGAAATCCTGGCGTAGCGCTCAGTACATCAGTACTTCGGCGCGCTCAGCTCGGCGAACAGATCGCTATAGATTTTGTAGCGCGTCGCGCTGATCGGGCCTGCGTTGGCGGCCGATTCGACGTGTGAAATCACACCGCAGCCCGGCTCGTGCAGGTGGGTGCAGTTGTAGAACTTGCACTCGCCGGCATGGGCAGCGATGTCGGGCATCAGGGTGGCGAGCTGCATCGGCTCGATGTGGTGCAGTCCGAATTCCTGGAACCCCGGCGAGTCGATGAGCGCGGTCTGGCGGTCGGCATCGACCCAGTACCAGGTGGTCGTCGTCGTCGTGTGCTTGCCCGAGTTCAGGGCCTGTGAGATCTCGCCCGTCTGGGCAGTGGCGCCGGGCACCAGCAGGTTGATGAGCGTGCTCTTGCCTGCACCCGAGGGGCCGAGCACCAGCGTGGTCTTGCCGGCAAGCTGCTGCATCAGCGCGTCGCGGTCGACCTCGCCAGAGGCCGTCAACGACAGCGGCAGCACGCCGTAGTGCATGTGCCGGTAGGGCGCGAGCCGCGCCCACGCGCGCGCGAAGGGCTCGACCAGGTCGCTCTTGTTGAGCGCGATCACGGGTCGGATGCGTTCGGCTTCGGCCGCGATCAGGGCGCGCGCCAGCTGATGCTCCGAGAACTCGGGCTCGGCCGCGACGAGGATCAACACCTGGTCGAGGTTGGCCGCGAAGGACTTGGTGCGGATCTCGTCCTGCCGGTAGAACAGGTTGCGCCGCTCGAGCACGCGCTCGATCGTGCCTTCGTCCTCGCTGGCCTGCCATTGCACGCGGTCGCCGACCACGGCCTGGCTCTTCTTGCCGCGCGGGTGGCAGATCCGGCGTTCGCCGTCGGGCGTCTCGACCATGCAGTGCCGGCCATGGCTGCCGACGACCAGGCCGTCCTGCAAGGACGCACCGCCGGAGATGGGGCCGGCGCTGCGCCCCCGCTGCCTGGACGAAGTCATGTGCGAATCAGCCGCTGCTGGGCTCGCCCAGCAGCGCGTCGGCCTGCCGGGCGCAGTCGAGGTCGGTGGCCGAGATGCCGCCGACGTCGTGCGTGTTGAAGCGGACCACGCAGCGGTTGTAGTGCACCGACAGGTCGGGATGGTGATCCTGCCGGTGGGCAACCAAGGCCAGCGCGTTCACGAAGGCGATGGTCTCGAAGTAGTTCGCGAAGGTGTAGGTCTTCTCGATCGCGACATCGGCACCGTCGCCCGCGAGCTTCCAGCCCGACAGGCGCGCGAGGCCGCTCACGATGTCGCTCGGCCCCAGCGCCTTGCGTGGAGGCGCGGACTTCCAGTCGGTGATGGTCAGCATGCTGTGGCTCATGGTCGGGCTCTCCGTTCAGGCGGCCGCGGGGCCGGCGCCCATGCGGGCCAGCCGTTCGGACGCGGGGGGGTGCGAGTAGTAGAACTTGACGAACACCGGGTCGGGCGTGAGCGTCGACGCGTTGTCCTGGTACAGCTTGAGCAGCGCGGCCGACAGGTCCTGCCCGCTGGTCTGCGCCACGGCATAGGCGTCGGCCTCGAACTCGTCGCGGCGCGACAGTTGTGCCAGCAGCGGCGACACGAAGACGGTGAACACCGGCACGGCCAGCATGAAGAGCAGCAGGGCCAGGGCGTCGTTGGGGCCGGTCATGTTCGGCTGCACGCCCAGCCCGGTGTAGAACCAGGTGTGCCGCGACACCCAGCCGAGCACGGCGAAGGCCACGAGGCTCAGCCCGAACATCATCACCATGCGCTTGACGATGTGACGGTGCTTGAAGTGGCCCAGCTCGTGCGCGAGCACGGCCTCCACCTCGCCAGCGCTTAGCTGCTTGAGCAGCGTGTCGAAGAACACCACGCGCTTGGAGGCACCGAAGCCCGTGAAGTACGCATTGGCATGCGCGCTGCGCCGGCTGCCGTCCATCACGAACAGGCCCTTGGCCTTGAAGCCGCAGCGCGCCATGAGCGCGTTCACGCGCTGCTTGAGGGTCAGGTCCTCGAGCGGCTCGAACTTGTTGAACAGCGGCGCGATCCAGGTCGGCAGGATGAACTGCAGCAACAGCATCCAGCCCGTGAGCGCGGCCCAGGCCCAGAGCCACCAGCTGTCGCCGGCCCGGCCCATCAGCCACAGCACCAGCGCGGCGAGCGGCAGGCCGATGGCGGCGCCCAGCAACGTGCCCTTCACGGCATCGGCCAGCCACAACTTCCAGGTCATCTTGTTGAAGCCGAAGCGCTGCTCCAGCCGGAAGGTCTGCCACAGCGTGAAGGGCAGGTCGAGCAGACCGCCGATGAGGCTGAAGGCCACCAACAGCGCGAGCTGCTGCCCCATGCCGCTGCCCATCCAGGCCAGCAGAGCCTTGTTGAGCAGGTCGAGGCCACCGAGCAAGGTCCAGCCGAGCAGCACCGCCGCGCCCCAAGCGAGCTCGAGCACGCCGAAGCGGGCCTTGGCGATGGTGTAGTCGGCCGCCTTCTGATGCGCAGCCAGGCTGATGGTCTGCGCGAAGGCGGCTGGCACACGGTCGCGGTGCCGCGCCACATGGCGGACCTGGCGCGTGGCAAGCCAGAACTTCACGAGCAGGCCCAGCACGAGCGCGGCCGAGAAGGCGAGGGTGAGGGCGAGGGAGGCGGACATCGTGGCGTGGCGGAGGAGGGCGGAAGTGTAGTTCCGGCCCTGGGCGCGGCGTCGGCCGGCCCCGCGCCCCGCAAGGCCTCGTGGACAATGGCCGCATGTCCGAGTCCACCGCTTCCGAACCGATCCCCGCCACCCCGATCCCCGAGCTGCGCAAGAGCGACCAGAACCTGGTCTGGCTCGACTGCGAGATGAGCGGGCTGGACCCGGAGAAGGAGCGGCTGCTGGAGATCGCCGTGGTCGTCACCGGTCCCGACCTCACGCCCCGCATCGACGGGCCGGTGCTGGTGATCCACCAGAGCGACGCGGTGCTCGACGCCATGGACGCCTGGAACAAGGGCACGCACGGGCGCAGTGGCCTGATCGACAAGGTCAAGGCCTCCACGCTCGATGAGGCGACAGCCGAGCAGCAGCTGATCGACTTCATTTCGCGCTACGTGCCGAAGAACGGTTCGCCCATGTGCGGCAACACCATCGGCCAGGATCGGCGATTCCTCGTCAAGTACATGCCGAAGCTGGAAGCCTTCTTCCACTACCGCAACCTCGACGTCAGCACACTCAAGGAACTGGCCAAGCGCTGGAAGCCCGCCGCCTACAGCGCCTTCAAGAAACAGCAGGCCCACACCGCGCTGGCCGACGTGCACGAGTCCATCGAGGAGCTGGCGCACTACCGCACGACCTTCCTGCGCCTGCAGGATTAGGTAAAAACCCCGACCCGTGTCATAATCGTGGGCTTGCCTGAGGGCGCCAACTCGTTTGGCGGTGCTTTTCAGGCGTGATCCTGCATCTCCCTTCTCGCACATCGGCTGGCCGTCGGGCGCCCTCTCCAGGGCGCTTTCTGAACGGCAGAGGAAAGCCAAGACGGCACTGCCGCTGTCTCATGTCGTTGGATGGTTGATGTTTTTTGACCCTCCAACGCGCGCATCCGCCTCGGGTGCGTTGCGTGCGAAAAATTGAGTTTTCTCATGACCGACTCCCTGCAAGACGTGCAGGGCGCTGCTGCGCCTGCGTCCCTTTCCACCGAAGTTCTCACCGAAGTTCACGCCGACTCCTTTGTGCCGGCCGTGGCCGCAACGCCCGACGTCGTCGTGGCCGAAGCGCCCGTCCAGGCCGACGCACAAGCGTTTGCCGAGCTGGGCCTGGCGCCCGAGCTCGTCGCCGCCGTGCGCGACCTCGGCTACACCGAGCCCACCGCCGTGCAGCACAAGGCCATTCCCCTGGCCATGGGCGACGCCAACACCGCCATGGTCGACCTGATGGTCTCGAGCCAGACCGGCAGCGGCAAGACCGCGGCCTTCCTGCTGCCCGTGCTGCACACCCTGCTGGCCCAACAGAACGCAGCGCACGCCCAGGCCGAAGCCGACTTCGCCCGCCAGTGCGCCGAGGCCGCCGAGCGCGGCGAGCCCGCGCCCAAGCGGCCGCGTCGCCAGAACCCGACCAACCCGCGCCAGTTCAAGGCCGCGACCCCCGGCGCGCTGGTGCTGTGCCCCACGCGCGAACTCGCCCAGCAGGTCGCGCACGACGCCATCGGCCTGGTGCAGCACTGCCGCGGCCTGCGCATCGCCAACGTGGTGGGCGGCATGCCCTACCAGCTGCAGATCGCGCGCCTGCAGAACGCCAACCTCGTCGTCGCCACGCCGGGCCGCCTGCTCGACCTGCAGCGCTCGATGCAGATCAAGCTCGACCAGGTGCAGTTCCTCGTCGTCGACGAGGCCGACCGCATGCTCGACCTCGGCTTTGCCGATGACCTGGCCGAAATCAACCAGCTGACCATCCAGCGCAAGCAGACCATGATGTTCAGCGCCACCTTCGCGCCGCGCATCCAGCAACTGGCTGCCCGCGTGATGCGCGAGCCGCGCAAGCTGCAGATCGACTCGCCGCAGGAGAAGCACGCCAACATCAAGCAGATCCTGCACTGGGCCGACCACTTCGACCACAAGCGTGCGCTGCTCGACCACTGGCTGCGCGACTCGTCGATCCAGCAGGCCATCGTCTTCGCCAGCACGCAGGTCGAATGCGACGGCCTGGCCAACGACCTGCAGCAGGCCGGCTTCTCGGCCGTGGCGCTGCACGGTGCGCTGAGCCAGGGCTTGCGGAACCGCCGCCTCATGGCGCTGCGCAACGGCCAGGTGCAGATCCTCGTGGCCACCGACGTCGCCGCCCGCGGCATCGACGTGCCCAGCATCAGCCACGTCTTCAACTTCGGCCTGCCGATGAAGGCCGAGGACTACACCCACCGCATCGGCCGCACCGGCCGGGCGGGCCGCGACGGCATCGCCGTCACCTTTGCCGAGTTTCGCGACCAGCGCCGCGTGTTCGACATCGAGGCCTTCACCCGCCAGCAGTTCAACGCCGAGATGATCCCGGGCATGGAACCCACGCGCCGTGCGCCCACCGCCCAGCCGCCGCGCGGCTTCGGTGGCGGCAAGGGCCGCGGCCGGCCGGGCGAGGGCGGTGGTGCCCGCGGTCCGCGTCGTGACCACGGCGGTTTCCACGGCGGCCGTGCGCCGGGTTGGGGCGAGGCCGCAGCACCGTCGCACCCGCGCAGCCATGCGCGCGACGGTTTCCAAGGCAAACCGGCCCATCACGCAGACGGGGCGGGCGCGAAGCGCTATCAGAAAGATAGCGGTGCGTTCGCCGGTCAAGGCAAGTCTGCCGGTGCCACGCGCACTTGGTCGCCTGATCGTGACACACGTGGTGGCTTCGGCGGCAAGGGTGGTGGCAAGCCGGCTGGGCGCCCGCAAGGCGGGCGGGTGTTTGTGCCGCGTGACCGTTGAGTTGCAGGTTAGAGCGCCCCTAACGAGCGGCCCTTCGGGGCCGCTTTTTTTGTGCGCGTGTTTGCCTTCCATTCGCGGTCATGCGGCGCGTGGGACGAGGAGGCGCTGTGTCAGCCGACGCCTTGCAAGAGGATGCGAATCCCGCTGGTAGTTCAGGGCGAGTTCCCAGGCAACGCTTGCGACGATGCCAAAGGAGAACGTCGTGAACCCGGGATTGCCTGTCTCTGAACTGATCGTGATGCCACGTTCCGTCGTGGACATTACACGCGCTGAGGAAGTCGCATACTGGATGGCGACGCTTGGAGTGTCTGAAATGGATCTGCGCCGCGCAGTCGCCGAAAGTGGTGAGGTGGCTGTTGATGTTCGGGATCACCTCGGCTTAGCACGGACGACGGCGGGCTGAACCCGCCACGAGCGCCTTTTTTGCTCACCCTGCGGCGCCGCCGAACTGCTCATAGTTCCGAAATTGGGCGTTAAATCGCGCGGCAGTGCGTAGGCTAGTTCCAGCTCGGATGTCGCCGAGTCCATCGAGCGGATCGTGACGGCCGCGCGGAGCAATGTCGGCGCTGCAACGCATGGCTCGCGCCGCTCAGTTGAGACGCCCTGGGGCCGTAGAGGCTCAATATGCCACCTCCCACGCTAGCGCTTGCCTGGGAGAGATCGACCATGTAGTACACGTTCTGGGCCGTGCTACCAGTGCCGCGAGTTGCTCTATCGCTGTTTCCTACCGCTGCTTTTGAGCAGCGGGTGTTCAATCCCGGTTCTGGCGATGTAGCAGTCGTGACTTGAAAATGAGTTGCGGCGCCTCTTCGCCCGTGGATGCCAACCGGCGCGAAGGCGCGGTGCTGCGGTGCTGTGAATCCTACGAATTGCGTCAGGACGCGGAGTCGTTACCTCGCATATCCGCCATGGGCAGCCGGGCGCGTCCGAGCGCCAACTGCCCGCACGAGCAACGCCGCGGAAGCTAGGATGCAGCCATAGAAAACTGCAGCGCTGTTGCGCGTGAACCATGTCGCTCCAAACCACCAAAGGCCACCTTATTCGGTTGCTTAGTGACAGCGAAAATCGAGTGCTGGCGTTATCTGGAAGATGGGGTACCGGTAAAAGTCATCTTTGGAAGCAAGTCAAAGAAGCATCGGCCGATGAGGCCGTCAAGTCGGCACTTTATGTCTCGCTCTTTGGGCTTGCGGACATGGATCAAGTCAAGCTGAAGATCGTTCAGAGTGCTCTTCCCGCCGCGGACCAGCATCCAAAGATCTGGCAGGGGACCAAGCAAGTGGTCAAAACTGCGGCCAAGGCCTTAGAAGGACTTCATAAGAGTTTCTCCGCACTGAACGACCTCGCGCTGCTTGTCGTCCCCTCGATTTTGAAAAACAGGGTAATCGTGCTTGACGACATTGAGCGTAAGCACGAGAAGCTGAGCGTCGAAGAGGTAATGGGCTTCATTGACGAGTTCACCCAGCAATATGGCGCCCGCCTAGTGTTGATCCTTAACAGCGATCAGCTCACAGATCGCGGCATGTGGGAGAAACTGCGCGAGAAAGTCGTTGATCAAGAGCTCAGGCTCGAGACTTCTTCCAGCGAGGCCTTTGAGATTGCCATAAGTCTCACACCTTCAGGCTACGCTGAACGCATTAAGCGTGCTACGCTGATATGCGGGCTTACTAACATCCGCATCATTCGTCGAGTAATACGTGCGGTTAATCAAATACTTGGCGATCGTAAAGATCTTTCCAGCAACGTTCTAGATCGATTAATTCCCTCAACTGTGTTGTTGGCAGCGATCCACTTTAAGGCGCTGGACGAAGGACCGAATTTTGAATTCGTTATGGGGTTCGGAGTTACAGACTGGGGCGATTGGGGGAAGAAGGAGGATGAGCTTGACGCCGCTGGCAAGTTGCGCGCCAAGTGGCGCGGCATGATGCACGAGCTTGGCATTTCGGGGTGCGACCAGTTTGAGCGAATTGTTGTGCAGTATTTGTCGTCCGGAATGTTTGATGACAGTGCTGTGGCCGCGATCGTAGAGCGGTATGCGAGCGAAGAAAGAATGGCGAAGGCGCAGCTTCTCGCAAACCAGCTTCATGAGCATGTGGTATGGCATCATCAGATGCAGGAAGCGGAGTTAGTCAAAGAGGCCGCATCGATGATTGAATACGTGCAGTTTCTCGATGCGTACAACATGACCGCGCTGGACACTCTCGTTAGAGGGCTGGCTGATGGCGACCACGTTGCTGATCAGCTACTTGACGTATGGATTGCCGCGTTTAGAGCAAAGGAAGTTGACGGCGGCGATTTCGATAACTTTTGGGCACGACCCGTACATCCGGCGATCAAGGTTGCTATGGATGAAGCAAAGACGCAGGCTCACGCCAATACGTCGTTATTTGAAGCGTGCGCATTCGCTGTCCGAAACTCGGGATGGGGACAGAGGGAGGAAGCAGTGATAAGTTCGGCGACTGTCGCAGACTTTGACGATACGATTAGATCGTTGAGCCCAAGCGACCTGCGGTTGTTCATGCTGAAATTCATTAGCATGACGCTGCAGGCCGAGCAGTACCGCAAGCATTTTGGCGACGCGACTGACCGCTTTGTCGAGGCTTGTCGCAACATCGTTTTGACAGAGGCTGAGGGACGACTTGCCGCGCTTGTCGTACTCTTATTTAAAGATTCAAAAATTGAGGGCCTATTAAGTGGACCTGCGGGCGACAAAGATCATGAGTAAGCAGGTCCCGAATCGTTCGTGTTACAAAGAGTGCGCGTGTGTGATGAGCTGGATTCGGAAAGCGCATTACCCTCAAAAGCCCGGTGTGACCTTATGTCTATAGCCGCTCAACAACTACCTTATCGAGTTCGTCCAGTGTAGATTTCGTCGGATAGGTAAAAGTATTCGTCGGCCGTTGGACGGCAAGAGAGCCATTCCTTGAGGACGTCTTCCGCGTTGTCGGAGGTGACGAGTGCGCGAAAGCGACGGTGCAGATCGAAATGCTCAGAACTCATCGGGACCAGAGTCAACGCCAGCTTTTGATTGATTTCGTAGTATCGAACTAGGGGAAGTAATCCAGGCTTAAGAGTGCGCACGCCAAAGCCCGCGAAACCTTTCCATGTAAGGGATGCAGGTACAGTCCAAGCGTGCTTGATGTCGATAGATGCACTCTCGGACAGCGTTACCAAAATTCGGCAGCACAACGCTTTCAATATCTTCACAATTGCTACGTTAGTGTTTTCGGGTAGCGTGATCGTCCGGACGATTACTTCGACGGGCGTGGCGTGCTCATGGCGAAATTTCTTACCATTGTTCAGATCGGCTCTGGTGATTCGTCTCGCACCATTACGTGACGATGCAATGGTTGCAAGCTCATCAAGTGCCGCTCGACTTGCGTACGCAACTGTCGAACGATGACTGTTGGATTCATCGGCTACGCGAACGAGGCTTCGCACCAGCTTTTTGAATTCAGGCACCTTCTCTCCGGCCCCCAACTGCTTCCACTGCTGCGGAAATGCGCTACGCAAATGCTCTAACGTTGACGCGATTAGGTGGAGTTGGCCGTCGCGATCAAAGTCGGAGACGAATAACTTTTCAACGTCTGGCAACATGTTTCGCCTCCTGCTTCACCCTAATAGTGTTAGCTGTACACGGTCGCTAGTCGCTCGTCAGCTAGTCGCGGGTCGTGCCAAGGGCTCATCCGTGGACCAGCGGGGCTCCAGCTCAGCGCGACCGCCACAGCGTTGAAATCGTGCACCCGCTGCGGCGGTTACAGAAGTGAAAAAGCCTGCTATCGACTAGATAGCAGGCTTTTCATTTGCCATTACGGCTTTGTTTTGGTGGGCCCTGAGTGACTCGAACACTCGACCTACGGATTAAGAGTCCGCTGCTCTACCAACTGAGCTAAGAGCCCTTGCTCGACTGCACTGCGTTTGGCGCTGTGTTTTCAGGCAAGACCGCGAGTATAGCGCACTTTTTTGCGTGCTTGCACGCGTGCGCGTCATTTGCGACGTGTAGGGGTACGATGGTGCCATCGCGCACTGCGCAACCCTTGCGGTTTCCCCATGACCTCGCCCGTTTCCCCCACGCTTCCCCTGCATGTGGTCATCACCGGCGCGGCCGGTGCGCTCGGCCGTGCCGTCACGCAGCACTACCTGGACGCCGGCGCGCGGCTTGCGCTGCTCGAGCGCCATCCCGAGCACCTGACGCAGGCCTTTCCTGGCCTCGACAACTCGCAGCACCTGCTGCTGGCCGCCGATGTCACGTCGGCCGACTCGGTGAAGGCGGCCGGCGAGCAGATCCTGCGCGCCTTCGGGCATGTCGATGCCGTCATCCACATCGCGGGCGGCTTCGAGATGGGGCCGGCCGTGCACGAGCTCGACCGCGCGGCGTGGGACCGCATGCTGAACCTCAATGCCTGGTCCTTCGTCGCCGTGTCGCAGGCCTTCGTGCCGGCCATGGTCGCGCGCGGCGCCGGCGCGCTGGTCGCCGTGACGGCCAAGTCGGCGAGCCGGGGCGTGGCGCACATGGCGGCGTACTGCGCATCGAAGAGCGCCCTGCAGCGCCTCGTCGAAAGCCTGGCCGCCGAAGTCGCGCCGCACGGCGTGCAGGCCAACAGCATCGCGCCCAGCGTGCTCGACACGCCGGCCAACCGCCAGGCGATGCCCGATGCCGATCCGAAGGAATGGGTGTCCACCGTCGTGGCAGCCAAATCCATCGCATACCTTGCGAGCGAGGGCGCGGCGGCGCTGCATGGCCAGCACCTGGTGCTTGACGCGTGAGTCGCCCAAAGAAAAAGGCCCCGGTGCGGTGCACAAGGGCCTTTGGAGATTGGTTGGTGGAGAGGAGGAGGATCGAACTCCCGACCTCCGCATTGCGAACGCGGCGCTCTCCCAGCTGAGCTACCCCCCCAACGCAGGGCGCGATTCTAGTACCGCCGCCCCGCGTGTGTCACTCACATGAGCAAGTGTTCGCCGGCGTTGTCGCCGCCCAGGATCACGTAGTTGACCTTGCGCACGTCCATCAGCTTGCGGCCGCCCGCGTAGCTGATGGAGCTCTGCACGTCTTCCTGCATCTCGCGCAGCACGTCTTCCAGCGTGCCCTTCACGGGCTCGAGGATGCGCTTGCCCTCGACGTGCTTGTATTCGCCCTTGTTGAAGTCCGAGGCCGAGCCGTAGTACTCCTTGAAGCGCTTGCCGTCGACGACGACGGTCTCGCCGGGGCTTTCTTCCAGGCCGGCCAGCAGCGAGCCGATCATGACCATGGTCGCGCCGAAGCGGATGCTCTTGGCGATGTCGCCGTGCTCGCGGATGCCGCCGTCGGCAATGATGGGCTTGGTGGCCACCCGCGCGCACCACTTGAGCGCCGACAGCTGCCAGCCGCCGGTGCCGAAGCCGGTCTTGAGCTTGGTGATGCACACCTTGCCCGGCCCGATGCCGACCTTGGTCGCGTCGGCGCCCCAGTTCTCCAGGTCGATCACGGCCTCGGGCGTGCCCACGTTGCCGGCAATGATGAAGGCCTTGGGCAGCTTCTCCTTGAGGTAGCCGATCATGTTCTTCACGCTGTCGGCATGGCCGTGCGCGATGTCGATCGTGATGTAGTCGGGCGTGAGGCCCTTGGCCACGAGCTGGTCGACGGTGTCGTAGTCGGGCTTCTTCACGCCCAGCGAGATCGAGGCGAACACGCCCTGCGCCTGCATGTGCTCGACGAACTTCACGTTGTCGAGGTCGAAGCGGTGCATCACGTAGAAGTAGCCGTTCTTGGCCAGCCAGAGGCAGATCTTCTCGTCGACCACCGTCTTCATGTTGGCGGGCACGACGGGGATGCGGAAGCTGCGGCCGCCGAGCTCGACGCTGGTGTCGCATTCGGAGCGGCTCTCCACACGGCACTTGCGCGGCAGCAGCAGGACGTTGTCGTAGTCGAAGATTTCCATGACCCAAGCTCTCCTTGATGAAGGTCGTTGACGGCGAACGATGGAGCGCTTGGCCTGGCCGGTTCCGCGGCCCGCCCGGCAGTGCGGCGGCCACAAAAAACCGGGCGCAAGAAACTTGGGCCCGGTGACCGAGTGTAGGGCAGGGGGCTTTGGCCCCGCCTGTATGGTGGTCATACGGGCGCCGCTATGGCGCCTGCCGCGGCGCGGCCTAGAAGCGGTAGCCCACGCCCACGCCGAACAGCCAGGGGTCGACCTTCACCTGCGACACCTTCTGCGCGCCCAGCTTGACATCGGAACGGATCTGTACCTTCTTGACGTCGAAGTTCAGGAACCAGTTCTTCGCCAGCGCGATGTCGACGCCGCCGCCCACGGCCAGGCCCCAGCTGTTGCGGTCGAGGTCCAGCCGGCCGACGGTCGGCACGTAGAGGTTCACGCCGCTCAGGCGCGTGTAGTTGATGCCGGCGCCGACGTAGGGCCGCACCGTGGCGTCGGGCCGGAAGTGGTACTGCAGCATCAGCGTGGGCGGCAGGTGCTTGAAGCTGCCGATGTCGGTCGGGCCGCCCAGGGCGCTTTGCTGCACCGTCACGCGCTGCTTCTGGGGCACCGTGAGCACGAGCTCGGCCGCGATGTTCGGCGTGAAGAAGTAGCTCACGTCCACTTCGGGGATGGTCTTGTCGTTCACCGTGATGGCGTTCTGCGGCACGGCCAGCGAGGGGATGGCGTCGGACTTGTTGGCCATGTCCAGCCGCACGGCACGCAGGCGGACGAGCCACGGGCCCTGGGTGTCGGCGGTCTGTGCCTGGGCGGAAGGAGCGAGCAGGGCGGCGGCCAGCGCGAGCGGTGTGGCAAGGCGAGTGAACTGGGAAAGCAGTGTCATGGCATCGAGTGCTGTGGTTGATGTACCGGGCCAGTGTGGGACGCGCGCTCCACGCCGTCCTTGAGGGCGCGCAAGCTGTGTCGGGGCCGCGCCGGCGTGGCATCTGCCCTTGATCCAGGTCATGAACGCGCTTGCAGGCCCCACCCAGAATCGCCGCAGCGCCACCGCCGCCCGAGGGGTGGCTGGCCTCCAACGTCATCAAGGAACACCGCACCATGAAGTCCCCGCTCATCGCCGCTTGCCTCGCCGTGGCCTGCGTCGCCGCCCAGGCCGCCGATTGCGCCATCACCGTCGAAGGCAACGACGCCATGCAGTTCGACAAGAAGGAAATCGTCGTTCCCAAGGATTGCAAGAGCTTCAGCGTGCAGATCAGGCACGCTGGCAAGCTACCGATCCAGGCCATGGGCCACAACTGGGTGCTGGCGAAGACGGCCGACGTCCAGGCCGTGGCCGCCGACGGCGTGGCCGCGGGCCTGGCCAACCAGTACGTCAAGGCGGGCGATGCGCGCGTGCTGGCCCACACCAAGGTCGTCGGTCCGGGCCAGAGCGACACCGTGGCGGTCGATGTCGCCAAGCTCAAGGCCGGCGAGTCCTACACCTTCTTCTGCTCCTTTCCGGGGCACTCCGCCGTGATGAAGGGCGCGTTCAAGCTCGGCGCCTGAGCGCCCGAGGCTTGCTCGGAGCAGTGGGCGCCGACGACCCCGCGTTCCTACAATGCCGGGATGTCCTTTCCTGGCCACGATGCCGGGCCCGCCGCGGCCGATTCCCCCCTCCTTGCCACCCTGAACGACGAGCAGCGCGCCGCCGTCACGCTGCCCGAGGGCAACGCGCTCATCCTGGCGGGCGCCGGCTCGGGCAAGACGCGCGTGCTCACCACCCGCATCGCCTGGCTGCTGTCGACCGGGCAGGTCTCGCCGGGCGGCGTGCTGGCCGTGACCTTCACCAACAAGGCGGCCAAGGAAATGATGACGCGCCTGTCGGCGCTGCTGCCGGTGAATGTGCGTGGCATGTGGATCGGCACCTTCCACGGCCTGTGCAACCGCTTTCTGCGCGCGCACTGGAAGCTGGCGGGCCTGCCGCAGAGCTTCCAGATCCTGGACACGCAGGACCAGCTCTCGGCCATCAAGCGGCTGATGAAGCAGTTCAACGTCGATGACGAGCGCTTCCCCGCCAAGCAGACGCAGTGGTTCATCGCCGGTGCCAAGGAAGACGGCCTGCGCCCGCGCGACATCGAGGCCAGGAGCGAGGACGACCGCAAGAAGATCGAGCTCTACCAGCTCTACGAGGAGCAGTGCCAGCGCGAAGGCGTGGTCGACTTCGGCGAGCTGATGCTGCGCAGCTACGAGCTGCTGCGCGACAACGATCCGGTGCGCGAGCACTACCACCGGCGCTTTCGCCACATCCTGATCGACGAGTTCCAGGACACCAACCGCCTGCAGTACGCCTGGATCAAGATGCTGGCCGGCCACACGGTCGATGGCCGCTTCGTGCCCGGCCCGAACAGCGTGCTGGCGGTGGGCGACGACGACCAGAGCATCTACGCCTTCCGCGGTGCGCGTGTGGGCAACATGAGCGACTTCGTGCGCGAGTTCGACGTGCACCACCAGATCAAGCTGGAGCAGAACTACCGCAGCTTCAGCAACATCCTCGACTCCGCCAATGAACTCATCAGCCGCAACACCAAGCGCCTGGGCAAGAATCTGCGCACGGACCAGGGGCCGGGCGAGCCGGTGCGCGTGTACGAGTCGACCAGCGATTTCGCCGAGGCGCAGTGGATGGTCGAGGAGATGCGCCAGCTGGTGCGCGACGGCATCGACCGCAAGGAGATCGCCGTGCTCTACCGCAGCAATGCGCAGAGCCGCGTGATCGAGACCGCGCTCTTCAACGCCGCCGTGCCGTACCGCGTGTACGGCGGGCTGCGCTTCTTCGAGCGCGCCGAGATCAAGCACGCGCTGGCCTACCTGCGCCTGCTGGAGAACCCCGGCGACGACACCAGCTTCCTGCGCGTGGTGAACTTCCCGCCGCGCGGCATCGGCGCGCGCAGCATCGAGGTATTGCAGGACACGGCCCGCGCGCGCGGCGCCTCGCTCTACAAGGCGGTGGAAGGCATGAGCGGCAAGGCGGGCGCCAACCTGGCCGCCTTCGTCGCCAAGATCGACGTGCTGCGCGAGCAGACGCAGGGCCTGTCGCTCAAGGAGATCATCGACCTCGTGCTCGACGCCAGCGGCCTGATCGAGCACTACAAGGCCGACCGCGAAGGCGCCGACCGGCTGGAGAACCTGGAGGAACTGGTCAACGCGGCCGAGAGCTTCGTCACGCAGGAAGGCTTCGGGCGCGATGCCGTGGCGCTCCCAGTGGATGAACTGCGCCAGTCGCCCGCGAGCCAGGGCCTCGATCCCTCGCAGCCCGTGCTCGACGAACCCCTGGCGCCCGACGCCGAGACGGGCGAGACGCTCAGCCCGCTGGCCGCCTTCCTCACGCACGCCGCGCTCGAATCCGGCGACAACCAGGCCCAGGCCGGGCAGGACGCGGTGCAGCTCATGACGGTGCACGCCGCCAAGGGCCTGGAGTTCGACGTGGTGTTCATCACCGGCCTAGAAGAGGGCCTCTTCCCGCACGAGAACTCCATGAGCGACCACGAGAGCCTGGAGGAGGAGCGCCGCCTGATGTACGTGGCGATCACGCGCGCGCGCCAGCGCCTGTACCTGAGCCATTCGCAGACGCGCATGCTGCACGGCCAGACCCGCTACAACCTCAAGAGCCGCTTCTTCGACGAACTGCCCGAGGGCGCGCTCAAGTGGCTCACGCCCAAGAACCCGGGCTTCGGCCAGTTCGCCGGCGGCGCTATGAATTCGATAGCTGGTCGCGCAGGCGGGGCGGGCGCTGGAGGCGGATTCGGCTCCTATTACAGCGGTGCGACGACGGCGCCCGTGCCGCAGAAAAGCGCCCCGTCGCACGGACTGCGCATCGGCATGCAGGTCTTCCACAACAAGTTCGGCGAAGGCGCGGTGCTGGCGCTCGAAGGCACGGGCGACGATGCGCGCGCGCAGATCAAGTTCGGCCGCCACGGCATCAAGTGGCTGGCACTGAGCGTGGCCAAGCTCACGCCGGTCTGACGCGGGGGCCGGCGCCTCAATCGGCCTGGAAGCAGTCGCGGAAGCTGAACCAGGTCGAGGTCAGGAACATGGCGGTGAGCACGAAGGAGCCGCCCACCAGCACCGCCACGCCCACGCTGCCCGCGGCCGCCATCGCGACGCTGGCCACGAGCGACAGCACGATGCTGCCCGCCAGCACCACGGCGAACCACACCAGGCCGTAGACCGCCATCGCGCCGAAGTTGCGCACGCAGGTCACCAGGCTGAAGAACAGGCTCTTGACGGGGGGCACCGCGTGCCAGTGAACCAGTGCGGGCGCATGCCAGAAGGCCAGCGCGACCGGCAGGTACAGCGCCATGCGCAGCAGCATCGCGAACTGGAAGCCGGCGCTCTGGATGACGTCGGCCTTGGGCGCGCCCTGCGCATCGAAGGCACCGGCCATCGGGTCGCCCGCGATCGCGGTGGCGAGCAGGCCGGCCAGCGTCACGGCGATGCCGTACAGCGCGCCCAGCGCCACAAGAGGCCGCACCCGGCTGCGCACTGCGCCCAGCGCCGACATGAACAACACTGCGGTGACAGGTCGTCCATCCGGCGTGACGCGGCCGGGCGGCAGGCGGCTGGCCTGCTCGGCGGCAGCCATCAGGGCCAGCGTGCTGGCGGGCGCCAGCGCCACGGCCAGCGCGCCGCCGATGACCGGCACGCGCGACAGCAGCGCGATGGCCGACATGAACAGCATGAAGAGCGAGAAAAAGGCCATCGGCGCCCGGCGGAAGGTCTGCAAACCTTCGCGCACCCACTGGGCGCCGGTGCGGGGCGCGACGAGCAGCAGCTTCATGGCGTCAGGCCGGCTCCGCAGCCTGTTCGGCGGCTTCGGCGCCTTCAGCCGCCTCGGCCACCTCTGTGGACGCGACGCGCACCGGGGCGTGCGCCCGCTGGCGCAGCACGCGCTCGAAATGCGCCGGGTCGTGGGGCTTGAGCATGCTGGCCTCGCGCGGCAGGTGGAAGTCCCACAGGCGCGAGATCCAGAAGCGCAGGGCAGCGGCGCGCAGCATGGCGGGCAGTAGTTCGCGCTCGGCGCGGGTCAGCGGGCGTACTGTTTCGTAGGCCGCGAGCAGGGCGGCGCTGCGCCCGGCATCGGGCACGCCGGTCGGCAGGTCGATGGCCCAGTCGTTCAGGCACACGGCCAGGTCGAAGAGCCAGGTGTCGGTGCCGGCGAAGTAGAAGTCGAACACGCCCGTGAGGCGCGGCGGGGCGTCGGTGCCCTCGTCGATCGCGAACATGGCGTTGTCGCGGAACAGGTCGGCATGCACCGGGCCGCGCGGCAACGCGGCGTAGGCGGCCGAGGCCGCCACATGGTTCTGGTAGGCCAACTCGCCCGCGAGCAGGGCGGCCTGGGCCGCATCGAGATGGGGCATGACCACCGGCGCGGTGTCGTTCCACCAGGGCAGCCCGCGCAGGTTGGGCTGGATGCGCGGGAAGTCGCGCGCCGCCAGGTGCATGCGGGCCAGCAAGGCACCCAGTTCGCGGCAGTGCGCCACGCCGGGCGCCAGCTCACTGCGGCCCGAAAGGCGCTGCACCACGGCGGCCGGCTTGCCGGCCACGGTGTGCAGCAGCGCGCAGGGCGCGTCAACTGGCACTTCGAGCGGATGGGTGCCGTCGGCCACGATCGGTGCCTGGGCCGGGTCGGCTGCGGGCGCCGGCACCGGCAGGCCGGCGTCGGCCAGGTGCTTCATCAGGCACAGGTAGTACGGCAGCTGGGCGAAGCTCAGTCGCTCGAACAGCGTCAGGACGTAATCGCCCTGGTCGGTGCTTGCGAAGTAATTGGTGTTCTCGATGCCGCCCTCGATGCCGCGCAGGCTGTGCAGCTCGCCCAGCCCCAGTCGCCGCAGCAGGGCACCGGCCTCTTCAGGCCCGACTTCAGTGAAGACCGCCACCGCGGACCGTCAGAACTTGAGGACGTTCCAGACGCGCGGGCCATTGCCGCTGGGTCCGGATTCCGACTGGTTGCGCCCCTGGCGCTGGCCGTCGCTGGGCAGCACCTCGTAGGCGGCGGCGCCGTTCTTGGGCGTCACGGTGATCTGCTGGGTGCGGCCGCCGTAGCGCGTCTCGTCGACGCGGGCGCCCGAATCCTCGGTGCGCAGGTGTTCGATCTTCTGGTTGCGGCGGCCATCGAGCGCCTCCGGGTCGCCTGCCGGTGCTGCCGGTTGCGCCGCGGGCTGCGCGGCCGCCTGGGCGTGGACGGAAGCCAGGGGCAGGAGACAGCCCAGCGCCAGCAGGGCCGTGCGCAGGGGGGCGAATCGGTTGGAGCTCATGCGCGAGATTGTAGGTGCGGGCCGATGCCCTCGCTGTCAGCGTGCGCGCCTCGGCCCTGTCTGTCGAATGCGCCGAAGCTGCTGGGTCGGAGGCGGCAAAATGCCCCAATGACCGACAAGAAAACGCTGCTGCTCGTCGACGGATCGAGCTACCTTTACCGCGCGTTCCATGCCATGCCCGACCTGCGCGCGGTGCCCGGCGACAGCAGGAGCCCGGCCACCGGCGCCATCCGCGGAATGATCAACATGATGCAGGCGCTGCGGCGTGAGGTCCGGGCCGACTACGTGGCCTGCATCTTCGACGCGCCCGGCAAGACCTTCCGCGACGACTGGTACCCCGCCTACAAGGCCAACCGCTCGCCCATGCCGGACGACCTGCGCACGCAGATCGAGCCCATCCACCAGGTCGTGCAGCTGCTAGGCTGGCCGGTACTCAGCGTGCCCGACGTCGAGGCCGACGACGTGATCGGCACCCTGGCGCGCACCGGCGCCGCGCAGGGCGTGGAAGTGATCGTGTCCAGCGGCGACAAGGACCTGTCGCAGCTCGTGGACGAGCACATCACGATCATCGACACCATGAACGGCAAGCGCCGCGACGTGGCCGGCGTGACGGCCGAATTCGGCGTGCCGCCTTCGCTGATGATCGACTACCAGACGCTGGTGGGCGACGCGGTCGACAACGTGCCCGGCGTCGACAAGGTCGGCCCCAAGACGGCCGCCAAGTGGCTTGCACAGTACGGCTCGCTCGACGCGCTGATCGCCGCCGCCGGCGAGATCAAGGGCCAGGCCGGCGAGAACCTGCGCAAGGCGCTCGACCAGCTGCCGCTGTCGCGACGCCTGGTGACCATCCGCACCGATTGCGAACTCGACGGCCACGTGCCCGGCCTGCCCTCGCTCGAGGCGTTGGCCATCCGCGAGCAGGACACCGAGGCGCTCAAGGTCTTCTACGAGCAGTACGGCTTCAAGAGCCTGGTCAAGACGCTGCAGGCGCACGAGGTGCCGCCCGAGCTCGTGGAGGAGAACAAGGCGCGCGGCGGCCCGGAGGGCGGCACCGGCCTGCTCGAAGGCTTCGAGGTGGCGGCGGCCGCGCGCGCCACCAACCTGGCCTACGACACGATCTTCACCTGGGAGCAGTTCGACACCTGGCTGGCCCGGCTGGAGTCGGCCGAGCTGGCCGCGATCGACACCGAGACCACCTCGCTGGACGAAATGCGCGCCGAGATCGTGGGCATCAGCTTCAGCGTCCAGCCCGGCGAGGCGGCGTACATCCCGCTCACGCACAACTACCCCGACGCGCCCGAGCAGTTGCCACGCGACGAAGTGCTGGCGCGCCTGAAGCCCTGGCTGGAGAACGGCGCGAAGAAGAAGCTCGGCCAGCACGTCAAGTACGACCGCCACGTGTTCGCCAACCACGGCATCGAGGTGCAGGGCTACGCGCACGACACCATGCTGCAAAGCTACGTGCTCGAAGTGCACAAGCCGCACGGCCTCGCCAGCCTGGCCGAGCGCCACCTCGGCCGCAGCGGCATCGACTACGAGGACCTGTGCGGCAAGGGCGCGCACCAGATCCCGTTCAGCCAGGTCGCGATCGACAAGGCGGCCGAATACTCGTGCGAGGACAGCGACCAGACGCTGGACGTGCACCGCGTGCTGTGGCCGCAGCTGCAAGCCGACGAGAAGCTGCGTTTCATCTACGAACTCGAGATGGAGAGCAGCGAGTCGCTCTATCGCATCGAGCGCAACGGCGTGCTCATCGATGCGCCCACGCTCGCAGCGCAAAGCAACGACCTGGGCAAGCGCATCCTGGCGCTGGAGCAGGAGGCCTACGACATCGCGGGCCAGCCCTTCAACCTCGGCAGCCCGAAGCAGATCGGCGACATCTTCTTCAACAAGCTGGGCCTTCCGGTGGTGAAGAAAACGCCCAGCGGCGCGCCCAGCACCGACGAGGAAGTGCTCGAGAAGCTGGCCGAGGACTACCCGCTGCCGGCCAAGATCCTGGAGCACCGCGGCCTGTCCAAGCTCAAGGGCACCTACACCGACAAGCTGGGCCAGCTCGCCAACCCGCGCACCGGGCGCGTGCACACGCACTACGCGCAGGCGGTGGCGGTGACGGGGCGGCTGTCGAGCAACGACCCCAACCTGCAGAACATCCCGATCCGCACGGCCGAGGGCCGGCGCGTGCGCGAGGCCTTCGTCGCACCGCCGGGCCATGTGATCGCCAGCGCCGACTATTCGCAGATCGAGCTGCGCATCATGGCCCACATCAGCGGCGACGAGGCGCTGCTGCGCGCATTCACCGAGGGCATGGACGTGCACCGCGCCACCGCCGCCGAAGTGTTCGGCCTGCCGCCCGAGCAGGTGAGCAGCGAGCAGCGGCGCTATGCCAAGGTCATCAACTTCGGCCTCATCTACGGCATGAGCAGTTACGGCCTGGCGCGCAACCTCGGCATCGACAACACCGCGGCCAAGAGCTACATCGACCGCTACTTCGCGCGCTACCCGGGCGTGAAGCACTACATGGACGAGACGCGGGCCAGCGCCAAGGAGCGCGGCTATGTCGAGACCGTGTTCGGCCGGCGCCTCTACCTGCCCGAGATCAACTCGCCCAACGGCCCGCGCCGCGGCGGCGCCGAGCGCGCGGCCATCAACGCGCCGATGCAGGGCACGGCGGCCGACCTCATCAAGCTCAGCATGAACAAGGTGCAGGCCGTGCTCGACGCCGAGCGGCGCGGCACCAAGATGATCATGCAGGTGCACGACGAACTGGTCTTCGAGGTGCCGGAGGCGGAAGTCGACTGGGTGCGCGCCGAGATCCCGCGCCTCATGGCCGGCGTGGCCGACCTGAAGGTCCCGCTGCTGGCCGAGATCGGCGTCGGGCCGAACTGGGACCAGGCCCATTGAATGCTCTTCCACTCACTGCAAGGAATCCCTCTCTGATGAATCGACTCCGAACCACGCTCCGCGTCCTGGCACTGTCTTGCGTCCTGGGAGCGACCGCCGGCGCTGCGCTGGCCGCCCCCGATGCCCGCATCGCCGCGCTCGCGGCCGAGCAGAAGCAGCCTTTGCTCGACTCCCTGTCGCAGCTCGTCGGCATCGAATCGGGCAGCCGCGACCTCGAAGGCCTGGACAAGATCGCCAACCTCATCGCCGACCGGCTGAAGGCGCTCGGCGGCCAGGTGGAACTGATCGAGCCCGGCAGCCCGGCCTCGCCCGAGGTCTACCGCATGGAAGACACGCCCGAGAAGATCGGCAAGATGGTCAAGGCCACCTTCACCGGCACCGGCACGAAGAAGATCATGCTCATCGCCCACATGGACACCGTGTACCAGGTCGGCATGGGCGCGAAGCAGCCCTTCCGCATCGATGGGGACAAGGCTTATGGCCTGGGCATCGCGGACGACAAACAGGGCATCGCCGTCATCCTGCATGCGGTGGCCATGCTGCAGAAGCTGGGCTTCAAGGACTACGGTCAGCTCACGGTGCTCATCAACGGCGACGAGGAGATCAGCTCGCCGGGCTCGCGCGCGCTCATCACCAAGCTGGCGAGCGAGCACGATGCGGTGCTGTCGCACGAAGGCGCGTCGGTGGCCGAGGACAAACTCTCGCTGGCCACGGCGGGCATCGGCGCCGTGTCGCTGAAGGTGCAGGGCAAGGCCTCGCACGCGGGATCGGCGCCCGAGCGCGGCGTCAACGCCTTCTACGAGATGGCGCACCAGGTGCTGCAGATGCGCGACCTGTCCGACCCGGCCACGGGCCTGAAGATGAACTGGACCGTCGGCCAGGCCGGCAACAACCGCAACGTGATCCCTGCGACGGCCACGGCCATGGCCGACGTGCGCGTCACCAAGGTGTCCGACTACGACCGCGTGGAGCGCGCCATCGCCGAGCGCGTGAAGAAGCAGCTCATCCCCGAAGCCAAGGTCGAGGCGAAGTTCGAGCGCCGCCGCCCGCCGCTCGAATCGAACCCCGCGTCGCTGGCGATGGCGAAGCACGCTCAGTCGATCTACGAGGAGATGGGCCGCAAGCTCGGCGCCGACGACAAGGTGGCCGGCGGCGGCACCGACGCGGCCTTCGCGGGCCTGTCCGGCAAGGCGGCCGTGGTCGAGCGCTTCGGGCTGCAGGGCTTCGGCGCACACTCGGCCGATGCGGAGTACGTGCTCATCGACTCGATCGAGCCTCGGCTGTACCTCGTGACCCGAATGGTGATGGACATCGCCCAGGGCAAGGTGGCGGCGCGCTAGCGGCTCCGGGCACGCGCCGCGCGCATGCCCACCCGTTGCGCAGTGGCATCGTGCGCGGCCGCGCGGCGGCTTCATGGGCCATCGATAGACTGCCGGCTCCTTCCATCCACCCCAGGAGCTTGCTCTCATGCGCGACGACGACCTGAAACGCGACTTCGACTCCCTGCGGCCCGGCGACAGCACCGAAGCCGGTGCCACGCGCCGCACCGCGATCAAGGCGGCCCTGGGTGTGGGCTACGCGGCCGCCACCTTGCCGATCGCCGCGCAGACGGCCATCAAGACCTCGGACGAAGGCCTGAAGGCCGGCCCGATCAAGTACACGGTCAACGGCTTCGAGGTGCCGGCCTACGCCGCGGCACCGGCGGGCAAGACCGGGCTGCCGGTGATCCTGGTCATCCAGGAGATCTTCGGCGTGCACGAATACATCGCCGACACCTGCCGGCGTTTCGCCAAGCTGGGCTACCTGGCCATCGCGCCCGAGCTGTATGCGCGCCAGGGCGATCCGAAGGGCTACACCGACATCCCGAAGCTGCAGGCCGAACTGGTGTCCAAGGTGCCGGACGCGCAGGTCATGGGCGACCTCGACGGCGCGCTGGCCTGGGCCAAGGCCAATGGCGGCGACACGGCGCGGGCCGGCATCACCGGCTTCTGCTGGGGCGGGCGCATCGTCTGGCTCTACGCCGCCACCGGCAAGGTGAAGGCCGGCGTGGCGTGGTACGGCCGGCTGGTCGGCCAGGCCAGCGAGAACACGCCCAAGCACCCGATCGACGTTGCCGCCAGCCTGCAGGCGCCGGTCCTGGGCCTGTACGGCGGAAAAGACCAGGGCATCCCCCTTGACACGGTCGATAAGATGAAAGCGGCACTGGCCACCGGCACCCCGGCGGCCAAGGCTTCCCAGTTCGTCGTGTACCCCGAAGCGGGCCACGCCTTCCATGCCGACTACCGTCCGAGCTACCTCCAGAGCGCGGCCGAGGACGGCTGGAAGCGCGCCCTGGCCTGGTTCAAGCAGCACGGCGTGGCCTGAAGTTCCGGCTCCAGCGCAACGGGAAGCCAGCCGTCAGAATGCAGCCGTCCTTCGGGGCGGCTGTTCTTTTTTGTGAATGAAATCGGGCTCCAGCGCCCGTCCTGATTGCGCAACCAGCTATGACTTTGATAGCAATTCTCGCCGCGACGCTGCTCGCGGGCATCGGCAGTGTGTGGGTGGCGGCGGCCTTGCTGCGCCTGGGCGTGCGCGGCGCGCCGGGCGACGGCGGGCACGGCCCCCAGTACCTCCTGAGCCTGGCGGCCGGCGCCCTGCTGGCCACCGCCTTCATGCACTTGCTGCCGGAGGCCTTCGAGAGCCGGATCGAGCCGGGCGTCCTGTTCGCCGTGCTGCTCTTCGGCCTGGTGTTCTTCTTCCTGCTCGACAAAGCGGAGCTCTGGCACCACGGGCATGAGCACCACCACCACCACGGGCATGGCCACGCGCACGACCACGCCGCGCACGGCCACGACCATGCGCACCCCGAGCGGCCGCGAGCGGCTGGCGGCTGGACCGTGTTGACCGGGGACAGCGTGCATTGCTTCGGCGACGGCGTGCTGATCGCGTCGGCCTTCATCGCCGACATGCGGCTGGGCGTGCTGGCGGCGGTGGCGGTGCTGGCCCACGAGGTGCCGCACCACATCGGCGACCTGGTGGTGCTGCGGCAGAGCTCGGCCAACCCGCGCGCCGCGCTGGTCAAGGTCTCGCTGGCGGGCACCATGACGGCGCTCGGCGGCCTGGCGGGCTGGTGGCTGGTGGAGCGGCTGGCGGGCTTCCTGCCGTACTTCCTCGTGGTGGCGGGGAGCAGCTTCGTCTACGTGGCGCTGGCCGATCTCATCCCGCAACTGCAGCGCCGGCTGTCGGCGCGGCAGACCCTGACCCAGATCGCCTGGCTGGTGGCGGGCATCGTGCTGGTGACGGCGGTGAGCCGGCTGGCCCACGAGGGCGAAGGGCACGACCACGCGCATGGGCACGACCACGAGCAGGCCGAGCAGCACGAGGACCACAAGCACTGAAAAACGGGCCGTCCGTCAAGGGCCGCCGACATGTCCCCCACGGGTCGGTGGATTCCCGTGGCGGGCCGGGCGCGACGGGTTCACCATCGGGCCTGCCTCGGGCCACCGCGCCCCGGCGTTCCGATCGTCCAGGAGTTCCTCATGCACGTCCAGCCCAGCGCCCGCGTTCCCGATCCGGCCATCGACGACGAGGTCGACGACCTGCCTGTCGACGAAGCCGCCGCCGTCGACGATGACGAGACCCCCGAGGAGGAGCTCGCCGAGTCCGGCCTGGACCTCAGCGAAGCCAGCGAGCTGGACGCCGACAACGTGCTCGCCGACGAGGAAAGCGCCCGCGTCGTCCAGGCCCCGGACTGACCGGGCGGACGCGGCGGGGCGGGCTGTTCACTCGAGCGTGAAGCCCGCCTTCAGCGTGACCTGCCAATGGGCGACCTTGCCGTCGCTCACGTGCCCGCGCGTCTCGACCACCTCGAACCACTGGATGTTGCGTACCGTTTCGCTCGCCTTGGCGATGGCGCGCTGCACCGCATCGTCGCTGCCGGTGGGCGAGGAGCCCGTGAGTTCGAGGATCTTGTAGACATGGTGGCTCATGGAGTGCTCCTGGATCAAAAAAAAGGATGGGCCCATCCTAGGTATCCGCTCCATCGCGCGCATCGGGGCGCACCCCGCGCCATCGTCGTCCATCGCCACGTGCACAGCCGCCCAGTGCTATCGATACCATAGCTGCATGTTCACGTTGCGCGGGCGCCGCGGGCCGATTTGACCTATAACCGCGCCCAAGGCTGCGGCTGTCCACCGTGGCCAAGGAGCGCCCCGTGTCCGATCCTTTGCGAAGCCTGCGCACCCGCTGCTGCATCGTCGGCGGTGGACCTGCAGGGTTGATGCTCGCCCTGCTGCTCGTGCGTGCAGGCGTCGACGTGACGGTGCTGGAGAAGCATGCCGACTTCCTGCGCGACTTCCGCGGCGACACCGTCCATCCGTCGACCCTGCAGGTGATGGCCGACCTGGGCCTGCTCGATGCCTTCCTGGCGCGTCCGCACGACCAGGTGCGCCGTCTGCACGCCACCGTCTCCGGCGAGCGTGTGCGTTTGGCCGACTTCGACCGCTTGCGCTCGATGCCCTGCCGCTTCATCGCACTCATGCCGCAATGGGAGTTCCTCGACTTCCTGCGCGATGAGGCCGAGCGCAGTCCCCATTTCCGCCTGCTGCTGCGCACGGAGGGCACCGACGTGATCGAGGAAGAGGGCCGCGTCGTGGGCGTGCAGGCCCGTGACCTTGAAGGCGATCTGCGCATCCGGGCCGACCTCGTCGTCGCCTGCGACGGGCGCCGGTCCGTCCTGCGTGGCGCGGCGGGGCTGCAGGTGCGCGACATCGGCGCCCCCATCGACGTGCTGTGGATGCGCCTGTCGAAGGCGCCGACGGACGACAACGAGAGTGGCGGCTTCGTCGACGCCGGCCACTTCCTGGCCATGATCGACCGTCGCGACTACTGGCAGTGCGCCTACGTCATCGCCAAGGGCGGTATCGATGCCCTGCGTTCGCGCGGGCTCGATGCCTTCCGCGAGGCCGTGGCCCGCGCGGCGCCGCCGTTGGCCGGGCGGATGCACGAGATCGCGCGCTGGGACGACGTGAAGCTGCTCAGCGTGACGGTGGACCGCCTCGACACCTGGTGCAAGCCCGGCCTGCTGTGCATCGGTGACGCGGCCCACGCCATGTCGCCCATCGGCGGCGTGGGCATCAACCTGGCGGTGCAGGACGCCGTGGCCACGGCGAACCTGCTGCGAAGGGCGCTGGCCGCGCCGGCGGTGTCGCAGGCCGAACTGACGCCCTTGCTCGCGAAGGTGCAGGCGCGACGCATGCTGCCCGCGCGGCTCACCCAGGCGGTGCAGGTCGCGGTTCAGAACCGCTTGCTGACGCCCGTCCTGCGCAGCGCGGGCCAGCCCGCGCCGCTGCGGCTGCCGTGGCCGGTGAAGCTGTTGCAGCGCGTCCCGGCATTGCAGGGCCTTCCGGCCTATGCGGTGGGCGTGGGCGTGCGGCCGGAGCGCGCGAAGGGCTACTGACGCGGCTTGCGCGACGACCGCGCCTTCGCCTTCGCCTTCGCGTTCTGGCGCAGGGCCTTCGGCAGATGTTCAGGCCCGTGGCCGTCCATGTCGGCGAGCTCCCACACGCCGCCCACCGCCAGCGTGATGGCATGCGCGCTGTTGATGAGGCCGATGTGCGAGAAGGCCTGCGGGAAATTGCCCAGCTGCCGGCCGCTGGCGGGGTCGTACTCTTCGGCGAAGAGGCCCAGGTCGTTGCCCAGTGCCAGCAGTCGCTTGAAGAGCGCGCGGGCCTTGCGCAGCCGGCCCATGGCCGCGTACACGTTCACCAGCCAGAAGCTGCAGGCCAGGAAGGCACCTTCGCCGCCCGCCAGGCCGTCCACGCCCAGCTCGGTGCGGTAGCGGTACACCAGGCCGCCGGAGATCAGTTCTCGCTCGATGCGCGCGATCGTGCCCTGCACCCGCGCGTCGTGGATCGGCAGGAAGCCGATCAGCGGGATGAGCAGCAGTGCCGCATCGACCGTGTCGGCGCCGTAGTACTGCACGAAGGAGTTGCTTGCCGCGTCGTAGCCCTTCGCCAGCACGTCGGCACGGATGGCATCGCGTGTCTTGCGCCAGTCGTCGACCGGGCCGTCGAGGCCGAAGTGCTCGGCGCTCGAGATCATGCGGTCGAAGGCCAGCCAGCACATGATCTTGGAGTGCACGAAATGGCGCGGCTCGCCGCGCACCTCCCACAGGCTGCTGTCGGGCTCGCGCCAGAGCGTGGTGAGCTGGCGCGCGATCGCGCGTTCCAGCGGCCAGACCTTGTCCATGTCCGCGAGGCCCGCCTTGCGCGAGGCATGGAAGGCGGCGATCACCGAGCCGTACACGTCGAGTTGGCGCTGCACGTGCGCGCCGTTGCCCACGCGCACCGGCCGGCTGCCTTCGAAGCCGGCCAGCCAGTCGAGCTCGAACTCGTTGAGCACGCGTTCGCCGTGCAGGCCGTACATGATCTGCAGGTCCTCAGGCGAGCCGCCCACCGCGCGCATCAGCCACCAGCGCCACTCGCTGGCCTCGTCGAGGTAGCCCGAACCGATCAGTGCATAGAGCGTGAGCGCGGCGTCGCGCAGCCAGCAGAAGCGGTAGTCCCAGTTGCGCGCGCCGCCGGGCTGCTCGGGCAGCGAGGTGGTGGGCGCCGCCACGATGCCGCCGGTGGGCGCGTAGGTCAGCGCCTTGAGCGTGAGCAGCGAGCGCTCCACCACTTCCCGGTACTCGCCGCGGTAGCCGCAGTGCTCGCTCCAGGCGCGCCAGCGGCGCGTGGTGTGTTCGAGCAGCGAATAGGCGTCGCGCGTGATCGGTGGCCGTTCGTGCGAGGGGAACCACTCCAGCGCGAAGGCCATCGACTGCCCCGCGGTGACCGAGAACTCGGCGCAGCTGGCGAAGTCTTCGTTGACCAGGGGCACGCCGGCCGTGATGCGCACCGCATCCGGGCCGGCCACCGCGTGGAGCGCGCCGTCGACCCGCTGCACCCACGGCACCCACTCGCCGTAGTTGAAGCGGATGCGCAGTTCCGTGCGCAGGTCCACGGTGCCCCGCACGCCGCGCACGATGCGCACCACTTCGTGCGTGCCGTCGCGCGAGGGCTGCGGCATGAAGTCGATCACCGTCGCCGTGCCCTGCGGCGTCTGCCAGGTGGTTTCCAGCACCATCGTGCCCGGCAGGTAGCGCCGCGTGACATGTGCCTTTGCGTGGCGGGCACGCAGGGTCCAGTGGCCGTTGCGCTCGTCGCCCAGCAGTCTGGCGAACATGGCGGCGGCGTCGAAGCGGGGCAGACACAGCCAGTCGATGCTGCCTTCTCGGTGAACGAGCGCGGCACTGTGGGTGGAACTGATGAGGGCGTAGTCCTCGATGCGGCGAGGTGCGGCCGTCCGTGATGCGGGGGGGCGAGTCGGGTTGCGCGGCGGTCGGGATGTCAACGCGGGATGTCTCCTTGCGGTCGCGCTCCGGGACTGCGCCGTGCGGCGACGAAGACGCGAGGTGGGTTCGATACCAGCCTACCATGGTGGCATGCGCCCTGTGACCCCCTGTGCCCATGCCGTGGCGGAGGCCTTGCTGCCCGACCCTTTTTACCTGGCCGTCACGGCCGACCTGGCCGATGACCCTGCGCGGCGCCTGGCGGTCCTGGGCGGCTACATGGACCAAGCCATCGACGAGGCGCCGACGGTGGGCTTCTGCACGCGCGCCGAACCCGCCGAGGCCGGGGCAGCCATCTGGCATCTGCCGCAGCCGCCCGACGTGGCGGCTCGTGCCGAGGCGGCCAAGCGGGCGCAACTCGCGGCGTTGCTCGGCCCGCGCGGCCTGGCGAACTACCGGGCCATCGTGGACTTCATGGCGCCCCATGCGGCGCGCGCTGTTTCGCCCGATGCGTGGTACCTCTCCATCGTCGGCGTCGCACCCTCGTGGCAAGGGCGAGGCCTGGGCGCGCAGTTGCTGGCGCCGGCGCTCGCACGCGCCACGGCGCACGGCCGCCCGTGCTACCTCGAGACCTTCACCCCGCGAAACCTGCCGTTCTACGAGCGGCTGGGATTCCGGCCGCTCACCACCCACCGCGAACCGGTGACGGGCGCCGACTACTGGATCCTGCTGCGCGACTGAGCAACCGGTATGGCTTGCCCGAGCGCCTCAGCCCGTCGGATGGGGGCATCGGGCATTCAGAACCAAGGCGTTGCCGACAGCCGACGCCGGCCGTCAGGCATGAGACACCGACGGCTCACTGCGGCTGGTTGTCGCCGCGCTGACGCCTCTGCGCCTGCTGCTGCATCTGTTGCATCCGGGCCTGGGCGGCCTGTTGCTGTTGCTGATGCATCTGGGCCTGTTGGGCCTGCTGCTGGGCTCGCTGTTGCATCTGCTGTTGCTGCTGGTGCATCGCCTGCATCTGATGCTCGCGCGCCTGCGCCTGCATCTGCTGGGCCCGCTGCGCTTCCTGCTGCTGACGCATGGCGTGCTGTTGCGCCTCCTGCTGTTGGCGCATGGCCTGCATCTGCTGGGCGCGCTGCTGTTGCTGCTGTTGCGCGGCCTGTTGCTGATGCATCTGCTGGCGGCGTGACTGCTCCTGCATCGCCTGCTGCTGTTGGCGCTGGGCCATCTCCTGGGCACGCTGCTGCTGGGCCTGTTGCATCTGCTGCTGGCGTGCCTGATCGCGTTGCTGGGCCTGCAACTGGTGCTGCTGTGCATCCCGCGCCTGGCGCTGCTGTTCCATCTGTGCCTGGCGTTGCTGCTGCTGTTGCAAGCGGCCCTGCGCGTCCTGCTGAGCGCGCAGCTGGGCTTGCTGTTGCTGAGCGCGCGCGGCCTGCTGCTGTTGCTGTTGCTGTTGCTGTTGCTGAGCCTGCAGTTGCGCGTCGCGGCCGCGCTGCAACTGCTGCTGCTGAAGCTGTCGTGCCTGGTCCTGTTGGGCGCGTGCCGCCTGCTGCTGTTGCGCCTGGAGCTGCTGCATGCGGCCTTGCTGTTGCTGCTGCTGAGCCATCTGCGCCTGGCGTGCCTGCTGGGCTTGTTGCGCCTGGAGCGCCTGGGCCTGCTGTTGGCGGGCAGCCTGCACTTGCTGTTGCTGCAGCATCTGCTGCTGCGCCGCCTGCTGCATCTGCGCGGCCTGCTGCTGGCGCGCGGCCTGCGCCTGCTGCTGCGCCAACTGCTGTTGCTGGCCCTGCCACATCGCCTGCGGGTTGCCGCCAGGGCCGAAGCGCGGGCCGCGCTCCACGCGCGCGGGCGGCACCCAGACGTTGTTGTTGAAGACCACGGCCGGGCGGTCCCAGCCGGGTGGCCGGCGGTCCGGTCCGCGGTCACGGTCGCGCCAGCCCGGGCGGCCCCAATACATGCCCCAGTTGCGCCAGCCCCAGTCGTGGCGCTGAAGCGCCGAGCTCACGACGATGCCCGTGCCGAAGGCCAGGGCGCCCACCACCACCGGGCTCACGCGCTGGGGCTCGGCCCAGTACACCGGCGGGTTGTAGTCGTAGCCCGAGTAGTAGGGGACCGGCTCGCCGTACGCGACGCGCGGGTCGTACGCGGGCACGTACACCACGTCGGGCTGCGCCGGCTCGATCGTGATGTACGTCGGCGGCGGCTCCACGATAACCGGGCCGCCATAGCTCGGCGGCGGCGCACTGCCCTGGTACATCGGAGGCGCACTGCTGGCCTGGGCCACGCGCAGTTGCTTGCTGCTCTTGAGTTCGCCGGCCTTCTGCGCGCGCAGGCGCATGACCTGGATGGCGTTCATGACGTCGTTGGGGTCGTTGTAGTAGGCCTGGCCCAGTGCCGTGGTCCACGGGATGTTGTTCGCCAACTGGTCGAGCGCGGGGCGGAAGGCGGTGAGCGCCTTCACGCTCGGGTCCCAGGGCTGCTGGTTGGCCGCATCGGCCAGGGGGCCGCCCTTGAGGCCCGTGTTCTGCTTCAGCCAGCCTTGTGCGGCCGTCACCTGGTCGGGGAAGGTCGAGGCAGCCAGCACCTGGGCGACCAGCTTGTCGGGGTAGAGCGCGATCGGCGCCACCATCTGGTAGAGCGCCTCGGCGGTGGGGCGCGTGTAGGCCGCCTGGACCGGAGCGGCCGCGGGTGCGGTGGCCGTCGGCGCGGGCGCGGGGGCCGGTGCCGGGGCGGCAGCTTCGGGCGAAGGCGTCTCGGTGCGGTTGCATCCGGCGAGCACCAGGCCGGCCAGCGCGAGAACGCTGGTGAGCGCAGCACCGCGCGGGGTGCGAGTAACGGGGGCGGGTGCGGAGCGTTGCATGGCGCGTTCCTTGTATCGGTCGTCCTTCAACGCCCCGGCCCGCGGGGCCGAGGACCGTCGTTCGGACGATCCTGTGACGGTTTGCGTCGCCCAGCATGCGTCGGCGGCCCGCCCGTCGGCTGCCGTCCGCGGATGACAGCCGCTGTAATCATCCGGGGCGACCACGCGCCGTGGTTGCTATGAATTCAGGAGCGACTAGCGCAAGCAGGACGGGCGCTGGAGCCCGATTTGGCTTGAAAAGATCTACTTGGCGCCGCCCGTGTACTTCGTCACCGTGTCGGCCGTCATGGTGTAGCCGCTGGTGCCCATCATCGAGTCGTTGCGTTGCGCCACCAGCTTGCCCGTGACCCACACCGTGTCCATGGCACGGAACTTGGCCGGCGTCTTGGGCCGCACATGCAGGATCTGGTTGGCCGGCGGCGGCGGGGTGTGGATGCAGGCGCCGAAGTAGGGCACCAGCAGGAACTCGCTCACCTCGCCCTTGTTCTCTTCCAGCGGCACGATGAAGCCCGGCAGCTTCACGTTCTGGCCATTCATCTCGGGGTTGGTCGGCGCATTGTTCGACACCTCCTGCATCTTCAGCAGCAGTTCGTTGGCGCGCGGGTCGGCGTCGTCGAGCTTCGAGAGGTCGATGTCCTTGAAGGCCTTGGCAGGGTCCCAGTCCTTGGGCACGAGTTCTTCCCAGGTGATCTGGCGCGGCCCGGTCGCGGGCTTGGAAGACGCGCCCTTGCCGCCCAGCGGGTTGGTGGCGGTGGTGGCCTCGGGGGCGGGACCGGCAGCCAGGGCGGTGGCAGCGACCGCGGTACCGATCACGGCGAAGAAGGTGGCGCGCAGGGTGTTCATGGTCAGATCCTCGGAGACAGGCCGTCGGCCAGCGACAGGCGATAGGCCCGGATGCCGGGCAGCAGGCTGGCCAGCCAGCCGGCGGCGAGCAGCCCGCCCAGCAGCAGCCATTCGTTCAGTGTAGGGGCCGACAGCTGCAGCGCGAGGCCGTACCGCGCCTGCAGCCACGGCCCCAGTGCGGCGATGCCCAGGGCCGCCAGCAGCGCGCCCAGCAAGACGCCCAGCACGGTGACGATGGCGCCTTCCAGCGCCAGCAGGGCCAGCACATGGCGCAGGCTCGCGCCGACGGCGCGCAGCACGGCCAGCTCGCGCCGCCGCTCGTTGAGCCCAGCCATCACCACCGATACGAGGCCGGCCAGGCTCACGATGCCCACCAGGCCCGACATCGCGAGCAGCGCCTTCTCGCCTACGCCGATCACCTGCCACAACTCGTCGAGCGCCACGCCGGGCAGGATGCCCATGAGCGGTTCGTCGGGATAGGTCGACACCCAGCGCTGCACCGAAAACACGGCCGCGCGGTTCTTCAGGCCGACCAGCGCGGCCGTGACGTTCTTGGGCGTGAGGTCGAACTTGCGCACCTGCTCGGCGCTGATCTTCACGCCCGGCATCGGCGCGCCGCCGACCCATTCGAGATGAATGGCCTCCATGGCTTCCAGCCCGATGTGCACCGTGCGGTCGATGGGTGTGCCAGTGCGCTTGAGGATGCCGACCACCGTGAAGGGCTTGTCCGCATGTTCGGGCGTGAGCTCGCCGCTGCCGTGCGCCAGCGTGATCTGCTTGCCGACGTGGTAGCCCAACTGCTCGGCCACGTCCGCGCCCACCACCGCATCGAACAAACCTGTTGGCCCCGAGGATTGGGCTGAGCCCAATCCGCCCCCCGAGGGGGGCAAAAAAGCTTGGGGCGGCCCGGCGCTTTTTTGGGAGAACACCTTGCCCTCGGCCAGCAGTTGCTCGCCGCGGCGCACATGCTCGAAGTAGGCCGGCGTGGTGGCCACCACCGGAAAGCCGCGGTGCGAATCGCCCAGCGACAGCGGCACCACCCAGGCCACGCCCTTGTGCGCCTCGAGTGCCTGCACGCTCTTCCAGCCGATGTTGTTGGTGGCGCTGCCGATGTGGAACACCGAGTACAGCAGCAGCTGCGTGCTGCCCGTGCGCGCGCCCACGATGAGGTCCGTGCCCGACACGGCCGAGGCGAAGTTCTCGCGCAGCTCGGTGCGGATGCGCTCCACGCCCAGCAGCAGCAGCGTGGCCAGCGCGATCGACAGCACCGTCAGCGACAGCGTGAAACGCCGGTTCCAGGCGCTCTTGCAGGCGATGGCGAGGAGGGCGTTCATGAATGCGGATGCGGGAACCGTACGCGAAGGACGCGAAGATTTCGCAAAGGACGCAAAAAAGACAGGCGAAGAAATTTCATTGAATTCTTTCGCGACCTTCGCGAAACCTTTGCGCCTTTCGCGTACGGAGGTCCGATCCCGTTTTCATGCCACCGCCGAAACCGCCGCCCGGTTGATCTCGGGCAGGAGCACGTGGCGCGCGAAGCGGTCGGCGATGCGGCGGTCGTGGCTCACGAAGACGAGGGCGCTGCCGTTGGCGTCGCAGGCCGCCAGCAGCACGTCGAGGAAGGCCTCGCGCCGGTCCTCGTCGAGGGCGGAGGTGGGCTCGTCGGCGATGACCAGCTCGGGCCGGCCGATGAGCGCGCGCGCGGCGGCCACGCGCTGCTGCTGGCCCACCGACAGCTGCAGCGCCGTGCGTTGCCACAGCTCGGCAGGCAGGCCCATGCGGGCGAGCAGTTCCTCGGCCTGTGCGCGCGGGGCGGCCATGGAGGTCGCATCGTGCGTTGGACTGCGCTGCGCGCCTGCCTGCGGGCGACCCGGCGCTGCGCGCTCCCGCCGCCGCGCCGAGAAGCGGCAGGGCAGCAGCACGTTGTCCATCACGCTCAGGTAGGGCAGCAGGTTGAACTGCTGGAAGATGTAGCCCACGTGCGCCACGCGGCAGCGGTCACGTGCGCTGCCGCTCATCGCAGCCCAGTCGTGGCCCAGCAGGCACACGCGGCCACTGCCGGCCACCAGCACGCCGGCCAGCAGCGACAGCAGCGTGCTCTTGCCGCAGCCGCTGGGGCCGTGCAGGAACACGGCCTCGCCGGCGCGTACCTCGAAGCGCTCGATGTCGATGCACGGCGCGGCCGCGCCGGGCCAGGCAAAGCGCAGGTCCACCGCCTGCAGGACCACCGTGGTCATGCGCGGTTCACTTGCCCCAGCCGATCCGTGCGCTGCCCGAGGCGGGCCGCTTCAGGCTGCGCTTGAACTGGCCGTCGGGTGCCGCGATCTCGGCCTCGATCTGGCGCGTGGCGGGAAAGGCCTCGAACAGCTGTGTGTCGACGAAGCGGGCCTTGGCCGCATTGGTGCAGTTGAAGGCGAAGCTGGCCTCCAACTCGGCGTGGCCGTCCTTGTCGGGCTCGGCCTTGCCCAGGCCGAGCGCAGCCGATTCGAGCTGCACCGGACCGAGCTTGCAGCCGGCGGCCGGATCGATCTGGAACAGGTGGTCGGCCGCACGCAGGCGCGCCACCATCTGCTCGACCGCGTTCTTCTCGACGTCGGTGCGCGGTGGGCGCTCGAAGCCCAGGAGGTTGTCCAGCGGCGACTCCATCTCGATCGTGACCGACGGACCGTCGACGGCGATGCCGAGTTCGACCTTGCCGTGCACATGCGCATGCTGGGCGCGCTGCGCCAGGGCCGGCGAGGACAGCAGCACGGCGCCGGCCGTGAGCAGCGGGAGGATGAGAAAGGTGCGGGAGAAGGATCGTGTCATGCGCATCGTCAGCGGTCAGGGCTGCGGCCCCTGGCGGGTCGGCAGGCCCGGCGTGTTGCTCCATTCGCTCCAGCTGCCGGCGTACAGGGCCGGGGTGCCCAGGCCGGCGATCTGCATCGCCAGCACGTTGGGCACGGCGCTCACGCCGCTGCCGCAGTGGTGCACCACGGTGGCGGGATCGCGCCCGGCCAGCAGCGCCTCGAATTCGGCGCGCAGCTGCTCGGCAGGCTTGAAGCGGCCATCGGCCGACAGGTTCTCGGCGAAGGGGCGGTTCAGCGCCCCCGGGATGTGACCGGCGATCGGGTCCAGAGGTTCCACCTCGCCGCGGTAACGAGGTGCTGCACGGGCATCGATGAGGGTCTGCGCCGGGTCGTCGAGGTGCGCGGCCACGGTCTGGGTGTCGACCAGGCGCACCAGCGGCGTGCCCGGCACGAAGTTGGTCTGGAAGTGCGCCGGCTCCTCGCCCGCCTGCACGGGCAGGCCGGCCGCCTGCCAGGCCTGCAGCCCGCCGTCGAGCACGGCCACCGCGTCGTGGCCCATCCACTGGAGCATCCACCACAGGCGCCCGCAGTAGTTGGCGCCGTTGCGGTCGTAGACCACGGCCTGCATGTCGTTGGCCATGCCCACCGAGGACAGCCAGGCCGCGAACTTCTCCGGGCTGGGCAGCGGATGGCGTCCGCCCGATGCGGGCTTGTCCGCCTCCTGCGCCACCAGCACCTGACCGTGCGGCCCGGGCTGGCCGTGCCGGGCGCTGAGGTCGGTGTCGAGGTTGGCGTACACCGCGCCGGGGATGTGGGCGTCGAGGTACTGCGCCGGCCCGGCCTCGGGCTTCATGAGGTCGAAGGTGCAGTCGAAGATGCGCAGCGGCGCCTTGGCATCGATCAGTGCCTGCAGTTGCGAAACGGAAATGAGCGTCGAGTAGGTCATGGCAGGTGGGCTGGAGGCGCGCGCCCGGCGCGCGGCAACCATTGTGCGGGCACCTGCGGCCAATTCTGGACGGCGGGGCTTTGGCCGACCTGACTCTCGAGAAAACGCCGGCCCGTCCCGGTGTTCTTGCCCGTGGGGCTGGGCCGCTCAGTGCTCTTCGGCCGGCGCCTTGGGCACTGCGCGCTGCCTCAGCACCGTGGCCAGGATGCCGCTGCCGATGATCAGCGCGATGCCGCCCCAGCCCGCCAGGTCGATGCGGTCCCCGAACAGCAGCACGCTGTAGAGCGCGCCGAACACGATGCCGGAGTACTGCAGGTTGGCGACCACCAGCGTGGCGGCCTGCGTCTTGGCGCTCGCGTAGGCCCGCGTCAGGCACAGCTGGCCCAGGGCCGCCAGCACGCCGACCGGCAGCAGCCACAGCGCATGCGCCCACGACCAGGCCGATACGCCGGTGACGAGCATCCACAGCGCGCCGGTGACGGTGGAACCCACGGCGAAGTAGAAGACGGTGCGCGTCTCGGGTTCGCCGATGCGCGACAGCGCGATCACCTGCATGTAGGCGAAGGCGGCCGCCATGCCCGACAGCAGGCCGACGAGTCCGGCGAAGGCCTCGGTGCCTTGCGTGCTGGGCTTGAGCAACAGGATCACGCCCACGAAGCCGGCCACCACCGTGAGCGTGAGCGGCCCCTGCAGCGGCGGCAGCGGCACGCGGCCGTTGCGCCCGGGCACCGGCGCCCAGGCCAGCAGCGCGCCGCCGACGAGGAAGGCCGCGATCCAGATGCTGCTCATGTAGTTGAGCGTCATGGCCGTGGCCAGCGGCATGTGGGCGATGGCGTAGAACCAGGCGCCCAGCGAGGCGGTGCCGATGATGCTGCGCCAGGCGTGCATGCCGGGGTACTGCGTCTTCAGCGTCACGCCCTGTCGCCGGGCGAGTGCGGCGAGCACGACCATGCCGATCACGCCGCGCCAGAACACCAGCTCGGCGCTGGTGAACCAGGCCGAGGCGATCTTCACGCACACGCCCATGCTCGCGAAGAGCAGGGCCGACAGCAGCATCCAGAGGCTTTGCATCGGGCGGGGTCAGTGCCTGTCGAAAAAAAGGCGTTGCAAGCCAAATCGGCCTGCAACGCCCGTCCGTCGTGCGCAAGCAGCTATGAATTCGATAGCAAGCGGCCTCACCGCCGCACCGCTGCCAGCTGTGCCAGCGCGTCGGGCGAGGCCCGCAGCTCGCGCCGGTACCACTCGTGGAAGTGCTGCATGCCGTCTTCCATCGGGCTCTGGTAGGGGCCGACCTCGTTGTCGCCGCGTTGCAGCAGCGCCTTGCGGCCGGCGTCCATGCGTTCGGCGATCTCGTCGTCCTCGATGCAGGTTTCCATGTAGGCGGCCTGCTGGGCCTCGACGAACTCGCGCTCGAAGGCGACGATCTCCTCGGGGTAGTAGAACTCGACCATGTTCATGGTCTTGTCCGGCCCCATCGGGTGCAGCGTCGAGACGGTGAGCACGTGCGGGTACCACTCGACCATGATGTGCGGGTAGTAGGTCAGCCAGATGGCGCCATATTCAGGCGGCTTGCCCTCGCGGTACTTCAGCAACTGCTCGTGCCAGCGCTGGTACACCGGGCTGCCCGCGCGGCCGAGGCGGTTGGCCACGCCCACGGTCTGCACCGAATAGCGCGGCTTGAACTCCCAGCGCAGGTCGTCGCAGGTCACGAAGTTGCCCAGGCCCGGGTGGAAGGGGCCGACGTGGTAGTCCTCGAGGTAGACCTCGATGAAGGTCTTCCAGTTGTAGTTGCACTCGTGCATCTCCACCCGGTCGAGCTGGTAACCGCTGAAGTCGAGCGTGCTGCGCGGACCCATGTGCGCGAGGTCGGCGGCCACGTCGCGGCCGTTCTTCTCGAACAGCAGGCCGTTCCATTCCTGCAGCTCCCAGGTGCGCAGGTTCAGGCACGGGTCTTCGGCGAAGTGGGGTGCGCCCAGCAAGGTGCCCGTGGGCTGCGGGCCGGCGGCGTTGTACGTCCAGCGGTGCAGCGGGCAGACGATGTGGCCGCTGCCCCGGGCATCGAGCGCGCCGCGGCCCTTCATGATCACGGCCTGCCGATGGCGGCACACGTTGGACACGAGCTCCACCCCGCGTGGCGTGTGCAGCAGCGCGCGGCCTTCGTGCTCCTGGGGCAGGGCGTAGAAGTCGCCCGGCTCGGGCACGGCCAGGCGATGGCCGACGTAGCGGGGACCCTTGGCAAAGAAGGTTTCCAATTCGAGCGCATACAGCGCCGGATCGAAATACGCGGAAACCGGAAGTTGGCTCGAGGCCTGCTGCAGTTGAAGACTTAAATCAGACATGGGTGACCTGACCAAGCCCCCCCCACAGGGAGGGAAAAACCAAAATGCCCCGCCTCACTCCTGCGACTGAGCCGGCGAAACACACGTTCTTGGGGCGAACGTTGCCGGCATCTCCGCGGAAAAAGTTGCGCCGGTCCACATAAAAGCAGGCCGGCGCGGGGATGAGAGGGGATTGTACCCCGGAGATATCCCTCGGCCCTTGCTCCGCCTTCTAGAATGGCCGGTTTTCACCCACGGTCTTTGCATGCCCAAGGCGCCTTCCTCGTCCCCTGCCTCCGATGCCGCGGCGCTGCCCGCCAGCTACGAGGCGGGGCTGCAGGAACTCGAACAGCTCGTCGCCGCGCTCGAGTCCGGCCAGCTGCCGCTGGACCAGCTGCTGGTGAGCTACCAGCGCGGCGCGGCGCTGCTCGCCTTCTGCCGCGACAAGCTCCAGGCCGTGGAAGACCAGATCAAGGTGCTGGACGCCGGCAGCCTCAAGACATGGTCGGCGCAGTGAGGGACGCGTCGCCGCGCTGGAGCGAGCGCCAGCTCGCCGACTGGGCCGAGCCGCAGCTCGCCCGCGTCGAGGCCGCGCTGTCGCGCTGGGTGGGCATCGATGCTCCTGTGCTGCTCGGCGAGGCCATGCGTTATGCGGTGCTCGACGGCGGCAAGCGCCTGCGGCCGCTGCTGGTGCTGGCCGCGAGCGAGGCGGTGGCGTCGCGGGCGCCGGCCGGCACCGCCATCGGCGACGCGGCGCTGCGCGCGGCCTGTGCCGTCGAACTGATCCATGCCTATTCGCTCGTGCACGACGACCTGCCGTGCATGGACAACGACGTGCTGCGCCGTGGCAAGCCCACCGTGCACGTGAAGTTTGGCGAGGCCGATGCGCTGCTCGCCGGCGACGCGCTGCAGGCGCTGGCCTTCGAACTGCTGGTGCCCGACGAGGCCGACATCCCCGCCGCCGTGCAGGCGCGGCTGGTGCGCCTGCTGACGCGGGCGGCCGGCAGCCAGGGCATGGCCGGCGGACAGGCCATCGACCTGGCCAGCGTCGGCCGGCGCCTGAGCGAGTCCGAACTGCGCGAGATGCACCGTCTCAAGACCGGTGCGCTGTTGCAGGGCAGCGTCGAGATGGGCGCGGCCTGTGCCGGCGAGCTGCCCGCGGTCACGCTGGCCGGCCTGCGCGAGTACGGCGCGGCCATCGGGCTCGCCTTCCAGGTGGTGGACGACATCCTCGACGTCGTTGCCGATTCCCAGACGCTGGGCAAGACCGCCGGCAAGGACGCCGCGGCCGACAAGCCCACCTACGTGTCGCTGCTCGGCCTCGAAGGCGCACGCGCCAGCGCGCAGCAGCTGCTGGCGCAGGCGCTGGCCGCACTCGATCGTTCGGCGCTGTCAGACACGGCCGCATTGCGCGCGCTGGCCCACATGGTCGTCGACCGCGACCGATAAAAATACCCCGATGGCTTCACTGCTCCCCGAGATCAACGACCCTGCGGACCTGCGCCAGCTCGATCGCGAGCAACTCAAGCAGGTGGCCGACGAGGTCCGTGCCTGCGTGCTCGACAACGTCTCGCGCACCGGCGGTCACCTGAGTTCCAACCTCGGCACCGTGGAACTCACGGTGGCGCTGCACTACGTCTTCAACACGCCCGAAGACCGCATCGTGTGGGACGTGGGCCACCAGACCTACCCGCACAAGATCCTCACCGGCCGCCGTGAGCGCATGCCCACGCTGCGCCAGCTCGGCGGCATCTCGGGCTTCCCACAGCGCGCCGAAAGCGTGTACGACACCTTCGGTACCGCGCACTCGTCGACCAGCATCTCGGCCGCGTTGGGCATGGCGATGGCGGCGCACCAGAAGGGCGAGGACCGCCACGCCATCGCCGTGATCGGCGACGGCGCAATGACCGCCGGCATGGCCTTCGAGGCGATGAACAACGCGGGCGTGAGCGACGACTGCAAGCTGCTGGTCATCCTCAACGACAACGACATGTCGATCAGCCCGCCGGTCGGCGCGCTCAACCGCTACCTGGCGCAGCTCATGAGCGGCCAGTTCTACGCCGCGGCCAAGAATGTGGGCAAGAGCGTGCTCAAGGCCGCGCCGCCCCTGTTCGAGCTGGCCAAGCGTTTCGAGCAGCAGGCCAAGGGCATGGTCGTGCCGGCCACGCTGTTCGAGAAGTTCGGCTTCAACTACATCGGCCCGATCGACGGCCACGACCTCGATTCGCTCATCCCCACGCTCGAGAACATCAAGCAGCTCAGGGGCCCGCAGTTCCTGCACGTGGTGACGAAGAAGGGCCAGGGCTACAAGCTGGCCGAGGCCGACCCGGTGGCCTACCACGGCCCGGGCAAGTTCGATCCCTCGGTGGGCCTGGTCAAGCCGGCCACGGCACCCAAGCAGACCTTCACCCAGGTCTTCGGCCAGTGGCTGTGCGACATGGCGGCGCAGGACGGGCGGTTGGTCGGCATCACGCCGGCCATGCGCGAAGGCTCGGGGATGGTGGAGTTCCAGCAGCGCTTTCCCGATCGCTACTACGACGTCGGCATCGCCGAGCAGCACGCCGTCACTTTTGCCGCGGGCCTGGCCTGCGAGGGCTTGAAGCCGGTGGTGGCGATCTACTCCACCTTCCTGCAGCGTGCCTACGACCAACTGATCCACGACGTGGCGATCCAGAACCTGCCGGTGGTCTTCGCGCTCGACCGCGCAGGGCTCGTGGGCGCCGACGGCGCGACCCATGCGGGCGCCTACGACATCGCCTTCCTGCGCTGCATCCCGAACATGAGCATCGCCTGCCCGGCCGACGAAGCCGAATGCCGGCAGTTGCTCTCCAGCGCCTATGCGCAGAGTCATCCCGTGGCCGTGCGCTATCCGCGCGGTGCGGGCGCCGGTGTCACACCGCCGCTCACGCTCGATGCCCTGCCTTTCGGCAAGGGGGAAGTGCGCCAGCAGGGCCAGCGCATCGCCGTCCTCGCCTTCGGCACGCTGCTGTATCCGGCCCTCGAGGCGGGCGAGGCGCTCGGCGCCACGGTGGCCAACATGCGCTGGGCCAAGCCGCTGGACACGGACCTGCTGCGCGACATCGCCAACACGCACGACGCCTTGGTCACGGTGGAAGAGGGCGCCGTCATGGGCGGGGCGGGCAGTGCGGTGGCCGAGGCGCTGCAGCAGATGGGCATCGTCAAGCCGCTGCTGCAGCTGGGCCTGCCCGACCGCTTCATCGAGCATGGCGATCCGGCCAAGTTGCTCGCGGCCGCGGGGCTCGATGCGGCCGGCATCCGCGCGGCCATCGAGACGCGCTTCGGCACAGCGGCCTGAGCTGCGCTGCGGCTACTGCTTGCGCTGCACGAAGAGGTTGCGCTTCGCGTCCTCGGGGTAGGCGAAGGTCACGTTGCCGTTGCGGACCGTGCCCATCACCAGCATGTTCTGCGTCAGCGCGTCGTGGTCGGCGCTGCTGAAGGGGCGCTCGTAGCTGGTCACCACGCCGTAGTGCGTGCGCTTCGGGTTCTCCAGCGAGGCCTTGATCGCTGGCCCGTCGAGCTTGCCGCCCGGGATGCTCAGCATCGCCTGCACCAGCAGGTAGGTGGCGTCGTAGGCCTGGGCCGCCGCCATCGGCACTGCGATCTTCTTGGTGTCGAACTTGCGCAGGTACGCGCCGAGGAAGGTGCTGCGGCGCTCGTTGCTCGGCTCGGCGATGAAGCTCTGTGCCATGAGTGCGCCTTCGGCCGCCTCCTTGCCGCCGTCGATGAAGAAGGGGAAGGACAGCGGCCACGCGCCCACCTGGGGCACCTTCCAGCCCAGCGCCTGGCGCCCGCGCGCGATGACGGCGTTCTCGGGACCGACCGTGTAGCTGAACACGACGTTGGCGCCGGCCGCGCGTGCCTCGGCCAGTTCCTTGCCCAAGTCCTTCACGCCGGTCGGGAAGCGGCCCACGTAGACGGCCTTGAGGTTCTTCTTCGCGAGGGCCTGCTCGACGTCCTTCAGGCCCGCTTCGCCATAGCCGGTGGTATCGGCCAGCACGGCGACACGGGTCCACCCGCGCGCGACCAGGTCGTCGACGACGAAGGGCGCCTGGATCGCGTCCTTGGGCGAGTTGCGGAAGATGTAGCTCTCGGCCGGCGGGAACTTGGTGGTGATCGGCGAGCCGGTGGCGCAAGGCACGATCAACGGCACCTTGGCCGCCTGGAAGCTGTCGATCGCGGCCATCGCCACGCCCGTGTTGCAGAAGCCGATGGCGGCGACCACCTTGTTGTCGGCGCCGACGAGTTCGTCGGACATCTTCTTGCCGATCTCCGGGTTCGCCTGGTCGTCCTTCACGACCAGTTCGAAGGGCCGGCCCAGGTAGCCGCCGAAGGAGTTGATCTCGTCGATGGCGAGCCGCACGCCGTTGAGCATGGGCCGCCCGAAGTCGGCAGACGGTCCGGTGAAGGGGCCCACCACGCCGATGCGGATCGGCGCGCCGGCGGTCGGTGCCATCGTCTGGCCCTGCGCCATGACGGCACCGGCCATGCAGGAAAACGCCACCAGCGCACGGGTCCGCAAGCTCATGAGAGTCCCTCGAAAGTGTTCGAAACAAGTCGTAAGCGTAGGGTGTTTGTGCATGCGGCTGGGGCGGGTTTTCCGCAGGGAAAACCCGAGACGAGGCCGGAAAACGCCTTCTTACAATCGCGCGGCTTTCGTCGACAACGCGGCCACGAGCCGCGTTCGTTTTTTTCATCTGCTCTCGGAGTTCTCAATGGATCGTCGTTCCCTCATCAAGAATGCCGGCATGGCCGGTGTGCTGGCTGCCGGCATGGCACCCGCCGTGCATGCACAGGCCGCCGTGCGCTGGCGCCTGGCGTCCAGTTTCCCGCGCTCGCTGGACACGATCTTCGGCAGTGCCGAGATGCTGTCGAAGACCGTCAAGGCGCTGTCCGGCGGCAAGTTCGAAATCACCGTGCATCCCGCCGGCGAACTGATGCCGGCGTTCGGCGTGGTCGATGCGCTGCAGGGTGACAACATCGAGATGGCCCAATCGGCCGCGTACTACTTCACCGGCAAGGACCCGATCTTCGCCTTCAGCTGTGCCGTGCCCTTCGGTCTGACGGCGCGCCAGAACACCGCGTGGAAGGACTACGGCAACGGCCGCAAGCTGCTCGATGCCTTCTTTGCGAAGTACAACTTCCGCACGGCCAGCGCCGGCAACACCGGCACGCAGATGGGCGGCTGGTATCGCAAGGAAATCAAGACGGTGGCCGACCTCAAGGGCCTGAAGATGCGCATGGGCGGCGGCGTCTTCGGCGAAGGCATGGCCAAGCTGGGTGTGGTGTCGCAGAACATGCCCGCTGGCGACGTGTACCAGGCGCTGGAAAAGGGCACGCTGGATGCAGCCGAGTTCGTCGGCCCCTACGATGATGCCAAGCTGGGCTTCAACAAGGTCGCGCCGTACTACTACTACCCCGGCTGGTGGGAAGGCTGTGCCGACCTGGAGTTCTTCATCAACCTGAAGAAGTTCAACGCGCTGTCGGACGAGAACAAGGCCATCCTGAACGCCGCGATGGCCGTGGCTGCCACCGACATGACCGCCAAGTACGACGCCTACAACCCCATCGCGCTGAAGAAGCTGGTGGCCGAAGGCACGAAGCTGGTGGCTTTCCCCAAGGCCGTGATCGACGCGGGCTTCAAGTCCTGCATGGAAGTGTTTGCCGAGCACGAGGCCAAGTCGCCCGAGTTCAAGACGATCCACCAGGACATGCGTGCTTTCCAGCGCGACCAGATCCTGTGGAACCGCTTCTCCGAATTCCCGTTCAACCAGTACATGAACGGCGTGAAGATCTGATCTTCAGGCCGCAGAAAAAAAGCCCCGCGGCCTGCGCCGCGGGGCTTTTTTCATCGCCGGGCCGCCCCAGGATGAAAGCGCCCCCTCGGGCGGCAGCGGACCTCGCGCAGCGGGGGAGCGTGCGGGCCGTTTTTCACTCTGGCGTACCGCTCAGGGCTTCTTCTGCTTGAGCGCGTCCTGCATCGCCTTCATGGGGTCGTCATCCGTTGCGGCAGGTGCGTCCGGGGCCGGGGCGGCGGGTGACGCGGCACTGCCGCTGTCGGGCTCGGCAGGCTTTTCGTCGGCGCCATAGCCGCCATCGGAACCGTAGCCTTCGCTGCTGCTTTCGGGTTGCAGGCCCTCGCGCATCTGCTCACCGACGGCCTTGAGGTCGTAGGCCTGCGCCTTGTCCAGGCTGCCCGTCACGAGGTTGGGGAAGGCGATCATGACGCCGACCATGAACAGCTGGATCAACAGGAACGGGATGGCGCCCTTGTAGATCTGCATGGTGGTGACCGGGTCCATCACCTTGTTGGTCACCCGGTCCACATAGGGCTTGTTGGGCGCGACCGAGCGCAGGAAGAACAGCGCGAAGCCGAAGGGCGGATGCATGAACGAGGTTTGCATGTTCATGGCCAGCAGCACGCCGAACCAGATCAGGTCGATCCCCAGCTTGTGCGCCACCGGCGCGAGCAGCGGCACGACGATGAAAGACAGCTCGAAGTAGTCCAGGAAGAACGCCAGCACGAACACCAGCAGGTTCACGAAGATCAGGAATCCGACCTGCCCGCCGGGCAGGCTCGACAGCAGGTGCTCGACCCAGATCGGGCCGTCCGCGGCCTGGAACACCAGGCCGAAGACGGTGGCGCCGATCAGGATGAACATCACGAAGCTGCCCAGCTTGGTCGTCGTGGCCAGCGCCTGCTTGAGCAGCGCCATGTTGAGGCGCCCGCGCGCGAAGGCCATGATCAGCGCACCGATGGCGCCCATCGCCCCACCTTCGGTCGGCGTGGCCACGCCCAGGAAGATGGTGCCGAGCACCAGGAAGATCAGCAGCAGCGGAGGAATCAGCACGAAGGTCACGCGTTCGGCCAGCCGCGACAGCAGGCCCAGGCCCGTGAACTTGTTGACCAGCGCGATCAGCAGGGCCACCGTCGCGCCGCCGCACATCGCGACCACGATCTTCTCGTCGGTGGCGACGGTGGTGATCTGCTCGCCCAGCCACCAGGTGTGCACCTCGGCCATGTGCCGCGCGAGGAAGGCCGACACCAGGAAGGAGATCACCGTCAGCGCCAGCAGCGAGGGGTAGCCGCCGCTGCCGTTGGGTTCGCGGTAGATGCGTGCTTCCGGCGGCAGGGCCGGCACGCTCTTGGGCTTGAAGATCGCGAGGATGGCGATGTAGACCACATAGCAGCCGACCAGCATGAAGGCCGGCACGAACGCGCCTTTGTACATGTCGCCGACGCTGCGGCCGAGCTGGTCGGCCATGATGATGAGCACCAGCGAGGGCGGGATGATCTGCGCCAGCGTGCCGGAGGCAGCGATCACACCGCTGGTGAACTTCCGGTCGTAGCCGTAGCGCAGCATGATGGGCAGCGAGATCAGGCCCATGGAGATCACGGAAGCCGCGACCACGCCGGTGGTGGCCGCCAGCAGCGCGCCCACGAACACCACGGCCAGCGCCAGGCCGCCGCGCATCGGGCCGAACACCTGGCCGACCGTGTCGAGCAGGTCCTCGGCCATGCCGCTGCGTTCCAGGATCAGGCCCATCAGGGTGAAGAAGGGAACGGCCAGCAGCGTGTCGTTGGCCATGATGCCGATCAGGCGCTGCGGCAGCCAGGCCAGCACCGACGACGGGAACACGCCGAGCTCGATGCCGATGATGCCGAAGGTCAGGCCGCAGGCGCCCAGGCTGAAGGCCACCGGAAAGCCCAGCAGCAGAAAACAGATCAGCCCCGCGAACATGATCGGGGCGAAGTTGGCGGTGATGAATTCCATCGAACGGTGCTCCGGCGGTCAGGGGGCGGGGGCGGCGCCAGCGGCCTTGGCGGCCTCGCGTTCGCGCAGGATCTCGGCCAGCTCTTCCTCGGCGCTCTTCTCGCCCGCCTTGAGGTTCGGGTCAGGCCCGTCGCCGGTCAGGAAGGCGATGCGCTTGATCAGTTCCGACCAGCCCTGGATCATGAGCAGCGTGAAGCCCACCGGAAGTGCCAGCCACACCGGCCAGCGGATCAGCCCGCCCGGGTTGCCCGACATCTCGCCCGTGGCGTACATCTGCTGGGTCATGGGGATGGTGTAGTACAGCACCAGCAGGCACAGCGGCGTGAGAAACAGCGCGAAGCCGACGATGTCGATCCAGATCTGCGCCTTCTTGGGCAGCCGGCTGTTCAGCACATCGATGCGCACATGCTCGCGGTTGAGCAGCGTGAACCCCGCCGCCACCAGGAAGGACCAGGCGAACAGATACCACTGGACTTCGAGGTAGGCATTGGAACTGGTGTTGAACACCTTGCGGACCACGGCGTTGATCGCGCTGATGGCGGTGGACGCCAGGATCAGCCAGATCACCCACTTGCCCACCTGGGCGTTGAGCCAGTCGATGGCCCGCGAAAGCTTGAGCAAGCCTTGCATGTCTTCTCCATTTTTGAATTGGGCCTCCGGATACGAACACACCCGACATGCCGGCGTTGTGCGCCAACGGGTCGGGTGCGTGAGGCGCGGCGGATTTTACGGGCACCGGCCTGCGCTCCCGACGGGGTGTACCCGGAGCCACCGGAGGCCATGCGGGCGGGTCGCGCCGCCATAATCGATCGATGGCCGAGATCCCCGGCACCCCGCTGCCCACCGCCTCACGCCTGCCGGCGTCGATCGACTCGCCCGACATGCGCCGCGCCGGCCGCGAGCTGCTGTCGCTCGCGCTCATCGATGCCCGCAACCACACGCTGCACCTGCTCTCGCTCTACGAGGCCGCGCTCGCATCGCCCGAACTCGACCTGCCATCGCCTTTGCCGGCCGACGCGGTGGCGCCGCGCTGGCTGGCCGGTCACGTCGGCTGGTTCGCCGAGTACTGGATCGCCCGCAACACGCAGCGCGCGCTGGGCGTGGATTGCCCCGCGCGGCCGACGCGCCTGGCCGCCATCGATCCCGGCGCCGATGCGGCCTGGGAGCGACCCCCGGCGGACGAGGGGCACGCACTGCCGGGCATGGCCGACACGCGCGCCTACCTGCTCGAGACGCTGGAGAGCACGCTGGAGCTGCTCGAGCACGCCGTCGAGACCGATGCGGGGCTGTACTTCTACCGGCTCGCGCTGCTCCATGAAGATCTTCGCGGCGATCAATTGATCGTGATGGCGCAGAGCCTGGGCTTGGCCATCGGCGCCGAGCTGCCGCCGCCGGGCACCACGCGGGCGCCGCTTGCCGTGCCCGGCATGCGCTGGACGCTGGGTGCCGGCGATGCGCCGGGCCTGCACCTGGCGCAGGAAACGGGCGCGCAGCCGACAGAGGTGCCCGAGTTCGAGATCGACGCCCAGCCCGTCACTTGGCAGCAGTTCTGCGAGTTCGTGGACGACGGCGGCTACGACCGCGAGGAACTCTGGGCACCCGCCGGCTGGCAATGGGCGCAGGCCGCGGGCCGCCGGGCGCCGCGGCATGTGGAGCAGATCGGCCTGGGCCACGGCGGTGGCGGTGGGTCGGTGCTGCAGCAGCGCTTCGGTGCCACCGTGCGCGCCGCCGGGCAGCAGAGTGCGATGCATGTGAGCTGGTGGGAGGCCGACGCATGGGCCCGCTGGGCCGGCCGTCGCCTGGCCACCGAAGTGGAGTGGGAGATTGCGGCCCACAGCGCGGCGCGGCGGGGCTTTCGCTGGGGCGAGGTGCAGGAATGGACCGCCGGCACCCTGCGCCCCTGGTCCGGCCAGCGCCCCGACCCATGGAGCACCGGCACCGACTTCGACCCCGGCCCCGCCTGGGGCCGGGCGCGGGTGCTGCGCGGCGCCTCCTTCGCGACGCGTGCGCGCATGCGCGCCATGCGCTGGCGCGGCTTCGCGATGCCCGGCCGCGACGACGGCTTCTTCGGCTTCCGCACCTGCGCACTGTGATCGATTTGCTATCGAATCGATAGCTGATCCTGCAAGCAGGACGGGCGCTGCGGCCCGATTTCTTCCAAATTTCGCTGCGGTACCGCGTGGGCGAGCTCAGGGCTCCACGCCGCGCATCAGCGCGCGGATGCGGTGCGCCAGCTGGTCGACCGCGAATGGCTTGCCGATCATGTGCATCCCGGGCGCGAGGAACTCGGCGCGGTTGGTGGCGTATTCGGCATAGCCCGTCATGAACAGCACCGGCAGGCGCTCGCGGTGCTGGCGCGCGATCTCGGCCACCTGGCGGCCGTTGAGCCCCGGCAACCCGACGTCGCTCACCAGGAGGTCGATGCGCGCCTGCGACTGCAGGATCGGCAGCGCGGCCTGCCCGTCGGCCGCCTCCAGCGCGTGGTAGCCCAGTTCGGCCAGAACCTCGCGCACCAGCAGGCGCACGCCCGGGTCGTCCTCCACCACGAGCACCACCTCGCCGTCGCCCTGGGGCAGCGCGGCCACTTCGCGCGCCGCCGCCGGTGCCGCGGCCCGCGGCGCATGGGGCAGGCACAGGGTGACGGTGGTGCCCCGGCCCGGCGCGCTTTCGATCTGCACCAGCCCGCGCGACTGGCGCGCAAAGCCGTAGACCATCGAGAGGCCGAGACCCGTGCCCTGGCCGATCGGCTTGGTGGTGAAGAAGGGATCGAAGGCGCGGGCCAGCACATCGGCCGACATGCCGCTGCCGCTGTCGGCGACGGCGATGGCGAGGTAGTCGCCCGGTGGCACGCCCTCGAAGGCACGCACCTCGGCTTCGCCCAGCTGAACGTTGGTGGTGGAGATGCGCAGCTCGCCACCGTCCGGCATGGCATCGCGCGCATTGATCGCGAGGTTGAGGATCGCGCTCTCGAGCTGGCTCTCGTCGCCCAACGCGTGGCGGGCGTCGGGCGCCAGCTGCACCGCCAGGCGCACCTGCTCGCCGAGCGAGCGGCGCATGAGCTCCTCCATCGACCCGATGAGCGCATTCACATCCACGGGTTTCAAGTCCAGCGACTGGCGGCGCGAGAAGGCGAGCAGCCGCTGCACCAGCGAAGCCGCGCGCTGCGCCGACTGGGTGGCGCTGTCCATGAAGCGGTCCAGGTCGGTGGTGCGGCCCGCCGCCACGCGCCGGCGCATCACCTCGATGGCGCCGGTGATGCCCTGAAGCATGTTGTTGAAGTCGTGCGCGATGCCGCCGGTGAGCTGGCCGATGGCCTCCATCTTCTGGCTGTGGCGCAGCCGTTGTTCCGACTCTCGCAGGGCCGTGACGTCTCGGCCCACGGCGTGGATCTGGCCCGAAGTGTCGGGCACGGCGGTCCAGGAGAAGGTGCGGTAGCTGCCGTCCTGGTGGCGGAAGCGGTTCTCGTAGCGCAGCAGGTGCTCGCCCCGCACGAGTTGGCCCAGGGCATGGCGCGACGGTTCGACGTCCTCGGGATGGAGCAAGGCGAGCACGTCGGTGCCCACCAGGGTTTCATCGGGCCAGCCGAGCACCTGCGTCCACGCCGGGTTGACCGACACGATCCGGCCGTCGAAGCCGACGGAGATCATGAGGTCGGCCGACAGCGACCAGATGCGGTTGAGCTCGCGCGTGCGCTCCTGCACGCGCTGCTCCAGCGAGGCGTTGAGCTGCGCCAGTGCCAGGCGCGCCTCGTGGCGCTCCGTCACGTCCTGCACCACGCCGCGCATCAGCAGCGGCTGGCCGTGGGCGTCTCGGACGATCTCGGCGCGGCGCCAGATCCAGCGCAGTGCGCCGTCGTCGGCGCGGCGTATCGGGTACTCGACGTCCAGCGGCGCCGTGCCGCGGCTGCGCGATTCGCGCGTGGACACCGGGTCGCCGTCGGCGCTGTCGGTGCGAAGGCGCTGCACGTCCTCGGGCGCATGCACTTCACGCTCCGGCAGGCCGAAGATGCGGCAGAAGCCCGGCGACGCGGTGAGCGTGTCGCGCTGGATGTCGAGCACGAACACCCCCACGCCACCGGCCGCCTGGGCCAGCCGCCACTGCTCGTGCAACTCGCGCAGGTGTTCTTCGCTGGCGGCGAGCTGCCGCGTCGCGTTCACGCGTGGCGTGGTCTCGCTCACGATGCACAGCACGCCCCCCACGCTGCCGTCGTGCTCGCGCACGGGCGAGTAGGAGATGTCGAAGAACACCTCCTCCATGTGGCCGTGGCGGTTGATCTGGAAGGGACGGTCCTTGGCCGATACCGTCTCGCCCAGCACGAGCACGCGCTCCAGCAGCGGGTGCAGGTCGTCCCACAGTTCGCTCCAGTGCTCCCGTGCCGGCCGGCCCATCGCGGCGGGGTGCTTGGCGCCGATGGTGGGGGCGTAGGTGTCGTTGTAGAAGGCGACGAACTGCGGGCCCCAGAACACCACGATCTCGGCCTGCGAAGGCAGGATCAGGTCGATGGTGGTGCGCAGCGCCGCAGACCACTGCGAGCGTGGGCCCAGCGGCGTTTCGGTGTCGGAGAGCGCCCGGATGCAGGCGGCGGCCTCCCCCGGCGCGTAGGGCCAGCGGTCGGGGGCGGGGGCGGCGGACATGGTGAGTGAGGGGGTGGGCAGGTGGCGCGGTGCGCGAAGGTCGCGGCGGATTATGGGCAGCAGGCTCGGTGCCGGCGTGTCAGCGGAGTCCGCAATCGCATGGCCGGCGGTTGCTATCGAAACCATAGCTGCTTGCGCAGGCCGGATGCTCGTTGTGGCCACTTTTTCCTTGAAACGTCGATGTGCCGGCCATGACCTGGCACGTCATCGACCGACGGCGCTCACGCGGCGAGCATTCCCTCACCCCGCCGCAAGCGGCCCATCCCTTCTTCAGGAGATCGCCATGAACACCGCCCCCATCGCCGCCGAATCCGTCGCACTCGACTACATCGCGCTGTGGAACGAGACCGACGCCGAGCGTCGCGCCGAACTGCTGCGCGCAGGCTGGCGCGACGACGCGCACTACGTCGATCCGCTCATGCAGGGCCGCGGCCATGGCCCGATCAGCGACCTGGTCGGCGCCGTGCACCAGCGCTACCCGGGCTTTCGCTTCGCGCTCCTGGGTCGCCCCGATGCGCATGGGGAGCACCTGCGCTTCTCGTGGACGCTCGGCCCCGCCGGCGCCGAAGACCTGATCCAGGGCACCGACTTCGTCGAACTCGCGGGTGGCAAGCTGGCCCGCGTCACTGGCTTTCTCGACAAGGTGCCCGTTGGTGCCTGACGCCCCTTCAGCCGGCCACGACGCGGCCGCCATCGAGCCGCACCACCGACTCGGCGAGCGCCTCGACGTCCTGCGGGTCGTGCGTGACCAGCAAGGTCGGTACCTGCACGCGCGCCAGCATCTGCGCCAGCTCGGCGCGCAGGCGGGTGCGCAGCTCGGTGTCCAGCGCCGACAGGGGTTCGTCCAGCAGCAGCAGGCGCGGCGCGATCGCCAGTGCGCGCGCCAGGGCCACGCGCTGGCGCTGGCCACCTGAGAGGTGGCGCGGGTAGGCGCGGCGCAGCGGCTCGATGTCGAACTGCGCCATGAGTGCCTCGACCCGCTCCATCGCCTCGGGCGTTGGCGCGCGCCCCAGCCGCCGCACGCCGAAGCACAGGTTCTGGTGCACCGTGAGGTGCGGGAACAGCGCGTAGTCCTGGAACACGAATCCCACGCCGCGCTCGCGTGCCGGACGGTCGATGCCCAGGGCGCTGTCGAGCAGGGCCTGCCCGTCGACGCGCACGTGGCCCTGCACCCCCGGCAGCAAGCCGGCGATGGCCTGCAGCGCGGTCGACTTGCCAGAGCCCGAGGGCCCCAGCAGCGCCGTGCGGTGCGCGGTGGAGCGAAAGGCCGCGTCGACCGCGAAGCTGCGCTCGGGCGACTGCAGGGTGAGACGGATGTGGACGTCGAGCATGCTCAGTGCCGGGCCTGCAGCAGCCGGTTGGCCAGCACCAGCAGCACGATGCACACAGTCGAGATCACGAGCGTGAGCGTCAGCGCCAGCCGGTCGTCGCCCGCCTGCACGGCCGCGTAGACCGCCACCGACAGCGTCTGCGTGCGACCGGGCAGGTTGCCCGCGATCATCAGCGTCGCGCCGAACTCGCCCATCGCCCGAGCGAAGGTCAGCGCCAGCCCGGCACCGATGCCGCGCAGCGCCAGCGGCAGCGAGATGCGCCAGAACACCTCCCACTCGCCGGCCCCCAGCGTGCGCGCGGCCTGCGCGAAGCGGCCGTCGGTCTCTTCGAAGGCTGCGCGCGCGGCCTTGTAGATCAGCGGCAGCGACACCACCGCGGCCGCCAGCACCGCGCCCTGCCAGGTGAAGAGCAGGGTGATGCCGAACCACCGGTCCAGCCATTGGCCGATGACGCCGTTGCGGCCCACCAGCACGATGAGGTAGTAGCCCAGCACCGTGGGCGGCAGCACCATGGGCAGCACCAGCGCGGCGTCGACGAGGGAGTGGCCGGCAAAGCGCTTGCGTGCCATCCACCAGCCCAGGGCAATGCCCGCGGCACCGGCGAAGAGCGTGGCGAGGAGGGCGACCTTCAGGGTCAGCCAGAGCGGGGTGAACACGGGCGCGGTGTCTCGCGGATGGCGGCGCAGGGCGTTGCGGGTCAGGGCCTGGAAAAGCCGAAGCTGCCGAGGATCTGCTGGCCTTGCGGGCTTTTCACGAACGCGATGAAGGACTGCGCGGCGGCCGGCTGCTTGCTGGCGGCCAGCTGGGCGATGGGATAGGTCACGGGCGAGGTGGTCGGCACGAGCAGCGCCACCCGCGTTTCGTCCTTCTTCACCAGCGCGTCGGTGCGGTAGACGAATCCGGCATCGACCTCGCCGCGCGCCACGTAGTCGAGCACCTGGCGCACGCTCTCGCCGTAGATCCATTTGGGCTGCAGCGCCGCCGCGAGGCCTGCCTGTTCGACCACGTTCATGGTGTAGCGGCCCACCGGCACCGAGGCCGGCGTCCCGGCGGAGATGCGCCTGTAGTCGGGGCCGCTCAGGTCGCTCAGCGCCTTCGGCGCGAGCGCCGATTTCGCCGGGACGACGAGGACCAGTTCGTTCTTCACGAAGTCGGCGCGTGAGCCGGAGACGATGAGCTTGGCGGCCACCGCCTTGTCCATCGTGGGCTGGTCGGCCGAGGCGAAGACATCGACGGGCGCGCCCTGCTGCATCTGCGCCAGCAGCGCGCCCGATGCGGCGAAGTTGAACGTGGCCTTGTGTCCGGGATTGGCCTTCTCCCAGGCCTGGCCGACGGCCTGGAAGGCGTTCGTGAGGCTGGCTGCCGCCGACACGACGATCTCCTGCGCCCACAGCGCGGGGCTGACCATCGCCAGGCCAAGAACCAGCGCAACCATGCGCAACCCGCGGTGTGTTTGCATGCCCATGCTCTCGCTATTCAAAAGTGGAATAGCGAAATCATAGCGGCTGATGATCGAGCTGCGGCGAAACGTGCGCAGGCAGCCGGCGAGCGTCCGTTTCGTGTCGGCGTGATTCAACAAGGGAACAGCGCCGTCGTCCCGCGGTCGCACAATGCCGCCATGACCGAACCCGCATCCCGCCGCAGGCCGCCGCCGGGCTTCATGGACGCGCTGGGCCACAAGGCGGCCGACAAGCGCATCGACATCCTGCGTGCCATCGGCCGCAGCGGCAGCATCTCGCAGGCTGCGCGCGACGCCGGCGTGAGCTACAAGGCCGCCTGGCAGGCGGTGGCGACCCTCACCAACCTCGCGGGTGTGCCGCTGGTGGACAAGGCCGTGGGCGGCGCGGGCGGCGGCGGCGCGGTGCTCACCGCCGAGGGCGTGCGGCTGCTGACCATGGCCGACGAACTGCTCGCGGCGCGCAGCACGCTATGGCCTGCACCGGGTGCCGGTGCGGCGGTGGCGGGGCTGGCGATTCGCACCAGCATGCGCAACCAGTGGCCGGTGCGCATCGAGGTGCTCGAAGGCACGGGCCCGACCTTGCACGCCACCCTGGCGCTGGGCGACTCGGCGCAGCAGTTGCGGGCACGCATCACGCGCGAGAGTGCGGAACTGCTCGGCCTCGCGGCGGGCATGCAGGCGCTGGCGCTGTGCAAGGCGACGGCAGTGCGGGTCGAGGTCGCGGCGCGGGGGCGGGCGAGCAATCGGCTCCAGGGCGTCGTCGCGGAGATCGTTCGCAGCCCTGAGGGCGACGAGGTGGCGCTGCAACTGGACGGCGCGGCGATGGAGGTGGTGGGTTTTGCGCCGGCCGGCAGCGGGTTGCGGCGCCGGCAGCGCGTGGCGGCCCGGGTCGATCCCGTAGCGCTGGTGCTGGCGCTGCCGGCCTGAGGAGCACCGCCCGTTCGGCTTCAGCCCAGTTGGGCCATCGCCTCGCGCACCGCGCCGGCATTCGCGGGCCGTACGACGCGGGCCACCTCCATCCCGTCGCGCAGGAAGACCAGCGTGGGCCAGAGCTTCACGCCGAAGCTGCGGCCCAGCGGGCGGCCGCTGCCGTCCTCGACCTTGAGGTGCTGCAGGCCGGCCGGCGCATCGGCCAGCGCCTCGGCGATGGCGGGCTGCGCGCCCTTGCAGATGCCGCACCAGTTGGTGCCGAATTCGATCAGGGCGAGACCGCGCTGCGCGTCGACCTCGGCGCGGGTGGTCTGTTCGGGTTCGTAGGGCTGGGTCATCGGGCCATTGTGGTTTGCCGCTGCCAGGGTTGCAGGGGCACTCAGCGCTTGCCCGTGCCGGCCGAGAGCTTTCTGTAGACGGTGGCCCGGCTGACACCCAGTGCACGCGCGGCCTCGGCCACGTTGCCACGCGCCTCGCGCACCGCCTGCTCGATGAGCGAGGCCTGCACGTCCCGCAGGCGCGCGGCCGGGGCGGTGCCGGCGGTGGCGCGGCCGTCGCGCCGCAGCGCGCGCAGGTGCAGCCGCAGGCCCGACCACAGCGGCACCTCCGCCGGGGTGGGGTGGCGCGCGGCCGCGTCGAAGAGCAGCGAGGTCGGCACCGCGAAAAGGTCGGTCGCCGCCGCCCGGCCCTGGGATGGCAACGGCAGCAGTTGCCGGGCGATGGTGTTGGCGCCGAGCACCAGCCCGTCGGCGTCGAGGCACAGCAGGCCATCGCCGTCCACCCCGGCTTCCAGCGCCGCCAGGCTGCCGGGCCAGTTGAACTGCAGCAGCAGCGCGCAGGGCAGGCTGCGCAACCAGGCGTTCTGGATCGCGCGCGCCGAATGCTCGGCCAGGTGCTGCAGCTCGGGCCGCTCGATCACGTTCACGCCCGTAAGGTCGAGCATGCCGGCGCAACGGCCCTGCGGGTCGAACAGCGGCGCGCCGGCGCAGGTGTAGACGCTGGTGTCGTCGAAGAAATGTTCGCCGCGGTGCAGCCAGACGGCGCTCTGCTCGGCCAGCGCGGCGCCGATGGCGGTGGTGCCCACGGCACGCTCGGACAGGTCGACGCCCACCCGAGCGATGTTGCGCGTGGCTGGGTCGTCGTGGCCCGACAGAGGACCGACCTCGATCACGGTGCCTTGCGCGTCGGTCAGCATCGCGAAATAGCGGGTGCCTGCGATGGCGCGCGAGAGGCGTTCGAGCACCGGCCGCGCCGCACCCAGCAAGGGCCCGTGCCGCTCCTTGGCCTGCTGCTGCGCCGAGGGGGCGACGGCGTCGAAGACCACGCGCTGGTCGGGCGTGCGGCCGGCCGCCAGGCAGCGCTGCCAGGAGCGCGCGATCCACGGTGCGAGCGGCGCGGGGCCGGCCGACGCACCGCCGTGCAGCCAGGCGTGGCGCGCCTGCGCGATCAGTGCGCCGCGGTCGGGCAGCGCGAGCATGCGTACGGGGGAGGTCATCGTGGGGAGGGCGGGAAGCTGTTCCATTTTGAGAATTTCGCGCAGGCCGCGCAACCGCCTAGGGTTTTGCCTAGGGAGTGGGGCAGGCACGGCGAACAAGATCGCACGGTCGCGCCTTCACCGGCGTCGGCCCAGCCATCACCACCCACGGAGACAGCCACATGCAGGTATCCCTCACCGTCAACGGGCGCGAGGTCACGATCGACGCGCCGCCCAACACGCTCCTCGTCCAGGCCATCCGGGAGCACCTGCGGCTCACCGGCACCCACGTGGGCTGCGACACGGCGCAGTGCGGCGCCTGCACCGTGCACCTGAACGGCCGCGCCATCAAGTCGTGCAACGTGCTCGTGGCGCAGGTGGCCGGCGGCGACATCACCACCATCGAGGGCATCGCCCAGGCCGACGGCACCATGCATCCCATGCAGGCGGCCTTCAAGGAGTGCCACGGCCTGCAATGCGGCTTCTGCACGCCCGGCATGGTGATGAGCGCCATCGACCTGTGCACGCACCACCCCAAGTCCGACGAGCAGCAGATCCGCTCGCTGCTCGACGGCAACCTGTGCCGCTGCACGGGCTACCAGAACATCGTCAAGGCCGTGAAGCAGGGCGGCGAGGCGATGGCGTCGCAACCGGCCGCCTCGGCCGCGGCCTGAACGGAGGCCGACATGGGTGCTTCCGATTTCGCCAAGCTGCCGCACATCGGCGAGGCCATTCGCCGCAAGGAAGACGTGCGCTTCCTGACCGGCGCGGGCAACTACACCGACGACGTGCTGCTGCCCAACCAGGCGCACGCCGTCTTCCTGCGCTCGCCGCATGCGCATGCGGCCATCAAGTCGATCGACATCTCGGCGGCCGAGAAGATGCCCGGCGTGGTCCGCATCTTCAGCGGCAAGGACATCGACGGCAAGATGGGCGGGCTGCCCTGCGGCTGGCTCATCAACAATCCCGACGGCTCGCCGATGAAGGAGCCGCCGCACCCGATCCTGGCGATCGGCAAGGTGCGCTACGTGGGCGATCATGTGGCCATGGTGGTGGCCGAGACGGTCGAGCAGGCGAAGAACGCCGCCGAGGCCATCGTGGTCGACTACGACGTGTTGCCCGCCCTGGTGAGCGTGGCCGACGCGGCGAAGAAGGCCAGCGGCGTCACCATTCACGACGCGGCGCCCGACAACCAGTGCTACAAGTGGACGCTGGGCGACAAGGCGGCGGTCGACGCGGCGTTCGCCAACGCGGCGCACGTGACGAAGCTCGACCTCGTCAACAACCGCCTGATCCCCAACCCCATCGAGCCGCGCGTGGCCGTGGCCGGCTACAACCGCGCCGGCGACGAATACACGCTGTATGTCGCCAACCAGAACCCGCACGTGGAGCGGCTGCTGATGACGGCCTTCGTGCTCGGCCTGCCCGAGCACAAGGTGCGCGTCATCGCGCCCGACGTCGGCGGCGGCTTCGGCTCCAAGATCTACCTGTATGCGGAAGACGTGGCGCTCACCTGGGGCTCCAAGCAGATCAACCGCGCCATCAAGTGGACGTCGGACCGTTCCGAGGCCTTCCTGAGCGATGCGCACGGCCGCGACCACGTGAGCCACGCCGAGATGGCGATGGACAAGGACGGCAAGTTCCTGGCCATGCGCGTGCACACCGACGCCAACCTCGGCGCCTACCTGTCGACCTTCTCGACAGCGATCCCCACCATCCTCTACGCCACGCTGTTGGCGGGCCAGTACACCACGCCGCAGATCTACGTCGAGGTCGATGCGTGGTTCACCAACACGGCGCCGGTCGATGCCTACCGCGGCGCGGGCCGGCCCGAGGCGACCTACCTGCTCGAGCGCCTGGTCACGCGCTGCGGCTGGGAGCTGGGCCTCTCGCAGGACGAGATCCGCAAGCGCAACTTCATCCGCGAGTGGCCGTACCAGACGCCGGTGGCCCTGCAGTACGACATCGGCGACTACGAAGCGTGCATGACGCGCGCGCAGGAACTGGCCGAGGTGAGCGGCTTCACGGCCCGCAAGGCCGAGAGCGAGAGGAAGGGCAAGCTGCGCGGCATCGGCTACTCGAGCTACATCGAGGCCTGCGGCCTGGCACCGTCGAACATCGCGGGTGCGCTGGGTGCGCGGGCCGGCCTGTTCGAGGCGGGCGAGGTGCGCGTGCATCCGACCGGCAGCGTGACGGTGTTCACCGGTTCGCACAGCCATGGCCAGGGCCACGAGACCACCTTCGCGCAAGTGGTGGCGGCCCGACTGGGCATCCCGGTCGAGAACGTCGACATCGTGCACGGCGACACCGGCCGCATCCCCTTCGGCATGGGCACCTACGGCTCGCGCTCGATCAGCGTGGGCGGCGCGGCCATCATGCGCGCACTGGACAAGATCGAGGCCAAGGCCAAGAAGATCGCCGCGCATCTGATGGAAGCGAGCGACGCCGACATCGAGTTCGCGGGCGGCGAGTTCACCGTCAAGGGCACCGACAAGAAAATCCCCTTCGGCCAGGTGGCGCTCACGGCCTACGTGCCGCACAACTACCCGCTCGACAAGTTGGAGCCGGGCCTGAACGAGACCGCCTTCTACGACCCGACCAACTTCACCTACCCCTCGGGCACCTACATCTGCGAGGTCGAGATCGACCAGGGCACGGGTGAAGTCAAGATCGACCGCTTCACCGCGGTGGACGACTTCGGCACCATCATCAACCCGATGATCGTGGAGGGCCAGGTGCACGGCGGCATCGTGCAGGGCATCGGCCAGGCGCTGATGGAGAACTGCGTCTACGACAACGAGACCGGGCAACTGCTCACCGGCAGCTTCATGGACTACGCCATGCCGCGCGCCGAGGACTTCCCCAACTTCAAGCTGGACACCGTCTGCACGCCCTGTACCCACAACCCGCTGGGCACCAAAGGCTGCGGCGAGGCAGGCGCCATCGGTTCGCCGCCGGCCGTCATCAATGCCGTGCTCGACGCACTGGCGCCGCTGGGCGTGAAGGACTTCGACATGCCGGCCTCGCCCGCCCGCGTGTGGGAAGCGATGAAGAAGGGCGCCACCACGCCGACGCAACAGCCGCAGGAACCGTCGCTGACCGCCAGCACCCAGGGCCGCCCGGCCGCCTGAGGAGAACACACCATGTACGCATTCACCTTCGAACGTCCCGACACCCTGGACAACGCCTTGAAGCTCGTGGCCGGCGGCGCCAAGCCCCTGGCGGGCGGACAGACCCTGCTGGCCTCGATGAAGCTGCGGCTGTCGGCGCCCGAGCAACTGGCCGACCTCGGCGCCTGCAAGGACCTGACCGGCATCCGCAAGGAGGGCGACGCGCTGGTCATCGGCGCCATGTCGCGCCACCTCGAGGTGGCCAACAGCGCCGAGGTCAAGTCGGCCTACCCGGCGCTGGCCGACCTGGCCTCGCGCATCGGCGACCGGCAGGTGCGGGCGATGGGCACGATGGGCGGCTCGGTCGCGAACAACGACCCGGCGGCCTGCTACCCCAGCGCCGTGTTGGCCTCCGGCGCCACCGTGATCACCACGAAGCGCGAGATCGCGGCCGACGATTTCTTCCAGGGCCTGTTCACCACGGCCCTCGAGGACGGCGAGCTGATCAAGGCGATCCGCTTCCCGCTGCCGAAGAAGGCGGCCTACGAGAAGCTGCGCCAGAAGGCGTCGCACTTCCCGCTGGTCGGCGTCTTCGTGGCGCAGTTCGACGGCGGCGTGCGCGTGGCCGTGACCGGTGCCGGCAACGGCGTCTTCCGGCATGCAGGGCTCGAGGCGGCGCTGTCGAAGAGCTTCACGCCCGAATCGGCGGCCGGCGTCGCCATCGACGACAGCGAACTCAACAGCGACCTGCATGCCACCGCGGCCTACCGGGCCAACCTGATCTCGGTACTCGCACAGCGCGCGGTGGCAAAGGCCCTGGGCTAAGCTGAGCCGATGACCGCACCTGCCGCCACGCCCGATCCCGCCACACCCTTTGCTTCGATCGACGCCGTGGTGCAGAGGCTGGCGGCCGTCGGCTACCTGGCCGACCGTCGGCTGGCGACGGCGGTGTTCCTGGCCCTGAAGCTGCAGCGCCCACTGTTGCTGGAGGGCGAGCCGGGCGTCGGCAAGACCGAACTCGCCAAGGCCCTGTCGGCAGCACTGGCGCGCGAGCTGCTGCGCCTGCAGTGCTACGACGGGCTGGAGCAGCGCGAGGCCCTGTACGAATGGAACTACGCGGCGCAGCTTCTGCATATGCGTGCCGCCGAGGCCAAGGGTTCTGCCGAGGACGTGGAGGCCGAGGTCTACCAGCCGCACTACCTGATCCGCCGACCGCTGCTGCAGGCCCTGCAGGCGCCGCCGCCCGGCGCGGTGCTGCTGATCGACGAGGTGGACCGCGCGGACGAGCCCTTCGAAGCCTTCCTGCTCGAATACCTGGGCGAGTACCAGGTCAGCATTCCCGAGCTGGGCACGGTGCGTGCGGTGGTGCCGCCGGTCACGTTGCTCACCAGCAATCGCACGCGCGAGCTCAACGATGCCGTCAAGCGGCGTTGCCTCTACCACTGGCTCGATTACCCGGAGCGCGAGCGCGAACTCGCCATCGTGCGCGCGCAGGTGCCCAGTGCAGGCGAACGGCTGTCCGTGCAGGTGGCCGATTTCGTGCAGCGCCTGCGAAGCCAGCCTTTCGCCGACGCCTTCCAGCGTGCCCCCGGCATCGCCGAAAGCGTGGAATGGGCACGCGCACTGGTCGCGATGGACACCGTGGAGCTCGACCCCGAAGTGGTGGTCGACACGGCCGGCATCCTCTTCAAGCAGCGCGACGACGTGGCGGCGTTGAACCACCAGCTCGCAACCGAGCTGCTGGCGCCGGCCGACGCCTGATCGGCCTTTCTTTTTTTCGACCATGGAGCGAGTCCAGCAACTCGGCGATGCCCGGCGCGGCAAGCTGGCGGGCAATCTCGTCGGCTTCGGCCGGGCGCTGCGGCGCGCCGGCGTGCGCCTCGATGCCTCGCGCATCGCGCTGGCGGCCGAGGCGGCGCAGCTCGTGGGCGTGGGCAGCCGGCACGACCTAGCGGCGGCCATGGAATCGGTGATGGTCAGCCGCGAACAGGACCGCGCCGTCTTCCGCGAGCTGTTCGATGCCTGGTTCCGCGATCCCGAACTGGCCAACAAGATGCTCGCGCAGATGCTCCCCACGGCCGAAGGCCGCGCCGAGCCGGTCAAGCGGCGCCCGCGGGTGCGCGAGGCCTTGGCCGCGCCGCGGCCGCCGCAGGCGGCACCGCAGAACGAGCGCGAGGTCGACTTCGACGCTGCCATGACGGCCGGCGACCGGCGGCAATTGCAGCATGCCGACTTCAACGCCCTCGGTGCGGCAGAGTACCGCCTCGTCGAGCGCCTGGCGCGCGACATTCCCTTGCCGGTGCCCCGCGTGCCCAGCCGCCGTCTGCGCGTCGCGGGCCGCGGCGGCGCGCAGGCCCGCATGCACTGGCCGGGCGTGTGGCACGAAGCGGCGCGCACCGGCGGCGAGATGCTGCGCCTGCCGCGCCTCGTGCGGCGCGAGCAGCCGCTGCCGCTGCTGGTGCTGGTCGACGTGTCGGGCTCGATGGAGCGCTACGCGCGCCTGCTGCTGGCCTTCCTGCATGCGGCGACCCGTACGCTGGCCAGCCAGGGCGGCCGGCGCGACGTGTTCGCCTTCGGCACGGGCCTGACCGACCTCACGCCGGCCTTCCGCATCGCCGACACCGACGCGATGCTGGCGCAGGCCGGCCAGGCCATCGACGACTTCGCCGGCGGCACGCGGCTGGGCGAGTCGCTGGCCCAGCTGCGGCGCGCCCATGCGCGGCGCCTCATCGGCCGGCGCACGCTGGTGCTGCTGGTCAGCGATGGCCTCGACACCGGCGAGCCGGACGTACTGCGCGCCGAACTGCAATGGCTGCGCCGGCACAGCCGCCGCCTGCTGTGGCTCAACCCGCTGCTGCGCTTCTCCGGCTATGCGCCGCTGGCGCGCGGGGCGAACGAGCTGCATCGCGCGGCCGATGCCATGCTGGCCGTGCACAACCTGCAGGCCCTGGAAGACCTGGCGCGCAGCATCGCCGCGCTGCTGCGCAACCGATAACGACACACTCCACGAAGGAACATCCCATGGACATGCAAGGCACCCGCCAACTCGGCGTCACCCAGGAACAGGCCTGGGAGGCACTCAACGACCCGCAGACGCTCAAGGGCTGCCTGCCGGGCTGCGACAAGTTCGAATCGACCGGCGAGAACCAGTACGCCGTCACCATGGCCGTGAAGGTCGGCCCGGTGTCGGCGAAGTTCAACGGCAAGGTCACGCTCAGCGACATCCAGCCGCCCGCGAGCTACAAGCTGGCCTTCGAGGGGCAGGGCGGCGTGGCCGGCTTCGGCAAGGGCGCGTCGGCCGTCTCGCTCACGCCCAACGACGCCGGCTGCGAGCTGGCCTACACGGTGCAGGCGCAGGTGGGCGGCAAGATCGCGCAGCTGGGCCAGCGCCTGATCGACGGCGCCGCCAAGTCGATGGCCGACGACTTCTTCAAGCGCTTCGACGCCGAGATGCAGCGCCGCCACGGCCCGCCGCCGGCCGAAGTTGCTACAGAAAGCGTAGCGCCTCCCGCAGAGAAGACGGGCGCTGTGGCCGGATTCATGCAAAAGATCGGCTTCGGCAAGAAGGACAAGACCGAAGGCCCGCAAGAGGGCTGAACGCCATGGAGAACCTCGACGTCATGGTGCTGCGCCAGTTGCGCGACTGGCGCCAGGCGGGGCGGCGCGCATTGCTCGCGACCGTCGTGCGCACCTGGGGTTCGTCGCCACGGCCGATCGGCTCCATCCTCGCGCTGGCCGAAGATGGCGCCGTCGTCGGCTCGGTCTCCGGCGGCTGCATCGAGGACGACCTGATCGCACGCCACAGCCGCGTCGGCGCGTCGGAGATGCCGAGCGGCGCCCCGGCCCAGGTCAAGTACGGCATCACCGCCGACGAGGCCCATCGCTTCGGGCTGCCCTGCGGCGGCACGCTGGAGCTGCTGCTGGAATTCGACCCCGACGCCGCGTCGCTGGCCGAACTGGTCGAGCGCCTGGAGGCGGGTCAGCTGATGCAGCGCACCGTGGCGCTGGCCGACGGCGCCGTGACGCTGGCGCCCGCGCATGCGCCGGCCGAGCTGGCGATCGACGAACGCCACCTGGTCAACACCTTCGGCCCGGAGTACCGCATGCTGCTGATCGGTGCCGGCCAGCTGGCCGAGTACCTCGCGACCATGGCCAGCTTCAGCGGCTTTGCCGTCACGCTGTGCGACCCGCGCGCGGAGTACCGCGGCAGCTGGCAGGTGCCGGGCGTGGCGCTGAGCACCGAGATGCCGGACGATGCGGTGATCGCCTTCCGGCCCGACAGCCGCAGCTGCGTGGTGGCACTCACCCACGATCCCAAGCTGGACGACCTGGCCTTGCTGGAGGCCTTGCAGACACCGGCCTTCTATGTCGGCGCGATCGGCTCGCGGCGCAACGCGCAGGCGCGGCGCGAACGGATGATCGAGCACTTCGACCAGACCGAGGCCTCGCTGGCCCGGTTGCGCGGCCCGATCGGCATCTACATCGGCAGCAAGACGCCGCCCGAGATCGCGGTGAGCGTCATGGCCGAGATCCTGGCGGTGAAGAACGCGGTGCGCCTGCCGCGTGAGATGGACGTGGCCGCTGCCAAGGACCGGCAGTTGCAGACAGCCGAGTGAAATCGGATCGCGTCAGATGAACAAGAACCGTTCGGGCTGAGCTTGTCGAAGGCCTCGCCCGGCGCTTCGATCCTTCGACACGCTCAGGACAGGCCAAGCTCAGTGTGAACGGTTCCATGGCGCTGAACGCCATCCGGCATCAGGCCGCCTCCTTGATCCCCCGCATCAGGATCACGCCGCCCAGCGTGGTGGTGTCGCTGCGCATGCGCTTGGCCAGCGCCGCGGCCGAGCCGGCGCGCGCCTGCCAGCCGGCTTTGAGCAGGGCCTGGCCCACGTCGGGTGCGCGCAGCACCTGGTCCAGGGCGGCGTTGAGCTTGTCCACCGCGGCATCGGGCATCGTGGACGGGGCCGCCAGCGCGGTCCAGATCTCCAGGTCGGCGCCGCGCACATCGGCCTCGCGCAGCGTGGGCAGCTCGTTCACGAGCGGGCTGCGGTCGGGCGAGGTGACGCCGATGGCCTTGAGCTTGCCGGCCTTGACCTGCGCCATCGCCAGGGCCGGCGGCAGCAGGGCGATCTGCACCTCGTTCTTCAGCATCGCCGCGATCACCTGCGGGTTGCCGTTGAAGGGCACGTGCGTGGCGCGGATGCTGGTGCGCATCTTCAGCAGCTCCATGCCCAGGTGGCCGACGGTGCCGTTGCCGGGCGTGCCGTATTTCGCCTCGGCGCCCAAGTTGCGGGCCCACAGCAGCAGTTCGGCGGGCGTGCTGCCCACCGCCTGGTCCGACACCGTGAGCACCAGCGGCGCGGTGCCGATCAGGCCCACGGGCGCGAAATCCTTCTCGGGGTCGAAGGGCGTGCTGCTGTTGAGCAGCCGCGCGATGGTGAGGTTGCCGTTGATGAGCGCACCGATGGTGTGGTCGTCGCGCGACTTGGCCACCAGGTCGGCGGCGGTGTTGCCGCTGGCGCCGGGCTTGTTTTCCACTGCCACGGGATGGCCCAGCAGCTTGGCCAGCGGCTCGGCGATGGCGCGCGCCGCGAGGTCGGGCGACGAACCCGTGGGAAATCCCACCAGGATGCGCAGCGGCTTGGTCGGCCAGACGGTGCCGCCTGCCGCCGCACGGGAGGTGGCGCGGGCCGTGTCCTGCGCCCACGCGGGCAGGCACAGGGCCGCCGTGGCGGCAGCAGCGGATTGAAGCAGGCGGCGTTTGTCGATCATGGCAGGGTCAGGCGTAGAAGTTACAAGACGTTAACGAACTACACGCTGCACTGCAACATAAGGCAAAGGTACCTACCGCCGGGTAGGGGGCTGGGGGTCGAGGCAATTCAACCGTTTGCCCGGCCCTGAAAATTTGAAGGAAAAGTGGCTGCGGCGCCCGCTGGACGGGCGCCGCCAGCTATCGATTCGATAGCACTTCGGCGTCGTCGTCGGCCGCCTGCGGCGGGCGGTGCGGGCCGTGGGCCGGCGGCGGCACGTCGCCCCCTTTCTGTCGCTCGCGGAACAACGCCGCGCGCATCAGGAAGATGGTGGTGACCGGCGCCGTGAGCGAGACGAAGAACGCGATCAGCACCGCGTGCAGGAAGAGCTGGAAGCCCTGCACCGAGAAGTACACGATCGTCGCCAGCGAGATCGCCCACACGCCCAGCGTGGCACCGAGCGTCGGCGCATGGATGCGATGAAAGAAGGTGGGCAGGCGCACCAGGCCGAAGGAGCCGATCGCCGCGAAGGCCGCGCCGACCAGCACCAGCAGCGCGGTGAGCCACTCGGCCCACCAGGGCATCGACGCGCCGCTCATCGGCCGCCTCCGCTGCCCGCCGTCATTCGATCACCTCGCCACGCAACAGGAACTTGGCCAGCGCCGAGGTGCCGACGAAGCCGAACAGCGCGATCAGCATCGCGGGCTCGAAGTACACGCTGCTGGCATACACGATGCCCAGCACCAGCACCATGAGCATGCCGTTGATGTAGAGGCAATCCAGCGCCATCACGCGGTCCTGGGCCGAAGGGCCGAGCAGCAGGCGCGCGAGCGCGCACAGCATGGCGACGGCGAGGAGGAACAGGGCGCCCTTGAGGGCCCAGAAGAGCACGGGCGTCATGATGATTCGAAGATCTCCATCAGGGGCTTCTCGTAGCGCTGCTGCACCATGGCAATGAATGCCGCCTCGTCGGCCAGGTCGAACACGTGGATCAGCAGCACGGAGCCGTCGAGCGCGAGTTCGCCCCAGGCGGTGCCGGGCGCCAGGGTCAGCATCATCGACAGCACGGCCAGCCCGTTGGGGTCACGCATGCGCAGCGGCACCTGGACGAACGCAGGACGCAATTCGGCCGTGCGGCGAAAAAGGAGCCGATGTGCGACGGTGAGTGCCGAGGCCACCAGATCGTGCAGTGCGATGCCCAACAGCCGCAGCGCCGTGCGCGGATGGCGCATGCGCACCGTCGCCGGGCGCAGCCCCTTGGTGATCAGCGGCACCACGATGGCCAGCAGCACGCCGAACAGCACCGTGGCGGGATGCACCGACTGGTTCAGCACCAGCCAGACCACGAGCAGCGCGATCGACAGCGGCGGGGAAGGGATCAGGGCGCGGAACATCTCACTCGCCTCCCGCCTTCTGGGTCGGACCGGGGCGCTGGCGTGCCGCCATCACGGCCGTGCGGTAGTCGGCGGGATGCGCGAGGCCCTCGGCGGTGGCCTGCGCATGCATCATCACCGGCCCGGCGCCGACGGTCAGTGCGACGCAAGCGGCCAGCAGCACGGCCACCGGCAGCACCTCCAGCGCGCGCAGCGCGGGCACGCTGGCCTGCGTCTGCGTCCAGAAGTGGCGGATGCCGCTGCGGCTGAGCGCCACCAGGGTGAGGAAGCCCGAGGCCAGCAGCAGCCCCAGGAACAGCCAGCCGCTGGACGTCGGCCGGTGCTCGAGCAGCCCCGACAGCATCGCGAACTTGCCGACGAACCCCGACAGCGGCGGCAGCCCCGCCATGAGCAGGGTGCAGCCCACGAAACTCAGGCCCAGGAAGGCCACGCCGGCCGGGATGGCGCGGCCGTACAGCGCCTGCGCCTCGTCGTCGAGGTTGACGTCGTCGAAGGACTGCAGGTCCTCCGACAGGAACGGCGCATTGCCGGCCGACTCGTGCGGCGCGATGCTCTGCCCCGCGTTGCGCCAGCGCTCGATCATGTCGATGAGCAGGAACAGGGCGCTGGCCGCGAGCGTGGAACTCAGCAGGTAGTACAGCGCGCCGGCCCACACGGCCGACTGCCCCAGACCCACCGCCGCGATCAGGGTGCCGGCCGAGACCAGCACGCAATAGCCCGCCAGGTTGGACAGCCGCTGCGTCCCGACGATGCCGATCGCGCCCACCGCCAGCGTGGCCATGCCCAGCCCCAGCAGGGCCACCTGGCCGAACTGGGCCGAAGCGCCTGCATCGGTGCCGAAGAACAGCGTCCAGGTGCGCAGCAGCGTGTAGACGCCCAGCTTGGTCAGCAGCGCGAACACCGCGCCCACCGGCGACACCGCGGCGCTGTAGGCCGGCACCAGCCAGAAGTTGAGCGGCCAGGCGCCGGCCTTGGCGAAGAAGGCGGTGGCGAGGATGGCCGCGGCGGCGTGCAGCAGGCCGCGGTCGGCCGGCGCGACCTCGGCGATGCGCGCGCCCAGGTCGGCGAAGTTCAGCGTGCCCGTGACGCCGTAGAGCATGGCTGCGCCGATGAGGAAGAGCGACGAGGCCGCGAGGTTGATCGCGATGTAGTGCAGCCCGGCGCGCACGCGCAGCTGGCCCGAGCCGTGCAGCAGCAGCCCGTACGAGGCTGCCAGCATCACCTCGAAGAACACGAAGAGGTTGAACAGGTCGCCGGTGAGGAAGGCGCCGTTCAGGCCCATGAGCTGCAGTTGCAGCAACGGGTGGAAATGCACGCCCGCGCGGTCCCAGCGCGAGGTGGAGTAGATCGAGGCCGCGAAGGCCACCACGCCCGTCAGCGCCACCATCAGGGTCGACAGCCGGTCGGCCACCAGCACGATGCCGAAGGGCGCTGGCCAGTTGCCCGGCAGGTAGACACCGATCGAACCCGGACCGCCGCCGGTGTCGGGCGCATTGACCCAGCGCAGCAGCGCCAGCGCCGCCACCAGGCCGACGAGGCCCGAGACCACCGACAGGAAGGACTTGGCGCGGCGCCGCTGCTCGCCCATCAGCAGCATCAGCGCGGCCGTGAGCATGGGCACGAGGATCGGCACCGCGATCAGGTGCGGCATCGTGTGGTCGAGCAACTGGTCGAGCAGCGAGAACAGCTCGTTGACGAACGTGTTCATTCTTCGCGTTCCTCGCCATCGACGTGGTCGGTGTCGGAGATGCCGCGCGAGGCGAGCATCACGACGAGGAAGAGGGCGGTCATTGCGAACCCGATCACGATGGCCGTGAGCACCAGGGCCTGCGGCATCGGGTCGGCCGTGTTGGCCAGCGTGGCCTTGAAGCCGGGCACCAGCACCGGCTCGCTGTCGACCTTGAGCCGCCCCATGCTGAAGATGAAGAGGTTGACTGCATAGGCGATCAGCGTCAGGCCCATGATGACCTGGAAGGTCCGCGGGCGCAGCAGCAGGTACACGCCCGAGCCCGTGAGCACGCCGATGGCGATGGCCAGCACGATTTCCATCAGGCCGCTCCTCCGATCGCCGCGCCGGCGGCCTCTTCGTCGGCACGCTGCTCGGCCTCCTTCTCCGCGGCCTTCTTCTCGGCCTGCTCGTCGGCCCAGCGGTGGCTGCGGATGGACTGGTGGGCGAGGGCGGTGAGGATCAGCATGGTGGCGCCGAGCACCAGCGCGAACACGCCGGTGTCGAAGAACAGGGCGCTGGGCACGTGCAGCTCGCCCAGCACCGGCAGCGTGAGGTGGGCGGTGTGCGTGGTCAGGAAGGGGTAGCCGAGTGCCACGGCACCACCGCCCGTGGCCAGGGCCAGCAGCAGGCCGATGGCGATCCAGCGGCGCGGGTAGATGCGCAGGTGCTCCTCCGTCCAGGCCGCGCCCGAAACGATGAACTGCAGCATCAGCGCGACCGACATGACCAGCCCGGCCACGAAGCCGCCGCCCGGCGCGTTGTGGCCTCGCATGAAGAAGTACACCGACACCAGCGCCGACAGCGGCAGCAGCAGTCGCACCAGCACCGCGGGGACCATCAGGTAGCCGACGGCGGTGTCCTTGGCCAGGCGCGGGTTGACGAGGTCGCTGCTGCCGTCGTCGGGTTGCGCACGCTGCTGGGGCGGCAGGGCCATCGCCTCGGGCGCGGGGCGGAAGCGCCGCAGTAGCGCGTAAACGGTGAGGGCCACGATGCCCAGCACCGTGATCTCGCCGAAGGTGTCGAAGCCGCGGAAGTCCACCAGCATCACGTTGACGACATTGGTGCCACCACCTTCGGGCAGGGCGCGTTCGAGGAAGAAGGGCGAGATGCTCAGCGGGTTGGGCCGCGTCATCATGAACCAGGCCAGGGCCGACATGCCGCCGCCCGCCACCGCGGCGATCAGCAGATCGCGCCCGCGGCGTCCCCAGGGGCGCAGGCGCTCGCGCGGCCGCTGGATCTGCGCCTTGCGCATCGGCAGCCAGCGCAGGCCCAGCAGGATGAGCAGGGTAGTGACGACCTCGACCACCAGCTGCGTGAGCGCGAGGTCGGGGGCCGAGAACCAGATGTAGGTGATGCAGCTCACCAGCCCCGCGCCCGAGGCCAGCATGAGCGAGGCCAGGCGGTGGAACTTGGCCTGCCAGGCTGCGGCGAGCGCGCAGATGCAGCCGAGCACCCAGGTCATCGCGAACATGGGCGAGAAGGGCAGCAGCTCGCGCGTGCCGCGCTCGGCCGGAACGAACCACAGCGAGGTGCCCGCGCCCAGCACGGCGACCAGCACGAGCAGGAAGAGCTGCGGCTGCAGGCGGCGCGTGCCCAGCAGCCGGCGGCTGCGGCGGCCCGCCTCCGAGAGTCGGGCCAGGACGTTCTCGAAGATGCGCTGGCCGTCGAAGCGGTGCAGCAGCGGGGTGTGTTCGAGCCCGCCCGTGAGCCGCTGCCGCCGCTGAACCAGATAGAGGGCGGCGCCGGCGACCAGCGCGACGAGGCTCATCGCCAGCGGCAGGTTGAAGCCATGCCACACCGCGAGGCTGTACTCGGGCAGCGTGCCGCCCACCACGGGCGTGGCCGCGGCCGCAAGGAGGGCGCCGACCGACCACGCCGGCACCACGCCCACCACGAGGCACAGCAGCACCAGCAACTCGACCGGCACGCGCATCCAGTGCGGGGGCTCGTGCGGCGGCTTCGGGACTTCGTTGTTGCACGGGGGGCCGAAGAAGACGTCGAACACGAATCGCGCGGAGTACGCGACGCTGAAGGCGCCGGCCAGCGTGGCCAGGACAGGCAGCGTGTATTCGACCCAGGGCGCGGCATCGAGGAACACCGTCTCGGCGAAGAACATCTCCTTGGACAGGAAGCCGTTGAGCAGCGGCACCCCGGCCATCGAGGCGCTGGCGATGATGGCGAGCGTGCCGGTGATGGGCATCGCGCGCAGCAGTCCGCTGAGTTTGCGGATATCGCGTGTGCCCGTCTCGTGGTCGATGATGCCGGCCGCCATGAACAGCGAGGCCTTGAAGGTCGCGTGGTTCATGATGTGGAAGACCGCTGCCACGGCGGCCAGCGGGCTGTTCATGCCCAGCAGCAGCGTGATGAGCCCCAGGTGCGAGATCGTCGAGTAGGCCAGCAGCGCCTTCAGGTCGCGCTGGAACATCGCCACGTAGCCGCCCAGCAGCAGCGTGAGCGCTCCCGCGCCGCCGACCAGCCAGAACCATTCCTGCGTGCCCGAGAGCGCCGGCCACAGCCGCGCCATGAGGAACACGCCCAGCTTCACCATGGTGGCCGAATGCAGGTAGGCCGACACGGGCGTGGGCGCGGCCATGGCGCGCGGCAGCCAGAAGTGGAAGGGGAACTGCGCGCTCTTGGTGAAAGCGCCCAGCAGGATCAGCACCAGCGCCACCGGGTAGAGCGCGTGGGCGCGGATCTGGTCGCCCGAGGCCAGGACCACGTCGAGGTCGTAGCTGCCCACGATGCGGCCCAGCACCAGCACGCCGGCCAGCAGGCACAGCCCGCCGGCGCCGGTGACGGTGAGCGCCATGCGTGCGCCGCGCCGTGCATCGCGGCGGTGGTGCCAGTAGCCGATGAGCAGGAAGGAGAAGAGGCTGGTGAGTTCCCAGAACAGCACCATCTGGACCAGGTTGCCCGAGAGCACCACGCCGACCATCGAGCCCATGAAGGCCAGGAAGAAGGCGAAGAAGCGCGGTACCGGGTCGGAGGCCGACATGTAATAGCGCGCGTAGAGCACCACCAGCGTGCCGATGCCCAGCACGAGCATGCAGAACAGCCAGGCGAAGCCGTCCATGCGGAAGGACAGGTTCAGGCCCAGCGAGGGGATCCACTCGTAGGTCTGGCGCAGCACGTTGCCATCGGCCAGGCGCGGGAACATCCAGGCCACCTGCACCGCGCCGAACAACGCCACCACGCCGGCCAGCGTCGATTCCCGGTTGCGTGCGTCGGACGGCAGCGAGGCCGCCAGCACGCTGGCAATGAAGGGAAGTGCGACGAGAAGGACCAGGGGCATTGCGATCGATTCTATCGACCGACCCTCAACAGCCCATTGGAAAAAACCGCAGGCGGGTCGCCGGTCTTTCAGAAGAAAAGTGGCTGGAACGCCCGCCGGTCGGGCGTGAGTAGCTATGAATTTTGTAGCGTCTGGTCGATGCCGCGATCAGGAAGCGACGAAGCCCTGCACCGTGCGGATGCCGACCCAGGTCAGCGCCAGCGAGCCCGCCAGATGCAGGCAGCCGGTCAGCAGCGCGAGGCCCAGCCGGCCGTCGAGCAGCATCGCCACCACCTCGGCCGAGAAGCTCGAGAAGGTGGTGAGTCCGCCGAGGAAGCCGGTGATGAGCAGCAGCCGCCACACCGGGTCGAGCTGCGGCATGGCCTGGAAGGTGCCCACCGCCACGCCGATCAGGTAGCCGCCGATGAGGTTGGCCGCCAGCGTTCCCCAGGGCAGCAGCCCGCCTTGGGCGTTGAGCGCCAGGCCGAGGCCCCAGCGAGCCAGCGCGCCCAGCGAGGCACCGAGCGAGATGGCGAGGATGGGCAGCAGGGGCATCCGCCGATTCTCACCGTGCCTGCGGCTCGGCGCGCCTCACATCTGCTTCGGCAGCCAGGTCACCAGCGCCGGCAAGAAGTAGATGATCAGCACGGCGGCGATCATCAGCAGAAACATGGGCACCGTGACGCGCGCGATGTAGAGCAGGTCCTTGCCCGTCATGCCCTGCAGCACGAAGAGGTTGAAGCCCACGGGCGGCGTGATCTGCGCCATCTCGACCACGATCACGATGAAGATGCCGAACCAGATCGGGTCGATGCCCGCGGCCGTCACCGTGGGCATGATCACGCCCATGGTCAGCACCACTATCGAGATGCCGTCGAGGAAACAGCCCAGCACGATGTAGAACACCGCGAGCATCGCCACCAGCTGGAACTTCGACAGCCCCAGCGAGCCGATCCACTCGGCCAGATGGCGCGGCAGGCCGATGTAGCCCATGGCGAGCGTGAGGAACGCGGCGCCGGCGAGTATCAGCGCCATCATGCAGTACAGGCGCGTGGCGCCCAGCAGTGAGTCCTTGAAGGTCTTCCAGTTCAGCGAGCCCTGCGCCGCCGAGATGACCAGCGCGCCCACCACGCCGACGGCGGCCGCCTCGGTGGCGGTGGCGATGCCGGCGTAGATCGAGCCCAGCACCGCCAGGATGAGCAGCGTGACGGGGATGAGGCTGCGCGAGGCGGCGAGCTTCTGCATGAAGCTCATGCGCGCATCGGCCGGCGGCACCTTGTCGGGGTTCATCAGCGCCCAGATCGCGATGTAGCCCGAAAACAGCACCGCGAGCAGGATGCCGGGGATCACGCCCGCGATGAACAGCCGGGCGATCGACACGTCGGCCGCGACGCCGTAGACGATCATGATGATCGAAGGCGGGATCAGCAGGCCCAGCGTGCCGGCGCCGGCCAGGGTGCCAATGACCATGTCCTGCGGGTAGCCGCGCTTGCCCAGCTCGGGCAGCGTCATCTTTCCGATGGTGGCGCAGGTGGCGGCGCTGGAGCCCGACACCGCCGCGAAGATGGCGCAGCCCACCACGTTGGTGTGCAGCAGCCGGCCGGGCAGGCGCTGCATCCAGGGGGCCAGGCCGCTGAACATGTCCTGCGACAGCCGCGTGCGGAACAGGATCTCGCCCATCCACACGAACAGCGGCAGGGCGGTCAGCGTCCAGCCAGAGGCCGAGCCCCAGATCGTCACGGCCATGGCGTCGCCTGCGGGCCGTGAGGAAAACAGCTCCATCGCGATCCAGGCCACGCCCGAAAGTGTGAGCCCGATCCACACGCCGCTGCCGAGGATCAGGAACAGCGACAGGATGAGGAGGCCGGCGATGGCGATGTCACTCATGGCGCAACATCTCCCCGTCGGCCACCGGCGCACGGCCGTTCCATTCGATGAAGAACTCGTCGATGGCCGCGATCGCGAACACCACGGCGCCCACCGCCATGCTCAGCTGCGGGATCCACAGCGGCGTGGCGTCGTTGGAGGTGGACATGTCGTTGAACTCGTGCGACTGCAGCACCAGCCGCACCGCGTAGACGGCGAAGAGGATGGCCAGCGCCGCGCCCGCGCCCATGGCCCAGCGCTCGAGCCAGCGGCGAGGCGTCGCGCCCAGCGCGTTGAGCACCAGCGTCACGCGGATGTGTTCGCCCTTCTTCAAGGTGTGGGCCAGCGCCATGAAGCCGGCGCCGGCCATCATGTACCCGGCGTAGGCGTCGATGCCCGGCACGTTGAAATGCAGCTGCCGCCCGAGGATGGACGTCAGCACCATGGCCAGCAGGCCGACCATGAAAAGCGCCGCCAGGGCGGCGGCGCTGTCGTAGAGGAAATCGAGGACTTTGCGCATGGGCAGGGGTCGCGTGGGAAGGGTCCGGGCCACGCCCGGACCCGAGACTCACATCTTCTTGTAGGCGTCGAGCACCGCTTGCCCGTCGGGGCCGGCCTTCTCGGTCCATTCCTTGATCATGGTGTCGCCGACCTTCTTCATGTCGGCCTTGAGCTGGGCCGAAGGCACGTGGATGGTCATGCCGTTCTTCTTGAGCAGGTCGAGGTACTCGAGGTTCTTCTTCTTCGACAGCTCCCAGCCGCGCTTCTCGGCCTCCTCACCGGCCTTGAGCAGGGCGTCCTGCGTCGGCTTGTCCAGCGCGTCGAAGGCCTTCTTGTTCACCAGCACGGCGTTCTTGGGCAGCCAGGCCTGGGTGTCGTAGAAGTTCTTGATGTACTCGTAGGTCTTGGTGTCGTAGCCCGTCGAGCCCGAGGACATGTACGACTCGATGACGCCCGTGGCCATGGCCTGCGAGAGTTCGGCCTGCTGCACGGTGACGGGCTGGGCGCCCACCAGTTCGCCGATGCGGGCGGTGGCCGGGCTGTAGGCGCGCCACTTGATGCCCTTGAGGTCGGCGGCCGAGCTGATGGTCTTGTTGACGAAGATGCCCTGCGGCGGCCAGGCCACGGTGTAGAGCAGCATGATGCCCTGCTCGGCCAGCTTCTTGGACAGCACCGGCTTCTGCGCCTGGTAGAGCTTCCAGGCGGCGTCGTAGCTGTCGGCCAGGAACGGGATGCCGTCCGTGCCGAAGACCTGCCATTCGTTCTGGAAGTTCACCAGCAGGATCTCGCCCATCTGCGCCTGGCCGCCCTGCACGGCGCGCTTGATCTCGGGTGCCTTGAACAGCGAGGCGTTGGAGTGCACTGTGATCTTCAGCTTGCCGGCGGTGGCCTTCTCCACGTCGGACGTGAACTGGCTGATGTTCTCGGTGTGGAAGTTGGTGGGAGGGTAGGCGGTGGGCAAATCCCACTTGGTCTGGGCGAGGGCGGTGGCGCCGACCGTGAATGCGGCCAGCGCGAAACCGAACTTGTGGATCATCGACTCTCTCCTGAACAGGGAAGTGAAAAGCGAGAGCAGGATACGTGCAAATATCGGGCCACGGCTGGGGCATTTCCCGGACGATCCCGTGCAGGGCGGCAGAAAGAGAAAAGCCGCCCTCGGGCGGCTTTTCATGCAGTTGGGGTGACGTCAGCGCGCAGCTTTGTCGGCAGCGCGAGCTTTCTTCGGTTCAGCGCCCTTGGCTGCTCCGTCGAAGGGCTTGCCGTTGACGGTGAGCCCCGCAGCCGAGAGCTTGGCTGCCGACTTCTCCTTGACACCCTTGACGCGCGCCATGACGTCCGACCAGTCCTTGAATTCGGCTTGCTGGCGCGCATCGACGATGCGCTTGGACAGGGCCGGGCCGACGCCCGGCAGCCCGTCGAAGTCGGCCACGGAGCCCTTGTTGATTTCGACGGCGGCGGACGAGGCCATGGACATGGCGGCGAACGCCAGCGAGGCCAGTACTTTCTTGAACATGATGACTCCCTGAGGTGATTGACTCATGCGCGTTGATCGCGCCGGGCCATCATGCATGCCCCGGATGGGCTAGGCCACCAAGGTGGTCATAGTTCCTCCACCCGACGTGGTGGGTAGCTGTCCCAGGCCTGGCAGCCCGGGCAGTGCCAGAAGTACTGGTGCGCCTCGAAGCCGCAGGCCGCGCAGCGGTAGCGCATCTGCGGGCGTGCTGCCTGGTCCAGCGCGCGCTGCACGGGCGGGTGGGTGTGTGCGTCGTTGGAGAACCGCTCGCCCGCCAGCCAACGCGAGGCGGCGACCAGCGAGCCCGGCTGCCGCACCAGGTGCGCGAGGTAGCCGTCGCGCGGCGTGGAGGCCGTGGCCTCGTGGCTCTCGCCGGCCGGCTGAAGCTGTCCGCCCAGTGCGACGATGGCCTCGACCACATCGATGGACGGCGCCTGCGCATAGCGCCGTTGCAGCAAGGCCAGCGCCTCGCCACTGCGATGGGCGGCAACGGCGGTCTGCTGCAGCTGTGCGGCATAGAGCGGCAGGGCCATCGGCGCCGTGTCGGCCAGCGCCATGAGGGTGTCGAAGGCTTCGGCCGCCTGTCCGCTGCGCAGCTGGAGCGCGGCGATATCGATCGGCGGCCGGGGCGCCTCGGGTGCCAGCGCTGCCGCCTGGCGCAGCAGGCGCATGGCCTCGTCCAGTGCGCCCTTGGAGGTCTGCTCCGATGCCTGTTCGCACAGGTGGTGCGCCCGGCGCGTGCTGTAGCTGGCCTGCTCCGATGCGTCCAGCTTGCTGGCCACGATCTCGGCCTGCGCCCACTCGCGGGAGCGTTCGTAGATGGCCAGCAGCGCCAGGCGCGATTCGTTCTCGTAGCGCGTGCCTTCGAGCTTCTGCAGCGCCGCCTCCGCGCGGTCGAGCAGGCCGGCGCTCAGGAAGTCCTGCGCCAGGGCGTGCTGCGCGCGGTCGCGGTCGGCGCGGCTCAGGTCCCCGCGGCCCAGCAGGTGTTCGTGCACGCGCACGGCGCGCTGGTATTCGCCGCGCCGGCGGAACAGGTTGCCCAGCGCGAAGTGCAGCTCCTGCGTGTCCGGGTCGTTCTGCACCGCCTCGATGAAGGCGTCGATGGCCTGGTCCTGCTGCTCGTTGAGCAGGAAGTTGAGGCCGCGGAAGTAGGCCTTGGGTGCCTGCCGGTTTTCCAGCCGCAGCTGGCGCAGGTCCAGGCGCGAGGCGAGCCAGCCCAGCACGAAGGCGACGGGCAGGCCCAGCAGGAGCCAACTGAAATCAAAGTCCATGCTGGCGGGCGATCTGTGGTTCCTGGACCGCGCCGGTGGCGGTGCCTTCGGGCGCGGGATTCACGGCGACTCCGGCAGTCGGCTGAGGCACCTGAGTCGCGGCGCGCCGATGCTTCCACCACCCGGGCAGCATGCCGAGCGCACCGACGACCATGCCGCCGGCGAAGGCCGCCAGCACCACCAGCACCAGCGGCGCGCGCCAGTAGGTGCCGAAGAAGAAGTAGACGGTCGCGTCGTGCTGGTTGTTCAGCGCGAAGGCGAACAGGGTAAAAAAAATGGCTGCCTTGAGCAGCCACAGAAAGTATTTCATTGGTGTCCCGTGAGCCCGGGACCGATTCTACGGAGCCGGGTATCAGGCCCTCTCGCGCTGGCGCTGCTCCTCGGCTTCGAGTTCGGCGCTGCGCGCATCCACGGCCTCGCGCAGGGCCTTGCCCGGCTTGAAGTGTGGCACCCGCTTCTCAGGGATCTGCACGCTCTCGCCCGAACGCGGGTTGCGTCCGATGCGCGGCGGGCGGCGGCTGACCGAGAAGCTGCCGAAGCCACGGATCTCGATGCGATGGCCGCGCACCAGGGCGTCGCTCATGGCGTCGAGGATGGTCTTGACGGCGTACTCGGCGTCGCGATGCGTCAGTTGCGCGAAGCGAGCGGCGAGTTCTTCAACCAGGTCGGAGCGTGTCATGGGTCGGCAGATGGAAACACGGCGAGGCAAGCCTCGCCGTGTCCGGATACCGCGGGTGGCGGCTTACTTGTCGCTGTTGTCCAGCTTGGCGCGCAGCAGGGCGCCCAGGCTGGTCGTACCGGCGTTCTCACGGGCCGACTGCTGGCTCAGGCTGGCCATGGCTTCCTGCTGGTCGACCATGTCCTTCTGCTTGATCGACAGCTGGATGTTGCGGGTCTTGCGATCCACATTGACCACCACGGCCGTGACTTCGTCGCCTTCCTTGAGCACGTTGCGGGCGTCTTCCACGCGGTCGCGGGAGATTTCCGACGCACGCAGGTAGCCGACCACGTCGTTGCCCAGGTCGATCTCGGCGCCGCGCGGATCCACGGTCTTGACCTTGCCGGTCACGATCTGGCCCTTGTCGTTCACCGTCGTGAAGGTGGTGAACGGGTCGCCGTCGAGTTGCTTGATGCCCAGGCTGATGCGCTCGCGGTCGACGTCGACGGCCAGCACGATCGCTTCGACTTCCTGGCCCTTCTTGTAGTTGCGAACGGCGGTTTCGCCGGCTTCGTTCCACGAGAGGTCGGACAGGTGCACCAGGCCGTCGATGCCGGCGGCCAGGCCGACGAACACACCGAAGTCGGTGATCGACTTGATCGGGCCCTTGACGCGGTCGCCGCGCTTGGTGTTCTGCGCGAATTCCTGCCAGGGGTTGGCCTTGCACTGCTTCATGCCCAGGCTGATGCGGCGCTTGTCTTCGTCGATCTCGAGGACCATGACTTCGACTTCATCACCCAGCGACACGATCTTGTTCGGCGCGATGTTCTTGTTGGTCCAGTCCATTTCGGAGACGTGGACCAGGCCTTCGATGCCGGGTTCGAGTTCGACGAACGCGCCGTAGTCGGCGATGTTCGTGACCTTGCCGAACAGGCGCGTGCCTTGCGGGTAGCGGCGCGAAACGCCCATCCACGGGTCGTCGCCCATCTGCTTGAGGCCGAGCGACACGCGGTTCTTCTCGGTGTCGAACTTGAGGATCTTGGCGGTGATTTCCTGGCCGGCCTGAACGACTTCGCTCGGGTGGCGGACACGGCGCCAGGCCATGTCGGTGATGTGCAGCAGGCCGTCGATGCCGCCGAGGTCGACGAACGCACCGTATTCGGTGATGTTCTTGACCACGCCGCGGACGACTGCGCCTTCCTTCAGCGTTTCCATCAGCTTGGCGCGTTCTTCGCCCATGCTGGCTTCGACCACGGCGCGGCGCGACAGCACGACGTTGTTGCGCTTGCGGTCGAGCTTGATGACCTTGAATTCGAGGGTCTTGTTCTCGAAGGGGGTCAGGTCCTTGATCGGACGCGTGTCGATCAGCGAACCCGGCAGGAAGGCGCGGATGCCGTTGACCAGCACCGTGAGGCCGCCCTTGACCTTGCCGCTGGTGGTGCCGGTGACGAATTCGCCGGATTCCAGGGCCTTCTCGAGCGCCAGCCACGAAGCGAGGCGCTTGGCGGTGTCACGCGAGAGGATCGTGTCGCCGTAGCCGTTCTCGACGGAGCCGATGGCCACCGACACGAAATCGCCGGCTTGCACTTCGAGTTCGCCCTTGTCGTTCTTGAACTCTTCGATCGGCACGTAGGCTTCGGACTTCAGGCCGGCATTGACCACCACGTGGTTGTGCTCGACACGCACCACCTCGGCGGTGATGACCTCGCCTGCGCGCATCTCGGAACGCTGGAGGGACTCTTCGAAGAGAGCGGCAAAAGATTCAGACATTGAGTTTCCTGTTCCGTCCACCCAGGTTTCCAGCCGCCCATGCAAGATCGCTTGCGGCTGTTTCTAAGACTGGAGACGGCGGTTTGGGCCACTTGGCAGTGACCCCGGTTGGGGTTGAACAACCAGCAGGCCGATGCGCTGGCGCGCGATGAGGACCTGCTGGACCAAGGACCGCCCGGCAGAGCTTGTGCCGGAGGCCCGAGCCTTCAAGGCCTGCTCAGCGGGCGTCGAAAGGCTGCACCTGCCGCCACCAGGCCAAAACCTGATCCACCGATTGCTCGATGCTCTGGTCGGAGTTGTCCAGGAGGCGGGCGTCTTCGGCGGGCTTGAGGGGTGCGACGCTGCGGGACGAATCCCTCGCATCACGCGCTTCCAGGTCGGCGCGAAGACTGTCGAGTGTAACAGAAATCCCCTTTGAAATCAACTGCTTATGCCGGCGCTCGGCGCGGTGCGCAGCGCTGGCCGTGAGGTAGACCTTCAAGGGGGCGTCGGGAAAGATGACGGTGCCCATGTCGCGCCCGTCCGCCACCAGACCCGGCAGCCGGCGGAAGGACAGTTGCAGGTCGCGCAGGGCCTCGCGCACGGCCGGCAGCGCCGACACGCGCGACGCGTCCATGCCCGCCGCCTCGGTGCGGATCGCGTCGGTGATGTCCTCGCCGGCCAGCAGCACCTGGCCGGCGTCGAAGCGCAGGGCCAGGCCGCGGGCGAGGTCGGCGATCCCGGCTTCGTCGGCGGAATCGGCTTCCAGCCCCGCACGCCGCATGGCCAGGCCCGCGACGCGGTACAGGGCGCCGGAGTCGAGGTAGTGGTAACCGAGCTGGCGCGCGATCTCGGCCGCGAGCGTGCCTTTGCCGGACGCGGTGGGTCCGTCCACGCAGATCACGGGCACCTCCGCCGGCTGGACCACAGAGAACAGCGCCTCGAAGTAGTCAGGGAAGGTCTTGCCGACGCACTTCGGGTCGAGGATGCGCACCGGCAGCCGGTCGGGATTGAAGGCCGCGAGCGAGAAGCACATGGCGACCCGGTGGTCGTCGTAGGTGTGGATGCTGGCGCGCCGCCAGTGGCCGGCGGGCAGCGGTTCGATGCGGATGAAGTCCGGTCCCGCCTCGACGGTGGCGCCGAGTTGGCGCAGTTCGGCCGCCATGGCGTCGATGCGGTCGGTTTCCTTCACGCGCCAGCTGGCGATGTTTCGCAGCGTGCTGGGACCGTCGGCGTACAGCGCCATGACGGCCAGCGTCATCGCGGCGTCGGGGATGTGGTTGGCGTCGATGTCGATGGCGCGCAGCGGCCAGGCGCCGCGCTCGATCTGCAGCCAGTTGGAACCGCTGGTGACCTGCGCACCCATTTGCCGTGCGGCCTCGACGAAGCGGATGTCGCCTTGGATCGAGTGGGCGCCCACGCCTTCGATCTTCAAGCCATTTTGGCCTGCAGCGCCCGTCGCTATTGCGCCAAGCGCTATGAAATAGCTAGCAGAGGAAGCATCCGCCTCGACATGGATGTCGCCGGGTGAGCGGTACTGCGCGCCAGCCGGGATGACGAAGCGCGACCAGCCGTCGCGCTGGACGTCGATGCCGAATCGCGCGAGCAGGTTGAGCGTGATCTCGATGTACGGCTTGGAGATCAGTTCACCGATCACGTCGATGGTGATGGCGCGCGAGGCTGCAGCCAGGGGAAGTGCGAGCAGGAGCGCCGTGAGGAACTGGCTCGAGACGTCGCCGCGCACGCGGATCGGTGCATCCAGCTGCAGCGCGGAAGCAGCAACCGGCCGGATACGCAGCGGCGGGTAGCCAGGATTGCCGAGGTACTCGACCTGGCAACCCAGTTGCACCAGCGCGTCGACCAGGTCGCCGATCGGGCGTTCGTGCATGCGCGGCACGCCGCGCAGCTCGAAGTCGCCGCCCAGCAGGGCGAGCGCCGCGGTGAGCGGCCGCATGGCCGTGCCGGCGTTGCCGAGGAAGAGCGACAGGGCGCGCTGGCGGACGTCATCGCCCAGGCGGCCACCGAGTCCCTGGATGCGCAGCACGCCCCCGTCGCGGTGCAGGCCGCAGCCGAGCGTCGCCAGCGCGTCGAGCATCACGCGCGTGTCGTCCGAGTCGAGCAGGTCGTGGACGCTCGTGGTGCCGTGCGCCAGAGCGGCCAGCAGGAGCACGCGGTTGGAAATGCTCTTGGAGCCCGGCAGGCGGACCGTGCCGCCGGCCGCCACGAGCGGCGGGACGTCGAGAAAAGCGGTGGCGTACATCGTCAGTCGTTGGCCGGCGCGTTGGGTGACGCGAGCTGCCATTGGGCACGGGTACGGCTGGCGGCGGCGATCGCCTGCTCCAGCGAACTCCCGTCGCCGGCAGCAATGAGCGCTTCCATCTGCAGCAGCGCCTTGCGGAAAGCCTGGGACTGCAGCAGCACCTGCTCGCGGTTGGCCAGCAGCACGTCGCGCCACATGGAGGGGTCGCTGGCGGCGATGCGCGAGAAATCGCGAAAGCCGCTGCCGGCCAGGGCCAGGAAGTGCGATCCATCGGGCTGCCCGGCGATGGCGTTGGTGAAGGCGAAGGCCAGCAGGTGCGGCAGATGGCTCACCGCCGCGAAGGCGGCGTCGTGGGCCTCGGGCGTCATGTGGACGACCTTGGCGCCGATGTCGGTCCACACCTGGGACGCGCGCTGCAGATTCGCGCGCCGCGTGGACTTGACCGGCGTCAGCACCACCTGCCGATCGACGAAGAGGGTGGCTTCGGCGTGCTCGACGCCCGACAGTTCTTTGCCCGCGATCGGGTGTGCGGGCACGAAGTGCGACAGCTGCTGCTGCAGGCCGCGTTCGGCGGCGGCGATCACGTCGCGCTTGGTCGAGCCCACGTCCATCACCAGGGCGTTGTCGGCGATGCCGTGGCGGATCGCCTTGAAGGTCGCTTCCGATGCCGCGACGGGCACGGCGATGAGCACGAGGTCCGCGCCCGACACCGCCAGCAGGGCGGACGGGGCGGCCACGTCGATCACGCCCAGCTGACGGGCACGCTCCGTGGTCGAGGGCGACTTGCTGTAGCCGACCACCCGCCTGACCAGGCGCGCCTGCTTGAGCGCCAGCGCGAACGAGCCGCCGATGAGTCCGCAGCCGATCAGGCCGAGTTGGTCGAACATCAGGCCTCCGACGAGCAGGCCTGCGGCAGGCCTGCGCCCCAGAAGAAGGCAGCGCTACACGGTGTGCCGGGCGTGTGTGTCGACATCTCAGGCCTTCACCGGGTAGGCGCCGATCACCTTGTAGAACGCGCACAGCGCGCGCAGTTCGGCCAGCGCCGCCGCGACGTGGGGCTGGCTCGGGTGGCCGTCCAGGTCGATGTAGAAGTAGTAGTCCCACTGGCCGGTGCGCGCAGGACGCGACTCGAAGCGCGTCATTGACACGTTGTGCGTCTTCAACGGCACCAGCAGGTCGTGCACGGCACCGGGTCGGTTCGGTACCGAAACCACGAGGCTCGTGCAGTCGCGGCCCGAGGCCGGCGGCATGGCCAGCGTCGCCGGGAGGGTGATGACGGCGAATCGCGTGCGGTTGTAGGCGTCGTCCTGGATCGCGTGCGCCACGATGTGCAGGCCGTACTCGGTGGCCGCACGTTCGCTGGCCAGGCCGGCCCAGGCTGGGTGGGTGGCCGCCAGGCGAGCGCCTTCGGCGTTGCTCGAGACGGCGCGCCGCTCGGCCCCCGGCAGATGCTTGGCGAGCCAGCCCTGGCACTGCGCCAGCGCCTGCGGGTGGGCCAGCACGGCCTCGATCCCGTCCAGCGAATTCGTCTGGCGCAGCAGGTTGTGGCGCACCAGCAGGCTCACTTCACCCACGACATGCGTGGGCGACTGCAGGAACATGTCCAGCGAGCGGGTGACGACGCCCTCGTTGGAGTTCTCCACGCCGACGACGCCGTATTGCGCGCTGCCGCTGGCCGTGGCATGGAACACCTCGTCGAAGCTGGCGCAATAGACGAGGTCTGCGGCACCGCCGAAGTACTCGATGGCGGCCTGTTCGCAGAAGGTGCCCTCGGGTCCCAGCACCGCGACCCGCTGCGGCGACTCGAGGGCCAGACAAGCCGACATGATTTCGCGCCAGATGGCCGCGACATGCGCGCTCTTGAGTGGGCCTGCGTTGTTGCGCCGGACCTTCTCGATCACCTGCGCTACGCGGTCGGGACGGAAGAAGGGCGTTCCTTCCCGCTTCTTGACCTCGCCGACTTGCTCCGCCACGCGGGCCCGTGCATTGAGCAGTTGCAGGAGCTGGTCGTCGAGCGCGTCGATCTGCACACGCAGATCGGCGAGGCTGGCAGGGGAATCGATGGAGGTGGGCGAGTCGGCGGGAGAGGTCATCGGGCGCACGTGCATTCAGGCATGCAGTCGCTCGAATTCTCTCATGTAGGCGACCAGCGCCTGGACGCCTTCCAGCGGCATCGCGTTGTAGATGCTGGCGCGCATGCCGCCCACCGACTTGTGGCCCTTGAGCTGCAACAGGCCGGCAGCGCGGGCACCTTCCAGGAAGTCGGCGTTGCGGCCTTCGTCGGCGAGGAAGAAGGGCACGTTCATGCGCGAACGGCAGTGGGCGTCGACGCGGTTGCTGTAGAAGGACGAGCCATCGATGGCGTCGTAGAGCAGCTTCGCTTTGGCGGCATTGCGCCGGGCCATCGCCTCGACGCCGGTCAATTCGCCTTCCTTCTGGGCCAGCAGCCACTGGAAGGTGAGGCCGGCGACGTAGATTCCCCAGGTCGGCGGGGTGTTGTACATCGACTGGTTGTCGGCGACGGTGCGGTAGTTGAAGGCGCTTGGGCAGATGTCCAGCGCGTGGCCCAGGAGGTCGTCGCGCACCACGACCAGCGTGAGGCCGGCAGGGCCGAGGTTCTTCTGCGCGCCGCCGAAAGCCAGCCCGACGCGCGACCAGTCGACGGGCCGCGAGGCGACGTGCGACGAGAAATCGATGGCCAGCGGGGCAGAACTGCCCAGGGCCTTCAAATCCGGAAGCTCCTGGAATTCGATGCCGTTGATCGTTTCGTTGGAGCACAGGTGCACGTATGAAGCACCGTCGCTGAGCTGCCAGCCGGCCGGGTCGGGCAGGTCCAGGTGGCCGCCTTCGGCATTGCTGGCGGCGATGCGCGCGTCGCAGTAGCGCCGGGCTTCCTTGTGCGACTTGATGCTCCAACTGCCGGTGACGACGAAATCGACGACGCCGCCTCGGGACAGGTTCAAGGGGACGATGGCGTTTTCGCCCAGGCCGCCACCCTGCATGAAGAGGATGTGGAATTGTTCGGGCACATGAAGCAGGCGCCGCAGGTCGCCCTCGGCCCGCGCGAGGATCTCGCCGAACTCCTTGCCCCGGTGGCTCATCTCCATCACGCCCATGCCGCTGCCGTGCCAGTCGAGCATCTCGGCGGCAGCCTGCTGCAGCACGGCCTCCGGCATCGTGGCCGGGCCGGCGGAGAAGTTGTAGGGGCGGCGGGGCAAGGGCGTGGTCACTTCTTGGCGGGCGCCTTGGCACCACCCGACTTGGGCGCGGCCTGGCCGCCGTCGGTCGGGGCGCCGATGGCCTTGGCCACGTCGACGTTGAGCTTCTCGACCTTGGGTTCGAGCGTGCTGCGCAGGTCGCCCACGATCTTCTGGCCCAGGGCCTGCTGCATCTTGCCGCTGGTTTCGGCGAACTTGCGGCTCACCGGCGAATTGAGCCAGGCCATCAGCGTCTTGAGCTCGTCCTCGGTGAAGTCCTGCTCGAGGATCGGTGTCACGACGCCGGGGAACACCTGGGCAGCCTTGTCGCGCACGATCGGGAAGGTGGCGTCGTAGTACTTGCGGAATTCCTCGTCGGCGGCCTTGGCGGCAGCGTCACGCTTGTCGGTTGCGACGCGGGTGTTCAGGTACTCGGACGCAGCAGCTGCAACCGGGTCGGAAGTGCTTTGAACGATGCCGCGGGCCATCAGCTCGACGGCAGGCTTCTGGACATCGACGAATTGCTTGATGAGCGTTGCCTTGTCCTGGGCCCACCCGGCGGTGGCGACGGACGCGAGGGCGGTGGCGAGCAGGATGCGGTTGAGTTGTTTCATTGAGTGTTCTCCGTTGATGGATTGGAAGAGTCGTCGCCGTCCGTGGTGCCGTTGGCGTCGTTCTCCACGATGCGTTGCAGACCGCTGAGCTTGGCGCCTTCATCGAGGCCGATGAGCGTGACACCCTGCGTGGCCCGGCCGAGTTCCCGGATCTCGGCCACGCGGGTGCGTACCAGCACGCCCTTGTCGGTAATGAGCATGATCTCGTCGTCCGCGTGGACCAGCGTGGCGGCGACGACCTTGCCGTTGCGCTCGCTCTGTTGGATCGCGATCATGCCTTTGGTTCCCCGGCCGTGGCGCGTGTATTCGACGATGCTCGTGCGCTTGCCGTAGCCGTTCTCGGTGGCCGTGAGCACGCTCTGCTGCTCGTCTTCGGCGACCAGCATGGCGATCACGCCCTGGCCTTCCTCGAGCATCATGCCGCGCACGCCGCGGGCATTGCGGCCCATGGGGCGCACGTCGTTCTCGTCGAAGCGCACGGCCTTGCCGCCGTCGGAGAACAGCATCACGTCGTGCTGGCCATCGGTCAGCGCGGCGCCCACGAGGTAGTCGCCGGCGTCGAGGTCCACGGCAATGATGCCGGCCTTGCGGGGGTTGCTGAACTCGTCGAGCGCGGTCTTCTTCACGGTGCCCATCGAGGTGGCCATGAAGATGTACCGGTCGGACGGGAAGTTGCGCGTCTCGCCCGTGAGCGGCAGCACGACGTTGATCTTCTCGCCTTCGGCCAGCGGGAACATGTTGACGATGGGGCGGCCGCGCGAGTTGCGCGAACCCGCGGGCACTTCCCACACCTTCAGCCAGTACAGGCGCCCACGGTTCGAGAAGCACAGGATGTAGTCGTGCGTATTGGCGATGAAGAGCTGGTCGATCCAGTCGTCTTCCTTGGTGGCCGTGGCCTGCTTGCCTCGGCCACCGCGCTTCTGGGCGCGGTACTCGCTCAGCGGCTGGCTCTTGATGTAGCCGCTGTGCGAAAGGGTCACGACCATGTCGGTCGGCGTGATGAGGTCCTCGGTCGACAGGTCGTAGGCGCTGTGCTCCACCTGGCTGCGGCGCGCGCCCAGCTTGGTCTGGCCGAATTCCTGCTTGAGGCTCGTGAGCTCGTCGCCGATGATGGTCGACACGCGCTCGGGGCGGGCGAGGATGTCGAGCAGGTCGTCGATCTCCGACATCACTTCCTTGTATTCGGCGACGATCTTGTCCTGCTCCAGGCCGGTCAGGCGCTGCAGGCGCATCTGCAGGATTTCCTGGGCCTGGGTCTCGGACAGGCGGTACAGGCCGTCGCTGTGCAGGCCGTACTCGCGCTCGAGTCCTTCGGGCCGGTAGTCATCGGCATTCACCGTGCCGCCGTCGGCACGCGAGCGGGTCAGCATCTCGCGCACCAGCTTGCTGTCCCACGAGCGAGCCATCAGCTCGGCCTTGGCCACCGGCGGGGTGGGGGCGTTGCGGATGATGGCGATGAAGTCGTCGATGTTGGCCAGCGCCACCGCCAGGCCTTCCAGCACGTGGCCGCGGTCCCGCGCCTTGCGCAGGTTGAAGACCGTGCGCCGCGTGACGACCTCGCGCCGATGCTGCAGGAAGACGTGGATCAGGTCCTTGAGGTTGCACAGCTTCGGCTGGCCGTCGACCAGCGCCACCATGTTGATGCCGAAGGTGTCCTGCAGCTGGGTCTGCTTGTAGAGGTTGTTGAGCACCACCTCGGGCACTTCGCCGCGCTTGAGCTCGATCACGAGGCGCATGCCCGACTTGTCGGACTCGTCCTGGATGTGGCTGATGCCCTCGAGCTTCTTCTCGTGCACCAGTTCGGCCATGCGTTCCTGCAGCGTCTTCTTGTTGACCTGGTAAGGGAGCTCGTCGACGACGATGGCCTGCCGCTGGCCGCGGTCGATGTCCTCGAAGTGGCACTTGGCGCGCATCACCACCTTGCCGCGGCCAGTGCGATAGCCATCCTTGACGCCATTGATCCCGTAGATGATGCCGGCGGTGGGGAAATCCGGGGCCGGGATGATCTCCATCAGCTCGTCGATCGTGGCCTCCGGGTGACGCAGCAGGTGCAGGCAGGCATCCACCACCTCGTTGAGGTTGTGCGGCGGAATATTGGTCGCCATGCCCACCGCAATACCGCCGGACCCATTCACCAGCAAATTGGGCAATTTGCTCGGTAAAACACTCGGCTCTTTTTCGCTGCCGTCGTAATTCGGACCGAAATCGACTGTTTCCTTGTCGATATCAGCCAGCATTTCATGCGCAATTTTTGCCAGGCGGATTTCGGTATAGCGCATGGCTGCGGCGTTGTCGCCGTCCACCGAACCGAAATTGCCCTGCCCATCCACCAGCATGTGACGCATCGAGAAATCCTGCGCCAGACGCACGATGGTGTCGTAGACAGACTGGTCGCCGTGCGGGTGGTACTTACCGATCACGTCGCCCACGATGCGCGCCGACTTCTTGTAGGGACGGTTCCAGTCGTTGTTCAGCTCGTGCATGGCATACAGCACCCGCCGGTGAACCGGCTTCAGGCCGTCGCGGGCGTCTGGAAGCGCGCGTCCCACGATCACGCTCATTGCGTAATCGAGGTAGCTGCGCCGCATTTCCTCTTCGAGACTGATGGGCAGGGTTTCTTTGGCGAACGAGGTCATGCAGGGGCAGTCAGGCGAAGGGAACCCGTGATTTTACGTCCTGCGCCCTGTCGTAAGGCCGCAACACAACGCCCGGATTCCGCCTCAGTCCTACGCTTTGGCGCCGTGGCGCGACCGGTTTGGGAAAGACCCTATGGCACAATCATCTGAACGTTTTGGGTGGTGGTCACTTGAGACGTCCTTGTTTCGCAGCGCGGCTGCGGCTTTTTCCCCCAAGAGGAGAACCATGAAGAAACTGAATAAAGTGGCGATGATGTTTGCAGTCGCTGCGCTCGCCACGGCCGCCGGCGCGCAGACCCGTGTCACCGCCGCGAACGGTGGTCCCGTGATCGACAACTGGCAGAACGGCACCGGCGAACTGGTCTGGAAGAACGGTACCAACGAACTGTGCTGGCGCGATGCCAACTGGACGCCCGCCACCGCCGCCGTCGGCTGCGACGGCGCTCTGGTCCCCGCACCTGCAGCGACGCCCGCCGCTCCTGCTGCTCCCGCCCGTCCTGGTGCTCCCCCGGTCGCCGCCTCGAAGGTCACCTTCGCTGCCGACGCCTTCTTCGACTTCGACAAGTCGGTGCTCAAGCCCGAAGGTCGCGCGAAGCTGGATGATCTGGTCTCGAAGATCCGCGGCATCAACCTCGAGGTCATCATCGCTGTCGGCCACACCGACTCGATTGGTAGCGTCGCCTACAACCAGCGCCTGTCGGTGCGTCGTGCCGAAGCCGTCAAGGCCTACCTGGTCAGCAAGGGCATCGAACGCAACCGCGTGTACACCGAAGGCAAGGGTAAGAGCCAGCCGGTCGCGGACAACCGCACCAAGGAAGGCCGCGCCAAGAACCGCCGCGTGGAAATCGAAGTGGTCGGCACCCGCCCCAACTGATTCCACAAGCTTCGGCTTTGAAGAACCCCGCCTCGGCGGGGTTTTTTTATTTCGACGCCGGCGCGCGATGGTTTTGATGTGCCTCCCGCGTCCGCGCATGCCACTTGATAATCTGCCGTCATGACAGACAACCTCAATGCCGACCCTGCTGAGTTGGCTAAATTTTCCGAACTCGCCCACCGCTGGTGGGACCTCGACAGCGAATTCCGGCCACTGCATGAAATCAATCCGCTAAGGCTCGAGTGGATCGAGTCCCAAGTGGGGCTGGCAGGGCGCCATGTGCTCGATGTGGGTTGTGGCGGCGGCATCCTGGCTGATTCGATGGCGCGCCGCGGCGCGGACGTGTTGGGCATCGATCTGGCCACAAAGGCCTTGAAGGTCGCCCAACTGCACGCGCTCGAAGCCGGTACGCGCGGCGTCAAGTACCGGGAAGTCAGCGCCGAGGCGCTGGCGGCCGAGGCGCCTGCCAGCTTCGATGTGGTGACCTGCATGGAGATGCTGGAGCATGTCCCCGATCCCGCCTCCGTGGTCCAGGCCTGCGCCGATCTGGTCAAGCCTGGTGGGTGGGTGTTCTTCTCCACCATCAACCGCAATGCCAAGGCCTTCCTCCTTGCGATCGTCGGTGCCGAGTACGTGCTTGGCATGCTGCCACGCGGCACGCACGAGTACCGCAAGCTGATCCGACCCAGCGAACTGGCGGCGCATTGCCGCGCCGCGGGGCTGGCGATGGGCCCGATGCGGGGGATGGCATACAACCCGGTCACGCGGCGCTACTGGTTGAACGTCGATACCGGCGTGAACTATCTCGTGGCAACGCGCAAGCCGGCGGTGGCTGCATGAGCCCGTGGCGTCCACGTGCGGTGCTGTTCGATCTCGACGGCACCCTGATCGACAGCGCCCCCGATCTGGGCGCGGCGGCCGACAAGATGCGCACCGACCGCGGTCTTGCGTCTCTCCCCCTGGCCAACTACCGGCCCATGGCCGGGGCCGGGGCGCGTGGGATGCTGGGCGTGGCCTTCGGCATCACGCCCGAGGTGCCGGAGTTCGCCACCCTGCGCGAGGAGTTTTTCCGGAACTACGAAGCCCGCATGCTGGACAACACCTTCATCTTCGACGGAGTCCCGGAACTGGTCGCTGCGCTGCGCGATGCCGGGCTCGGATGGGGCGTGGTCACCAACAAGTCTAGGCGGTTCACCGAACCGCTTGCCGCATCGCTGCCGCTGTTCGGCAGTGCTGGTGCCATCGTGAGCGGCGACAGCACGCCCCACGCCAAGCCGCACCCGGAGCCACTGTTCGAAGCCGCGCGCCGGCTCGGCCTCCCGGCAGCCGACTGCGTCTATGTCGGCGACGACGAGCGCGACATGGTGGCGGGCCGCGCCGCGGGTATGCGCACCATCGCCGCGGCCTATGGGTACCTGGGTGCCGACGCCGACACCACCCTCTGGAGAGCCGATGCCACCATCGCTTCGCCCCTCGAGCTCTTGAAATGGCTGCGCGCGGACTAAAATAGCGGATTCAGGGGCTGCACTGGTTTCGACGTGGGTTCGGGATCGCAGCGGGGCATGTCGAGCTGAATGCGCTCGTTAAACAGATTCAAACAAACTAACTGCAAACGACGAACGTTTCGCACTCGCCGCTTAAACCCGGTGAGCCTTGCAACAGTCGGCCGATGGGCTGGGCAAGGGGGCGTTAGAGCAATCTGACGCCTCCCGGCTGCAAGGTTAATTACATTGGCTGGCCGCCGTCCGGGCACCTTGGGCGGCGGCGAGATTCAAGGGTGCTGGCGGCCGGTGGAGCGTGCGACTGCGCGACGCCGGCGGCGAGATCCAAAACAGATCGCTAAACATGTAGAACTGCGCGACGATGGCTTGCGGACGGGGGTTCGAATCCCCCCAGCTCCACCACACGGCAAGGGCCGGATTCCCACGAATCCGGCCCTTTTTTTTGTTGCGTGGTCCTCGATGCACGGGCTTATAGTCGGCGCTCGTCGCCAGGCCGGCACGTCGCCGGCGGCGTGCACGAAGCCGAAAAGAACAACCATCATCGAGCCGAGGGACCCACCGCATGTCGGATGCACTGACCAGCACGATCACGTCGTACTACGACAGCGTTCCCTACGATTCCCACCCCTTCCCCCAGAGTTCCATCGAGCACCTCGAGGCGCTGGCCTGGCTGTTCGGCCTCGAGGCCCCCTCGCTGGCGCGCGCGCGCGTGCTCGAACTGGGTTGCGCCTCCGGCGGCAACCTGATCCCGATGGGTGCCCGGCATCCGCAGGCGAAGCTGCTGGGTGTGGACCTCTCCCCGGTGCAGATCGGTCAGGGGCAGCAACTGCTCGCCCACGTGCGCGTGCCGAACGTGGAGATGCGCACGCTCAGCATCACTGACATCGACGACCGCTTCGGTGAGTTCGACTACATCATCTGCCACGGGGTCTACAGTTGGGTGCCTGGCACGGTGCAGGAGGCCATCCTGCGAGTGTGCTCTCGCAACCTCGCCGCCGATGGCGTCGTCTACATCAGCTACAACGTCTATCCCGGCTGGAAGGCCCGCGAAATCGTGCGCGACGCGATGATCCTGCGTGGCGGGCCGCGCGACACGCCTGAAGAGAAGCTCTCGTATGCGCGCGGGATGCTCGAGTTCCTCGAAGCATCCGCGAGGCCCGACAGCGTGCTGAAGAAGACGCTGGAAGAGGCCATGCCCATCGTGCGGGGCTCACACGAGTCCTACCTGCTGCACGAGTTTCTCGAGCCTTGCAACGCACCCTGCTATTTCAAGGAGTTCGTCGACCGCGCCGATGCCCAGGGCCTGAGCTACCTGTGCGACGCCGAGCCGTCGACGATGTTCGTGCAGAACTACGGCGACAAGGTGCGGGAGCCGCTGCTGCGCGAATGCGGCGGCAGCCAGATCCTCATGGAGCAGTACCTGGATTTCCTGGTCAACCGCACTTTCCGCCAGACGCTCCTGGTCAAGCAGGCGCGCAATGGCGAGATCCGCTATCGCCTCGATCGCGAGCGCCTGCGCAAGCTTCACTACGCGGGCGCTTTCTCGGCTGCCGACGGGTCTCCGCTCACTCTCGACGCGCGCGAGCAGCCGAGCAACGCCATTCGCAACCTCAAGATCACGCTGCGTCTGCCGGTCCACAAGGCGGTGGCCCAGGTGCTGGACGAACGCTATCCCGCCACGGTGCCGGTCGATGCTCTGGTCGAAGCCGTGTCCGCACGCATCGGCGAGCCGCACGCGGCGGTGGAAGCCGCGGTCGTCTCGATGCTCGAAGAGCTCCTGATCCTCGGCGCGGTGCGCAGCCGCCGCACCCCGGTCGTCACTGCCGCGGCCGTCACGGCGACACCGCAGGCCCTGATGTCGGTGCGCCAGTCGCCCGGCCTGCCGCTGACCGCCGGGCAGAGTGCCAGCGTGTGCAACCAATGGCACGAGTCGGTGGGCCTGTCCCTGCTCGAGCGCTGCGTGCTGCCCCTGCTCGATGGAGCGCACAGCCATGAGCAGCTGGCCCAACACCTCAAGAACGAGGCGCGTGCCGACCGCCTTCGCTTCATCAAGGATGACAAGCCGATCACCGACGAGGCCGAACTGCAGGAGTTCACCCGCCAGCAGGTCGCACTCGTGCTCCAGGATCTGCGCCGCAAGGCGCTTCTGATCGCCTGAGCGGCGGCCATCCACCGAATCCTTCCCCGCTTCGCATATTTCAGACAGGAGGCAATATGAAGCAGTTTGCATGGACCCATTCGACGCGCGCCGCGCTGGCCGCTGCCCTCGCAGTCGGCGGCGGCAGCCAGGCCATGGCGGCATCGCAGGCGCCGGTCATGGCCGAGAACGCCATGGTCGTCACGGCCCAGCATCTGGCCACGAAGGTCGGCGTCGACGTGCTCAAGCGCGGCGGCAACGCGGTCGATGCCGCGGTGGCCGTCGGCTACGCGCTGGCCGTGGTCTACCCTGCCGCGGGCAACCTCGGCGGCGGCGGCTTCATGACCATCCAGCTCGCCGACGGCCGCAAGACCTTCCTCGACTTCCGCGAGAAGGCGCCGCTGGCCGCCAAGCCCGACATGTACCTCGACAAGGACGGCAACGTCGTCAAGGGCCTGTCGACCAAGGGCCACTTGGCCGTGGGCGTGCCGGGCAGCGTCTCGGGCATGGAGTACGCGCGAGAGAAGTACGGCACGCTGCAGCGCGCCGCGCTCGTCAAGCCCTCGATCGACCTGGCCGAGAAGGGCTTCGTGCTCGAGCAGGGCGACATCGACATGTTCAACACCGCCACGGCAGACTTCAAGGCCGACCCGGCCACCGCGGCGATCTTCCTGAACAAGGGCGAGGCCTTCAAGGTTGGCGAGAAGATCGTGCAGAAGGACCTGGCCAAGACCTTGCGCGAAGTCAGCACCAAGGGCACCGACGGCTTCTACAAGGGCTGGGTGGCCAAGGCCATCGCAGATTCCAGCGCGGCAGGCAAGGGCATCATCACCACTGAAGACCTCGCGCAGTACAAGACGCGCGAGATGGCGCCCGTGGAATGCGACTACCGCGGCTACCGCGTGGTCTCGGCGCCGCCGCCGAGCTCGGGCGGCGTGATCATCTGCGAGATGCTCAACATTCTCGAGGGCTATCCGCTCAAGGACCTCGGCTACCACTCGGCGCAAGCCGTCCACTACCAGATCGAGGCCATGCGCCACGCCTACGTGGACCGCAACAGCTACCTCGGCGACCCGGACTTCGTGAAGAACCCGCTCGACCGCCTGCTCGACAAGGGCTACGCCGAGAAGATCCGCGCAGTCATCGACCCGAAGAAGGCCGGTGTGTCCAAGGACATCAAGCCCGGCGTGCCGCCGCACGAAGGCAGCAACACCACCCACTACTCGATCGCCGACAAGTGGGGCAATGCCGTGTCGGTGACCTACACGCTCAACGACTGGTTCGGCGCCAAGGTCACGGCCGCGAAGACCGGGGTGTTGCTGAACAACGAGATGGACGACTTCACCTCGAAGGTCGGCGTGCCCAACCTCTACGGCCTGGTGCAGGGCGAGGCCAACAAGATCGAGCCCGGCAAGCGCCCGCTTTCGTCGATGAGCCCGACCATCGTGAGCAAGGACGGCAAGCCCGTCATGGTCGTCGGGACGCCGGGCGGCAGCCGCATCATCACCGCCGTGATGCTCACCATGATCAACGCCATCGACTACGGCATGAACGTGCAGGAGGCCGTCGATGCGCCCCGCTTCCACCAACAGTGGCTGCCCGACGTGACCAACGTCGAGGCCTACGCGCTGAGCCCCGACACGCGCAAGATCCTCATCGACATGGGACACAACCTGGGCGTGCCGCAGCCGGCCAACCACCTGGCCGCGATCATCGTCGGCGCGCCCTCGCTGGGCGGCAAGCCGGTGGGCAACAACCGCTTCTACGGCGCGAACGATCCGCGCCGCAACACGGGATTGGCGCTGGGCTACTGATCGGCGCTCGCGCCCGCGGCGGCCGTGCTCCTCGTGGCGCGGCCGCCTTGTCGTTTCGGGACACGTTTTCGATGGAACTGCAGGACCTTCTCTACAGCCAGGGCTTCGGCACGCGCCGCGTCTGCGCGGGCCTCATTCAACAGGGTTTTGTGGCCGTTGACGGCGTGGACGCTGCGGAACCAGCTACGGAATTGATAGCAGCCGACGGCCTGCGCTTCACCGTACAGGGCACGCCGTGGGCGTACTACGCCAAGGCCTACCTGATGCTTCACAAGCCTGCCGGCACCGAGTGTTCGCAGAAGCCTTCGGCCTGGCCCAGCATCTACACGCTGCTGCCCGCGCCGCTGCGCCAGCGCCCCGTCAAGGGCGGGCAACCCGGCGTGCAGGCCATCGGCCGGCTCGACCAGGACACCACCGGCCTGCTGCTGCTCAGCGACGACGGCCAGTTCATCCATCGCATGGCTTCGCCGAAGCACCATGTGCCCAAGGTCTACGAGGCGACGACCGCCGACGCGCTGACCGATGTCCAGATCGGGCGCCTGCTGGCCGGCGTGGTGCTCGACGACGATCCGAAGCCCGTGTGCGCGGCGGCTGCCGAAGCGGTGGACACCCGCCACCTGCGCCTCACGCTCACCGAGGGCAAGTACCACCAGGTCAAGCGCATGGTCGCGGCCGTGGGCAACCGGGTGACGGCGCTGCACCGCAGCGCCATCGGCGGCCTGGTGCTGCCGGCCGACCTGGCGCCGGGCCAGTGGCGCTGGCTTCGGCCCGACGAGCTGCAGGCGGTGCGGCAGTCGGGGCCTGCCTGACGCGCGGCTCGCGCCTGCCGGCCGGCCATCGGGGCTCTCCTGTCGGCGGCGCGGCGGCCTCGCTCGTTAAACTTCCCAGTCCCTTTCCGGAGCCGTGTCTTGCGTCTGTCCGTTCGCTCCCTGAGCCGCCTTGCGGCTCTTTTCGTTTGTCTGCTGGCCAGCGCGGCCATACCGGCCCAACCGGCCGCTCCGGCCCCTGCGGCGACGCCGCCGCTCTTCGTCCTCAATTCGCTCGATGCCTCGGTCAGCCTGATCGATCCCGGCACCTGGACCGAACGCAACCGCGTCGCGGTGGGCAAGGAGCCGCACCACATCTACATGACGCCGGACCAGAAGTCGGTGATCGTGGCCAACTCGGCCGGCGATTCGCTCACCTTCTTCAACCCGCGCACGGGCGAGATCCAGCGCACGGTCTACGGCATCATCGATCCGTACCAGCTGCAGTTCTCGCCCGACATGAAGTGGTTCGTCACCGCCGGCAACCGGCTGAACCACGTCGACGTCTACCGCTGGGACGGCAGCAACCTCCAGCTGGCCAAGCGCATCCCGACCGGCAAGACGCCCAGCCACATCTGGATCGACGGCAAGAGCACGGTGGCCTACGTCACCATGCAGGACAGCGACGAGCTCATCGCCGTCGACCTCGCCACCCAGACCATCCGCTGGCGCACACCCACCGGCCCCATGCCGGCCGACATCTTCGGCATCCACGACGGCAAGACGCTGCTGGTCGGCCTGACCGGCGGCGACGGCGTGCAGGTCTTCGACGTGGCCGGCAAGGAGCCCAAGCTGGTCGGCAAGATCCCCACCGGCAAGGGCGCACACGCCTTCCGCTCGGCGGGCGACGGCAAGTCGGTCTTCGTGAGCAACCGCGTCGCCAACTCGATCAGCCGCATCGACATTCCCACGCTCACGGTGGCCGCCACGTACCCCGTGCCCGGCGGCCCGGACTGCATGGACGTGTCGGCCGACGGCAAGACGCTCTTCGTCACCTCGCGCTGGGCCAAGAAGCTCAGCGTGGTCGACCTCACGGCGGGCAAGGTGGTGCGAACGGTCAACGTGGGCCGCTCGCCCCACGGCGTCTGGACGGTCGAACATGCCAAGGTCCGCTGATTTCCCGGTCGCCCGCGCGTTGCGCCAGGGTGCGTCGATTGCTACGTTTTTCATAGCGGCCTGCGCAGCATCCACGGGCGCTGCAGCCCAGAATGACTGCGACAAGCCGGTCTACTTGACCTTCGACACCGGCCACATGGGCATCGCGCCGCTGGTGGCCGAAGTGCTCAAGCGCCAGGACGTGAAGGTCACCTTCTTCGCCGCCGCCGAGAAAACCCAGGACGGCGGTGACAGCCTGGACAACCACTGGGCGCCGTGGTGGAAGGCACGCGCGGCGGAGGGGCACGAGTTCGGCTCGCACACCTACGACCATGCGTACTGGCGGGGCGACGTGAAGGGCGTGGAACCGAAATTCCGGATCCAGCCCAGTGCCGGCGCGTATGCGGGACGCACCTTCACCTGGAACGCGGCGCAGTACTGCGAAGAGATCAAGCGCTCCTCGGACCGGCTGGCGCACATCACCGGCAAGAAGCCGCTACCGCTCTTCCGCGCACCGGGCGGCAAGACCTCGCCCCGCCTGCTGGCGGCCGCCAAAAGCTGCGGCTTCGCGCACGTCGGCTGGTCGCCGGCCGGCTTCCTGGGCGACGAACTGCCCAGCGACAAGTACCCCAACGACAAGCTGCTGGCGCAGGCGCTGGAGCACATCCGGCCCGGCGACATCCTGCTGGCGCACCTGGGCATCTGGTCGCGTCAGGACCCATGGGCGCCGGCCGACCTGGAGCCGCTGATCGTGGGCCTGAAGGCCAAAGGCTTCTGCTTCCGGACGCTGCGCCAGCATCCGGCGTACCGCGAGTGGATTGCGGCGCACCCATGAAAGCGCGCGGTCAGGTTGCCGGGTTTACTATGAAATCGATAGCTGCCTTCGCCCATCCTATGGGCGAAACAGCCACTTTTGATTCATGAAATTGCTAAGACGCATCTTGGTGATCGAACGGCCCGGCGCGGGCCGTGACAGGGGCTTCGCGTGATCGAATGGCTGACCGACCAGTTCGCCGCCGTGCAGCAGTGGCTGTTCGAGGCGGTGGTGCAGCCGCTGGTCTTCGCCGTGGGCCTGGGCGGCTGGACCGAGGACGCCTTCGACGCCACCGGCTGGCTGCTGGTGGGCGTGATCCAGATCCTGATCCTGGTCGCCGTCATCGGCCCGCTGCAGCGCTGGCGACCGGCGGAGCCGGTGCGCGACCGGCAGGCCATCCGCGTCGACATCCTCTACACCCTCATCCACCGGCTGGGCCTGTTCCGGCTGGCGCTGTTCTTCGCCGTCACGCCGCTGTTCGATGCGCTGCTGGGCGAACTGCGCGGGGCCGGGTGGGGTACGCTGCACCTGGACGAGCTCTGGCCCGGCGTGACCGACATCCCCTGGCTGGCCTTTGCGATCTACCTGGTCGTGCTGGACTTCGTCGAGTACCTCATCCACCGTGGCCAGCACCGCTTCAACTGGTGGTGGAGCCTGCACGCGCTGCACCATTCGCAGCGCCAGATGACCATGTGGAGCGACGACCGCAACCACCTGCTCGACGACCTGATCCACGACGCCATCATCGTGCTCGTGGCCCAGCTCATCGGCGTGGCGCCAGGGCAGTTCATCGCCGTCGTCGCCTTCACCCAGCTGAGCCAGAGCCTGCAGCACGCCAACCTGCGGCTGTCCTTCGGCCGAATCGGGGAGCGGCTGTGGATCAGCCCGCGCTTCCACCGCGTGCACCATGCGATCGGCATCGGCCACGAGTCGCAAGGGCCGCGGACGCTCGGAGGCCGGAACTTCGGCGTCTTGCTGCCCTGGTGGGACATGCTCTTTGGCTCCGCCAACTTCGAAGACCGCTACGACGCCACCGGGATCCGCGACCAGGTCGAGCCCGACGCGACCGGCCGCGTGCGCGACTACGGCCGCGGCTTCTGGGCCCAGCAGTGGCTGGGGCTGAGGCGGCTGGTCGGGCGGGCCTGACGGCAGGTTGCATCGACCTCGCGGGGTATGCTCGCCGCGATGCGTCTCCTGCTCGATTCCTTCTGGCGCGCCGCGGCCTACTGCCTGCATCCGCGGGTCATCGTCCTGTCGCTGCTGCCCCTAGTGCTGATGGTGCTGCTGGCGCTGGGCCTGGGCTACCTGTACTGGGACGCCGCTGTCGCGTGGACGCGCGAGGCGCTCGATGCCTGGCCGCTGCTGGCCAGTTTCTGGGGCTGGATGTCGGGCCTGTTCTCCGGGGATGTGAAGACCTTCCTCGCGCCGCTGGTGGTGGTGCTGGCGCTCACGCCGGCGGTCGTGCTGGTGTCGCTGCTCATCGTGGCCGCCTTCATGGCGCCCGCCCTCACGCGCCTGGTGGCCGACCGGCGCTTTCCGACGCTCGAGAAGAAGAAGGGCGCCTCGCTGGTCCTCAGCGTCTTCCGGTCGCTGGGTCTGACCGTCCTCGCCATCGTGGCGCTGGTGGTGTCGATGCCGCTGTGGCTCATTCCGCCGCTGGTGCTGGTGCTGCCGCCGCTCATCTGGGGCTGGCTCACGGCACGGGTGATGGCCTTCGACGCGCTGGCCGACCACGCCAGCGCCGAAGAGCGCAACACGCTGCTGCGCCAGTACCGATGGCCGTTGCTGGGCATCGGTGTGCTGTGCGGCTACCTGGGCGCGGCACCGAGCATCGTCTGGGCCTCCGGCCTGCTCTTCGCGGCGGCCTTCTTCGTGCTGGTGCCGATCGCGATCTGGATCTACACCGTCGTCTTCGCCTTCTCGGCGCTCTGGTTCGCCCACTACACGCTGGATGCACTGGCGCGGCTGCGCGCGCAACGCGCCGCCGCCGCGCTGGTGCCCACGGCCGAACCGGCCGAACCGGCCGCGCTGACCGACGGCTCTGGCGCCGAGCGCGCCGCACTTTCCCAATGGGGTTCGCCATGACCAACACCACCGGCAGTTCCGCTGCCGCAGCGCGCGCCTTCGGGCTCATCATCGTCGGCGACGAGATCCTCTCCGGCAAGCGCGCCGACAAGCACCTGCCCAAGGTGATCGAACTGCTGGCCGCCCGCGGCCTGCCGCTGGCCTGGGCCGAGTACGTGGGCGACGACCCGGTGCGCATCACGGCCGCGCTGCGCCGCGCCTTTGCCTCGGGCGACATCGTGTTCTCCACCGGCGGCATCGGCGCCACGCCCGACGACCACACGCGCCAGTGCGCAGCGGCAGCGCTGGGCGTGCCGCTGGCGCTGCATCCGCAGGCCGAGGTGCTGATCCGCGAACGCATGCAGGACACGGCGCGCGAGCAGGGCGTGCCCTACGAACCCGACCGGCCCGACAACGTGCACCGCCTCAACATGGGCGTGTTCCCCGAGGGGGCAGCGATCATCCCCAACCCGTACAACAAGATTCCCGGGTTCAGCGTGCGCGATGTGCACTTCGTGCCGGGCTTCCCGGTCATGGCCTGGCCGATGGTCGAGTGGGTGCTCGACACGCGTTATGGCGACCTGGCTCGGCCGCCCGGGGTGAGCGAGCGCTCCGTGATCGTTTTCGGTGCAATGGAGGCCAGCCTGACCCCGCTGATGCAGGCCGTGGAGGCGACGCACCCGGACGTGAAAGTGTTCAGCCTGCCGAGCGTGGATCACCCTCAGTACGGGCGCCATATCGAGCTCGGCGTGAAGGGCGACGCAGCACGGCTCGATGCCGCCTATGCGCAGCTCAAATCTGGATTGATCGATTTTGGTGCATCAATAGGCCCTGAGTTGGTGCGATGATGTTTCAAGCACCATTTCAGGGTCGTGCGGGCCGACCGGCCGCCGAAAGGCGTATCGGGGTCGTGCGCCACCCGCGGTGAGAATGGGCACAGAACCTGCATTCCCCGAATCCGTTTTCTCTCAACCAACCATCCAAACCAGGAGAACCTGATGGCCAAGACCGTCGCCGATGTACTGAAGCTCGTCAAGGAAAACGAGGTCAAGTTCGTCGACTTCCGATTCACCGACACCCGCGGCAAGGAACAGCACGTCACGGTGCCGATCAGCGCCTTCGACGAAGACAAGTTCTCCGCCGGCCATGCCTTCGACGGCTCCTCGGTGGCGGGCTGGAAGGGCATCGAAGCGTCGGACATGCAGCTCATGCCCGACCCCAACACGGCCAACATCGACCCCTTCTACGAAGAGACGACGCTGTTCATGCAGTGCGACGTGCTGGAACCGGCCGACGGCAAGCCGTACGACCGCGACCCGCGCTCGGTGGCCAAGAAGGCCGAGGCGTACCTGAAGTCCACCGGCCTGGGCGACACCGCCTACTTCGGTCCCGAACCGGAATTCTTCATCTTCGACGGCGTGCGCTGGAGCAACGAGCCCGGCCGCGTGTTCAGCGAGATCGAGGAATACGAAGCCCCCTGGAACAGCGGCGCCAAGCTCGAAGGCGGCAACCGCGGCCACCGTCCCACCACCAAGGGCGGCTACTTCCCCGTGCCTCCGGTCGACAGCACGCAGGACATGCGCGCCGAGATGGTCCTGGTGCTCGAATCGCTGGGCATCCCGGTCGAAGTGTTCCACCACGAAGTGGCGGGCGCTGGCCAGAACGAGATCGGCACCAAGTTCTCGACGCTCGTGCAGCGCGCCGACTGGACGCAGGTCCTGAAGTACGTGGTCTGGAACGTGGCCAACACCTACGGCAAGACCGCCACCTTCATGCCCAAGCCCTATGCCGGCGACAACGGCTCGGGCATGCACGTGCACCAGTCGATCTGGAAGGACGGCAAGAACCTGTTCGCCGGCGACGGCTATGCCGGCCTGTCGGACACGGCCCTGTACTACATCGGCGGCATCATCAAGCACGCCCGCGCCCTGAACGCCATCACCAACCCCGGCACCAACAGCTACAAGCGCCTGGTGCCTGGCTTCGAAGCCCCGGTGAAGCTGGCCTACTCGGCCAAGAACCGCTCGGCCTCGATCCGCATTCCGTTCGTGAGCAACCCCAAGGGCCGCCGCATCGAAGCGCGCTTCCCCGATCCGTCGTCGAACCCCTACCTGTGCTTCTCGGCCCTGCTGATGGCCGGCCTGGACGGCATCGAGAACAAGATCCACCCGGGCGAAGCCGCCACCAAGGACCTGTACCACCTGCCGCCGGAAGAAGACGCGCTGGTGCCGACCGTGTGCCACAGCCTCGACCAGGCCCTGGAATACCTCGACAAGGACCGCGCCTTTTTGACCAAGGGCGGCGTGTTCACCGACTCGATGCTCGACGCCTACATCGACCTCAAGATGACCGAAGTGACGCGCTTCCGCATGGCGCCGCACCCGGTCGAGTTCGACATGTACTACTCGCTGTAAGAGCCCCCAGGGCTGGGCACGCCCAGCCCGTCCCCCGAGGGGAGCAAGAAAGCTTGGGGCGGCCCGGCGCTTTCTTTCCGTTTCCCTCCAGCGCTCAAAAGGACGGCCCCCGGCCGTCCTTTTTTCTTTGCAGGGGAACCGCCGGGAGGGCCCGTCGTCGAATTGCAAGAAAATGCAAGGCTCGATGCCTCCCACCGACCCGACGACCATGAAGACCTTGACTCTTGCCATCGCGCTGTTCGCATCGCTGGCCGGCCTGAGCGCGCAGGCGCAGGAGCGCGTCTGGCGCTGCGGCAACGAATACACGAACAACGCTACCGATGCGCAACGCCGCGGCTGCAAGCTCATGGAGGGCGGCAACATCACCGTGGTCCAGGGCACGCGGCCTTCGGGCGCATCCACTGCATCTGCGGGCGGCTCCACGGGCAGTGCCGCGCGCGCGCCCGCCGGCAGCCCGCGCGTCGAGAGTGCCGACCAGCGTGCACGCGACAGCGACGCGCGCGCGGTGCTCGAGTCCGAACTCAAGAAGGCGCAGGCCCGCCAGGCCGAGCTGCTCAAGGAATACAACAACGGCGAGCCCGAGAAGCAGGGCAGCGAGGCCAAGAACTACCAGAAGTACCTGGATCGCGTGGCCGACATGAAGGCCCAGATCGCGCGCAACGAAAGCGATATCGCCGGCCTGCAGCGCGAGATCGGCCGCCTGCCGGCCAACCGCTGATGGCCTTCGGTAAACCGGCGCCGGCCAGCAAGCGCTTCCAGGCCTTCGACCTGCTGGCGACGCTGATCGCCGTCATCCGTGGCGACGGCGCGCTGCTGTTCGCCAACTCGGCACTCGAGGACGCGATGGGCATCTCGCGGCGCACGCTCGAGGGGGCGCCGTTCAGCCAGAGCTTCATGGAGCCCAACGTGCTGCTCACGGCCATCGCCGGCGCCCGCAGCAACGACTTCGCGACGCTGCGCTACGAGGCCTTCCTGCGCCGCGGCACGCAGGAGCCACTGCCGGTGCAGGTCACGCTCGCGCAGACCGATCGTGTGGGCGAACTGGTGGTCGAGATGTCGCCGCAGGAGCAGCAGGCGCGGCAGGACCGCGAGGAGCGCCTGCTGGGCCAGGCGCAGGCCAACAAGGAGCTGATCCGCAACCTCGCGCACGAGATCAAGAACCCGCTCGGCGGCATCCGCGGCGCGGCGCAGCTGCTGCAGATGGAGGTCGATTCGCGCGACCTGGTGGAATACACGCAGGTGATCATCCACGAGGCGGACCGCCTGCAGACCCTGGTCGACCGGCTGCTGGCGCCGCATCGCAGGCCGCACGTGGTCGGTGACGTGAACGTGCACGAGGTGTGTGAACGCGTGCGATCGGTGTTGCTGGCCGAGTTTCCCCACGACCTGGAGATCGAGCGCGATTTCGATCCGTCGATCCCCGAGTTCCGCGGCGACCGCGAGCAGCTCATCCAGGCCACGCTCAACATCGCGCACAACGCGGCGCAGGCGCTGGCCGAACGCCGCGCCGCGGGCGACGCGAAGATCACTTTCCGCACGCGCGTCGTGCGTCAGGTCATCCTCAACAAGCAGTGGTATCGACTGGCACTGGAATTGCATGTCATCGACAACGGACCGGGCGTGCCGGACGGCCTCAAGGACCGCATCTTCTATCCCCTCGTATCGGGGCGTGAAGGCGGGACGGGACTGGGGCTGACCCTGGCGCAGACTTTCGTGCAACAACACCACGGCGTGATCGAGTGCGACAGCGTCCCGGGCCGAACGGATTTCAAGATCACCATTCCATTGCCATAGGGATGATCTTCATCGATCGAGCGGCAAGTGGGCGCTGCGGATCGGGATGAGCTGCGAGGCGCAAAGCGCAGCAATAGCCGAAGCTATTGCGAGCATTTGCAACGACGCAGGTCGCCCGAGTCCGCAGATGCACACGGCGCGAGGATTCGTGAAGAGCATCCTTGACGAAGAAGGACCACAAGGAGCTGCATGAAGCCGATCTGGATAGTGGATGACGACCAATCGATACGCTTCGTGCTCGAGAAGGCTCTCCTGCGTGAAGACCTGCCCACGCGCAGCTTCACCAACACGCGCGAGGTGCTGGCCGCCCTCGACGCGGCGAACGACGACGAGATGCAAGGCCCGCAGGTCCTGGTGAGCGACATCCGCATGCCCGGTGGCTCGGGCCTGGACTTGCTCGACAAGATCAAGGCCAAGCATCCCGGCCTGCCGGTCATCATCATGACGGCCTTCAGCGACCTGGACAGTGCCGTGTCGGCCTTCCAGGGCGGCGCCTTCGAATACCTGCCCAAGCCCTTCGACCTGCCGCGTGCGGTGGAGTTGATCCGCCGTGCGGTCGACGAGAGCCAGCGCGAGGAAGTCGCCGAGGAACGCATGCAGGCCGCGCCCGAGATGCTCGGCCAGGCCCCGGCGATGCAGGACGTGTTCCGTGCCATCGGCCGGCTGTCGCAGAGCAACGTCACGGTGCTCATCACCGGCGAATCGGGTTCGGGCAAGGAACTGGTCGCGCGAGCGCTGCACAAGCACTCGCCGCGTGCCAACGGCCCCTTCGTCGCGATCAACACCGCGGCCATCCCCAAGGACCTGCTAGAGAGCGAGCTCTTCGGCCACGAGCGCGGCGCCTTCACCGGCGCGCAGACCATGCGCCGCGGGCGCTTCGAGCAGGCCGAGGGCGGCACGCTCTTCCTCGACGAGATCGGCGACATGCCCTTCGACCTGCAGACGCGCCTGCTGCGCGTACTGAGCGACGGGCACTTCTACCGCGTGGGCGGGCACAACGCCGTCAAGGCGAACGTGCGCGTGATTGCCGCGACCCACCAGGACCTGGAGCAGCGCGTCAAGCAGGGCGCCTTCCGCGAAGACCTGTTCCACCGCCTCAACGTGATCCGCCTGCGCCTGCCGGCCCTGCGCGAGCGCAAGGAAGACGTGCCTTCGCTCACGCGGCACTTCCTGCAGCAAAGCGCCAAGCAGCTCGGCGTGGAGCCCAAGCGCATCTCCGATGCCGCGCTGTCGCAGCTCTCGGCCTTCAATTTCCCGGGCAACGTGCGGCAGCTGGAGAACATCTGCCACTGGCTCACCGTCATGGCGCCGGCGCAGCTCATCGAGCCGAAGGATCTGCCGCCAGAGGTGATGAGCAATGCGCCGGTCGAAGGCTCGCTCGGTGCCGTGGCGCCGACCCCGGCGCCCGCGCCGGCGGTGCCGGTGACGTCGGGCGAGGCGCTCGAGACCCTGCCCGCCGCGGTCCCCGTGGCCGTGGCGCCGACGGCCCTGCCCGTGCCCGCCATGCCACAGGCGACCAGTTGGGAGAGCGGCCTGGAGCACGAGGCGCAGGCCCTGCTGGCCGAAGGCCGCACCGACGTGTGGGACGTGCTCTCGCGCCGCTTCGAGTCGCGCCTGATCCTCACCGCGCTGGGCTTCACGCGTGGCCGCCGCATCGAGGCGGCGCAGAAGCTGGGCATCGGACGCAACACCATCACGCGCAAGATCGCCGAGCTCGACCTGGACCGCGACGGCGCCTGAAAGCGGGGGTTCAGGGCGCTGCAGCCGTCGAAATCGCAAAGTGCAATCGGCCTGCAGCGCCCGCCAGTCGGTCGCTGCGGCCGAATTCGTCACAAACGTGACGATCTTCTGGTGGCGGCCGGTCCGCCGGCCTCCGTCACCGGCTGCGCTGGCCCTTGGTGAGTGTGTCGAGCTGGAAGTTGCCGCTCTTGTCCCACAGCCAGGTGTCGACGTAGGTGTGCGCGCCGAGCTTCCCGGGGTTGGGCAGCGGCGAGGCGGCGCGGACCAGTTCGGCGATCTTCGGCGGCACCTCGGGGGCATGGCTGGGCACGCGGCTGAACGTCACGTTCGTCACGTTGCCCTGCGCGTCGATGTCCGTCTCGACCACCACCACGGCATACACCAGCGGCGGAATGCGGCCACGGTAGATGCGCTTGGGGTACTTCTTGTAGATCGCCTCGGCACCGAGCTTGCGGTAGGCGCGCACGGCCGGCGTCTGCGCGGTGATGAGCCGGACCGAGGCCACCGGGTTCGACGGTGCGGCCGCCTCGGGGACGGGCGTTTCCGGTCGCGCGGGTTCGTCGGTCTTGGGTTTGTCCATCAGTGCGCAGCCGCCCAGGGCGAGCGCGACCAGGGTCGGCGCCAGCGTCCGGCGCAGGCGGTCGAAGGTGGGAAGCGTCATCGGCAGGAGGTGTTGTCGGTTCAGGCCGCGGGGCCGAGCTCGAGCACCACGGGGGCATGGTCGCTCGGCTTCTCCCATTTGCGCGGCACGCGGTCGATGGTGCTGCTGCGAACGCGCGGCACCAGCGGCTGGCTGACGAGGATGTGGTCGATGCGCAGGCCACGGTTCTTCTGGTAGCCCAGCATGCGGTAGTCCCACCAGGAATAGCTTTTCTCGGGCTGGTCGAAGAGCCTGAAGCTGTCGGTCAATCCCAGCTCAAGCAGCGCCTTGAAATGCGCGCGCTCCTCGCTCGTGTGGTGGATGGTCTCGGCCAGGCCCACGGGGTCGAAGCTGTCGCGGTCCTCGGGCGCGATGTTGAAGTCGCCCAGCAGCACCAGCTCCGGGTGCGCCGCCATCTCGGCGCGCAGCCAGTCGCGCAGCGCCGTGAGCCAGTTCATCTTGTACGCGAACTTGTCCGAGCCCGGTGCCTGGCCATTGACGAAGTAGCCGTTGACCACACGCAGCGGGCCTTCGACCGTGTCGATGGTGGCGCTGATCACGCGCGAATGCTCGTCCGCGAAGCCGCCGATGTTGCGCACCACCTCGCGCACCGGCTGCAGGCTCAGGATCGCCACGCCGTTGTAGGTCTTCTGCCCGAACACCGCTGCGTGGTAGCCGGCCGACTGCAGCACCTCGAGCGGGAACTTGTCGTCGCTCATCTTCAGTTCCTGCAGGCACAGCACGTCGACGGGGTTGGCGATGAGCCAGTCCAGCACGTGCTGGAGGCGGGCGGTGAGGGAATTGACGTTCCAGGTGGCGATGCGCATGAGTGTTCCGTGGGGGCAAGGGGCGTCGGGAAGGCGCCTGCCGGCGCGCAGCCGGGTTTATAGCCTGCCGTGCTCCCGACTGCGGGCCGGCGGACCGGCGGGCGGCGCCCGTCAGCGCGCGGCGATGACTGGCGGGCGATGCCACGGCTTAAGATGCCCCGTCGCCGATTGCGCACTTCCGGGCACCGCGGCGGCCCTTCACAGCATGGCAGCCCCCGGAACATCCATCGTCCCCGACACCTTCGAAGCGCTCTGGACCGAGACCCCCGGTCGCGCGGCGCTGCGCAGAGGCACGCTGGTTGCGGCCGAAGCCGGCCAGGTGCAGGTGCGCGCCCTGCACAGCGCCGTGAGCCGCGGGACCGAGCTGCTGGTGTTCCGTGGCGAGGTGCCGCCCAGCGAGTACGGCCGCATGCGCGCACCCTTGCAGGAGGGCGATTTCCCGTTTCCCGTGAAGTACGGGTATGCCAGTGTTGGCCGCGTCGAAGCGGGTGCGCCCGAATGGCTGGGCCGCACCGTGTTCTGCCTGTACCCCCACCAGACGCGCTACGTCGTGCCGGCGGCGGCCCTGCACCGTGTGCCCGACGGCGTGCCGCCTGCACGCGCGGTGCTGGCCGCCAACATGGAGACGGCCGTCAACGCCCTCTGGGACGCGGCCCCGCGCGTGGGCGACCGCATCGCGGTCGTGGGCGGCGGCGTCGTGGGGCTGCTCGTGGCCTGGCTCGCCGCGCGCATCCCGGGCTGCGAGGTGGAACTGATCGACGTGCAGGCCGGGCGCGCCGCTGTCGCGGCACGGCTGGGCCTGCGCTTCGCAACACCCGAGGCGGCGACGCCCGACGCCGACCTCGTGGTGCATGCCAGCGGGCAGCCAGCGGGGCTCGTGACCGCACTCGGGCTGGCCGGCTTCGAGGCCACCGTGCTCGAACTGAGCTGGTACGGCCAGCGTGCCGTGAGCCTGCCGCTGGGCGAGGCCTTCCATGCCCGGCGCCTGAGCCTGCGCAGTTCGCAGGTGGGCCATGTGGCCAACGCGCAGCGCGGGCGCTGGGACCACGGCCGCCGCATGGCGCTCGCGCTCTCGCTGCTGGCGGCGCCGGAGCTCGATGCGCTGATCACCGACGCGGCCCCCTTCGCCGAGCTGCCCGCCGTGCTCGAACGGCTCGCGTCCGGTGCGCCGGACACGCTGTGCCAGCGCATCGACTACGTCTGAACCTTCAACCTGCCTTCGACCCATGTACAGCGTCAACGTCCGTGACCATTTCATGATCGCCCACAGCTTTCGCGGCGAAGCCTTCGGGCCGGCGCAGCGGCTGCACGGCGCCACCTATGTGGTCGACGCGGAATTCCGCCGCCCCGCGCTCGATCCCGACGGCATGGTGGTCGACATCGCGCGCGCCACCGAGGTGCTGCGTACCGTGCTGGCGGAACTCAACCTGCGCAACCTCGACGACGATCCGGCCTTCGCCGGCCGCAACACCACCACCGAGTTCATGGCGCGGGTGGTCTTCGACCGCATCGCGGAACGCGTCGCCAGCGGTGAGTTCGGGCCGCACGCGGCGGGGCTCACGCACCTGCGCGTGCAACTGCACGAGTCGCACATCGCCTGGGCCGCTTACGAAGGCACGCTGCCTCGCCCGGTAGGCGGCTGAGCGCACGGCGCGCGCGGCATGGCCCGGTCCTGCGTCTTCCTCGTGCCGGGCGACTGGAACAGCCGCACCGGCGGCTACCTCTACGACCGCCGCATCGTGGCCGAACTGCGCGCGCGCGGGTGGCAAGTCGAGGTGCTCTCGCCCGGTGACGGCTATCCCTTTCCCGACGCCGCCGACCTAGCCGGCGCGGCGCAGGTCGTGGAGGCCCTGCCCGACGGCGCCTGCGTGGTGGCCGACGGCCTGGGCTTCGGGGCGCTGCCGGATCTGGCCGAGCGCCATGCGCAACGCCTGTGCTGGGTCGCGCTGGTGCACCACCCGCTGGCGCTGGAGACCGGTCTCACGCCAGCGCAGCAGCACCTGCTTGCCCAGAGCGAGCGACGTGCGCTGGCCTGCGCGCGGGGCGTGGTCGTGACCAGCGCCGCCACCGCGCGCGCACTGGCTGCCTATGGCGTGCCGGCCGAGCGAGTGGATACCGTGGAGCCCGGCACCGAGCGTGCCGCGTGGGCCACCGGTGGCGGTGCCGGCCCCGACGCACTGTCGCTGCTGTGCGTGGCCACCCTCACGCCGCGCAAGGGCCACGCGGTGCTCATCGAGGCGCTGGCGGGCCTGCGCGACCGGCCCTGGGTGCTGCACTGCGCGGGCAGCCGCGCGCGCGACCCGGCCGAGGCGGCGCGCGTCGATGCGCTCGCTGCACAACGGGGCCTGGGCGAGCGCATCCGCTGGCACGGCGAGATCGAGGGCACGCAGCTCGAAGCGCTCTATGCGCAGGCCGACCTGTTCGTGCTGCCCTCCCTGCACGAGGGCTACGGCATGGCGCTGGCCGAAGCGCTGGCGCACGGGCTGCCGGTCGTCAGCACCACCGCCGGCGCCATCGTCGACACGGTGCCGGCGGAAGCAGGGGCACTGGTTCCGCCGAACGACGTGCGCGCGTTGCGCGAAGCACTGCGCCGCATGATGGACGAGCCCGCCCGGCGTGCCGCGCTCGCCGCCGGTGCGCAGCACGCCGCCGGCCGGCTGCCGCGCTGGGCCGACGCCGGCGCGCGATTCGAGCAGGCGCTGCTGCGCGCCCTCGACGCTGGAGCGCCATGAGCGGCTTCGATCCGGATTGGCTGGCCCTGCGCGAGCCCTTCGACCGGGAGGCGCGCGAGGCGGGGGCGCACGCGCTGAACGTCCCGGCCTTCACGACGCGCCTGCGTCGTCGTCGCGGTCCGGACACGGCGCTGCAGGTGCTGGACCTGGGCTGCGGCACCGGGGCCAACCTGCGTGCGCTGGCCCCACAGCTTGGCGGGCCGCAGTGCTGGCGGCTGGTCGACCACGACCCGCAACTTCTCGCGGTACTGCCTGGCGCGCTGCAAAGCTGGGCGGCGTCTCAGGACTGGCATGCAGAGCGCACGGGCGCAGGCCTGCGCATCGACGCGCCGCGGCTGAGCCTCGACATCGTGTGGCAGCAGGCCGACCTGGCCGCAGGCCTCGAGGGGCTGCGCCTGGACGACACCGACCTCGTCACCGCCTCGGCCCTGCTGGACCTGGTGTCGGCCGACTGGCTGGCGGGATGGATTGCCCACAGCCGTGTGGCCGGGGCGGCAATGTGCTTCGCGCTGAGCGTCGACGACCGCCTCCACTGGCAGCCGGCCGATGCGGCGGACGACGAGGTGCACGCGCTCTTCCGGGCCCACCAGCGGCGCGACAAGGGCTTCGGGCCGGCGCTGGGAGGCTCGGTGGTGGATGCTGCATTGCCGCTGCTGGCGGGCGAGGGCTATCGCTGCACGACGGCCGCCAGCGACTGGCACATCGATGCGGCGCATGGGCCGGCACATCGCGCGATGCTCGCTGCCATGGTCGACGGCATCGCCTCGGCAGCGTGCGAACACGACACCGCGGCGGCGAGTCGCGTGCAGGCGTGGCGGCATCGCCGGGACGCGTTGCTCGCCCAGCCGTCAGCCATGAGGCTGGTGGTCGGCCATAGGGACCTGCTGGCCTGGCTCGACTGATCGGCCCCTGCTCAGCCGGGCGCGGCCCGCAGGTCCAGGTCCCACAGCAGGTCGGCGCCCAGCGCGAAGGTGCGGGCCGACGGGCGCAGCGCCTCGCGCATCGTGTCCGCCCGGCGCACCTGCAGGCCGGGGTGGCCGGCGCCGATCATCACCGGCGCCACCAGCAGGTGCAGGCGATCCAGGCAGCCCTGGCGCACGAACTGCGACACCGTCACGCCGCCGCCCTCGACGAAGAGCAGGTCGAGCCCGCGCGCGTGCAGCGCGGCCACCACCTCGCCAAGGGGCATCTGCCCCTGCAGCGCCGGGCTTCGCGCGATGGCGATCACCCGCTCGGTACCCAGGCGCGCGGCCGCGCGCTGCGCATGCGCCGGGTCGCACACCAGCAGCGTACGCGCCTGCCCATCGGTGAACACGCGCGCGCCGGCCGGTACGCGCAGGTCCGGGTCGATCACCACACGGGTCGGGTTGGGGCCGGCGGCGCGGCGGGTCGTGAGCTGGGGGTCGTCCAGGCAGGCGGTGCCGGCGCCGACGATCACCGCATCGCACAGCGCGCGCAGGCGGTGCACGTGGACCAGACCCTCGGGGCCGTTGACGAAGAAGGAGTCGCCGTTGTGCGTGGCGATGCAGCCGTCCAGGCTCTGGCCCAGTTGGCCGACCACCCAGCGTGCGTCGTCGCCCTGGCGGTCGAGCAGCGGTTTGAACAGGGAGAACAGCGCCTGCGATTCGGCGTCCCACACGCCCTCGAGCGCATAGCCGTTGGCGGCCGACCATGCCAGAGGCAGGTCATCGCCGCCGGCTCGCTCGCGCTGGCGGCGCCGTGCGGCGATCTCCACGCACAGGGGCCAGAGCGCACCGACCCCATGGGCGGAGGGCGATGCATGCGGTGGGAGGGGCAGGGCGCTCAGATGACGGTCTCCGAATGAGGCAGCGATCGGCGCCCACCTGGGGCGGAAGCGCTGGCGCATGCTAGCAGCGGCATGCAGTGCAGCGTGTAGTACCTACGCGCATTGCCGCCGTCCGGCGCGCGTCGACCGGCTTCAGGGCAGCGGCAGCGGCCATCGGCCGCCGTCGCGCGGCAGCAGGTGCCAGCGCGCGTCGGCGATGCCGTCGAAGGCCGTGCGGTAGCGCGGCGCGTCGCGGCCCTCGTCCGTCACGTCGCGGATCACCACCGCCTCGATGCGCACCGGGTGCTCGCGCGCGACCTCGGCGTAGATCTCGGGGTCGGCTTCGCCCGAGTCGCCCACCAGCAGGAAGCGGCGCATCGGGAAGTCGGCCAGCAACTGCTCGATCATGGCGCGCTTGTGGCGCCGCGAGTCCTGGTCGCCGGGCACCAGCGTGCGCCAGGTCGTGCTCTCGCGCAGGTGCATGCTGCCCGGCGGAAAGCCGGCGCTGCGCACGAAGTCCGACAGCGCGGGAAAGAGCTGGATCGGGCTCGCCGAGAGGTAGTGGAAGCGCGTGTCGGCCACGCGCGCCAGGCGCCGGTAGTGGGCTGCCATGCCGGGCGTGGCCTCGAAGGGGCGGGCGAAGGTGTTGAGCAGCACCTCGCGGCGGCTGTGCACCGCCGTGTGCTTGATGGTGTCGTCGATGTCCGAGACGACCGACAGTCCCTCGGGCGGCACCAGCAGCACCCGCCCTTCGGCGCGCCGCAGGTCGCCGCGCGGCATCTCGGCGCGAAAGCGCAGCCAGGGCGCATCGCGCGTCGCGTCGGTGGGTGGCACCACGACCACGCGCGCCTGGGTGCGGCCGGCGCGGTCGGTGGGCGGCAGGCGCAGCGGCGGTTGATCGCCGCCGAAGACGATGTCGATCTGCTTGCCGTCTTCCGATTCGGCATGGAAGAGGGCGGCCCGCTGGCGGAAGCGCAGCTGCGCGGCGGGGCTCATCTTCGACAGGCGCAGCCCCAGGTACCGCGCGAAGGCGGTGTTCAGGCCGCGCAGGTGGTCGGGCTCGTAGACCCAGGCATGCACCTCGGCCTCGACGCGGCCGTCGTCGAGCCAGCGCGCCGTGCTGGGCAGGAAAAGCACGCGCTCGTCGGCCTCCAGCGGCTCGGCCGCGCGCACGCGCGAACGCGGCCACCCCAGGGCCATCAGCGCGAAGCCCGCCGCGGCCGCCAGTTGGCGGCGCCGGGGCGGGTGTTCCGCCGCAGGGCCATGCTCAGGCGCCACGCTCGTAGACGACGAAGGCGAAGGGCAGGCCGTCCTTGGCCGAGGTGTGCGATTCGCGCGCGGTCTCGCGCCAGGCCGGCCCGAGCGTGGGCGCATGTGCGTCGCCTTCGAAGTCGCGATCGATCTCGGTCACGACCGCGCGCTGGGCCAGCGGCTCCGCGGCCGCATAGATCTGCGCACCGCCGATCACCCAGACCTCGGCTTCTTGCTCACAAATCGATAGCGCCTCTCGCAGGCTGGACGCGCGCTGCGCCCCGATTTCGTTCCAATCCGGCTGGCGCGTGACGACGATGTTCCGGCGCCCCGGCAGCGGCCGGAATCGCGGCGGCAGCGAGTCCCAGGTCTTGCGGCCCATCACCACCGGGCTGGCCGCCGTCATGCGCTTGAAGTGCGCCATGTCCTCGGGCAGGTGCCAGGGCAGGTCGCCGTTCACGCCGATCACGCCATTGGCCGCGCGGGCGTAGATGAGGTTGACGCGCATCAGCGGCCTTTCTTCAAACGGCCACGGGCGCCTTGATGGCCGGATGCGGGTCGTAGCCCTCGAAGTGGAAGTCCTCGTACTGGTAGTCGAAGATCGAGGGCGGCCGGCGCGCGATGTGCAGCGTGGGGTAGGGCCGCGGCTCGCGGCTCAGTTGCAGCGCCACCTGCTCGGCATGGTTGCTGTAGATGTGGCAGTCGCCGCCGGTCCAGATGAAGTCGCCCACCTGCAGGTCGCACTGCTGCGCCACCATGTGCGTGAGCAGCGCGTAGCTCGCGATGTTGAAGGGCACGCCCAGGAAGATGTCGGCGCTGCGCTGGTAGAGCTGGCAACTCAGCCGCCCTTCGGCCACGTAGAACTGGAAGAAGGCGTGGCAGGGCATCAGCGCCATCTTGTCCAGCTCGGCCACGTTCCAGGCGCTCACGATGATGCGGCGCGAGTCGGGGTTGGTCTTGAGCGTCTGGATCACCTGCGCGATCTGGTCGATGTGACCGCCGTCCGGCGTGGGCCAACTGCGCCACTGCACGCCATACACGGGGCCCAGGTCGCCGTCCTCGCGCGCCCATTCGTCCCAGATCGTCACGCCGCGCTCGCGCAGCCAGTTGTTGTCCGACGAACCCTGCAAAAACCACAGCAGCTCGTGGATGATGGACTTGACATGCACCTTCTTGGTCGTGACCAGCGGAAAGCCCTCGTTCAGGTCGAAGCGCATCTGGTGGCCGAACACGCTCTTGGTGCCGGTGCCGGTGCGGTCGCTCTTGAACACGCCCGTCTGGTCGACGTGGCGCATGAAGTCTTCGTACTGGTGGCGGATCGGATGTGTGGACGGGCTGGACATGGCGGCGATCGAGGACTGTCGGGAGATTCTAGGAGGCCCCTGCGTTTCCGGCGGCGGGCCATGCTCCAATCGCGCGATGTACACCCCCGCGCCGGCCTGCCGCAGCGGCTGCGCCGCCTGCTGCATCGCCCCTTCGATCAGTTCGCCCATCCCCGGCATGCCCCATGGCAAGCCGGCGGGCGTGCCCTGCGTGCAGCTCGACGAGGCCTTGCGCTGCCGCCTGTTCGGCCAGCCCGAGCGGCCGGCGGTGTGCGGAGGGCTTCAACCCTCGGCGCAGATGTGCGGTGGCGGGCGGGAAGAAGCGCTGGCTTGGTTGGGCCGCCTGGAGCGCGACACGGCGCCTTGAAGCGCGGACTCAGGCCCTCAGCACGCGCCCCGGATTCAACACGTTCTGCGGATCGAGCGCGCCCTTGATGGCGCGCATCATGCCCAGCGCCACCGGCGACTTGTGCTTCTCGAGCTTGTGCACCTTGAGCTCGCCGATGCCGTGCTCGGCCGAGAACGACCCGCCGAATTTCTCGACCTGGTCGTAGACCAGCGTGTTCACCCGCTCCTCCTGCTCGCGCAGGAAGGCCTTCGCATCGCCGTCGACCGGCGCCTGCACGTTGTAGTGCAGGTTGCCGTCGCCCAGGTGGCCGAAGTTGACCAGGCGCACGCCGGCGATCTCCTTCTGCAGCAGCGCGTCGGTCTCGGCCACGAAGGCCGGGATGCGCGATACGCCGATGGAGATGTCGTGCTTGATGTTCAGGCCCTCTTCGGCCTGCGCCAGCGGAATGCTCTCGCGGATGTGCCAGAGCTGGTGCGCCTGCGTCAGGTTCTCGGCGATCACCGCGTCGGTCACGCAGCCGTCCTCGAAGGCGCTCTCCAGCAGCGCCTCGAAGCGCGCGCGGGCGTGGTCTTCGGATTCGCTGTCGGAGTTCTCGAGCAGAACGCAATACGGTGTCGCCTCGTCGCCCAGGAAAGGCACGCGCAGCTGCGGCATGTGCTTGCCCACCAGGCTCAGCGCGAATTGGCCCATGACTTCGAAGCCCGTCAGGCCCGCGCCGAGCTGGCGGTGCGCCAGGCCCAGCAGCGTGACGGCGTGTTCGAGCGAAGGCACCGCGGCCCAGGCCGTGAGCTGCGCGGCGGGCAGCGGGTACAGCTTCATCGTGGCGGCGGTGATGATGCCCAGCGTGCCCTCGCTGCCCACCAGCAGGTCGCGCAGGTCGTAGCCGGTGTTGTCCTTGCGCAGGCCGCTGGTGCCGTGCCACACCTCGCCCTGCGCGGTGACCACTTCCAGGCCCAGGCACAGCTCGCGCGCGTTGCCGTAGCGCACCACCTGCGTGCCGCCTGCGTTGGTGGCGAGGTTGCCCCCGATCGTGCAGCTGCCCTCGGCCGCCAGGCTCAGGGGGAACAGGAAGCCCGCCTTGTCTGCCGCCGCCTGCAGCGCCTGCAGCACGCAGCCGGCCTCGACGGTGACGGTGAGGTTGGCCGCATCGATCTCGCGGATGGCGTTCAGGCGCGTCAGGCTCAGCACGACCTGCGTGCCGGAGCCGTCGGGCACCGAGCCCACGGCCAGCCCGGTGTTGCCGCCCTGCGCAACGATCGAGGTGCCGGCCGCGGCGCAGGCCTTGACCACGCGTGCCACCTCGTCGGTGCTGCCGGGCCGCACCACGGCCAGCGCCTTGCCGCGGGCGCGCTTGCGCCAGTCCTGCTCCCAGGCGCTCAGGTCGCCATCGGTCAGCACGTGGGAGGCGCCGACGATGGCGCGCAGGTCGTCGATCAGGGAAGTGCTCATGGGGAGGAGGCGGTGGCGGGAGGCGTCGCAGGCGTGGCGGTGCGCAGCCGCAGGCGCACATGCCAGGCGCAGGCCGCGAACAGCGTGAGGCACAGCAGGATCTCGACGCCCGCCAGCGTGCGGCTGAGTGCCGTGGCGTCGCTCCATGCGCGCACCACGCCTTCGGTGAAATAGAGCCAGACCAGCAGGCTGACCCAGCGGTAGGTGTACATGCGGTTCTTCAGCAGCCCGGCCAGCGGCAGGACCAGCGGTAGCACCTTGAGGGCCAGCCACGAGCCGCCCGGGCGCAGGGGCGCCAGCCACATCTCCCACGCGAAGCCCAGCGCGATCAGGCCCACCAGGCTGCCCACGGCCAGGCGCCGCGTGGCGAGCACCGCGGGCGAAGGGGCGGGAAGGAGGGCAGCGTTCACGGGAGACGGGCGAGGCAGGAGACGGGCGCCTCGGCTCGGCGGCGCGTGCAAGGGCGAATGGCATGATACCGGCCATGAATCGCCGGCAGCTCTGGAGGGACCTTTCGCACTTTCCGTGGCGCAATACAGCGGCGGTGCTGGGAGAACGCTTCCGCGAGGACCGCCTCGGCCTCACCGCCAGCAGCCTGACCTTCACCACCACCATCGCGATGGTGCCCTTCTTCACGGTGGCGCTGGCGCTGTTCACCGTGTTCCCGATGTTCCAGGCCATGCAGGGCCGGCTGCAGCGCTGGCTGGTCGAGAGCCTGATCCCCGAGAACATCGCGCGCCAGGTGCTGGGCTACCTCACGCAGTTCGCCAGCAAGGCGAGCGGGCTGGGCATCGCGGGCCTGGGCGTGCTGCTGGTCACGGCCATCGCGCTCATCCTGACCATCGACAAGACGCTCAACAACATCTGGCGCGTGCCCAACCCGCGACCCTTCGCGCAGCGCGTGTTGATCTACTGGGCCGCCATCACGCTGGGGCCGCTGGTGCTGGCGGCCAGCCTGTCGACGACCGCCTACGTGTTCTCCGCCTCGCGCGGCGTGGTGCACGACAACGACCTGCTCAAGTTCCTCTTCGATGCCTTCGAGTTCATGCTGCTCGCCGCGGGCATGGGCGCCCTCTACCACTACGTGCCCAACACGCACGTGAAGTGGTCGCATGCATGGACGGGCGGCTTCTTCGTCGCTGCCGCCATCGAGGTCGCCAAGCGCGTGCTGGGCTGGTACCTGGGCCAGGTGCCGACCTACTCGGTGATGTACGGTGCCTTCGCCACGGTACCCATCCTGCTGGTGTGGATCTACGTCGCCTGGGTCATCGTGCTGCTGGGCGCTGTGATCGCCGCCTACCTGCCCAGCCTGCTCACGGGCGTGGCGCGCCGGGGTGGCACGCCAGGCTGGCCGATGCAGCTCGCGGTGGAGGTGCTGCAGCACCTGGACCGCGCGCGGGCGCAGCCGTACAAGGGCGTGGGCGCGCGCGAGCTGGTGGTGCGCATGCGCGTCGATGCACTGCAACTCGCCGCGGTGCTCGAGACGCTGGTCGCGCTCGACTGGGTGGGCGAGATCGCCGAGGCCGACGACAGCGACGATCCCCGTTACGTGCTGCTGGCCGATCCAGACCACACCCCGCTCGAAGCGCTGGCCGTGGCCCTCATGGTGCCGCGCACGCCCGTGCTCGAGAATTTATGGGAAAAGGGCCCGCTGGCCGCACTGCGCCTGCGGGACGTGCTATCGAATCAGGAGCAAACCGAAACGGCGCCGGCGGATGCGAACGCCGGCCTTCAGAGCTTGATGCGGCCCAGCCAGATGTCGCGGTACATCGCCCAGTCGCCCATGAAGCTGTAGAGCGGGCGCTTGAACGAGGCGGGCTTGTTCTTCTCGAAGCCGAAGTGGCCGATCCAGGCGAAGGCGTAACCGGCCACCAGGCCCGCCAGCAGCCACCAGGGGTTGCCGGTGACGACCAGCAGCGCCAGACAGACCAGACCGAGGCTGGATCCCACGAAATGCAGGCGCCTGCAAGTGCGGTTCGCGTGCTCGCTCAGATAGAAGGGGTAGAACTCGGCAAAGCTCGTGAAGTGCCGCGGATCGACGGCGGCGGGCGCGGTGCTCGTGGTGCTGTTCATCGCGGTCTCCTGTGCATCTCGGTGCGCCGGCGCGGGCATGGGCGGATGCGCTGCCCTGCGGCGGGTGCTTGCCCATAATAGCGACGGGCTTTGGTCCCAGCCACCCCCCACCACCCGAACCCTCAGGTCCCAGCGCCGTGCCGCAGCCTTCTTCGAACGCTACCCTTGCGCCCCCGTCCGCCGCCCAGGCGCCGTGGGTCGTTTGCCTGTGTGCCGAGTGGTGCGGCACCTGCCGCGACTACCGGCCGCTGTTCGAAGACGTCGCCCGCGCCCATCCGGGCCTGCGCTTCGCCTGGGTCGACATCGAGGACCACGCCGACATCGCCGACGAATTCGACGTCGAGACCTTCCCCACGGTGCTGGTCGCCAGCGGCGCCGGGACCCATTTCCTCGGCCCGCTGCTGCCGCATGCCGAGACCCTGCGCCGCATGCTCGGTGCGCTGCCAGTCGCCCAGCCGTCCGACGCGGCCGTGGCCACGCTGATCGCCGCGCTGGAGCACGCCCCGGCCGGCGCCTTCGACCCGGCCGCGGGCGACTGAACTCAGCCTGCGGGCGCCTGCAGGAAGTCGCGCAGCGCGAAGAGCGTTTCGTCCGGCGTCTCGGTCATCTGGTGGTGGCCCACCGGCAGCGACGCGATCCGCACCGTCCTGCCTGCCGCGCGAGCCTTCTCGACCAGGCCCTGGGCGGCGCGCGGCTGCGTCATCTGGTCCTGCGCGCCGAGCACGAAGAGCACCGGGCAGGTGACCTGCGCGATCGCCTGCTCGCCGTTGGCATAGCGGTCGCAGGCCAGGAAGCCGCGGTGGAACACGTTCACCTTCGGGTTGCTGCGCAGCACGCGCCGCCCCAGCGCCATGCTGGCGCCGTACACCCAGGTGCCCGGGCCCAGCGCCGAAGGCGGCGCCGCCAAGGTGGAGCGCGAGAACACGTTGACCATGCGCAGCGCCGCCTCCGGGTCGTTCTGCGAGGCATCCAGCAGCGCCTGCGAGACCTTCATCGGGAAAGCCGTGCCCACCAGCACCAGGTGCGTGATGCGCTCGCGCAGCCGGCTCGCGGCCTCCAGCGCGATGAGCGATCCCCAGCTGTGGCCGACCAGCGCGGCGCGCTGCACGCCGGCGGCGTCGAGCAGGGCGCCGATGAAGTCGGCCGCGTCTTCGACCGACGCGGGCGCCTCGCCGCCGCTGCGGCAATGGCCGGGCAGGTCGACTGCCAGGACGTTGAAGCCGTGGTTCGCCAGGTAGCGGCTCTGCAGGATCCAGACGCTGTGGTCGTTGAGCACGCCGTGGATGAAGACGACCGTGGGCCTGGCCGCATCGAAGGGCTTGCCGCCGGTGTAGCAGTAGGTGGGGTGGCCGTGGACGGTGAGGATCATCGCGCGCCCGCCTTCTCCGCCGCCTTGAGCGCACGCTTGAGGTCGTCGATGAGGTCGTCGGGGTCTTCCAGCCCGATCGACAGGCGGATCGTGCCCTGGCCGATGCCGGCGCCGGCCAGCGCCTCGTCGCTCATCCGGAAGTGCGTGGTGCTGGCCGGGTGGATCACCAGGCTGCGGCAATCGCCCACGTTCGCGAGGTGGCTGAACAGCTTCAGGGCCTCGATGAAGGCCTTGCCCTGCGCACGGTCGCCCTTGATGTCGAAGCTGAACACCGAGCCCGCGCCCTTGGCGCCGTGCTTGAGCAGTTGGTTGGCCAGCGCATGGCTCGGATGCGATTCGAGCAGCGGGTGCCCCACGCGCGAGACGAAGGGGTGCGCGGCCAGGAACCGCACCACCTTCTCGGCGTTGGCGATGTGCCGCTCCATGCGCAGGGGTAGCGTCTCGATGCCCTGCAGGATCAGCCAGGCCGTGTGCGGGCTCATGGCGGCACCGAAGTCGCGCAGCCCTTCGCGCCGCGCGCGCAGCAGGAAGGCGCCCACGGTGGACTCCTCGCTGAAGACCATGTTGTGGAAGCCGTCGTAGGCCTGCGTCAACTCGGCGAACTTGCCCGACGCCTCCCAATCGAAGCTGCCGCCGTCGACCACCACGCCGCCGATGACGGTGCCGTGGCCCGACAGGAACTTGGTGGCCGAGTGGTAGACCAGGTCGGCCCCATGCTCGAAGGGTCTGATGAGGTAGGGCGAGGTGAGCGTCGAGTCGACCAGCAGCGGCACGCCGGCCTCGTGCGCGATGGCGCTCACGGTGGGGATGTCGAGAACGTCCAGGCCCGGGTTGCCGACCGTCTCGCCGAAGAACAGCTTCGTCTCGGGCCGGACCGCCGCGCGCCAGCCGTCGATGTCGCCGGGCTTGACGAAGGTGGTCTCGATGCCGAAGCGGCGCATCGTGTAGTGCAAAAGGTTCTGCGAGCCGCCGTACAGCGCCGTGCTGGCGACGATGTGCGAGCCCGCGCCCATCAGCGTCGCGACCGCCAGGTGCAGCGCCGCCTGGCCGCTGGCCGTGGCGATGGCGCCGATCCCGCCCTCGAGCGCGGCCATGCGCTGTTCGAACACCGCGTTGGTCGGGTTGCTGATGCGGCTGTAGACGTGGCCCGCACGCTCAAGGTTGAAGAGCGCCGCCGCGTGGTCGCTCGACTCAAACACGAAGGAGGTCGTCAGGTGGATCGGCACCGCGCGTGCGCCGGTGGCCGGGTCGGGCGCGGCACCGGCGTGCAGCGCCAGGGTGTCGAAGCCGGGGTCGGAATAGCCGCTCATGGTTCAGTGAGTTCAGAGTGGATGGAAGGGAGCCGCGCGCGATTCGGGGTGGTCACTGCTGTCTCCTTGGTAACGCCCGGTCACGTTGCGGCGTGCGCATTGCGGGCAGGGCCTTGTCAATCGCCGGCGATTGTGGGCTATATTCAATTCGCCCCGCTTCCACGGGCCCCGAGGCGCCATCCAGAGAGTAAGAGGAGCATCCCGATGAAAGTCAGCGACATCCTGCGCGTGAAAGGCAACACGCTGTACACGATCACGCCCGACCAGCCGCTGGCCGAAGCCGTGGCTGTGATGGCCGACAAGGACATCGGCTCGCTCGTCGTCATGGACCAGGGCGATCTGGTGGGCATGCTCACATTCCGGGAAGTGATCCTCGCCATCCAGGCCAACGGCGGCAGCGTCGGCAATTCGGTGGTGCGCAAGGCGATCGACACGCACCCTGTCACCTGCACCATGGACACCGACCTCGACGACGTACGTCGCCTGATGCTCGAGCGCCATGCGCGCTACATGCCGGTCATGGACAAGCGCATGCTCATGGGCGTGATCAGCTTCTACGACGTGGCCAAGGCCGTGGTCGACAGCCAGAACTTCGAGAACAAGATGCTCAAGGCCTACATCCGCGACTGGCCGGCCGAGGAAGAGCCGGGGCGCTGAGTCGGACTCGGGGACACATCGGTTCCCAAAAAAAAGCGCAGCCACCGGCTGCGCTTTTTCGTTGGCCGTGCGATTCGATTCAGTGCAACTCGGCCGCCGCGTGGATCGTCTCGCGCACCCGCGGGTAGATCTGCGCGTTCCATTTGCTGCCGCTGAAGACGCCGTAGTGGCCCACGCCCGCCTGCAGGTGGTGCGCCTTGAGGTAGGGGCGGATGCTGCCGCACAGGTCCTGCGCGGCCACGGTCTGGCCGACCGAGCAGATGTCGTCGCGCTCGCCCTCCACCGTGAGCAGCGCGGTACGGCGGATCGCGGCAGGGTTCACGGCACGGCCGGCGACGGTGAGCTCGCCGCGCGGCAGGTCGTAGGTCTGGAAGACGCGCTCCACCGTCTCCAGGTAGAACTCGGCCGGCAGGTCGTTCACGGCCAGGTACTCGTCGTAGAAGGTCTTGATCGTCGCGGCCTGGTCCACCTCGCCCTCGACGAGGTGCTGGTAGAGCTTGCGGAACTGCTCCTTGTGCCGTTCCATGTTCATGCTCATGAAGGCCGTCAGCTGCAGGAAGCCCGGGTACACGCGCCGCATGAAACCCGCGTGCGGCCAGGGCACGCGGCTGATGAGGTTGCGCTCGAACCAGCCGATGGGCCGGTCGGTGGCCAGGCGGTTGACCTGCGTGGGGTTGATGCGGCAATCGACCGGGCCGGCCATCAGCGTCAGGCTGCGCGGCGCGGCGGGGTCGTCGTCCTCGGCCATCAGGGCGGTGGCCGCCAGCGCCGCCACGCAGGGCTGGCACACGGCGACCATGTGCACGCCGGGGCCGACGGCGCGCAGGAACTCGATCACCTGCAGGGTGTACTCGTCCAGCCCGAAGCGGCCGCTGCCCAGCGGCACGTCGCGCGCGTTGTGCCAGTCGGTGATGTAGACGTCGTGGTCGCGCAGCAGCGTGCGCACCGTTTCGCGCAGCAGCGTGGCGAAATGGCCCGACAGCGGTGCGGCCAGCAGCACGGGCGGGTGCGGCGCCGTGCCGGCCGGCAGCGCCTTGCGGAAATGCAGCAGCGTGCCGAAAGGCGCCACCAGCGCGGCCTCCTCGTGCACCGCGACCGGCTGGCCGTCGACCAGCACCTCGGCGATGCCGTAGGCCGGCCGCGCGTGGGTCAGTCGCATGCGCGAGAAAACCTCCAGCGCCGAGGCCGTGCGCCGTCGGGCACTGCGGTCGTCGTCGGGCGCCCACAGGGCTGCGCCGGCGAACTGCGACATCAGCCGCCATGGCGACAGCAGGTCGGCCTGGGTTTGGTACGCCTGGTACAGCATGGACAGGTGGCAGGCAATTTGCGGGCCAAGGCCCCGGGCGCCGGCGCCACGGCCGGCCGCACCGTTCTGGCACAGGCTTTGCACGTCCCCCTATCGCCGCCGCGGCGCGCACCCGCGCGCCCCCTTTTCGGACCCCGGAGCGAGGAGCATCCCATGGCCAAGGCCGTTCTCACCATCAGCAGCAAGAACTACGGTGCCTGGGCCCTGCGCGGCTGGCTGATGTGCAAGTTCGCCGGGCTGGACTTCACGGAAATGGTCATCCCGCCCGACGACCCGGCCATGAAGGCCGAGATGCTGCTGCTGTCGTCGTCGATGTTGGTGCCGGCGCTGGAGCACGAGGGCATCGAGGTCTGGGACACGCTGGCCATCGGCGAATACCTGAACGAGATCAAGCCCAAGGCCGGGCTGCTGCCCGCCGACCGCAAGGCGCGCGCCCACTGCCGCGCCATCTGCGGCGAGATGCATTCGGGCTTCGCGTCGATGCGCGGCGCGCTGCCGATGAACATCAAGGCCCGCTTCAAGGGCTTCAAGGTGTGGTCGCGCGCGCAGGCCGACATCGACCGTGTCGTCGCCATCTGGCGCGAATGCCTGGGCACCTACGGCGGCCCCTTCCTCTTCGGCAAGCAGCCGTGCATGGCGGACGCCATGTACGCGCCGGTCGTCACCCGCTTCCTGAGCTACGACGTGGCGCTCGATTCGCTGTGCGCCGCCTACTGCAAGCGGGTCATGGAGCTGCCCGCGATGCAGGAATGGGTGCAGGCCGCCCTGAAGGAGCCCGACGAGATCGACGAACTCGACGCCGAGTTCTGATTGCTATCGAAAAGATAGCTGCCCGCGCAGGCGCAGCGGGCGCTGCGGGCCGATTTCATTCCAATCCACGACCGTACAGGCGCGCGGCGCGGGAAGCCATGCCCGCCGCGCCGCCGGCCCGCGGCCGCACCGGCGCACGCAGCGCCTGCCCCTTTACCGGCCGTTAACGGTTGCAACGACATGCCCGCTACGATTCGCGGCTCTACTCGCACCACTTCTGTGCTTGCCGCCAGGCGCCGCGCCGTCTCATGGACCATCCCGATCCCGTCACCCCGTCCCCCCACGCGCCGAGTGCGCCGCCGCCGATGCGGCCCCCGTCCCGCCGCCGCCGCTGGGTCGGTGCGCTGGTCGCGGTGCTGGTGCTCGGCGCGCTGGTCGGCGGCAGCTACTACCTGATCAAGCGGCCGGCAGCCGATGCCCGCGGCGGCTTCGCCGGCGGCCCGCGTGGTCCTGGTGGCCCCGGTGGGCCGGGGGGGCCCGGCGGCGGTGCCGGCCTCGTCACCGTGGGCCACGCCGCCGTCACCCCGGCCGAGCTGCCGATCACCATTGACGCGCTGGGCACGGTCACGCCGCTGGCCACCATCACGCTCAAGCCGCAGGTGGGCGGCGTGCTCACCGATGTGCTGTTCACCGAAGGGCAGACGGTCAAGAAGGGCCAGCTCCTGGCCCGCATCGACCCGCGGCCCTACGAACAGGCGCTGGAGCAGGCCCGCGGCACCCGCATGCGCGACGAGGCGCAGCTGGAGGCGGCGCGCGTCACGCTGGGCCGCTACCGCACGCTGCTGGGCCAGGACTCGATCGCCCGGCAGGACGTGGACACGCAGGCGGCGCTGGTCAAGCAGCTCGAGGGCACGGTCGTCAGCGACAAGGCCTCCGAGGCGGCGGCCCGGGTGAACCTGGAGTTCACCCGCATCACCGCGCCGGTCACGGGTCGCATCGGCCTGCGCGCCGTCGATCCCGGCAACACCGTGGCGGCCGGCTCGACCACGGGCATCGCCGTCATCACGCAGATGAATCCGATCGACGTGCAGTTCGCCGTGCCGCAGGACCGGGTGCCCGAGATCCAGACCGCTGCGGCAGCCGGCCGCAAGCTCGCCGTGGCCGCGCTGGACCGCACCCGCAGCGACCGCCTCGACAGTGGCACCTTCTCGACGCTGGACAACGTGGTCGACACCACCACCGGCACCGTCAAGGCCAAGGCCCGCTTCGACAACGTGGAGGCCAAGCTCTTCCCCAGCCAGTTCGTCAACGTGCGGCTCACGCTGCGCACCGTCAACGCTTTGGTGGTGCCGGTGACGGCCGTGCGCACCGGTCCCAACGGCCCCTACGTGTACGTGATCGGCGAAGACCGCACGGTGTCGATGCGTGCCGTCAAGCGCGGCGAATCCACGGTCGACGTGACGGCCATCACCGAGGGCCTGAAGGCCGGCGAGCTGGTGGTGACCGAAGGCGGCGACCGCCTGAGCGAAGGCTCGCGCGTGCAGCTGCAGGGCGAGCGGCCGGCCGCCGGCCCACGCCAGGGCACTGGCCAGGGCCGCCGGCGCGGGCAGCAGGGTGCGGGTGGCCAAGGCCAGGGACAAGGTGGCCCGGGTGCCGCGCCCGCGCCGCAGGGCACGGCGTCGGCACCCGTCGTGGGTGCGCCCGGCCCGGCGCCGGTGGGCGAGGGCACGGCCGCAACCTCCGCACCCGCGGGTGCGCACGTGGCGCCGGCCGCGGCCGGCCTGCCCACGGCCGAGCAGCGCCAGCGCATGCTGGAGTCCGCGAAAGACGACCCGGAACAACTCGCGCGCCGCAAGCAGTTCCTCGAGCAGCTCGACAAGGGCGACCCGACCGCCATCGAGCGCTGGCAGCGCATGCAGCAGCGCCGGCGCGAGGGCGCGGGCGGCTGATCCCACCATGGCGTTCTGCTACGAAATCGATAGCTGCTCGCGACCGAGTGGCGGGCGCTGCGGGCCGATTCGGCTCCAAACCCTGCACCGCGCGGGTGGGCACGCACGATGAGCCCGTCCAAGCCTTTCATCGAACGCCCGGTCGCCACGGGCCTCCTGATGCTGGCCATCGTGCTGGCGGGCCTCGTGGGCCTGCGCTTCCTGCCGCTGGCGGCGCTGCCGCAGGTCGACTACCCGACCATCCAGGTCCAGACGCTGTATCCCGGCGGCAGCCCGGAGGTGATGAGCCGCACCGTGAGCGCGCCGCTGGAGCGCCAGTTCGGCCAGATGGCGGGGCTCAACCGCATGAGTTCGGTGAGCGCGGCGGGCGTGTCCATCGTCACCCTGCAGTTCGACCTGAACCAGACGCTCGACGTCGCGGAGCAGCAGGTGCAGGCCGCCATCAACGCCGGCGGCTCCTTCCTGCCGGCCGACCTGCCGGCGCCACCGGTGTACGCCAAGGTCAACCCGGCCGATTCGCCCATCCTCACGCTGGCGGTGAGCTCCGACACGATGAAGCTGACCGAGGTGCAGAACCTGGTCAACACGCGGCTGGCGCAGAAGATGAGCCAGGTCACGGGCGTCGGCCTGGTCACGCTCTCGGGCGGGCAGCGGCCGGCCGTGCGCATCCAGGCCGACACCAACGCGCTGGCCTCGGTGGGCATCGGCATCGACACGCTGCGAAGCGCCATCACGGCAGCCAACGCCAACAGTGCCAAGGGCAGCTTCGACGGGCCCAAGCGCTCGTACACCATCAACAGCAACGACCAGCTGATGGCGGCGGCCGACTACATGAACCTCATCGTGGCGTGGAAGAACGGCGCTCCGGTGCGCATGCGCGACGTGGCGAAGGTGGTCGACAGCGCCGAGAACACCGAGCTGGGCGCCTGGGCGGCGCTCAAGGGCGGCGAGGTGGTGTCGCAGAGCCAGGCGAAGGGCGGCGACGGCGTGCTCCGGCCGGCGGTGATCCTGAACGTGCAGCGTCAACCGGGCGCCAACGTCATCGCGACGGTCGACGCCATCAAGAAGCAGTTGCCCGAGCTGGAGGCCTCGCTGCCCGGCGCGGTGCGGGTGGAAATCCTGTCGGACCGCACCACGGGCATCCGCGCCTCGGTCGAGCATGTGCAGCTGGAGCTGATCCTGGCCGTGGTGCTGGTGGTGCTGGTGATCTTCTTCTTCCTGCACAGCGTGCAGGCGACGGTCATCGCCAGCATCGCGGTGCCGATCTCGCTCGTGGGCACCTGTGGGCTGATGTACCTGCTGGGCTATTCGCTCAACAACCTGAGCCTGATGGCGCTCACGATCGCCACCGGCTTCGTGGTCGACGACGCGATCGTGATGATCGAGAACATCGCCCGCTACCTGGAAGAGGGCGAGAAGCCCTTCGCCGCGGCAGTGAAGGGCGCGACGCAGATCGGCTTCACCATCATCTCGCTGACCATTTCGCTGATCGCGGTGCTGATCCCGCTGCTGTTCATGAGCGACGTGGTCGGGCGGCTGTTCCGCGAGTTCGCCGTCACGCTGGCGATCACCATCCTGATCTCGGCGGTGGTCTCGCTCACCCTGGTGCCCATGATGTCGGCGCGCTGGCTCAAGCCGGAGTCGCAGCAGGGCGGCAGGCTCGGCCACAAGGTGCAGGCCTTCTTCGACCGCGTCATCGCGCGCTACGACGTGGGGCTGCAATGGGTGCTGCGCCACCAGCCGCTGACGCTGGTCGTGGCGGTGGCGACGATGGCGCTGACGGTGCTGCTGTACGTCGCCATTCCCAAGGGCCTGTTCCCGACGCAGGACACCGGCCAGCTCAAGGGCCGCATCGAGGCCGCGCAGGACGTGTCGTACCAGCGCATGGCCGAGCTGCAGCAGGCGGCGGCCACGGCCATCCTGGGCGACGAAGACGTGCAGAGCGTGAGCGCGGTGGTCGGCGTGGACGCCGCCAACAACACCACGCTCAACACCGGCAGCGTGCTGGTCAACCTGCGGCCGGGCCGTGGCGACCAGCAGGCCACCATGCAGCGCCTGCGCGAGCGCGTGCGCCAGCAGGTGGCGGGCGTCACGCTGTACCTGCAGCCCACGCAGGACCTGACCATCGATGCCGAGACCGGCCCCACCGAATTCCGCATCTCGCTCGAGGGCGTGGACACGCAGGCCGTGAACGACTGGGCGAAGAAGCTGGTCGACAAGCTGCGCAGCGATGCGCTGGCGCCCACGGTGCGCAATGCCACCACCGACGCCGGCGCGCAGGGCCTGGCAGCGTATGTGGACATCGACCGCAGCACCGCGTCGCGCCTGTCGGTCACCGCCAGTTCGGTCGACGATGCGCTCTACAGCGCCTTCGGCCAGCGCATCGTCTCGACCATCTTCACCGAGACGAACCAGTACCGCGTGATCCTGGAGGCGCAGCGCGACGGGCTCGAATCGATCCAGGGCCTGGGCACGCTGCAGATGAAGACGGGAGGCGGCAGCACCACGCCGCTGTCGTCCTTCGCCACCGTGCGCGAGCAGCTTGCGCCGCTGCAGGTGACGCGCGTGGCGCAGTACCCCTCGGCCACCGTGGGCTTCGACACCGCGCCGGGCGTGGCGCTGGGCAAGTCGGTGTCGGCGATCCGCGAAGCTGCGAAGGACATCGGCATGCCCGCGAGCATCACGATGCGTTTCCTGGGCGCGGCCGGCGCCTACGAGAAGTCGTTGACCAGTCAGCTGTGGCTGATCCTCGCGGCCGTGGTGTGCGTGTACATCGTGCTGGGCGTGCTGTACGAGAGTTACGTGCACCCGCTCACGATTCTGTCGACGCTGCCCTCGGCCGGGGTGGGTGCGCTGCTGGCGCTGATGCTCACTGGCAACGACCTCGGGGTGATCGGCATCATCGGGATCATCCTGCTGATCGGCATCGTCAAGAAGAACGCGATCATGATGATCGACTTCGCCATCGATGCGGAGCGCAACCAGGGCAAGTCGCCGCAGGAGGCGATCCACCAGGCGGCGCTGCTGCGCTTCCGGCCGATCCTGATGACGACGCTGGCGGCTTTGTTCGCCGCGGTGCCGTTGATGCTGGGGTGGGGTGAGGGGGCCGAGCTGCGGCGGCCCTTGGGGCTGGCGATCTTCGGCGGGCTGGTGGTGTCGCAGGTGTTGACGCTGTTCACGACGCCGGTGATTTATCTGGCGTTTGATCGGATGGGGCGGAGGTTTTCGAGGCGTTCTGGTGAAGCCTCGGACGATGCCGAGAGGGCTTCCGCGTGAGTTTTGATTGGCCTTGCTCAGGGGTGATGCGCCGGGGCCGGGATGTCGCCCCGGCGGGCGACCTACTTTCTTTTGCTTCGCCAAAAGAAAGTAGGCAAAGAAAAGGCGACCCTGCTGGCTGCGACCCTTCGCTTCGCTGCGGGCAACCTGCGCCGCGACGCTGTCGGGGTGCGCTGCAGAACTCGCTACGCGCTTTGCGCTGCGCTCGAACAGCTGCAGCGAGTCAGAGTACGAAGCAGCTGTTGCCGCACGCGGCACAGCTGCCACCCCGCCATCGCCACGTCGCAGGCGCATCCAGAAGGGACCCGTCAGAACGGGCCATCGCTTCGCTCGGCCTGCGGCAAGGCGAGCCGCTGCGCGGCGGGTATTCACTCCCTCTCCCTCTGGGAGAGGGCAGGGGTGAGGGTACCGGGCGGTGGATGAGGCGTGTCGTGCCCAGGCCGCGTGCCCTCACCCCAACCCTCTCCCAGAGGGAGAGGGAGCCAAGCCAAGCCGAAGGACAAGGCTGCGCAGCAGCCTTGTTGACCCGGTTCCCATGCCCCTCTGTGTGCGCCGAGGAGCGCAGCGGCTGGCGGGAAAAGGGCCGCGCATGTTTGAGCGAAGCGAGTTTGCGCGGACCCCGCCAGCCGCGAGCACCGCAGGTTGCCCGCAGCGAAGCGGAGGGACGCAAACAGTGGGGTCGCCTTTTCTTTGCTGACTTTCTTTTGGCGAAGCAAAAGAAAGTCAGGCCGCCGCCGGGCGGCGTTCCCGGCTCCTGCCTTGGAAAAGACACACCGCAAGCCCAGCAAACGAACACAGGAGCAGGCCCATGAACCTCTCCTACATCTTCGTCAAACGCCCCATCGCCACCGTCCTCCTGACGATCGGCATCGCCCTGGCCGGCATCATGGCCTTCTTCGTCCTGCCGGTCTCGCCGCTGCCGCAGGTCGACTTCCCGGTGATCTCGGTGTCGGCCAGCCTGCCCGGCGCCAGCCCGAGCACGATGGCCTCGAGCGTCGCCACGCCGCTGGAACGGCGCCTGGGCGTGATCCCCGGCGTCAACGAGCTGACGTCCAACAGCTCCACCGGCTCGACCCGCGTCACGCTGCAGTTCGACCTCAGCCGCAACATCGACTCCGCCGCACGCGAGGTGCAGGCCGCGATCAACGCCGCGCGGGCCGACTTGCCGAGCACCCTGCGCAGCAACCCGACCTACCGCAAGGCCAACCCCACGGCCGCGCCGGTGGTGATCCTCGCGCTGACCTCCAAGACGCGCACGCCGGGGCAGATCTACGACGCGGTGTCGAACATCGTGAGCCAGCGCCTGTCGCAGGTCGACGGCGTGGGCGACGTGGAGATCGGCGGCGGCTCGCTGCCGGCGGTGCGGGTCGAACTCGACCCGTTTCCGTTGAACCGCATGGGCATCAGCACCGAGGACGTGCGCGCCGCCATCCAGGCCAACAACGCCAACCGGCCCAAGGGCACGATCCAGAGCGACGACCGGCGGCTGCAGATCTACACGCCCGCGCCGGGCCTGCGCGCGGCCGACTACCGCGACCTGGTGATCGCCTGGCGCAACAACGCGCCCGTCAAGCTCTCGGACGTGGCCCGCGTGACCGACAGCGTGGAGAACACGCGCACTGTGGGCCTGTTCAACGGCGAGCCGGCAGTGGTCGTGCTGGTCACGCAGGAGCCGGGCGCCAACATCATCGAGACGGTGGACGGCGTGCGCAAGCTGTTGCCCGAGTTGCGCGAGCAGCTGCCGCAGGACATCTCGGTGCAGGTGGCGTCGGACCGCACCAACTCGATTCGTGCCTCCCTGCGCGAGGTCGAGGTCACGCTGGTGATCTCGGTGGTGCTCGTCGTGTTCGTCGTGGGCGTGTTCCTGCGCCGCGCGCGGGCCACCATCATCCCGGCGGTGGCCACGGTGGTGTCGTTGCTGGGCACCTTCGGCGTCATGTACCTGCTTGGCTTCTCGCTCAACAACCTGTCGCTGATGGCGCTCACGGTGGCGACCGGCTTCGTGGTCGACGACGCCATCGTGGTGCTGGAGAACACGCAGCGCCACATCGAGGCCGGCATGGGGCGCATGGCGGCGGCGCTCAAGGGTGCGCGCGAGGTCGGCTTCACGGTGCTGTCGATCAGCCTGTCGCTGGTGGCGGTGTTCATCCCGCTGCTGTTCATGGGCGGGCAGGTGGGTCGCCTCTTCAAGGAGTTCGCGGTCACGCTGTCGGCGTCGGTGCTGATCTCGCTGGTGATCTCCCTCACCACCACGCCGATGCTGTGTGCCACGCTGCTGCGCGCCGAGTCGTACTACGCGCGCAGGAAGCCGGGGCGCATCTCCGGCCCCTTCCTGCGCGGGACCGAGCGGCTGTGGCAGTGGAGCCTGCGCACCTATGCGCACAGCCTGGACTGGGCGCTGGCGAGCAAGGCGCTGGTGATGCTGTCGCTGGTGGTGGTCGTGGGGCTGAACGTGTACCTCTTCGCCCACATCCCCAAGGGCTTCTTCCCGCAGCAGGACAACGGCCAGCTCAACGCCGGCATCCGTGCCGACCAGAGCATCTCGTCGACCGCATTGAAGGACAAGCTCAAGCAGGCGGTGGACATCATCAACGCCGACCCGGCGGTGGACACGGTGGTGGCCTTCGGCGGCGGCTCGCGCGCGGGCGGCGGCTTCATGTTCGTCAACCTCAAGCCCTACGGCTCGCTGCGCACCGAGAAGACGCAGGTGGTGATCGACCGGCTGCGCCCGCAGCTCAACCAGCTCACCGGGCTGCGCGTGTTCCTCGGCCCGGTGCAGGACCTGCGCATGGGCGGGCGGCAGAGCAACTCGACCTACCAGTACACGCTCAAGAGCGATTCGCTGGCCGACCTGCGCACCTGGTCGAAGAAGCTGGCCGACCGCATGCAGGAGCTGCCCCAGCTCACCGACGTGGACGGCGAATCGTCGGACAACGGCGTCGAGACCTTCGTGCAGGTGGACCGCGATGCGGCGGCGCGACTGGGCGTGAACACCGCGGCGATCAACACCGCGCTGTACAACGCCTATGGCCAGCGCTCGGTGGCGACGATCTACAACGACCTGAACCAGTACTCGGTCATCATGGAATGGGCGCCGCGCTTCCAGCAGTCGCCCATCGTGCTGAAGGACCTGTACGTGCCCTCGACGTTGAACACCAGCACCAACGCCGCCACCGGCGCCACGACGGTGAGCAGCGTCCAGGCCAACACCGACGCGAGCACCGGCACCTCCACCGTGACCTCGGCCAACCCGGCGTCGCGCACCTCGTCGGCGGGGCAGGCCATCGCCTCGAACACCACGGCGATGGTGCCGCTCTCGGCCTTCGCGCGGCTGGCCGAGCGAGCGGTGCCCAGCTCCATCAGCCACGAGGACACCGAGCTCGCCAGCACGGTGTCCTTCAGCCTGGCCGACGGCGTGACGCTGGCCGAGGGGCAGCGCCTGGTCAAGCAGGCCGAGAACGACATCGCCATGCCCATCAACGTGCGCGGCAGCTTCTCCGGCACGGCGCGCGCGGCGCAGGACTCGAACTCTCAGCAGCTCGTGCTGATCCTGGCGGCCATCGTGGTGATCTACATCGTGCTGGGCATCCTGTACGAGAGCCTGATCCACCCGATCACGGTGCTGACCACGCTGCCCTCGGCCGGCGTCGGTGCGGTGCTGGCGCTGCTGCTGTTCCGCATGGAGCTGTCGATCATCGCGCTCATCGGGCTGTTCCTGCTGATCGGCATCGTGAAGAAGAACGCCATCATGATCATCGACTTCGCGCTGGAGGCCGAGCGCTCGCGCGGGCTCACGGCGCTCGAAGCCGTGCGCGAGGCCAGCCTGCTGCGCTTCCGGCCCATCCTCATGACCACGCTGGCCGCCGCGCTGGGTGCGCTGCCGCTGGCCATCGGCTTCGGCCAGGGCGCCGAGCTGCGCCAGCCGCTGGGCGTGACCATCATCGGCGGCCTGATCGCGAGCCAACTGCTGACCCTGCTGACGGTGCCCGTGGTCTACGTGCTGCTCGACAAGCTGCGCCGCCGCCCGGCGAACGAACGCCACCTGGCGAGGGCCTGATCCCCATGACGACTTTCCCCTTCGAACGCTATCGAATTCATAGCTGCTCGCGCCTGTCCGGCGGGCGTTCCAGGCACTTTTTACTTGGAAGCACGGTGCTGGCCGCAGTGCTGGCGCTGGGCGGCTGCGCGGTCGGCCCGCGCTACGAGCGGCCCGTCGCGGCCACGGCCACGGCCTTCAAGGAAGCGCCCGCGGCCGAGGGCTGGGTGCCGGCCCAGCCCGGCGACGCACTGGACCGCGGCGAATGGTGGACGCGCTTCGGCGATCCGCAGCTCGACGCCCTGGCCGCACGCGTGCAGATATCGAACCAGAACATCGCCGCCGCGGTGGCCGCCTACACCCAGGCCCAGGCGCTGGTGCGCCAGCAGCGCGCGGCGCTGTTCCCGAGCGTGGGCCTGGACGGCAGCGGGCGCCGCACGGGCGCGGTGCGGAACGACGGCACGGGCTCGCCCGCCAACAGTTTCTCGGCCAGCCTGGCGGCGGACTGGTCGCCCGACCTGTGGGGCCGGCTGCGCGAGGCCGTCGGCAGCGCGCAGGCCAGCGCGCAAGCGAGCGAGGCCGACCTGGCGTCGGCGCGGCTGTCGGCGGTCGGCGATCTGGTGACCAACTACTTCTCGCTGCGCGAGGCCGACACCGAACTGCGCCTGCTGAACGAGACCATCGAGGGCTACGAGCGCGCCCTCACCATCACGCGCAACCGCTACGAGGCCGGCATCGCCGCGCAGACCGACGTGCTGCAGGCCCAGACGCAACTGGTCAGCGCGCAGGCCGAGCGGGTGGCACTGCGCCGCACCCGCGCCACCTACGAGCACGCCATCGCCGTGCTGGTGGGCGCCGTGCCGGCGGACTTCTCCATCGCGGTGGCCGACTGGAAGCCGACGGTGCCGGCCGTGCCCACCGGCGTGCCCTCGCTGCTGCTGCAGCGCCGGCCCGACATCGCGGCGGCCGAGCGGGCGGTCGCATCGGCCAACGCGCAGATCGGCATCGCGCGCGCCGCGTACTTCCCCAACATCGGGCTCACGGCGTCGATCAGCAGCAGCACCAGCCGCGTGCGCGACCTGTTCGATGCATCGAACATGCTGTGGGCGCTGGGGCTGTCGGTGGCGCAGACGGTGTTCGACGCGGGCGCCATCGGTGCCGGTGTCGATGCGGCCAAGGCATCGCACGAGGCCAGCGTGGCGCGCTACCGGCAGACCGTGCTGGCCGCCTTCCAGAGCGTGGAGGACCAGCTCAGCGCCACGGCCGCGCTGGCCGAGCAGGAGGGCCTGCGCCGCACTGCCTCGCTGGCGGCCGACCGCACCGAGCAGCAATTGCTCAACCGCTACCGCGCCGGCCAGGTGAACTACACCGACGTGGTCAGCGCCCAGGCCTCGGCCTTGAGCGCGCGGCGCAGCCTGGTGCAGGTGCAACTCGCGCGGCAGACCGCGGCGGTGGGGCTGATCCAGTCGCTCGGGGGCGGGTGGGAGGCGGCCTGGCTGCGCGACGCGGCCCCGGCGGCCGGGTCCACACGAAGCGCGGGCTGAGTCGCCAAGGCGCGCCTCGACGCCCGCGCCCGAAATTCTTGTGGACGCCGTCCACTTGATCGCATAGAGTCCCGGCTCCCAGCGGCCGAAGGCCGTTTCTTCATGAAGGACAGCATGGGCAAGGTATTCGTCAACATCGGCCTGAGCCTCGACGGCTACATGGCCCCCGAGGGCATGCGAATGGACCGGCCCGATCACATGGGCTGGGGCGCGAAATGGGGCGCAATGATGGGCTGGCTGCTGCGCCAGCAGCACTTCCGCGAGACCGTGCTCCAGGCCGGGCCGGGCGGCGAGACCGGGCCGATCAACGACCACGTTCGTAGCACCTTCGAGCGCATCGGCGCCAACATCATGGGCAAGCGCATGTTCGACCAGGGCGAGGTCGCGTGGCCGGAGGAGGCGCCCTTCCACACGCCCGTCTACGTGCTGACGCACGAGCAGCGCGCGCCCTGGGTGCGCCCGGGCGGCACGACCTTCCACTTCGTCAATGACGGGCCGCAACGCGCGCTGGAACTGGCCCGAGTGTCCGCCGGTGACCGCGACGTGCGCATCTCGGGCGGAGCCGACGTGATCCAGCAGTACCTGAACCTCGGCGTCGTCGACGAGCTGGAGATCGCGCTCGCGCCGGTGCTGTTCGGCGGCGGCTGGCGCCTGTTCGAGCACCTGCACGCGCCCGCACCGGCATGGCGCATCGACCGCGTGCTCGACGGGCCCGGCGCCACGCACCTGCGCTACGTGCGGCAGTGAGCCCGCAGGCTCAGTGCACGGGCGGATCTTCCAGGTCCACCTCGAGGTTCTCGAGCAGGCGGCTCACCATCATGTAAAAGCCGATGGTCATCATCAGCTCGATGAGCTGCTGGTGGGGCAGGGCGCCAGCCACGGCGTCGAAGAGCGCCTGCGGCGCCTTCACGTCGCGCACCACGGCGTCGGTGTAACGCAGCACGTCCAACTCCAGGGGCGAGAAGGCGCCGGCCTCGGGCTCGCCCTGGGCCTGCCGCAGCACGGCATCGATCTTCGCGGCCGGAACGCCCGCCTGCGCGGCCACGCGGCGGTGCTGGAAGACCTCGTAGTGCGAAGCGCACAGCGCGCCCACCCGCAGGATCACCAGTTCGCGCAGCTGCGCATCGAGCGCCGAACGCCGCAGGATCGCGCTCCCGAGCGCGAGGAAGCCCTCGGCCGAAGGCCCGCCATGCGCCACCATGCGGTAGATGTTGAGCGGCGGCCGGTTGGCCAGCATGTCGCGAAAGGCCGGGGTGGCCTGGTCGAGGTCGAAGTAGGGAATGCGTGCCATGGGTGTCAGTCGAGTCGGATGTTGGCGCTGCGGATGAGTTCGCCCCACTTGGCGGTTTCCTCGCGGGCGTACTGCGCGAGCTGCTCGCTGGTGCCGCCCTGCGGGACGGAGGCGGTGTCGTACATCACCGCGATCACCTTCGGGTCCTTCAGCGCGAGGTTGATCTCGCGGTTCAGGCGTTCGACGATGGGCTTCGGCGTGCCGGCGGGGGCCCAGATCGCGCCCCAGCCGGCCACCTCGTAGCCCTTGAGGCCCAGCTCGTCGAAGGTGGGCACGTCGGGCAGTTGCGGCAGGCGGGTGCGCGAGGTCACCGCGAGCGCGCGCAGCTTGCCGGCCTTGATGTAGGGCAGCGATGCCGGCAGGTTGTCCATGATGGCCGGCACCTGGCCGCCGAGCACGTCGGTGAGTGCCGGCGCGCTGCCCTTGTACGGCACATGCACGACCTGCACGCCGGCCGTGCGCTTGAACAGCTCGAGCGCCATGTGCGTGCTGGTGGAGTTGCCGTTCGAAGCCACGTTGATCTTGCCGGGCTGCGCCTTGGCCATGGCGATGAATTCGGGCAGCGTCTTCGCGTCGAAGGACGGGTTCACGCTCAGCACGTTCGACACCTTGCCCTGGAGCACGACCGGCTCGAAGTCCTTGACCGGGTCGTATTCGAGCTTCGGGTAGAGGCTCACGTTCATGGCGTGCGTCGTGTTGGTGCCATACAGCAGCGTGTACCCGTCGGGCGGGCTCTTGGCCACGTACGCCGCACCGATGTTGCCCGAGGCGCCGGGCCGGTTCTCGACCACCACCGGCTGGCCCATCTGCCGCGCGAGCTGTTCGGCCACGCGGCGCGCCGACAGGTCGGTGGAACCGCCGGGCGGAAAGCCCAGCACGATCTTGATGGGGCGCGAGGGGTAGTCCTGCTGCGCGGCGGCGGCGCGCGGTGCGAGCGTCGCGGTGGCGGCGATCGCAGCCAGCGCCAGGCCGGCGGCATGGCGGCGTGTCATGCGGTTCATGGGCGTGCTCCGTGCGTTCAGTGGGTCGCGAGCGCGATGCCGGCAGCCAGGCCGCCGTCGACCACCAGCGCGTGGGCGTTCACGAAGGTGGACTCGTGCGACACGAGGAACAGGGTCGCGTGGGCCACCTCCCACCCCGTGCCCTGTCTGCCGAAGGGCAGCGGCGCACCCAGGCGCGAGGGTCGGCGGCGCGTGGCGGCGCGGCCCATGGGCGTGTCCATGAGGCCCGGCAGCACCGCGTTGCAGCGGATGCCCTGGCGCTGGCCGGCCATCGCGATCGAGCGCGCCAGCGACACCTGCGCCGCCTTGGTGGTCTCGTAGGCAGGGTTGCCGCTGGAATTGCGCAGCGCCGCGAGCGACGAGATCAGCACGATCGCGCTGCCGGGGGCCATGTGCCGCATGGCCTGCTGCGCGAACAGCATGTTGCTGCGCACGTTCACCGCATGTTCGTGGTCCCAGGCTTCGGCCGTCTGCTGCTCCAGCGGCAGGCCGCTGGCGATGCCGACCACCATCACCAGGCCGTCGAGGCCGCCCATGCGCTCGGCCGCACGCGCCACCAGCGGTGCGATCGTGCCGGCCTGCGCGACATCGGCCACTTCGGCATGCACGGTGCCGCCCGCTTCGCGCACCTGGCGGCAGGTCTCGGCAAGCGCGGGTTCTGACACGTCGACGCAGGTGAGGGTGGCCCCTTCGCGTGCGAAAAGCAGCGAGATGGCGCGGCCGTTGCCCACCGGAGGATCGGGATCGTCGATGGCGCGCTGGCCCGCGCCCACCACGAGGATGCGCCGGCGGGCGAGGCGCCGTGGCTGGGGCGTGGGTGGCTGGCCGAAGGTCTCGGCAAAGCACTGGCGCTGCGGGTCGAGGGCGGTGGAGTCGGGCATGGGCGGGTGTCTCCTGTGGCGATGCGAGCGGATCGGAGGCTGATCGTAGGTCGACGAATGAAACGTTTCAACATGGCGTTAATACCTAGCGCCTGCCGCCGCTGGCTATGATCGACGGCACCATGGCCTGCAAGCATCAAGAATGAAAAAGAAGGGTGTGGACATCCGCGATGTAGCGGCACTCGCCGGGGTGTCGGTCGGCAGCGCCTCGCGCGTCATCAACGGTGTCGAGAACGTTTCACCGGCCACCCGCGAGAAGGTGGAGCGGGCCATCGCCGTGCTGGACTACCGGCCCAACCATGCAGCGCAGTCGCTGCGCTCGCGCTCCAGCAAGACCATCGGTTGCCTGTTCACCGACGTGACCAACCCACTGTATGCGCGCCTCTTCCGCGCGCTGGAGGAGCGGCTGCGCGCCGAGGGCTACATGCTGCTGCTGGCCAACGGCCTGAACGATCCGCAGCGCGAGGTCGAGACCCTGGCGATGTTCGGGCGCCGCGGCATGGACGGTGTGATCGCCGCGCCCGGCAATGAGCGCGACGAGCAGGTGGTGGCCGCGCTCAAAGCATTGCCGATGCCGGTGGTGCTGCTCGACCGCGACATGGCGGCACCGCGCTGCGACGCGCTGCTCTTTGACCATGCGGCCGGCATGAAGGTCGCGATGGCGCACCTGTTCTCGCTCGGGCATCGGCGAGTGGCGCTCGCGCTCTGGCGCGCCACCAGCCGGCCCGTGCGCCGGCGCATCGAGGGCTACCGCGCCGCCTACCGCGCCGCCCACCTCACGCCGCCCTCCGACATGCTGGTGCAGGCCGCTTCGGCCACGAGTTCGGTGTATGCGGACGTCGATGCGCTGCTGCGCCGGCCCGACCGGCCCACCGCCATCGTGGCCCAGGGCACCTACACGCTGGGCAGCACCTTGCGCGCGATCGCCGACAACGGCCTGCGCATTCCGCAAGACATTTCGGTCATCACCATCGGCGACACCGACGTGGCGCGCGACCACCGGCCTGCGATCTCGCTGCTGAATGTGGATTCGAAGCAGGTGGCCGACCTGGTGGCCGCGCTGTTGCGCAGCCGCATGGCCGAAGCACCGCCTGCAGGCCGAGCGGAAAAGGTGCCGCTGGAGTTCACCGATCGGGGCTCGGTCGGGCCGCCCCCCGGCTGACACGCCGGCGCGGGTGCGGCCGTCGGGGCAGCACGGTCAGGGCGGCAGAATGGCGCGGATGCAGATCCCCTTGATCGTCCCTGGCCGGGTCCGGCTGTCCACGGCGGTGCTGGCCGCACTCGGATTTCTTGCCGCCTGCGCCTCGCCGCCCCGGCCCCCCGAAGCGCCCACGGCCGCCCCCGCGCGGCCGTCGCCCCTGCCCGTCCCTG
>NZ_CABFMN010000116.1 GCF_901875635.1 Xylophilus ampelinus | reverse complement strand
GAGCACGAGCCTGTACGGCGAGCTGGGCAAGCTGTGGGCCTCGGGCGGGGACGCGAAGACCAAGGGCGGCGTCAACGGCAGCCTGGGGGTGAAGGTGCGCTGGTAAGCGGCGGGCACCCAACCAACTTCCAAGCAAAAAAGTGGCTGCAGCGCCCGTCCAGCGGGCGCTGGCAGCTATGAATTCAATAGCGACTCGGTTTCAGCGCGTTTCCATGCCGACGCAAGCTTCGTGAACTAGTTCACTTAATTTTGTTGGCGTCTTGCGCACCGGCGCGCGTTGCAATCGATTTCTTGTTGCAGCGCCGCCGCGCGGGGGGCGGCCGGCCCTTAGACTCACCCGCCATGTTCTCCCGCAGCCGTGCACGTTCGGCGGCTGGCGCGACCCCCGTTCTCCCGGCGCAGGCCGAGCGCGTCGAGCGGTGGATGCGGCGGCGGCTCCTGTCCTTCGCCCGAAAGACCCTTGTTCCCCACACCCTGTCGGCCGCGCTGGTCGGCGGGCTGTACTGGTCGTTGACCCACCGCCGGGCCGTGTTCCTGTGGATGGGGTTGGCCGCCGTGGCGCTGATGGCCCGCCTCGCGGTCGCACTGGCCAACGAGCGGCGCTATCCCGCGTCCGACCACCCTGACGGACCGCCTGCCGGGGAGCGGCCTTACCTGGCGCCGCTGCTCGCGCTCTCGATCGTGTGGGGGCTCTCGCCCTTCCTGCTGCTGCCGCCCGGTTCCCTGAACGTGGAGCTGTCGGCGCTGCTGGGGGTGGCCTTGTGCGCGATGCTCATGGGGTCGGTGCCGGCGGTCGCGCTGTGGCAGCCGGCCATCGCGGCCTGGCTGATCCCGCTCACTGCGGGCATGGCCGTCTATGGCGGGATGCACGGCGGCCCCGCCGGCTGGTTCCTGTGCCTGGGCATCCTTCTCTTCTCGGCCTGGATCGCACGCCTGGCGCTGGCGCAGCGCGAAATGATCGCGCACAGCGTGGCCATGCAGTTCCGGACGGAAGCGCTGAGCGAACAGCTGGCTGCGCAGAAGAGCGACCTGGAGCGGCTCAACGAAGAGCGCACCCGCTTCTTCGCTTCCGCCAGCCACGACCTTCGCCAGCCCGTGCATGCGCTGGCGTTGCTGTCGGACGCGATGCGCCGCGAGCTGGCCGACCACCCGGCACGGCCGATGGCCGAGCAGGTGGGCGCCGCCACGGCCTCGGTCGGCCACCTGCTCGACGCCATGCTGGACATCTCGCGCATCGATGCCGGCACCGTGCAGCCCGTGCTGCGGCCGGTGGCGCTGGTGGACCTCTTCGCGCAACTGTCGCAGGTGCAGGGGCCGCGCGTGCAGGCGGCCGGCCTGAGCCTGCGCGTGCAGGCCAGCGGCCACACGCTCGACACCGATGCGGCGCTGCTGCTGCGCATCCTGTCCAACCTGGTGGACAACGCCATCAAGCATGCGCCGCGCGCACTGGGTGGCCACCGCATCCTGGTCACGGCGCGGCGCCGGGGCGCCGGCGTGCGCATCGCCGTGCGCGACGAGGGGCCCGGCGTGCCGGCCGAGCACCTGCCGCGCCTGTACGAGGAGTTCTACCAGGTGGACAACCCCCAGCGCGATGCCGCGCACGGGCTGGGCATCGGCCTGGCGATCGTGCGGCGCCTCGCGCTGCTGCTGGGTGGGCGCACCGGCGTGCATTCCGTGCCCGGACGCGGCAGCGCGTTCTGGATCGATCTGCCGCTGGCGGCGGGGCAGGGACCGGTCTCAGGCTTCGGCGACAGCACGCTGGCGCCGATCGCGCCCGTGTCCAGCGGACCCATGCATCTGGAGCCCGTGCACTCGCACTCGCACACGCACACCCTGCAGTCGCGCCGGCCCAACGTGCTGCTGCTGGACGACGAGCACGCGGTGGGCGATGCCATGCGCCTGTGGCTGCAGCCCTACTGCGGCGCGGTGCACGCCACGCGCACCCTGGCCGAGGCGCAGGCCGTGGTGTCACGCGAGGGCGCCGCCCTCGACGTGATGCTGGTGGACTTTCGCCTCGCCGGCGCGGTCAACGGCATCGAGGCCGTGCAGCGCCTGCGCCGGGCGGCGGGGCGCGAACTGCCGGCAATCCTCATCACCGGCGACACCGACCCGGCGCGCGTGCGCGCCGCCTACGGGAGCGGCCTGACGGTCGTGTTCAAGCCGGTGCAGCCCCAGCTGCTGGCGCAGATGCTGCAGGCGGCGGCTGCAACACCCGGCTGAAGACGTCGGCGTCCACGTTGCCGCCGGTCAACGCCACGCCGATGCGCCGGCCGGCCCAGCGCCCGCGCTGCTGCCACGCAGCGGCCAACGCGGCGGCACCTGCCCCCTCCGCCACGTTGTGCGTGGCGCCGTAGAGCAGGCGCATCGCGCCCGCCACCTCCTCGTCGGTCACGGCCACCACGTCTTCCGCCTCGCGGCGGATCACCTCCAGCGATTCGGGCACCGGCGTGCGGCAGGCCATGCCGTCGGCCAGCTGCGTGCCCGCCGGCGCATCCATCGGCCGGCCGGCGCGCCAGGAATCGAGGTACGCCGTGGCATGCGCAGACACCACGCCGAACAGCTTCGTCTTCACGCCCACATGTGCCCGCGCGGCGGCCGCGCCGGCGAAGCCCGAGCCCAGGCCGATGGGCACGAACAGCACCTCGGGCGGCGCGTGCTTCAAAGCCTCGAAGAATTCGACGTAAGCGGTCGCCACGCCGCGCACCAGGTCGCGGTGGAAGGAGGGCACGCGGTGCAGCCCGTGCGTCACGGCCAGCGCAGCGGCGTGGTCGGCCGCGGCCTGGAAGTCCTCGCCGTGCTCCACGAGCGTCACGCCCAGCGCACGCATGGCCGCGTTCTTCTCGACCGAGTTGCCGTGCGGCACCACGATGGTCGCCGCGAGGCCGTGGCGCCGCGCTGCGAAGCCGACCGACTGGCCATGGTTGCCGCGCGTGGCGCTGATCACATGGCGCACCGCAGGCTGCAGCCGCGCCAGGCCCTCGAAGTAGGTCAGCCCGCCGCGGATCTTGAAGGCGCCTGCGGGCGTGTGGTTCTCGTGCTTGACCCACACCTGCGCGCCCAGCGCTTCGGCCAGCATCGGCCAGGCGTACTGCGGCGTGGGTGGCAGCGCGGCGTAGACGGTGCGCTGCGCGTCGGCGATCTCTTCGCGGGTGAATGTCATCGGCGCGGCCATCACTTGCGCTCCGGCATGGCGATGCGCACGGCCAGCAGGGCCAGGACGCTGCCCATCACCCAGCGTTGGGCACGCAGCCAGGCCTCGCTGCGGGACAGGAAGGCCGTGATGCCCGCCGCACCCATCACCAGCGCGCAGTTCACCGCGCCGCTGATGCCGATTTGCACCACGCCCAGCTGCAGGCTCTGCAGCAGCAACGAGCCCGTCTCGGGGTGCAGGAACTGCGGGAAGAAGGACAGGTAGAACATCGCGACCTTGGGATTGAGCACGTTGGTGACGAAGCCCATGCTGAAGAGTTTGCCGGGTGGATCGTGCGGCAGTTCGCGCGCCTGGAATGGAGCCGTGCCGCCGGGCCGCACCGCCTGCCATGCGAGCCACATCAGGTAGGCGGCCCCGGCGAGGCGGATCGCGTCGAAGGCCAAGGGCACGGCGGCCAGCAGGGCAGTGAGACCCAGCGCCGCCGCCAGCAGGTGCACCACGAAACCCAGCAGCACGCCGCCCAGCGAGATCAGCCCGGCCGCGCGCCCCTGGCACAGCGCGCGCGAGACGCAATAGATCATGTTCGGCCCCGGCGTGAGCACCAGCACCAGCGCGGCGAGGGAGAAGAAGAGGAGGTCGTGCAGGGAGAGCATCAGAGTCCTTTCGATTCGAGGGTCACGGGGCCGCGGGGTGTCATCAACCGCGCCATGAAGTTGGGCACATCGGCGGTCACGGCGACGAGATCCTGTGCGCCAACGGTCGACAGCGCCGGCCGCAGCACCTCCGGCCGCGGGTGCGTCGCCTCGAGCGCCAGCAGGCTCAGGCCGGAGGGGGCGAAGTGGTCCGCCGGATGCATGGCGCCCCATTCGATCAGCGTCGGCAGCGCACCGTAGAACAGGCGCTGTCCGTCGTCGCGCACGGTGATCTCCCAGCTCAGCCGGCCCTGCGGTGTGTCGCGCGACGCCGCCAGCACCTGGCCGCGGTCGACGTGCATCGGCTCCGAGGCGAGTGCGTGCACGGCGGCCCGCGCATCGGGCACGCGCGCCACCCAGTGCACCAGGCGCGGCCCGTCCTTCGCCAGCGCGGCCTGCAGCACCGGATCGTCGAGATCGAACCAGCGCCGCTGGTGGCGCGCACGCGCGGGCACGGCCGCCGGATCGATGGCGATGATCTCGAAATAGCAGCGCGCAAAGCGCTCGCCGCCCAGGCCCAGCAGCCGGTTGTGCGTGCCCATGAGCGGGTGTTGGCCGCCCGGGCCGGGCACCACGCCCAGCGTGGCTTCGCACCAGGCGACGCCTTCGTCGAGCGTGGCGGCGGCCACGACGAGGTGGTCGATCTGCGCGGCGGCCGTCACAGCGTCACCCGCCCTTCCACGCAGCTCACCGAGTGCCCGCCCACCCACACCTGGTCGGCCGCGTCGCGCTCGATGAAGACGCGGCCGTCGCGATCCAGGCACTGGCCCTGGCCGGCGACGTAGCGCGCGGGCAGGTGGCCATCGGCGATGAGCCATTGCGCCAGGCCGGCGTTGAGGCTGCCGGTGACCGGGTCCTCGTCGACGCCGACCGGGGCGGCGAAGGCGCGCACCTCGACATCGACCCTCAGCGCCGGCGCGCGTTCGGCGACAACCGCGCCACCAAAGGCCCGTGCCTCCCGGTTCGATTTCGCTATCAAAAGAGGAGCGCCCTCCTCAGCCGGAATGCCGGCTACACCCACTTTTTGCCCCAATTCCCGCAGTGCCCGGTGGTCCGGCCGCAGCGACAGCACGGCCTCGTCGTCGGCCAGCAGCAGGCCCAGCCACACGGGGCCGTTGTCGAGCAGCTGCGCCGCCGTGATCTGCGCCGCCTTCAGGCCGAGCGCGTTCGCGACCTTGGCCAGCAGCATCGGGCTGGGCGCGCTGCGCTTGAGGGGCGGCGCGGCGAAGGCCAGCCGCTCGCCGGCCGCGTGACCGGTCTCGCGCCGGATCTGCACCAGCCCCGCGCCGCACTGCTGCACGACGCGGCCCGGCGTCTTCGGCGCGCCGTCGGCGCGCAGCCACGCATGGCAGGTGCCCAGCGTGGGATGGCCGGCGAAGGGCAGCTCGCCGCCGGGCGTGAAGATGCGCACCCGGTAGTCGGCGGCCGGGTCGGTGGGCGGCAGCACGAAAGTGGTTTCGGACAGATTCGTCCAGCGCGCGAAGCGCTGCATGGCGTCGTCGGCCAGGCCCTCGGCATCGAGCACCACGGCCAGCGGGTTGCCGCGGTAGGGGGTGTCGGTGAAGACGTCGACTTGCTGGAACGGACGGGGGCGCATGGCAGGAGCGGTGGGTCGAGGAAGGGGCGGGGTCATTCGAGGGGCAGGTCGAGCACGCCGCGTGCGCCGGGGCGCTGCAGCATCTGCGCGAACCAGCGTTCGAGGTTCGGCCAGCTCGGGCGGCGGTAGTCGGCCGCCGGCAGGCCGAACCAGCGGTGCACCTCGCAGCCGATCGGGATGTCGGCCATGGTGAAGCGCTCGCCGGTCATGAAGCCGCGCGTGGCCAGGTGCGCATCGAGCAGCGCGAAGAGCGGTTCGGTGGCGCGCACCGATTCTTCGATCACGGCCGCATCGCGCTGCTCCGGCGCCACGCGCACCAGTTGCACGAAGGCGCCGCCGCTGGCGCGGTTGAGCGTGGTCTGCTGCCAGTCCATCCAGCGCTCGGCGTCGAAGCGCTCGGGCAGCTGTTCGGGGTACATCTGGTAGGTCCAGTGCTTCGCGCACAGGTAGCGCACGATCACGTTCGATTCCCACAGCACCACGCGGGCGTCGCCCTCGCCGTCGTCGATGGTCGGCACCATCGCGTTCGGGTTCACGGCCCGGTACTCGTCGGACTGGACGATCCCGAACTTGCCGCCGGCCTCGGTGCGCTGGAAGTCGAGCCCGAGCTCCTGCGCGCACCACACCACCTTGCGCACGTTGATCGAGCTGATGCGGCCCCAGATGTTGAGCATGTCGCGTGTTCCTTGAAATCGTGTCAGGCCGAGATCATGCGCGCGGTGCCCGAGACGCGCATGGAGGCGCCCCGCTCGGGCGGGATGTCGACGTGCAGCCGGCAGACGACGCCCATGTCCTCGCCCTGCACGATGTCGATCGCGCCGCCGTGCGGCCAGCCCAGGTCGCGCAGGTACCCGCCCAGCGCCGCGGCGGCGGCTCCCGTCGCCGGGTCTTCGACCACGCCGCCGCCAGCGAAGGCGTTGCGGGCGTGGAAGCGTCGATCCGTCTCGGCGTGCACCAGCGCGATGGTCGCCAGGCCGGCGCGCTGCATCAGTTCGCGGCCGGCGTCGAAGTCGTAGCGCATCGCGGACAGTGCGGCGCGGCTGCGCAGGGCCAGCACGATGTGGTCGGCGCCGCCGTGCGCGAGGGCCGGCGGCAGGCGCGGGTCGAGGTCGTCCTCGGCCAGGCCGAAGAGCGCGAGCGCCTCGGCCCGCAGCGCCGGTGCGAGCGGCTGGCTGCGCGTGGGTGGCGATTGCAGCGCGGCGTTCACCAGCGCGCCGTCGCGGCGGCCCGTGACGGTGATGCGTGCATGGTTGATCGCGAGCTCGAACACGCCGTCGCCTTGCGCAAGCGCCAATGCGGCACCGAGCGCGATGGTGGCATGGCCGCAGAAGGGCACTTCGGCAGCGGGCGAGAAGTAGCGCACGCGCCAGCCGCCGCCGGGCTGCGGCGCGGCGAATACGCTTTCGGAATAGCCGAGCTCGGTCGCGAGCTGCTGCATCCGGGCGTCGGGCGGCAGGCCGTCGCCGATCACCACACCGGCGGGGTTGCCGCCGCGCGGGCCGTCGGAGAAGGCGGCGATGTGCTGGAGGTTCATGGCATTCGTGAAAAACAAGGAGGCGTTCATGCCGCAGCGGGGCGCGCCATGACCAGCAGCCGCAGCGCCAGGCCGAACATCACGCCCGCGAGCAGCCGCTGGCGCAGGCGCGCACCGCGCTCGCTGGCGGCCACGCGCCGTGCGACGACGCCCGCGGCGCTGCCCAGTGCGGTGTTGAAGAGCAGGGACACCCCCGACATCACCGCGCCCAGCTGCACCATCTGCACGCTCACCGATCCCTGCGCCGGGTGCACGAACTGCGGCAGGAAGACGACGAAGAAGACCAGCGCCTTCGGGTTCATCAGCGTGTTGACGAATCCCATGCGCGCCACCCGCGCGAGGCCGGCGGGCGGCGCGTGGGCCGCACGCGCGCCCGGCGTGCCCGAGCGCAGCGCCTGCACGCCCAGCCACACGAGGTACGCCGCGCCGGCCCAGCGCAGCAGGTCGAAGGCGGGCGCCCAGGCGGCCATCAGCGCTGCGACGCCGCTGGCGGCGGCCAGCGCGAGCACGAAGTCCGCCAGTGCGATGCCGATCGCGCCCGCGAAGGCGCCGCGCGGCCCGTGCGCTGCGCCCTGCGCCAGCACGAAGGCCATGTTGGGGCCGGGCGATGCCATCAGCGCCAGCGCGGCGAGCACGAAGAGGCCGAGGGTGGGGAGCGTGACCATGGCGCCGTGCCTCAGGCGTGGGTCGCTGCCGTCGCGGGCAGGTAGGGCGTGACGGCGGCCAGCGCGCGGGCGACGTAGCCGTCCTTCTCGCCCACGGGCGCGACGTAGTGCAGGGCCGCGGTCGCGGCCGCCAGGCCCTCGCTGCGCGCGATCAGCCAGGCCGCGAGGTAGGGCGAGGCGAGGCAGCCGCCGGCCGTCGCCACGTTGCCTTCGGCGAAGAAGGGCTGGTCGAGCACGCGCACGCCGGCCTCCTGAACCCAGGGCTTGGTCGTGAGGTCAGTGCAGGCGGGCACCGCGCCCAGCAGGCCCAGCCTGGCGAGCACCAGCGTGCCCGAGCACTGCGCGCCAATCAACTGGCGCGAGGGGTCGAGCTTCAGGCGGGCCATCAGCGCCGCGTCGGCCGCGATCTCGCGGGTGCGGATGCCGCTGCCCACCAGCACCGCGTCGGCCGCCGCAGCCTCTTCCAGCGAGGCCGTGGCTTCGAGCGTGACGCCGTTCATCGAGGTCACGCGCGGCGTGGGCGCCGCCAGCGTCACGCGCCAGCCGGGGCGCTTGATGCGGTTGAGCACGCCGAGCGCGATCAGCGAATCGAGCTCGTTGAAGCCGTCGAAGGTGAGGATGGCGGTGTGCATGGTGTGTGAGCGTGGGATGCGTGCCCCGCCGTTCGGGGTGAGCTTGGCCTGTCCTGAGCTTGTCGAAGGGTCGAAGCCGGGGAGCGGGGCTTCGACAGGCTCAGCCCGAACGGCCGGGGTTGCTACGAAGAACATAGCTGCCACCGCCCGTCCCGCGGGCGCCAGCGGCCGATTTGGCTTGAAGGTCTGAGGCTCAGGCGGCTGCGAGCTGCTGCGTGATCTGCGCCGCCGTGCGGTGCGCCAGCGCCTCGCGCACCGTCGCGGCCAGGGCGGCGATCGCGGTGTCGATCTGCTCCATCGTCGCCGTCACGAAGGACAGGCGCAGCGTGCGCGTGTCGGGCTCGCCGGCGTAGAAGGGTGCGCCAGGCACGAAGGCCACGTTGCGCTCCACGGCCTGCGCTAGCAGCGGCGTGCTGTCGATGCCCTCGGGCATGCGCAGCCACAGGAACATGCCGCCCTTGGGCACGTTGAACTCGACATCGAGCCCCTTCATGTCGCGCTGCAGGGCGCTCACCATCGCGTCGCGCTGCTGCTTGTACAGCGCGCGGATGGTGGGCACGTGGCGGTCCAGGAAGCCGTCCTTCATCACCGCCGACACCATGCGCTGCGTGAAGATCGGCGTGTGCAGGTCCACCGCCTGCTTGGCCTGCAGCAGCTTGGGGTAGATGGCCTTGGGCGCCACCAGGAAGCCCAGGCGCAGGCCGGGCGCGAGGATCTTGGAGAAGGAGCCCAGGTAGATGCAGCCCTCGGGGTTGCGCGCGGTGAGCGGCAGCGGCGGCGCCTCGTCGAACCACAGGTCACCGTAGGGGTTGTCCTCCACGATCGGCAGGCCGGCGGCCTGCGCGGCGGCGCTCACGGCGGCGCGGCGTGCCTCGCTCATGGTGCGGCCGGTGGGATTCTGGAAGTTGGGCAGCAGGTAGACGAAGCGTCCGCCCTCGGCCTTCGCCGTGAGGTCGTCGGGCAGCACGCCCTCGCTGTCGCTGGCCACGCTCACGGGCTGCGGCTCCATGGGGCTGAAGGCCTGCAGCGCGCCCAGGTAGGTGGGCGTTTCGACCAGCACCTTGCTGCCGGGGTCGAGCAGCACCTTGGCGATCAGGTCCAGGCCCTGCTGCGAGCCGGTGGTGATCAGCACCTGGTCGGGATTGACGTCCCAGGGCAGCATGTCGGCCACCGCGCGGCGCAGCGGCGCATAGCCTTCGCTCGCGGCGTATTGCAATGCGGCCTGGCCGTCGTTGGCCAGCACGTCGGCGCAGGCCTGCGCGAAGGCGCTCACCGGGAAGGTCTTCGGCGAGGGCAGGCCGCCGGCCAGGCTGATCACGTTCGGCCGCTCGGTCACCTTGAGGATCTCGCGGATGGCCGAGGGGTTCATTTTTTCCGCGCGTGCGGCGAGGGTCCACTTCATGTCGTCGTGCTCCTGGGATGTGCCGCCGTGGGCGGTGAAGAAGTCGGGGGTTGCGAGAGGCGTTTGCCCACCACCACCGTGGCGACCACGGCGGCGGCGAAGCCGAGGGTGACCGCGTCGAGCGGTTCGCCCAGAAGAGGGATGGCGGCAAGGATCGAGAGGAAGGGCTGCAGCAGCTGCGTCTGGCTCACGCGCAGCGCGCCGCCGATGGCCAGCCCGCGGTACCAGGCGAAGAAGCCCATCCACATCGAGAACACGCCGAGGTAGACGAAGCCGACCCACGCCGAGGTGGCAACCGGTTCCTCGGGCCACAGCAGCAGTGTGGCGGGCAGGGTGAGCGGCAGCGCCATCACGCAGACCCAGCAGATCACGCGCTCGGCGCCCAGCGCCGGCGTGACCTGCGCGCCGTAGATGTAGCCGAAGGACGCGGCGATGACGGCGCCCACCAGCAACAGGTCGGCCCATTCGAAGCCGAAGCCGTGGCCCTGCTGCTGCGCGCGCAGCAGCGAGAACGCCACCACCAGCGCGCTGCCCAGCACCGCGCAGACCCAGAAGCCCAGCCGCGCGCGCTGGTGCAGCACCCAGGCCGCGACCATGGCCGAAACCAGCGGCAGCAACGCCGTGATGACGGCCGCGTGGCTCGCCGTGACCACGCGCAGCGCGTAGGCCAGCAGCAGCGGGTAGCCGATCGCGTTGCCCAGCACCGCCATGCCCAGCGGCTTCCACTGGTGGCGCTGCGGCAGCGGCGAGCGCGTGGCGAGCAGGAAGACGGCCGACAGCCCGCCCGCCAGCGCCGCGCGGCCCAGCGTCACGAACCAGGGCGAGAGCTGCGGCGCGTCGGCCGTGCCGGTGGCCAACCGCGTCATGGGCAGCGTGATGGCGAAGATCGCGACGCCCAGCACGCCGAGCCACAGCCCGAAGAGAGCTTGTCGCTCGCCCCCAGTCTCCGGCGCACTGCGTGTCGCCTCCGCCAACTCCCGGCCGGGGGCAACACCAGCGGCCCGGCGAAGCCGGTTCCGCGGTGTGCCCGGCGTAGCGCTGTGCGTCTTGGCTCCGTGCGATCGACTCATGCCTTCACCATCCAGGCCGCCGTCAGCACCAGCACCCCGGCCATGCAGCGGTTGAACCACAGCAGGCGCCGGCCCTGCGCCAGCCAGGCGCGCAGCAGCGCGCCCACCGCGGCATACGCGAGGTTGCTGGCGAAAGCGAAGACCAGCATCACGCCGAGCGGCACCGCCACGCGCTGCGCCGGCTCGGTCTGGCCGGCGACCCAGCCCGCGACGAGCGTCAACGCCAGCAGCCAGGCCTTGATGTTGACGAACTGCAGCCCCACGCCCTGCCAGAAGCCCACCTGCATCCGGCCCGCATCGGCCTGGCCGAGCTGGCCGCTTCGCGAGAGCTTGAAGGCCAGCCACATCAGGTAGGCGATGCCCAGTGCCTTGATCGCGATGCGCACGTGGGGCGCGGCCGTCACCAGCGCGCCGACGCCGCCGGCGCACAGCAGCAGCAGGGCGCTCCACCCCACCGGCACCGCCACCACGAAGCGCATGGCGCGCTTGAGGCCGCCATTGGCCGCCAGCGCGGTCGACAGCGTGGTGTTGGGCCCCGGCGAAAAACTCATCGCGGTGGCCAGCACCAGCAGCGCGGTGAATTCTTGCCAGTTCATGGACACAGACTCTAAACTCGCGACCATTACAGTACCGGTACAGATGATCGGACATGGTGCCCATCTGTACTGCTCGGGGCACCGACACACATGCTCACCCGCACTTCCGCCCAGACCCTGACCGACCAGCTCGCCGAGCGCTTCGCCGAGCGCATCCGCAACCGCCTGCTGGCGCCCGGCGCGCGGTTGCCCTCGGTGCGCGAGTGTGCGCGCCAACAGGGCGTGAGCCCGCACACGGTGGTGGCCGCCTACGACCAGCTGCTCGCGCAGGGCTTGGTCGAAGCCCGGCGCCAGCGCGGCTTCTATGTAAGAAATGATGCCGCAACGCCCGCGGGGCGGGCGTCGAAAGCTATCAAAAACGTAGCAGACCCGGTGCAGCCCGTGACCACCGTGCTGGCGCGGGCGCCGGCCGATGCCAGCACGCTGATCCGCGGCATGTTCCACCGCCAGAGCGCCAAGCCGCAACCCGGCATGGGCGTGCTGCCGCCCGACTGGCTGGAAAGCACCTTCATGCCGACTGCGGTGCGCAAGGTCACCAGCGTCAAGGCGCTGCAGGAGTTCTCGCTGCAGTACGGCGATCCAGCGGGCGACGCCGGCCTGCGCGCCAGCCTGGCCAAGAAGCTGGCCGGCATTCAGCTGGAGGTGGCGCCCTCGCAGATCGTCACCACCGTTGGCGCCACGCACGCGCTGGACATCGTCAGCCGCACCCTGCTGCGCGCGGGCGATCCGGTGATGGTCGAGGAGCCGGGCTGGGCGGTCGAGTTCGCGCGGCTGGAGGCGCTGGGCATGCGCGTGCTGCCGGTGCCGCGCCTGGCCGACGGGCCCGACCTGGCGGTGATGCAGCGTTACTGCGAGGCGCACCAGCCCAAGCTCTTCGTCAGCGTCAGCGTGCTGCACAACCCCACCGGCCACAGCCTCAGCCCGGCCGGCGCGCACCGCGTGCTGCAGCTGGCCCACCAGCACGACTTCCACATCGTCGAGGACGACACCTACAGTCACCTCGCGCCGCAGCACGCCACGCGGCTGTCGACGCTGGACGGCCTGCAACGCACCATCTACGTCAGCGGCTTCGCCAAGATCCTGGCGCCCAACTGGCGCATCGGCTTCCTGGCCGCGTCGCCGCCGCTGGTCGAGCGCCTGCTCGAGACCAAGCTGCTGGCCACGCTGACCACCCCGGCCCTGTTCGAGCGGGCGCTGGCCTGGTGCATCGACCAGGGGCAGCTGCGCCGCCACGTCGAGCGCATCCGCGTGCGGCTGGACGGCGCGCGCAGCCGCGCGGTGAAACTCGCGCTGGCGCACGGCTGCACGCTGGCCTCCGAGCCCGCGGGCCTGTTTGGCTGGATCGAAACCGGTGCCGACACCGACGCGCTCACGCAGCGCATGCTCGACGAGGGCTACCTCATCGCGCCGGGCTCGCTGTTCCACGCGCGCCGCCAGCCCACCACGCTGATGCGCATCAACTTCGCGACCACGCAGGACGCCACGTTCTGGAAGGTGTTCTGCCGGGTGCGCGACGGGCTTTGAGGCCGCGCTGCGCGGCCGGCGCGGCTCAGGCGTCGGGGGCCGACAGGCCCAGGTTGTAGTGCACCCAGCCCCAGTAGTGATCGAGCGTCAGTCCCTGCCGCTGGGCTTCGGCCCAGCGCGCGCGTGTGAAGACCGGATGTTGCGTGCCATGGCGGGCCGCCAGGGCCGCAGGGTCGAGGCCGAAGTCGGCGTTCAGGCGCACGTCGGGCCCGGCAACGGGCGTGGCCTGGTCGGTGCTCGTGCGGTCGGGTGCCGGCGCGAGCGCGCTGCCGACCACGTCGCGCCCCTGGGCCTTGGCGCCGAGCAGGGCCATGTCGGCGCGCCGGAGCATGTCCGCAGGCACTTCCGATGCCTCTCGTGCCGCGACGCCGAGGCTGACGGTGACGACCAGCGCGTCGTGGCTGAGCGCCACGGGCCGTGCGCTCACCGCCCGCCGCAAGGCATCGGCGCGGGCCAGCGTCGCGGCCTCGTCGGCGCTGGCCAGCAGGATGGCGAACTCGTCGCCGCCCAGCCGGCCCAGCAGTTCCTGCGGCGCCAGTGCGCCAGCGAGCCGGCTCGCGACCTCGGCCATCACGGCGTCGCCGGCCTCGTGGCCGAAGCGGTCGTTGATGGCCTTGAAGTGGTCGACATCGACGAGCGCGATCGCCGTCACGTCGCTCCTTTCCGCCAGGGCCAGTTCGAGTGCGCGGCGGTTGGGCAGGGAAGTGAGCGGGTCGGTCAGGGCCATGCGCCGCAACTGCGCGTTCAGGCCTGCCAGCTCGGCATGTGCCTGCGCCAGCGCCTGCTCGCGGTCGGCCAGGTCGGTCACATCGGTCCACAGCGAGGCGATGCCGCCGTGCAGCGCGTGCTCCTCGATGCGGTAGCTGCGGCCGGTGGTGCCGCGCAGCGTCACGGGCGCAGGCAGGGGACCGCCGTGCCGGCTGTCGCACAGCGCGCGGAAGGCGTCGGAGGGCTCGAACATCGCCGAGTAGCGGCGCCAGTAGTCCCCCTGGACGTGGCGCTGGCGGATGTCGGGCACCTCGCGCAGCACCGGCAGGAAATGCTCCGAGAAGAAGCGCGAGTTCGCGTAGCGCAGCTGCCCCTGGGCGTCGTGCAGGATGACGCCGAGGTTGGTGACCGTGAGCAGCTCCAGCAGCACGCTCGCGTCGGTGCCTTCGGTCCCGCTGTGCGTGACGTCGGTCCACAGCTTGATCCGCCCGCCCGGCAGGGGAAACATGCGCAGCTCCAGCCAGCGGCCGCTGTCGGCCCGCTGGTAGCGCAGCGGCCCCTGCTCATTGCCGTGGCGCCAGAGGGCATTGGCCAGCGCGGCATCGAGCTCGGCTGCGCCGGCGTCGGGGTGCTGGCGCTGCAGAAAGGGCCGGATCGTGTCGGCCACGGGCAGGCCGACGCGAACGAGCTCGCGCATTTCGGGAAAGAACTCGAGATAACGCGCGTTCCAGGCGCGAACGCGTTCCTCGGTGTCGTAGCAGCACACGGCCGAGGCCCCGAAGGCCAGCAGCAATCCGCCGGCGGCCTCAGTCCAGCGGTCGTCTTCGCCATGCAGCGGAGGGAGATCGGGTGCGGACACTTCTTTGGATGACAACCTGAAAGCCGCCACTGCAGGTCAAGCGCATGCAGGCGGCCGTTTGAAGGACGACAGTATCGCTGTCCTCTCTCCCGCATGGGCATAGGTCCGGGCGCAGACGCCGGCCGGAAGCGTGGCATCGCCCTTGCTAAAATCACGGGTCCGGCACAGGCCCCGCCGGCGTCCCGACTGCGCGACGCCGGCCAGCGCCCAGGTCTGCCGGCCCTTGCTGACAGCACCATCCACTCGGGGTGGGGATCTCTGGCACATCGGGCCGCCCTGTCTTGCCACTCCGTCTCAAACCCCGCCGACGCGCCGACCACGGTCGAGCCTGCCCGCACCGCTCGACGCGTGCGGTCATCGGCCATTCAGGGAGGAGCCATGCAGCTCATCGTTTCCGCCGGATTGATTCTGGCCATCGTCGTCTGGGGCGTCATCGCCCCGGCCCATCTCGGCGCCGTCTTCGACGGCATGCTCGCCACGATCATCCGCAACTTCGGCTGGTTCTATCTGTGGGTGGTGCTGGGCCTCGTGGTGCTGGCCCTGGTGCTCGCCTTCGGCCGCTACGGCCGGCTCAAGCTGGGCGCCGAGGACGAGGAGCCCGAGTTCTCGCTCGGCTCCTGGTTCGCCATGCTGTTCGCGGCCGGTATGGGGATCGGACTGGTGTTCTGGGGCGTGGCCGAGCCGGTGTCGCACTACGGCACGCCGCCGCCGGGCATTGCGCCCGGTACCCCCGAGGCGGCCAACGCCGCGATGCGCTACAGCTTCTTCCATTGGGGGCTGCACCCGTGGGCGGTATACAGCATCGTGGCGCTGGCCATCGCGTTCTTCCAGTTCCGGCGCGGCGGCTCGGCGCTGGTCAGCACGGCCGTCGAGGCGCTGCCGTGGGCACCGGTGCGGCGCCTCGGCCCGGTCGTCAACGTCCTGGCGGTGATCGCCACGGCATTCGGCGTGGCGGCCTCGCTGGGCATGGGCGCGCTGCAGATCAACAGCGGCCTGAGCGCCGTGATCGGCGTGCCGGTGAGCGAAACGGCGCAGCTGCTCATCATCGCCGTGACCACGGTGCTGTTCGTCACGTCGGCGGTCAGCGGGGTCGACCGCGGCATCAAGCTGCTGTCGAACTTCAACCTCATTCTGGCGGCCCTGCTGGCGCTGGCGGTCTTCGTGCTCGGCCCGACGGTCGCGATCATCGACACCTTCACCTCGACCCTGGGCAGCTACGCCAGCGAATTCGTGCGCATGAGCCTGCGCATGACGCCCTTCCGCGACAGCAGCTGGGTCGGCACGTGGACCCTCTTCTACTGGGCCTGGTGGGTGTCCTGGTCGCCCTTCGTGGGCCTGTTCATCGCGCGTGTGTCGCGCGGGCGCACGGTGCGCGAGTTCATCCTCGGCACCGTCGCCGCGCCGACGATCGCCGCCTTCCTCTGGTTCTCCGTTTTCGGCGGCACCGCGCTGAACCTGGAAATCATGCAGCACGTGCCGATCGCGCAGGCAGTGAAGGCCGACGTCTCCACGGCACTGTTCAGCATGTTCGGCCAGTTGCCGCTGGGCACGCTGATGTCGGGCATCGCCACCGTGCTGGTGGTCGTGTTCTTCGTGACCTCGGGCGACTCGGCGGTGCTCGTGCTCGGCATGATGAGCAGCGGCGGCAAGGAGAACCCGAGCGCGCGCATCAAGATCGCGTGGGGCCTCCTGGTGGCCGGCGTGGCCGCCAGCCTGCTGATGGCCGGCGGCCTCAAGTCGGTGCAGACGGCCACCATCGTCTTCGCGCTGCCCTTCACCGTCGTGATCGTGCTCATGGCCGTGGCCTTGTGGCGCGGCCTGCGCGAGGACCACGAGGCCGAGGAGCGGCGCGAGCGCGCGCTGCGCCGACGCTTGCGCGAGCTGTCGGACCCCGCGGCCTCCAAGGCCTGAAGACGGCGCCATGACGCTCGAGCTGCTGGGTGCCCTGGGCAAGAGTTTCCTGTTCGTGCTCGCGGCGCTGCTGCCCATCCTCAACCCCGCCGCCACGGCGCCGATCTTCCTGGGCCTGACCGAAGGCGCCTCGCCCGACACTCGCGCGCTGCTGGCGCGACGCATCGCACGCAACATGGTGTGGCTGCTGCTCGGCGCGATGCTGGTGGGCGTCTACGTGCTGGAGTTCTTCGGCATCTCGCTGCCCATCGTGCGCGTCGGCGGCGGCATGATCGTGGCCGCCAACGCCTGGCGCATGCTCACCACCAGCCAGGCCGGCAGCGACTCGCGCACCCAGCTGGCCGAGGCATTCACGCCGGAGATGGCGAGCCGCCAGGCCTTCTACCCGCTCACCTTCCCGATCAGCTGCGGGCCGGGGTCGATCGCGGCGGCGATCACCGTGGGCGTGTCGCTGGCCGACCTGCGCTGGACCCTGACCCTCGCGCGCAGCACCGGCGCCGTCCTAGCGCTGATCGCCATCGGCGGGCTCACCTTCCTGGCCTTCCGCTATGCGCAGCAACTGCTGCGGCCGCTCGGCGAAGCCGGCACCGTGATCTTCCTGCGCCTGTCGGCCTTCATCCTGCTGTGCCTGGGGGTGCAGATCGTGTGGGACGGCGTGCACGAACTGGGTGTGGGGCTGCTGCGCGACGGATGGGCGCCGATCGCGGCATGAGCGGCCGCACCTTTTGCGCTACACCACTGACACGCCCGACTTCAGCGGCCGCATCACGAAGCTGGTCTTGCAGTCCTGCACGCTGGGGTGCTTGAGCAGCGTCTCCATGACGAAGCGTGTGTAGTGGTCCATGTCGGCCACCACCACCTTCAGCAGGAAGTCCATGTCGCCGCTGAGTGACACGCACTCGACCACCTCGTCCCAGGTCGCGAGTTCGGCGGCGAAATCGTCCATCGGCGTGCGCTTGCCGCGGCCGCTGTGCTTCTCAAGGCGCACGTTGATGTACGCCGTGAGGCTCAGGCCCACGCGCCTGGCGCTGACCAGGGCGGCATAGCCGGCGATCACGCCGGCGTCCTCCATGCGGCGCACCCGGCGCAGCGCTGCCGAGGCCGACAGGCCGACCTGCCCGCCCAACTCGTCGAAGGAGATCCGGCCTTGCTTCTGGAGTACAGCCAATATGCGCCGGTCCAGCGAATCGAGCTCGATCATGTCGTCCATCGGCCGATGCTCGCATGAATTCGGCGCGCAAGGGCGCCAATGCTCCCGAGATTGCAAGATAAATGCGTCCCGGAATGCCTACAGTCGACAGATGCCCCGGCCGCCGGCCGCCCCACCCCCGGAGACGATGAAATGACCGACCTGTTCGACAACCCCATGGGCCTGTGTGGCTTCGAGTTCGTGGAGTTCGCCTCGCCCAAGCCGGGCTTCCTGGAGCCGATGCTGGAGAAGCTCGGCTTCACGCTGGTGGCGCGTCACCGTTCGAAGAACGTGCTGCTGTACCGCCAGGGTGGCATCAATTTCATCGTCAACAACGAGCCGGGCCTGGCCGCCTACTTCGCCGCCGAGCACGGCGCCTCGGCCTGCGGGCTGGCCTTCCGCGTCAAGGACGCGCACAAGGCGTACCGGCGCGCGCTGGAGCTGGGCGCGCAGCCGGTGGAAATCCCGACGGGCCCGATGGAACTGCGCCTGCCGGCCATCAAGGGCATTGGCGGCGCGCCGTTGTACCTGATCGACCGCTACGAGGACGGCAAGTCCATCTACGACATCGACTTCGAGTTCCTGCCCGGCGTCGAGCGCAACCCGAAAGGCCACGGCTTCCAGGTGGTGGACCACCTGACGCACAACGTGTATCGCGGGCGCATGGCGTACTGGGCCGGCTTCTACGAAAAGCTCTTCAACTTCCGTGAGATCCGCTACTTCGACATCTCCGGCGAATACACGGGGCTCACGTCGAAGGCCATGACGGCACCCGACGGGCTGATCCGTATTCCGCTGAACGAGGAATCCAAGCAGGGCGGCGGCCAGATCGAGGAATTCCTCATGCAGTTCAATGGCGAGGGCATCCAGCACATCGCGCTGCTGACCGACGATCTGCTGAAGTCGATCGACGCGCTGCAGATGGCCGGCATCCCGCTGCTGACGGCCCCCAACGACATCTACTACGACAACCTCGAGAAGCGCCTGCCCGGCCATGGCCAGTCGGTGGGCGAACTGCAGGCACGCGGCATCCTGCTGGACGGCACGACCGAGGGCGGCCAGCCGCGCCTGTTGCTGCAGATCTTCTCGGAGCCGATGCTGGGCCCGGTGTTCTTCGAGTTCATCGAGCGCAAGGGCAACTACCGCGAGGGCTTCGGCGAAGGCAACTTCAAGGCCCTGTTCGAATCGCTCGAGCGTGACCAGATCAACCGCGGCGTGCTCGCCGTGGACGAGAAGAAGGCATCGGGCAAGGCAACGGCCTGACACCCGCGGCCGGGTCTGCGAAGGGAGTCCCAATGCTCAAGCAGCAACTCAAGGAATCGGCCAAGCACGGCCTGGCGGCGGGTGATGGGCATGCGCCCGCCCGCCCCGACTGGACCATCGACCAGGGCTGGTCGAACTACACGCCCGAGGAGCATGCCGTGTGGCGCACGCTCTTCGAGCGCCAGTCGAAGCTGCTGCCGGGTCGTGCCTGCGACGATTTCATCCTCGGCATGCAGGACCTGCCCATCGGGCCTGAGCAGATTCCCGACTTCGAGCAGATGTCCAAGGTGCTGAAGAAGCGCACCGGCTGGGAGGTCGTGGCCGTGCCGGGCCTGGTGCCCGACGACGTGTTCTTCGACCACCTGGCCCACCGGCGCTTTCCGGCCGGGCAGTTCATCCGCAAGCCGCACGAGCTCGATTACCTGGAAGAGCCCGACGTCTTCCACGACGTGTTCGGCCATGTGCCGATGCTCATGAACCCGGTCATCGCCGACTACATCCAGGCCTACGGCGAAGGCGGTCTGCGGGCACACCGCCTGGGCGTGCTCGACAAGCTGGCGCGGGTGTACTGGTACACGGTGGAGTTCGGCCTGGTGCAGCAGGCCGACGGCCTGCGCATCTACGGGGCCGGCATCGCTTCGTCGGCCAGCGAGACGCGCTTCGCGGTGGAAGACGATTCGCCCAACCGCGTGCGCTTCCGGCTCGAACGGGTGATGCAGACGCGCTACCGCATCGACGACTTCCAGGAAACGTACTTCGTGCTGGGAAACCTCGACGAACTGCTGGAACTGGCGCGGATCGATTTCGGACCGCTGTACGAGCGGCTGGCCGGACGGCCGGAGCACGAGGCCGGCCAGCTGTTGGCCGACGACACGGTGCTGACCCGCGGCACGGGCCGCTACCACCGGGCCAGGCGCGAGGCGCCCGGCGCGCAGGCGGCAGCAGCCTGAGGTCGGCGCCGCGGCGGGCTGCCGTCCTGCCGGGCAGCGCCGCCTTGCCTGACAGACGCGTTCGCGCCAGGCAGGCAAGCTGCCCCGCCATGAAGCGCATCCTCGACCTCTTTCCCATCGTGCACGCCCTCATGGCCGTGGTCTTCGCCGCGGCCTCGCTGATGCTGCTGGTGATCGCGGCGCGCATCGGCTGGGATGCCTTCGGCGGCGGCCTCGACCGCGGCTCGGCGGCCAGCATCATCGAGGCGTTGGGCGTGCTGGCATCGGCGGTGGTGGCGCTGCAGATCTCGCGCACCATCGCCGAGGAGGAGGTCGTTCGCGAAGCCCACATCAGCGGACCCACGCGCGTGCGCCGCTTCCTGTCGCGCTTCCTGGTCGTGCTCGTGGTGGCACTGGCCGTCGAGGGACTGGTGGCGGCGTTCAAGGCGCAGAAGCAGCCCGCCGACATGCTCTATGCGGGCGCCCTGGTCGTCGCCGTGGGGGTGCTGCTCGCCGGCTGGGGCGTGTTCATCCACTACAACCGCGAGGCCGAGGAACTCGAACCCGAGGCCATGGCCGAAGCCAAGGAAGAGGACGACAAGGTCAGCTGAGCGTACCGCCCGACGGCGTCACGCCGCAGGCACGCCCGATCGCCTTCTGGGCGGCCAGCACGGCCGGCGCCACCTGCGTGCGCAACGTCTTCGGCGACAGCGCATAGGCCGGCCCGCCGCAGCTCAGCGCGTACAGCTCGCCGCGCGGCCCGCGCAGCGTGAAGCCGATCGCGTTGATGTCGCGATGCCATTCCTGGAAGGAACTGCCGTAGCCGTGGGCCTCGACGTCCGCGGCGCCGCGCAGCAGCATCTCGCGCGCCGCCTTCCAGCGCTGGGGCGCCTCGCGCCGGTAGTCCTGCAGCAGCGCCTCGCGTTCCGCCGGAAGCAGCGCGCCGAAGTACGCGCGCCCGCAGGCCGAGGTGGCGATGTCCATGCGCGTGCCGATGTCGGTGCGCGTGAGGATCACGGCCGAGCGCGGGCGCACGGTGTCGATCATGAGGATGTCCAGCCCGTCGCGAACGCCCAGGTGCACGCTGGCCTGCGCGCGGTCGGCCAGGTCCGCCAAGTGGGGCCGGCACAGGGCGCGCATGTCGAAGTTGCGCAGGTAGGCGCTGCTCAGGTCCAGCAGCGCCGGGCCGAGCTGGAAGCGCTCGCTGTCCGGGTCCTGCTGCACGAAGCCGCCCGCCACCAGCGTGGCGGCGAGCCGCGACACGGTGGCCTTGGGGATTCCCGTGGCGTCCGTCAGGGCCCGGTTCGACAACGGGCCCGGCGCATCGGCCAGCGCCCGAAGCACGGCCAGGCCGCGTGCCAGCGCGGAAACCTCGTCGCGCGCGGCAGGCGTTTCCATGGCGGCTTCGGCAGGCGGTGAGGAGGGGGGCGTCGGTCGGCGTGGCATGCGAACGCGATTGTGGCGCGGCGCTGGACAGCGATCGGCATCGATGTCATTATTTCGGAACACTGTTCCAAAATAATCAGGAGACACGATGCAACGACGCCGATTCCTGCACGGCGCGGCCCTGGCTGCGTCCGCTGCCGGCCTCCCTGCCCTGGGCTGGGCGCAGCCCACGGCCGCGGCCTTCCCGAAACAGCCCGTGAAGATGATCGTGCCCTTCCCGCCCGGCGGCCCGACCGACACCATGGCGCGGCTGATCGCGGTGAAGCTGCAGGAAGCCTGGGGCGGGCAGACCGTGCTGGTCGACTACAAGCCCGGTGCCGGCACCATCATCGGCATGGACTACATCGCCAAGGCGGCGCCCGACGGCTACACCTTCGGCATCGCCAACTCGTCGCTGGCCGTCAATCCGTACCTGCACAAGACGCTGCCCTACGACACGGCGAAGGACCTGGCCGGCATCACGCAGCTGGTGCTGCTGCAGCAGGCCATCGTGGCGCGCGTGGACGCGCCTTTCAACAACCTGGCCGAGATGATCGCCTGGGCCAAGAAGAACCCCGGCAAGCTGACCTACGGCACCCCCGGCGCCGGCAGCACCACGCACTTGGGCGGCGAGTTGCTCAAGCGCGAGGCCGGCTTCGACATGCTGCACTCGCCCTTCAAGGGCAGCGCGCCGGCGCACACCGAGCTCATGGGCGGGCGCATCGACATCGTGATCGACCCCTTCCTCTCGGTCATCCCCTATGTGCAGGCCGGCCGCATGAAGATGATCGCCACGCTGGGCGACAAGCGCGTGCCCGGCTACGACTTCCCGATCGCGGCCGAGACCGTGCCGGGCTTCTCGGTCATCGGCATGCTGGGCTTCGTCGCACCGGCGGCCACGCCTCGGCCCGTGGTCGACAAGATCCAGGCCGACACCGCGCGCGTGCTCGCCGTCCCCGAGACGCGCAAGCGCATCGAAGACCTCGGCATGCAGGTGGTCGCCTCCACGCCGGCCCAGTTCGACGCCCTGCTGCGCAGCGAGATGAAGCGCTGGTCCAAGGTCGTCGCCGACGCCCGCATCTCCCTCGATTGAATCCGGAGTCCTTTTCCATGTCGTCCCTCCACCTTCAACCCCTGCATCCGCACTTCGCCGCCGAGGCTTCGGGCATCGACCTCGCGCAGCCGCTGGCCGACGCCGACGTGCGCGCCATCAACGCCGCGATGAACCGGTACGCTGTGCTGGTGTGGCGCGGCCAGCCGCTCACGGCGCAGCAGCAGCTGCGCCTTTCCGGCAGCTTCGGCCCGCTGGACATCGGCCTCAAGCGCGTCTTCAAGCGGCCCGAGCGGCTGGAGGACGAGCGGCTGATCGACATCTCCAACGTCGATGCGCAGGGCCAGGTGGCGCGGCGCGATTCGCCCAAGAACCTGTCGAACTTCGCCAACCAGCTGTGGCACAGCGACAGTTCCTTCATGAACCCGCGTGCGGCGTATTCGATGCTGCATTCCGTCATCAACCCGAGCTGGGGTGGCGAGACCGAGTTCGCCGACCTGCGCGCCGCGCACGACGCACTCGACGCCCGCACACGCGACGCGGTTGCCGGCCTGAGCGCCGAGCACTTCGCGCTGCACACGCGCCTGCTGCTGGGCGACGAGGCCTACACCGACGCGCAGAAGAAGGAGATCCCGCCGGCCGTCTGGCCGCTGATCGACACGCACCCGGGGTCGGGGCGCAAGGTGCTCTTCGTCGGCGTGCATGCACGGCAGATCGTGGGCTGGCCGACGGCCGAGAGCCGCATGCTGCTGCTCGACCTGCTGGAACACGCCACGCAGCGCGAGTTCGTGTACCGCCACGAATGGCAGGCCGGCGACACGGTGATGTGGGACAACCGCGCCACGCTGCACCGCGGCCGGCGCTACGACATCGCCGAGCGCCGCGAGTTGCGCCGCACGACGGTCAACGACACGCCCGAGGCGATGCTGCAGGCGGCCTGAGGGGTGCCGCGCTTCAGCGCGCGGCCGACTGCTCGGGCCGCAGCGCCGTCTGCGCAATGGCCCGGCCCACCTGCTGGAAGACCGCGTCGACGTCCTTGTGCTCGTCCATGCCAGCCGCGCACACCGCCACCACCACCGCATCGGCGCCGCGGTCCTGCGGGCGCAGCACGCCGGCATGGCAGGCGCGCTTGTACTGCGTGCCGGTCTTGTGGATGAAGGGCTCGCTGCGCGGCAGCCCGGCCTGCAGCCGGTGGTTGGTGAAGGTGCCCAGCTTCATCGCGGCATAGAGGCGCTGCAGACTCGCCGGCTTCAGCAGCTCGCCGCGCGCCAGCTTCTCCAGCATGGCGCCGTAGGCATCGAGCGTGGCCGCATTGATGTCGTGTCGGTAGTAGCGGTCGTAGGCGTCGTCGATGGTACGTGCCTGCAGGTCGCCGTTCTTGAGCTTCAGGGCGCGCTGCACGGCCTGCACTCGGCCGGGGCCCAGGGGCGCATTGGCGACCTGCACCAGCGCCGTGTTGGGCAGCTCGCGCGCCGAAGGATGGATCTCGGCATAGACGTCGCGCCGCATGGTCGCGAAGTTGGTGATGCGCTTGAAGCCCTGCGTGCCCAGCGCCTGGGCGGCGCTGCGCTGCACGGTGTCTTCGCCGACCGTGCGGATGAGCATGTTGGCAGCGGTGTTGTCGCTGTCCTTGAGCATGCGGTCCAGCAGGGCATCGACGGTGTAGCGCCGGCCCGTGCGCTCGCGCACCACGCGGCTCACGTCGATGCGGTCGGCATCCTGCAGCTCGACCGTGTCCGAGAGCTTCAGCTTGCCCGCGTCGACCTGCTGCAGCACCGCGACGGCGATCGGCACCTTGGTCATCGAGCCAAGGTACCAGAAGCGCTCGGCGCCGTGGCTGTACGTTTCGCCGCCGTTCAGGCGCTTGACGTACACGCCGAGCTCGCCCGGCGTGTCGCGATCGATGCGGTCGATCTGTGCGCCGAGGGCGTCGCGCCAGTCCGCCGCATGCGCGCTTTCAGCGAGCGGCAGCAGGAACAGCGGCAGGCACAGCAGCAGGGCAAGTCGGCGCATCGGGAACTCCTCGGGTCAGCAGGCCGGAGCGGCACAGCGCGGCGCCCACCTGCTGCAGCGCACGTTCGGAGCGCTCCAGCGAGAGGTCGCCCCGCACGCAGGCCACCACCAGTACCTGCGCGGCATCGGTGGTGCGCGGGCCGGTGATCAGTCCGGCATCGCAGATTCGCCGGCGCTGGGTGCCGGTCTTGTGGGCGAAGCGCGCATCCGGCGGCAGGCCGGCCTTGATGCGGCGCGTCCCGGTGGCGGTGCGCTCCATCACCTGCAGCAGGTAGTCGGTCATCGGTCGGCCCAGGGCGCGGCCGTCCACCAGCAGGGCCAGCAGCTCGCCATAGGCGTCGAGCCGGCCGCTGTTGACGCCGCTGGCGTAGTAGGCCGTGTAGGCGTCTTCCAGCGGCATGCGCAAACGCGACGCCGGGACGTCCAGCAGTTGCGACACCTTGCGCACCCGCGCCTCGTCGCTGCGCTCGCGGTGGATGGCCAGCAGGTCGACGCCCGACAGCCGCGACGCGGCGGGCGTGAGCTGGCCATACACCTGCCGCCGCACGTCGCCCAGTGTGGTGATGCGGCCGATGCCTTCGGGCACCAGCGACTGCACCACCTCGTTGACGGCCTTCAGGCCCACCAGGTCGATCAGCATGTCGCTGGCGGTGTTGTCGCTGTGGATGATCATCTGGTCGATCAGCGCGCGCACCGTGCGCTGCGAACCCACGGCGGCGTGGTTGGTGCTGCCGGCGCCGTCGACGTAGTCCGATGCGCGCACGGTCACCGCGGTGTCCAGCGTCAATCGGCCCGCTTCGACGGCGCGCAGCACAGCGATGGCCACCGGCACCTTGACCATCGAGGCCAGGTACCAGCGTTCGCCGGCGCGGTAGCTGGCGTCCTCGCCGCTCGCGAGGTCGCGCACATACACGCCCAGGGCGGCGCCTTCGGTGCGATCGATGGCGGCGAACTCACCCATGAGCCGCGCGTGCCAGTCGGGCAGGGCGTGCGCCGGCACGGCGGCTGCGAGCAGGGCGGTGCCCACGCCGCAGGCCATCAGGCGGTGGCGCAGCGAAGAAAGAAGGAGGACGAAGGCGTGCGCACGGCGGCGCGGCGGTGCAGGCGACAGGGGCATCGACGCGAGAAGCGGGGCGGGTGGAACACGCGGACATGCTGCCGCGGATGTGATCGCGTCAGCGCAGGCGATCACGCCGTCCGTTTGTCTGGCGGGTTGCGCGTCTCGGCCGGCTGTTTCATGGTCTTTTCGGCCTCCAGCGCCCGTCCCACGGCCGGATGCAGCTATGAAATCGATAGCAATGGAAAGGGCTCCATCGCCAGGTCGTGCAGGCGCCTGCGCCGCGGCCGACAGGCCGGCGAATCGCAGATGTGGGGCCGCATCGTCAAGGCGGCGGGCGTCGAGGCAGGGCGAGTGCCACGCAGGGATTTGAAGAAAAAAATGGCTCCAGCGCCCGTGGGGCGGGCGCATGCAGCTATCAAATCAGGAGCGTTCCACGGGCGTGCGGCCGTGGTTCACGCCGCCCCGCACCTGAAGTGCGCGGCGATCGCCTGCACCCCCAGCGCCGGGCTGGACAGCACCTCCAGGCCCAGGTCGACCAGCGCCTCGGCGGCCGGCGCCATCGAGGCCTGCGCGAGCACCACCGTGTCGGCGTCCCCGCAGTGTTGGCGCACGTCGCGCGCGATGGCGGCGATGTAGCCCACGCGGTCGCCGCGCTCGAACAGCGGCCATGCCGCGGACACGACGTGCGAACGCAAGGCGACCTCGGTCCGCCGCGCCTGCGCCGATTCGCGGATCAGCGCCTCGGTGGGCGCGACGCTGCTGGGCAGCGCGGCCACGACCAGGACCTTGCGACCGCGGCGCACCGCGCGGTCGGCCATCGCACGATCGATTCGGGCGGCGACGAAGCGGCCCCCCGTCGACATGTGCTCCGCCAGACCTCCGATCGTCGAGCAGGTGCAGACGACCAGCGCGGCGCCGTCCTCGGCGGCGCGCGCCATCGTCGCTTCCACACGCGCCACGAGCGGCGCGTCGTCCAGGCCCAGGCGCTGCGCGTCGGCCAGCAGCGCCTCGTCCACCAAGTGCGTCACGGCCACGGCCGGTGCGAGCGCCTGCATCAGCCGGTCGAAAGTGGCGACGTGTACGGGCGAGGTGTGGAGGAAGGCGACGTGGGGCGTCATGGTGGGTGCGCAGTCGGCGTGGCCTGCCATTGTGGGCGGCTGCTCGCGTCGCACGGGCCGCAGGGGTTCACCTGTACGGATGTACAGTCGCGCGGTGACCGACTCCGACACGGCCGAAGCCCGGCCTTCTGCGTTGCTGCCTGTTTCCGTGCGCGCGTTGTGCGCTTTCGCGGCGCGCGCGGGCGACCTAGACCTGCGCTTCACGCCCGCGCCGTCCGGGCTGGAAGGTGCGGAGGGCCACCGCCGGGTGCAGGCGCGCCGCGGCCCCGGCTACGAAAGCGAGATCGGCCTGCGCCTGGAATGCCACGGCCTGCTCCTGCGCGGGCGGGCCGACGGCTTCGACGCCGAGGCCGGCCGGCTGGAGGAAATCAAGACGCACCGCGGCCCGATCGCCCGCGTGCGCACCAACCAGCGGGCCCTGCACTGGGCGCAGGCCAAGGTCTACGGCGCCATGCTGTGCGCCGATCGCGGCCTCGATGCGCTGGAGATCGCGCTTGTCTACCTCGAACTCGACAGCGACGAGGAGACGCCGGTCGAAGCCCGCTTCGGCGCCGACGAGCTCCAGGCGCATGTGGAGGCGCTGTGCCGCCGCTATGCCGAGTGGGCGCGGCAGGAGCGCGAGCGCCGCACGGCCCTGGACGACGCGCTCGTCCAGCTCGCCTTCCCGCAGGCGCGCTTTCGCGACGGGCAGCGCCGCTTCGCGGCCGGTGTGTACCAGGCGGTGCGCGACGGCCGTCCGCTGCTGGCGCAGGCGCCCACAGGCATCGGCAAGACGCTGGCGGCGCTCTTTCCGGCGCTCAAGGCGCGGCCGGGCGCGCGCATCGACAAGATCTTCTACCTCACGGCCAAGACGCCGGGTCGCACCGTGGCGCTGGAGGCGCTGGAACGCCTGCACCCCGGCGCGCCGGCGCTGCGGGTGCTGGCGCTCGAATCGCGCGAACGCGCCTGCATGCACCCGGGGCGCGCCTGCCATGGCGATGCCTGCCCGCTGGCCAAGGGCTTCTTCGACCGGCTGCCGGCCGCGCGCGCCGCCGCGGCCGAGGCCCGCTGGCTCGATGCGCCGGCGCTGGCCCGCATCGCGGCCGACGCCCAGGTCTGCCCTTACTACCTGTCGCAGGAGATGGTGCGCTGGGCCGACGTCGTGGTGGCCGACTACAACCACTGGTTCGACCCGCACGCGCTGCTCTTCGCGCTGGCGCAGGACGAGGAATGGCGCGTCGCGCTGCTGGTCGACGAAGCGCACAACCTGCTCGAGCGCGGACGGGCGATGTACTCCGGCGCCCTCGATGGCGCCGCCCTGGGCCGGGCGGTGGCGATGGCGCCGCGCGCCGTGGCGGGGCCGCTGCGTGCCGTGCAGCGCGAGTGGGCGGCCGCCGGACGTGCGACCCGGCCCGAGGATGCGGCCAGCCGCTTCCGCACCCAGGTGCCCGACGGGCTGACGCAGGCCGTGCGCCAGTCGGTGGTGGCGCTGACCGAACACCTCGCACAGGACCCGGCTGCGGCGGACGGGCCGCTGCACGCGAGCTTCTTCGAGCTGCTGCAGCTGGACCGGCTGATCGAGGACTTCGACCGCGACTTTCTGCTGGAAGTGGCCGGCGAGGCCGACGACGGCTGCCTGGCCGTGCGCAACCTCGTGCCGGCGACACCGCTGCGCGGCCGTTGGGCCGCGGCGCATGCCGGCGTCGCCTTCTCCGCCACCTTCGCGCCCTTCGAGTTCTACCGCGACACGCTGGGCCTGCCGGCGCGCACCGCCACGCTGGACGTGCCCTCGCCCTTCGGCCCCGAGCAGCTCGAGCTGCACATCGCCGACGGCCTGTCGGGCCGCGCGCGCCATCGCACGCGCGCCCTGCCGCAACTGGTGCGCGCCGTGGTGGAGCGTTGCCGCGAGCGGCCCGGCAACCACCTGGTCTTCCTGGGCAGTCTGGACTACGTGGCCGCCTTCTCGGTGGCGCTGGCGCGCGCGCAGCCCGGCCTGCCCGTGTGGACGCAGACGCCCGCCATGGATGCCGGCGCCCGCCGCGCCTTCATCGACCGCTTCGCGCCGGGCGGCCACGGCGTGGGCGTGGCGGTGCTCGGCGGTGCCTTCGGCGAAGGGGTGGACCTGCCGGGCGACCGGCTGGTGGGCGTCTTCATCGCGGGGCTGGGCCTGCCGCCGCACGACGCTTTCAACGAGCAGGTGCGCCAGCGCATGGACGCGCGCTTCGGCGCCGGCTACGACTACACCTACCTGTACCCGGGGCTGCAGAAGGTGGCGCAGGCGGCGGGTCGGGTGATCCGCACCGAAACCGACCGCGGCGCGCTGTTCCTGCTGGACGACCGCTTCCGCGATCCTGCAGTGCAAGCGCTGCTGCCCGCGTGGTGGGCGGTGGAGCGGGCGCTGCCGGCGCCGGTCCAGGCTGCGCCTGCGACCTGACCTCTCAAGAGAAAAATGGCTGCGGCGCCCGCCAATCGGGCGTGAGCAGCTATGAAAAACAGAGCATTCGAGCTCAGAGCATCGAATCCGGTGCCAGCGGGCCGATCACCTTGAGCAGCATGCGCAGGCCCACGCTCGCGTCGGGCTCGCTGCGCGCGTCCTTCAGCCCGCTGCCCTGCGGCGCACGCCAGACCAGGCCGGACCCCTCGGGGTTCTTCTCGACGTGCCAGGCGCCTTCGCGCAGGCTGGTCTCGATGAGGTCGGTCGCCTGCTTCGACAGGGCGGCGCTGCGGATGAGCAGGGCGATCTCGGTGTTCTGCTCCTGTGAGCGCAGGTCGAGGTTCATCGAGCCCACCACCAGCAGCCGGCCGTCGAGCACCAGCACCTTCGAATGCAGCATGGCGCGCGATTCGCCGGTGACGCCGGCGCCCGAGGCCCCCAGCGCGCTGCCGAGCGTGGCCTGTTCGCTGCGCATCTCGTACAGCTCGATGCTCATGCCCAGCATCTCGTCGCGGTGGCGCGCATAGCCCACATGGGCGATCGGCGCGTCGTTGGAGGCCAGCGAGTTGGTCAGGATGCGGATGCGTACGCCGCGGGCGCGCGCATCGGCGAAGGCCTTCTTGATCTCCGGGCCGGGCACGAAGTAGGGCGAGATGATGAGCAGGTCGCGCCGGGCCTGGCCGATGAACTGCAGCAGGCCCTCGACCACCGTCTCGCCGGTGGGCAGCTCGCCGGCCGGCGGCCGCGGTGCGCTGGGCGCGGGGCCCGCGGCGGCCTGCGCGTCGGCGGCGATCTTGGCGGGCCCGTCGGCGATCAGGGTGGCGGGTGCCCACGTGAAGGGCAAGGTCTTCAGGTCCAGCGCCTTCTGGTCCCACACGCGGGCGCGACGCTGGGCCTCGGCCTGCGACTTGTCCTTGGCCCCGTCGCCCTCGAAGGCGCCGCCCGAGGGCCGCGGCTCGCCGTCGGGTGGCTTGGGTGCGTCGGAGGAGCCCTTGCCCTTGTCGCGGTCGGCGCGCGCCTTCTCGCGGATCTTGTCGAGCTCCTCGCGGCTGACCAGCGACTGCACCGGGTAGGCGCGTTCGTTGTTCCAGTAGCTGTCGAAGCTCTTGGACATCTCGCGCACCACCGGCCCGGCGGCCAGCACGTCGAGGTCGACGAAATTGCCGGCGTCGCCGTGGCCGAAGTAGGCGTCGCCCAGGTTGCGTCCGCCGGTGATGCCCATCGCGTTGTCGGCGATGAACAGCTTGTTGTGCATGCGCTGCTGGATTCGCTTGGCATCGCCCAGCGAGTTCAGGACGCGGCCGATGGTGGAGGAGCGGGCGCCGGCGAGGGGATTGAACAGCCGCACCTCGATGTTCTTTTCGTAGGCCAGCTGAAGCACCAGCGCGTTGCGGCCGGTGCTGTGGAAGTCGTCGATCAGGATGCGCACGCGCACGCCGCGCGCCGCCGCTTCGCGCACGCTGCGCATGAGGCGGCCGGTGCTGGCGTCGGCATGGATGGCGTAGTACTGCAGGTCCAGCGTCTTCTGGGCGCCGTCGGCGAGTGCCAGCCGGGCGCCGTAGGCCGACTGCGGGCCGTCGAGCAGCGCGAAGCCCGACGCCGCCGCGGCCGTGCCCCGCCGCGCCGTGACCAGGTCGCCCAGCGCGGTGCCGGCCGGCGAGGCGAGCGCCACCGATTCCGGCCGGTCCACGTTCTTCGGCAGTTCCGCGCAGGCCGTCATGGCCAGGGCGATCAGGAGGCTGGCGCTGGCGCGCAGGGCGGTCGGCAGCCAGCGCCCGGCGGCGCGCGGTCGAGGGGGCATGGCTCAAGGTCGGGGTGGAACGGACCCCGGGTATAGCAAGCGCGGCGCGGCGTCCATGTCGGACAACCGGGCGCGCTGCATGCAGCCGCCGCCGCGTCGCGGCCCCTTGCGCCGGCCCAGCGCGGGCTCAGGCGGCGCCGAGGGTTTCCCAGCGTTCCAGGGCGGTCAGCAGTTCTTCTTCGATCTGCGCGTGGCGGCTGGCGAGCTGCGTGGCGCGGGCCGGGTCGGTGCCGTAGAGGGCGCCCCCGCCCTGCGCCAGCGCCTCGTCGATGGTCTTCTGCTCGGCCTCGAGGGCGGCGATGCGCTCGGGCAGCGCGTCGAGCTCGCGCTGCTCCTTGTAGCTGAGCTTCTTGCGGGTGACCGCAGGGGCCAAGGAGGGCGGCGCCGGGGTCGCGACGGGGGCTGGTGCGGCCGCGGCTTTCGGCAGCGGGGCCGCCAGGCGTGCTTCGGCCGCCTGAGCGATCTCGCGCGCGCGGCGCGACTGGATCAGCCAGTCCTGCACGCTGCCCTCGTATTCGCGCCAGCGGCCATCGCCCTCGAAGGCGATGGTGCTGGTCACGACGTTGTCGAGGAAGGTGCGGTCGTGGCTCACCAGGAACACGGTGCCCTCGTATTTCTGCAGCAGGTCTTCGAGCAGTTCCAGCGTGTCGATGTCCAGGTCGTTGGTCGGCTCGTCGAGCACCAGCACGTTGGCTGGTCGGGCGAACAGGCGTGCCAGCAGCAGGCGGTTGCGCTCGCCGCCGCTGAGCGAGCGCACGGGCGAGTTGGCGCGGGCGGGCGAGAACAGGAAGTCGGACAGGTAGCTCTTGACGTGCTTGCGCTGGTTGCCGATCTCGATCCACTCGCTGCCGGGGCTGATGAAGTCTTCCAGCGGCGCGTCGAGGTCCAGCGCCTCGCGCATCTGGTCGAAGTAGGCGACTTCGAGGTTGGCGCCGCGGCGCACCTTGCCGCTGTCGGGCGCCAGCTCGCCCAGGATGAGCTTGAGCAGCGTCGTCTTGCCGGCGCCGTTGGGTCCGATGAGCCCGACCTTGTCGCCCCGCAGGATGGTGGCGCTGAAGTCGCGCACGATCGGCCGGCCGCCGTACGACTTGTTCACCTCGGTGAGTTCCGCGACGATCTTGCCGCTGGGCAGGCCGCTGGCGACGTCCATCTTGACGCTGCCCAGGGCCTCGCGGCGGGTCGCGCGGCGGCGGCGCAGGTCTTCCAGGCGGCCGATGCGGCTCTGGCTGCGCGTGCGGCGCGCCTCGACGCCTTTGCGCACCCACACCTCTTCCTGCGCCAGCAGCTTGTCGGCCTTGGCGTTGATGACGGCCTCCTGCGCGATCTGCTCGTCCTTCTGCACCAGGTACTGGGCGAAGTTGCCGGGGTAGGAGCGCAGGTGGCCGCGGTCGAGCTCGACGATCCGGGTCGCAACGCGGTCCAGAAACGCGCGGTCGTGGGTGATCGTCACCACGCTGCCGTTGAAGTCGATCAGCAGCTGCTCGAGCCACTCGATCGAGTCGAGGTCCAGGTGGTTGGTCGGCTCGTCGAGCAGCAGCACATCCGGTGCGTGCACCAGCGCCTGCGCCAGCGCCACGCGTTTGCGCGTGCCGCCCGAGAGGTCGCCCACGCGCGCTTGCGGGTCGAGGTGGAGGCGGTGCAGGGTTTCGTCGACGCGCTGCTCCCAGTTCCACGCGTCGAAGGCTTCGATCTGCGATTGCAGTGCGTCGAGGTCCACGCCGTCCGCGGCGGCGAGGTATTCGTCACGCAGGGCCACGACATGCGCCAAACCGGCGCTGGCGGCCTGGAAGACGGAGGCGTCGGCGTCGAGCGCCGGCTCCTGGGCCACATAGGCCACGCGAAGGCCGGTCTGCAGCTGCAGCGTGCCGTCGTCGGGCTTTTCGAGGCCGCCGAGGATCTTCAGGAGGGAGGACTTGCCGGCGCCGTTGCGGCCGATGAGGCCGATGCGCTCGGCTTCGAGCAGGGCGAAGTCCGCGTGGTCGAGCAGCGCGACGTGGCCGAAGGCCAGTTGCGCATCGAGGAGTGTGATGAGAGCCATGTGGGGCAAATTATCCCGGGGCGCGTGGTGCCGCCTGGGTCAGGGCGATCGCTGTCTGTGCCGCGGCGGGAGCGGCGCCCGCCATATGGGGTTCTCCTCAAGTGCTCGTCGTCCCTGCACCTGCTTTTCAACTCGACGGAACAAGAGGGCACGCACGGCGCAAAAACTGGCATATACTGGCGGGCTCGACTGACAACGCGCAAGCGACGAGATGCCGAAGGGCGACTCGAGGTCGAGGAGGCAAAATCAAAAAATAACTTGATGAGCTTCCAAAAGCCGTGTCATAATCGCAGGCTCGGCTGAAACGAGGTAGTTGCTGAAGGCGACTGACGAGTTTGGGCTGAGTGGGAGATTGAGTTGATCGCGAGATCGACAAAAAGACCCCAGAAGTTGACAGGTCTTCTAAAAACGTGTGATAATCGAAGGCTTCGCTGATCGCAGCGAGTCGGGCAAAACGAGATGAGTTTTGCTGGTTCCTTAAAAACATACAGCCGATAAGCGTGGGCGTTTGAGGCGAGTGGCCAAGTTCTTCGGAACGAAGTCGCAAGACTTTAAAACGCTCATGAGAATAGAAGTGAAGTTCACTTCAATTCCGTTTTTATGAGTTGCCTCGAAAGAGGCAAAAAATTCAAGATCGAACTGTAGAGTTTGATCCTGGCTCAGATTGAACGCTGGCGGCATGCCTTACACATGCAAGTCGAACGGTAACAGGTCTTCGGATGCTGACGAGTGGCGAACGGGTGAGTAATACATCGGAACGTGCCCAGTCGTGGGGGATAACTACGCGAAAGCGTAGCTAATACCGCATACGATCTATGGATGAAAGCGGGGGATCGCAAGACCTCGCGCGATTGGAGCGGCCGATGGCAGATTAGGTAGTTGGTGGGGTAAAGGCTCACCAAGCCGACGATCTGTAGCTGGTCTGAGAGGACGACCAGCCACACTGGGACTGAGACACGGCCCAGACTCCTACGGGAGGCAGCAGTGGGGAATTTTGGACAATGGGCGCAAGCCTGATCCAGCCATGCCGCGTGCAGGATGAAGGCCTTCGGGTTGTAAACTGCTTTTGTACGGAACGAAAAGTCTCTTTCTAATAAAGAGGGATCATGACGGTACCGTAAGAATAAGCACCGGCTAACTACGTGCCAGCAGCCGCGGTAATACGTAGGGTGCAAGCGTTAATCGGAATTACTGGGCGTAAAGCGTGCGCAGGCGGTGATGTAAGACAGTTGTGAAATCCCCGGGCTCAACCTGGGAACTGCATCTGTGACTGCATCGCTGGAGTGCGGCAGAGGGGGATGGAATTCCGCGTGTAGCAGTGAAATGCGTAGATATGCGGAGGAACACCGATGGCGAAGGCAATCCCCTGGGCCTGCACTGACGCTCATGCACGAAAGCGTGGGGAGCAAACAGGATTAGATACCCTGGTAGTCCACGCCCTAAACGATGTCAACTGGTTGTTGGGAATTCACTTTCTCAGTAACGAAGCTAACGCGTGAAGTTGACCGCCTGGGGAGTACGGCCGCAAGGTTGAAACTCAAAGGAATTGACGGGGACCCGCACAAGCGGTGGATGATGTGGTTTAATTCGATGCAACGCGAAAAACCTTACCCACCTTTGACATGTACGGAATTTGCCAGAGATGGCTTAGTGCTCGAAAGAGAACCGTAACACAGGTGCTGCATGGCTGTCGTCAGCTCGTGTCGTGAGATGTTGGGTTAAGTCCCGCAACGAGCGCAACCCTTGTCATTAGTTGCTACATTCAGTTGGGCACTCTAATGAGACTGCCGGTGACAAACCGGAGGAAGGTGGGGATGACGTCAAGTCCTCATGGCCCTTATAGGTGGGGCTACACACGTCATACAATGGCTGGTACAAAGGGTTGCCAACCCGCGAGGGGGAGCTAATCCCATAAAGCCAGTCGTAGTCCGGATCGCAGTCTGCAACTCGACTGCGTGAAGTCGGAATCGCTAGTAATCGTGGATCAGAATGTCACGGTGAATACGTTCCCGGGTCTTGTACACACCGCCCGTCACACCATGGGAGCGGGTTCTGCCAGAAGTAGTTAGCCTAACCGCAAGGAGGGCGATTACCACGGCAGGGTTCGTGACTGGGGTGAAGTCGTAACAAGGTAGCCGTATCGGAAGGTGCGGCTGGATCACCTCCTTTCTGGAAACTGCCACTCAAGTTAAACGCCCACACTTATCGGTTGTTGGAAGAAGTCGATTCGCGAATCGATCATGGGTCTGTAGCTCAGCTGGTTAGAGCACCGTCTTGATAAGGCGGGGGTCGTTGGTTCGAGCCCAACTAGACCCACCATTTCTTCTGATACTCACGTGAGGACATCGGGGGATTAGCTCAGCTGGGAGAGCACCTGCTTTGCAAGCAGGGGGTCGTCGGTTCGATCCCGTCATCCTCCACCAATTTCGAGTGTCCTCCGATGCTTGCTTGTCAACACCAAAGCGGCTTCATGCGAGCATGAGGCTTCTTTGTTGTTGGTCAATATTGATTGATCAATCGGCTGTTCTTTAAAAATTCATAGAGTCGAATCAGCGTTGCTGGCGGAAAGAGCGAATTCGTAAAGGTTTTAGCTCACCGTGCCGCCAGTGACAATTTTTTGATTGCGTCAAACGAACTTCATCTTCGTCGAAAGACGATTATTGAAGACGGCATAACGCGCCAGGTGAAAGACCTGGCAATTCCTTGATTGACTTTGGTTTCTGTGAAGAAACGTCAAAGTTATAGGGTCAAGTGAATAAGAGCATGTGGTGGATGCCTTGGCGATGATAGGCGACGAAGGACGTGATAGCCTGCGATAAGCTTCGGGGAGCTGGCAAATAAGCTTTGATCCGGAGATTTCCGAATGGGGAAACCCACCGAAAGGTATCTGCAACTGAATTCATAGGTTGCAGAGGCGAACCGGGTGAACTGAAACATCTCAGTAGCTCGAGGAAAAGACATCAACCGAGATTCCGAAAGTAGTGGCGAGCGAAATCGGAACAGCCTGCTAGTGATAGCACAGAACTTAACAAAACGACTTGGAAAGGTCGGCCATAGTGGGTGATAGCCCCGTATGTGAAAAGATCTGTGTGGTACTGAGCTAGCGAAAAGTAGGGCGGGACACGTGTAATCCTGTCTGAACATGGGGGGACCATCCTCCAAGGCTAAATACTCATCATCGACCGATAGTGAACTAGTACCGTGAGGGAAAGGCGAAAAGAACCCCGGGAGGGGAGTGAAATAGATCCTGAAACCGCATGCTTACAAAAAGTCGGAGCCCGCAAGGGTGACGGCGTACCTTTTGTATAATGGGTCAGCGACTTACATTCAGTGGCAAGGTTAACCGAATAGGGAAGCCGTAGAGAAATCGAGTCCGAATAGGGCGTTCAGTCGCTGGGTGTAGACCCGAAACCAAGTGATCTATCCATGGCCAGGATGAAGGTGCCGTAACAGGTACTGGAGGTCCGAACCGACTAGTGTTGCAAAACTAGCGGATGAGCTGTGGATAGGGGTGAAAGGCTAAACAAACTTGGAAATAGCTGGTTCTCTCCGAAAACTATTTAGGTAGTGCCTCAAGTATTACCTTCGGGGGTAGAGCACTGTTTTGGCTAGGGGGTCATGGCGACTTACCAAACCAAGGCAAACTCCGAATACCGAAGAGTACAGCTTGGGAGACAGAGCACCGGGTGCTAACGTCCGGACTCAAGAGGGAAACAACCCAGACCGCCAGCTAAGGTCCCTAAAATTGGCTAAGTGGGAAACGAAGTGGGAAGGCTAAAACAGTCAGGATGTTGGCTTAGAAGCAGCCATCATTTAAAGAAAGCGTAATAGCTCACTGATCGAGTCGTCCTGCGCGGAAGATGTAACGGGGCTAAGCCAGTTACCGAAGCTGCGGATTTGCAATTTATTGCAAGTGGTAGGAGAGCGTTCTGTAAGCCTGTGAAGGTGGCTTGTAAAGGCTGCTGGAGGTATCAGAAGTGCGAATGCTGACATGAGTAGCGTTAAAGCGGGTGAAAAGCCCGCTCGCCGTAAGCGCAAGGTTTTCTACGCAACGTTCATCGGCGTAGAGTGAGTCGGCCCCTAAGGCGAGGCAGAGATGCGTAGCTGATGGGAAACAGGTCAATATTCCTGTACCGATATGCAGTGCGATGTGGGGACGGATCTTAATAGCTCATCCGGGTGTTGGATATCCCGGTTTAGCTGGATGTAGGCGTGCAGTAGGCAAATCCGCTGCACATATACCGAGGCCAGCGATCGAGCGAGCTTGCTCGCGAAGTGAGTGAACGAGGTTCCAGGAAAAGCCACTAAGCTTCAGCTGCATACGACCGTACCGCAAACCGACACTGGTGCGCGAGATGAGTATTCTAAGGCGCTTGAGAGAACTCAGGAGAAGGAACTCGGCAAATTGACACCGTAACTTCGGGAGAAGGTGTGCCCTATTAGTGTGAAGTGAACAACGGAGCATGAAAGGGTTGCAAAGAATCGGTGGCTGCGACTGTTTATTAAAAACACAGCACTCTGCAAACACGAAAGTGGACGTATAGGGTGTGACGCCTGCCCGGTGCTGGAAGATTAAATGATGGGGTGCAAGCTCTTGATTGAAGTCCCAGTAAACGGCGGCCGTAACTATAACGGTCCTAAGGTAGCGAAATTCCTTGTCGGGTAAGTTCCGACCTGCACGAATGGCGTAACGATGGCCACACTGTCTCCTCCTGAGACTCAGCGAAGTTGAAATGTTTGTGATGATGCAATCTCCCCGCGGAAAGACGGAAAGACCCCATGAACCTTTACTGTAGCTTTGTATTGGACTTTGAACAGATCTGTGTAGGATAGGTGGGAGGCTTTGAAGCCAGGACGCTAGTTCTGGTGGAGCCAACGTTGAAATACCACCCTGGTGTGTTTGAGGTTCTAACCTAGACCCGTTATCCGGGTTGGGGACAGTGCATGGTAGGCAGTTTGACTGGGGCGGTCTCCTCCCAAAGCGTAACGGAGGAGTTCGAAGGTACGCTAGTTACGGTCGGACATCGTGACGATAGTGCAATGGCATAAGCGTGCTTAACTGCGAGACTGACAAGTCGAGCAGATGCGAAAGCAGGACATAGTGATCCGGTGGTTCTGTATGGAAGGGCCATCGCTCAACGGATAAAAGGTACTCTGGGGATAACAGGCTGATACCGCCCAAGAGTTCATATCGACGGCGGTGTTTGGCACCTCGATGTCGGCTCATCTCATCCTGGGGCTGTAGCCGGTCCCAAGGGTATGGCTGTTCGCCATTTAAAGAGGTACGTGAGCTGGGTTTAAAACGTCGTGAGACAGTTTGGTCCCTATCTTCCGTGGGCGCTGCAGATTTGAGGAAGCCTGCTCCTAGTACGAGAGGACCGGAGTGGACACACCTCTGGTGTATCGGTTGTCACGCCAGTGGCATTGCCGAGTAGCTAAGTGTGGAAGAGATAACCGCTGAAAGCATCTAAGCGGGAAACTCGTTTCAAGATGAGATCTGCCGGGGCCTCGAGCCCCCTGAAGAGTCGTTCAAGACCAGGACGTTGATAGGTCGGGTGTGGAAGCGCAGTAATGCGTTAAGCTAACCGATACTAATTGCTCGTGCGGCTTGACCCTATAACTTTGATCAGTCGATCAAGGTCGTTATGCCAAGTGACGCAGTCAAAATAAATTAAGCTGATTTGCTCTATGAATTCGTCGTCTTGACCCAGTCAAGATGGCAAAAAGTTATGCCTGATGACCATAGCGAGTTGGTCCCACTCCTTCCCATCCCGAACAGGACAGTGAAACGACTCAGCGCCGATGATAGTGCGGGTTCCCGTGTGAAAGTAGGTCATCGTCAGGCTCTTACAGCCCAAGAACCCCCAATCAGATCGCCTGGTTGGGGGTTTCTTATTTATGTGAGCACTGTGTTTTACAGGGCTCGCAGCGAAACCGAAAGGTTGTTTGACAGTGGGATCGAAACCGTGTCATAATCGCAGGCTCGGCTGAAACGAGGTAGTTGCTGAAGGCGACTGACGAGTTTGGGCTGAGTGGGAGAT
>NZ_CABFMN010000115.1 GCF_901875635.1 Xylophilus ampelinus | reverse complement strand
CTTGCCATGGTCCACGTGACCGATCGTGCCCACGTTCACGTGCGGCTTGGTGCGCTCGAACTTGCCTTTTGCCATTTCTCAATCCTTGAAAAAGAACACGCCCGTGTGTTGGTTTTACGTCTGCATCGGGTTGCTGGATCCCTCGCCACGGGCAACGAGGGGCACCTGATCGCAGACGGGATTGCTATCGAGTTGATAGCAGCCTGCGCGCGCCGGACGGCGCTTGCAGGCGGATTTCCCTTGAAATCGCTTACTTGGAGCGTGCAGCGACGATGGCCTCGGCTACGTTGCGCGGCGCTTCGGCGTAGTGCTTGAACTCCATCGTGTACGTGGCACGACCCTGCGACATCGAGCGCAGCGTGGTCGAGTAGCCGAACATTTCCGACAGCGGTACTTCGGCCTTGATGGCCTTGCCGCCGCCGACCATGTCGTCCATGCCCTGCACCATGCCGCGGCGGGACGACAGGTCGCCCATCACGTTGCCGGCGTAGTCCTCGGGCGTCTCGACTTCCACGGCCATCATCGGCTCGAGGATGACGGGCGACGCCTTCTTGCAGCCGTCCTTGAAGCCGAAGATGGCGGCCATCTTGAAGGCCTGCTCCGACGAGTCCACGTCGTGGTACGAACCGAAGGTCAGCGTGACCTTCACGTCGACCACCGGGTAGCCGGCCAGCACGCCGGTGTTCAGGGCTTCGATCACGCCCTTTTCCACCGCCGGGATGTACTCGCGCGGCACCACGCCGCCTTTGATCGCGTCGACGAACTCGAAGCCCTTGCCGGCTTCCTGCGGGTCGATGCTGAACACCACGTGGCCGTACTGGCCCTTGCCGCCCGACTGGCGAACGAACTTGCCTTCGACGTCCGACACCGACTTGCGGATCGTTTCGCGGTAAGCCACCTGGGGCTTGCCCACGTTGGCTTCCACGCCGAACTCGCGCTTCATGCGGTCCACGATGATTTCCAGGTGGAGCTCGCCCATGCCGGAAATGATGGTCTGGCCGGATTCCTCGTCGGTGCGCACGCGGAACGACGGATCTTCCTGGGCCAGGCGCTGCAGCGCGATGCCCATCTTTTCCTGGTCGGCCTTGGTCTTGGGTTCGACGGCCTGCGCGATCACGGGCTCGGGGAACTCCATGCGCTCCAGGGTGATGATGGCATCAGGATCGCACAGGGTTTCGCCCGTGGTCACGTCCTTCAGGCCCACGCACGCGGCGATGTCGCCGGCACGGATTTCGTCGACTTCCAGGCGCTCGTTGGCGTGCATCTGCACGATCCGGCCGATGCGCTCCTTCTTGCCCTTGACCGGGTTGTAGACGCTGTCGCCCTTGGAGAGCACGCCCGAGTAGACGCGCACGAAGGTCAGCTGGCCGACGTAGGGGTCGGTCATCAGCTTGAACGCGAGGGCCGAGAACTTCTCGTTGTCGTCGGCCTTGCGGCTGGCTTCCTTCTCGTCGTCGTCCGTGCCTTGCACCGGCGGGATGTCCAGCGGCGAGGGCATGAGTTCGATGACGGCGTCGAGCATGCGCTGCACGCCCTTGTTCTTGAAGGCCGAGCCGCACAGCATCGGCTGGATCTCGCCGGCGATCGTGCGGGTGCGCAGGCCGAGCGTGATCTCTTCCTCGGTGAGGTCACCCTCCTCGAGGTATTTGTTCATCAGCTCTTCGCTGGCCTCGGCGGCCGACTCGACCATCTTCTCGCGCCATTCCTTGGCGGTCTCGAGCAGGTCGGCCGGGATGTCCTCGAAGGTGAACTTCATGCCCTGCGAAGCGTCGTCCCAGAGGATGGCCTTCATCTTGCGCAGGTCGACCACGCCCTTGAACTGGTCTTCGGCGCCGATCGGGATCACGATCGGCACGGGGTTGGCCTTCAGGCGGTCCACCATCATCTGGCGCACGCGGAAGAAGTTGGCGCCGATGCGGTCCATCTTGTTGACGAACGCGAGGCGGGGCACCTTGTACTTGTTGGCCTGGCGCCAGACCGTCTCGGACTGGGGCTGCACGCCGCCGACCGAGTCGTACACCATCACGGCGCCGTCCAGCACGCGCATGGATCGCTCCACCTCGATGGTGAAGTCCACGTGGCCGGGGGTGTCGATGATGTTGATGCGGTGCTCGGGGAAGGACATGTCCATGCCCTTCCAGAAGCAGGTGGTGGCAGCCGAGGTGATCGTGATGCCGCGCTCCTGCTCCTGCTCCATCCAGTCCATCGTGGCGGCGCCGTCGTGCACTTCGCCGATCTTGTGGTTCACGCCGGTGTAGAACAGGATGCGCTCGGTCGTGGTGGTCTTGCCGGCGTCGATGTGAGCCGAAATACCGATGTTGCGGTAGCGCTCGATGGGCGTTTTGCGTGCCATGGAATTACTCCGTTAACGGATGAAAGCCCGCCCACCACGCGGCGGGTCGGGCTTCCAGCCTGATGTATTGAAAGAGAGGGACTTAGAAGCGGAAGTGGCTGAAGGCCTTGTTGGCTTCGGCCATGCGGTGCACTTCGTCGCGCTTCTTCATCGCGCCGCCACGGCCTTCCGTGGCTTCCATCAGTTCGTTGGCCAGACGCAGGGCCATCGACTTCTCGCCGCGCTTGCGGGCGGCTTCCTTGATCCAGCGCATCGACAGCGCCAGGCGGCGCACGGGACGCACTTCCACCGGCACCTGGTAGTTCGCACCGCCCACGCGGCGCGACTTCACTTCGACCATCGGCTTCACGTTGTTGATGGCGATGACGAAGGCTTCCAGCGGGTCTTTGCCGGGGTTCTTCTTCTCGATGAAGTCGAGCGCGCCATAGATGATGCGCTCGGCAACAGCCTTCTTGCCGCCTTCCATGATCACGTTCATGAACTTGGACAGCTCGACATTGCCGAACTTCGGGTCCGGCAGGATTTCACGTTTGGGGACTTCGCGACGACGTGGCATTTTTCTGAACCTCTTTGCTTCAGTTGGCACCGCCTTCCGGCGACACCGCGAGAGCCATCAGGACCCTCACTTACTCGACCCACGCCGACATGGCGCTTCGGGTCACTTCGTTCGCACCGCCTGCCAGGGCAGCCGAACACCGATTGAATCGAACGAGAGAAAGCCGATCAGGCCTTCTTCGGACGCTTCGCGCCATACTTGGAGCGCGACTGCTTGCGATCCTTCACGCCCTGCAGGTCCAGCGAACCGCGAACGATGTGGTAGCGCACGCCGGGAAGGTCCTTCACACGACCGCCGCGAACCAGCACGACGCTGTGTTCCTGGAGGTTGTGGCCTTCACCGCCGATGTAGGAAATGACTTCGAAGCCGTTGGTCAGGCGGACCTTGGCGACTTTACGAAGCGCCGAGTTCGGCTTCTTGGGGGTCGTGGTGTAGACCCGGGTGCAGACGCCGCGGCGCTGCGGCGAGTTCTGCATGGCAGGGCTCTTCGACTTGGTCGTTTCGACCTCGCGACCCTGGCGCACCAGTTGATTGATCGTTGGCATGAATGAATTGGTCCCAAAACTCCCGCAGCCCACCCAAGACGTGAAGGCGAAGCACGGGAAATGACGAAAACGTGAAACCCTTTGGAAATTTCCGAAAAGCCCGCGATTCTAGCCCGGCGGCCGGTGGCTGGCAAATCCAGGCGGTTTTCGAGGCGCCGGCGGGCTCATCGGCGCGCGGCGCTCACAAGAAAACGCCGGGCCGCCCCAAGTTTTCTTGCCCCCTCGCGGGGCCCGCTGGGCGCAGCCCGGCCGTGGGGCCGCTTACTTGATCCAGAGGCGCACGGCGTCCCAGGCACGACCCAGGATGCCGGCCTGCTCCACCGGCTCGAGCGCCACCAGCGGCACCTCGGTCAGCGGCTGGTCGTCCAGGGAGATCTTGAGGCTGCCCAGCGGCTGGTTCCTGGCGAAGGGCGCCACCAGCGGGTCGGGGCGCGCCACCTGCGTCTTGACCTTCGCCGCCTGGCCCGAAGGCACCGAGACGACGATCGCCTCGGGCCGGCCGAGCTTGATGGTGCTGGCCTTGCCCTTCCAGACCTGCGGCGTGGCCACGGCCTGGCCGGCATCGAACAGCCGCACGTCGTCGAAGGCGGTGTAGCCCCAGTTGAGCAGCTTCTGCGATTCGTTGGCGCGCGCGTTGTCGCTGGAGGCGCCCAGCACGATGGACAGCAGGCGGCGGCCGCCCGGCAGGTTGGGGAAATCGCGCTTGGCGGTGGAGATCAGGCAGTAGCCGGCAGCGTCGGTGTGGCCGGTCTTCAGGCCGTCGACCGTCGGGTCGCGGAACAGCAGCAGGTTGCGGTTGGTGTCGTTGGACGCCGGCGTGCCCGGGTAGCGGTATTTCTTGATCGCGTAGTAGTGCAGGTATTCCGGGAACTCGCGCATCAGCCGCGTTGCCAGGATGCCCAGGTCGCGCGCGGTGGTGGTGTGGCCCGGCGCGGTGAGCCCCTCGGGGTTCTTGTAGCTCGTGTTCTTCATGCCCAGGGCCTTGGCCTGGTCGTTCATGAGCTGCACGAAATGCTCGGCCGTGCCGCCGACGCCCTCGGCCAGGGCCATGGTCGCGTCGTTGCCCGACTGGACGACCATGCCCTTGATGAGGTCGTCGACCGGCACCTGCATCTTGGGGTCGATGAACATGCGCGAGCCGGGCATCTTCCAGGCGCGCTCGCTCACCGGCAGGGTCTGGGTGAGCGTGATCTTCTTGGCGCGCAGGGCGTCGAAGACCAGGTACTGGGTCATGAGCTTGGTCAGCGAGGCCGGCTCGACGGGCGAATCGGCGTCCTTCTGCGCCAGCAACTGGCCGGAAGTGACGTCCAGCAGCAGGTAGCTGCGCGCCGCCACCTCGGGCGGCACGGGCGCCTGCGCGCCGGCAACGGAGGCAACCAGGGCGGCCGCAGCGACCACGAACGCGCGGAGCACGTCAGGGAAACGGAACATGGGAATGCGAGGGAAACGGATGAGACGAGGAAGAGCCTGCGGCAGCAGCGCGCCGGGTGGTTCTTCTACCGGCCGGCGAGCAGGTGGCGTGTCACGAGCGACTTGAGCAGCGGCAATTGGCCGTGAAAGAAATGGCCGCCCCCGGGGATCACGGTGACAGGAAGTGACTGCGGCCGCGCCCAGTCCATCACCGCCGAGAGGGCCACGGTGTCGTCGGCCTCGCCGTGCACGACCAGCGCGCGCAGGTGCGATTCGACCGGCAGCGCCGGCGGCACCACGCGCGCCACGCTCGAGCCGACCAGGGCGACCTGCCGCACCTCGCGCGCCGGCCATAGCGCCTGCAGGGCGTTGATGGCCACGAAGGCGCCGAAGGAGAAGCCCGCCACCGCGATCGGGCCGCTGCCGGCCGCCTGCTCGACCACGCGCAGGTAGTCCTCGGCCTCGCCGCGTCCCTCGTCGTGCGTGCCGGCGGAGCCACCCACGCCGCGGAAGTTGAAGCGGACGGCGGTCCAGCCGGTGGCGACGAAGGCACGCGCCAGCGTCTGTACCACCTTGTTGTCCATCGTGCCGCCGAAGAGCGGATGGGGATGGGCGATCACCGCCGTGCCCACGGGCGCGACGCCCTCGGCCGGCCGGTCGCGCGCCGCCTCGATGGCGCCGGCGGGGCCTTCGAGCTGCAGCTTCTCGGTCTGTGCGTTCATGGATCTGCTACGAATTCAATAGCTGCTCCCGCAGGAGCGACGGGCGCTGGAGCCCCGAAAGGCTTGAAAAGTTCCGGCTGCGTCAGCGTCCGACGTCGGGTGGCAGCACCAGGCGCTCGACCACCTGGCCATTCTTCAGGTGCGATTCGACGATCTCGTCGATGTCGGCTGTGTCGACGAAGCTGTACCAGACCGCCTCGGGATACACCACCGCCACCGGCCCGCCGGCGCAGCGGTCCAGGCAGCCGGCCTTGTTGACCCGAACCTGGCCCGGGCCCGCGAGCCCTTCTTTCTTGACCCGCGACTTGCAGTGGTCGAAGCCCGCCTGGGCATTGTGCCGGGCGCAGGAATCCTCGCCGTTGATGCGCTCGTTCAGGCAGAAGAAGATGTGGCGGGCGTAGTAGCCGCCCGGCGCGCTGGGGGATGAACTGGCCATCCGCCGGATTCTAGGAGCGCACCTCGCGCAACGGGCGCCGCGCCAGCGCCGCCAGGGCGTAGGCGATGGTGGCGAAGGGCCACAGCCAGCCCAGCCATTGCGCCAGCCCGTGGAAGCGGATGAAGCGCCCCTGCTCCCAGGTGGCCAGCGTCTGCGCGAAGTACGCGCTTTCGGGCGCCTGGTTGAGCAGGCTCAGGTGCAGCACCAGCGCGAGCAGCAGCAAGGCCATGCACAGCCGGCGCGACAGCGGCGTGAGCAGCACCGCCACGATGACCGCCGCCAGCGTGCCCACCCGCACCGGCAGGCTGAACCAGGCCCAGGCGTGCTCGGGGCCGTAGCTCAACGCCGCCGACAGCGCGCTCGCCGCCAGGCCCAGTCCGAGCATCAGCACCAGCAGGGCCAGCCGTCGGCCGGCGGATCGCGCGACCGTGAAAGCCAGCAGGCAGGGCACGAGCGCACCGAGCATCACGCACAGCAGTTCGACCGCGGGCACCAGCGGCTCCAGCTCGAATTGGCGCACCGGCAGCCAGTCCAGGAAGGGAGTGTCGGCCAGCCATTCGGCAACCGCTGTCTCCAGCCGCTCGAAGACCTGCCCCAGGCCGAAAGGCACGGCCGGCGGAAAGAGCAGCGCCACCGGCCAGAGCGCGAGCAGGCCCAGCGCGCCCCGCGCCTCGTCCACGAACCAGCTGGCCCGCGCGCGGCTCCAATGGGCGACCACGCCCAGCCGCTCCGCTGCGGCCGCCAGTGCGGCGCCCAGCAGCGTGCCGAGGCTGTTCAGCCCGAGGTCCACGTTCGACGGGATGCGCGACGGGAGGTAGCTCTGCAGCGTTTCCATGCCGAAGGCCAGGGCCGCGCCCGCGGCGGTGGCTTGCGCCACCGCGCGCAGCGCCCCCGCGCCGGGCCAGGTGCGCAAGACGACCAGCGCGATCAGGAAGCCCAGCGGCATGTAGCCCGCCACGTTCACGCCGAAGTCGAAGCCCGTCCAGTACTTCGGCCAGGGCGCCGCCAGGTAGGCCCAGGGCACGATGCCCTGGTCGCGCCATTCCGAGAACGGATACAGGCTGGCGTAGACGATCAGCGCCGTGTAGGCGAGCGCCAGCGGCAGGGCGGTGGTCTTGTGGCGGGAGGGACCGGGCGGCGGGGTCACGTCGTCAGAACGGCTTGACGACCACCAGGATGACGATGGCCAGCAGCAAGACGACGGGCACCTCGTTGAAGAAACGGTACCAGCGGTGGCTGCGGCGGTTCTGGCCGGCCTCGAAGCGACGCAGCAGCACGCCGCAGCCGTGGTGGTAGCCCAGCACCACCGCCACCAGCGCCAGCTTGGCATGCATCCAGCCGTTGCCCGCGCCGCGGCCGATGCCGTAGCCCAGCCACAGCCAGAGGCCGAAGACCACGGCCGGCACGGCCAGGAGGGTGGTGAAGCGCATCAGCTTGCGCGCCATCAACAGCAGCCGGGCGCGCTCGGCCACCGACTCGGGCGGCACCATCGCCAGGTTCACGAAGATGCGCGGCAGGTAGAACAGGCCCGCGAACCAGCTCGCGATGAAGACGATGTGGAAGGACTTGACCCAGAGCATGGCCGGCAGTGTACGGAGCGCGCCCATCCGCGCCCCCGCAGGCAAAAAAAAGCCCGGCGTTATGAAACGCCGGGCCACGAAGCCCTTTTGCTGTCACACATCAAGGCACCCGCTCAGGGAGGAAAAGCGGGAGACGGCGAACCGTCCGAGACGAAATTTAACAAAGCGACTAGGCCCTATCAAGCATGCGGGTAACTTTTTTTTGACGATCACCAAAGGTCAAATAGTTCTTTTGCATTATCAAACCGTGGGTTTTCTTGTAAGCATGGGCGTTCGCCGATGGTGGTCGGCGCTCCCGAGCCTTGGGGCACAATTTTCGGCATGACCCTGCACGCCCCTTTTCCAGCCGGCCGGCCGCGCCGGCTGCGCCGCGACTCTTTCACGCGAAATCTCGTGCGCGAGCACACACTCACTTCGCACGACCTGATCTATCCCGTGTTCGTGCAGGAAGGCGTGGGCCAGCGGCAGGCCGTGCCGTCGATGCCGGGGGTCGAGCGCCTGAGCCTGGACCTGCTGCTGCCGGTGGCCGAGCAATGCGTGGCCCTCGGGATCCCGGTGATGGCCCTGTTCCCAGTGATCGATCCCGCCCTCAAGACCCCCAACGGCGACGAAGCCTTCAATCCCGACGGCCTCATCCCGCGCGTGGTGGCGGCGTTGAAGAAGGAATTTCCGGACCTCGGCATCATGACCGACGTCGCCCTGGACCCCTACACCAGCCACGGCCAGGACGGCCTGCTCGACGACAGCGGCTACATCCTCAACGACCCGACGGTCGAGGTGCTGGTGAAGCAGGCCTTGGCGCAATCGGCCGCCGGTGTGGACATCGTGGCGCCCAGCGACATGATGGACGGGCGCATCGGCGCCGTGCGGCAGGCGCTCGAAGCGCGCGGCGACGTGCACACGCGCATCATGGCCTACAGCGCCAAGTACGCCAGCGTCTTCTACGGCCCCTTCCGCGATGCGGTCGGCTCGGCCGCCAACCTGGGCAAGAGCAACAAGAAGGTCTACCAGATGGACCCGGCCAACACCGACGAGGCCCTGCGCGAGGTCGCGATCGACATCGCCGAGGGTGCCGACATGGTGATGGTCAAACCCGGCATGCCCTACCTGGACGTGGTGCGCCGCGTGAAGGACGAGTTCCGCGTGCCCACCTTCGCCTACCAAGTGAGCGGTGAATATGCCATGCTCAAGGCAGCCGCGCAGAACGGCTGGCTGGACCACGACGGCGTCGTGCTCGAGTCGCTGCTGGCCTTCAAGCGCGCCGGCGCCGACGGGGTGCTCACCTACTTCGCGCTCGACGCCGCCCGGTTGCTACAAAAACAATAGCTGCCTGCGCCCGTCCCATGGGCGCCGCAGGCCGATTCGGCTTGAAATCCGGCGTATAACCCGGGCCCATGCGCATCTTCGAGATCAGCGCCAGCCAGGCGCACGAACACGCCTCGCTCGCTCGCTTCATGCACCCGGGCGCCTGCGACGCCAGCTTCCTGTGGCTGTCGCTCACCCGCAGCGAACTGCAGGCCACGCTGGGCCAGGTCCAGCAACTGCTGCAGACGCTGTGCGGCACGCAACTGGTCGACCTGCACGTCAGCGACCTGCTCAACGACCAGTTGCCCTCGCACTACGACTACACCTCGCAGTACGACCTGCTGGTGGTGCGCCGCCTGGCGGCCAGCCAGCCCGACGCCCCGGCGCCCTCCCCGGCTGGCGACTCTGCCCCGCAGCGCCAGGCCGGCCCGCCCGCCTTGCGCCGCATCGACACGCGGCCCGTGGGCTTTGCGGTGTTCGACCGCGTGCTGCTGTCGGTGCATCCCGAGGACGGCGCGGTCCGCGACGTCGTGGCCGCCAAGCTCAGCGCTGCCAGCACGCCGGCGAGCGCGCCGGCCATCGACGTGCGCGCCACCTCGGCGCGCCTGCCGACCGGCCCGGCCGACCTGATGCTGCGCGTGGTGAACCAGATCGTCGACAGTTACCTCGCGCTGCGGCGCGACCTCACGAAGCAGCTCGACCACTGGCAGGAAGAGCTGATCGACCCGAAGACGCGTTTCTCGAACTGGGCGGCGCTGATGCAGTCGCGCCAGTCGCTGCACCACCTGGACGAGATCTGCGAGGACCAGCGCGCTGCGATCCAGGACTGGATCGATGCGCTCGAGGCCCTGCCCGCCCCCGGCACGCCGGCCGCCGCGCGTGAGCGCGAACTGCTGCTGGTGCGCAGCCGCGACGTGCTGGAGCACATCGAGCGCGTCGTGCACCACGTCCGCCGGCTGGAGCAGAACGCCGAGACCGCCGTGCAACTGCACTTCAACGTGCAGAGCCACCGCACCAACGACATCATGCGCGTGCTCACCGTGCTGACGGCCATCTTCCTGCCGCTCAACCTGATCGCGGGCATCTTCGGCATGAACTTCGAATTCATCCCGCTGGTGCACAAGGCCGACGGCTTCTGGATCGCGATGGGCTCGATGGTGCTGATCGCCATCGGGCTGGTGCTGGTCTTCTGGCGCAAGCGCTACCTGGCGCGCACGGCGCGCTAGGACCGTGCACGAAAAAAGCCCGCCGGTGGAGCCACCGGCGGGCTTTTGTGTCGCAGTGCGGACGAAGCGATTACAGCTTGGTGGCGCCACTGGCGGCGCGCGCACGCACGTCGACCGGGTTTTCCATCGTCGAGATCACGCGGCTGTTGACGCGCGATCCACCGGAGACGTTCTGGTCGGGCGCGGCAGCGGCGCGCACCGCCTCGGCCTGCACCAGCACACGGTCCTTCGACACGGCCACGGTTTCCGGGCCACGCGAGCCGCGGGTCACGTTCTGGTTGGGTGCCGAGGCCGCCTTGACGGCTTCGGCGTTCACGGCATCGCGGCTCAGGGCCGAGACGGGGGCTTGCACGCCTTGGTAGCTTTCGGCATGCGCGCCGGCGGCGGCCAGCAGGGACAGGGCAGCGGCGGCGATGAGTCGTTGGGTGTTCATGCGGGTCTCCAGAAGATGGAAGGGTCGGGAAAAGGGCCGCCGGCGGGCGGCCCGGTGCTTCAAATCAGAGTGCGGCGCTGCGGGTGGCGGCGCGGCGCACGGCCAGGCTGCCCTGGGTGTACTGCGAGGGGATCGTGCTGTTCACGAAGGCCTTGCGGTCCAGGTTCCAGGTCGGGTCGTGGGCAGCGGCGACGGCACCGGCGCGCACGGCGTTGCGGTCGGCCTGGGCCACCAGCGGAGCGGGCACGCCGGCGTTGGCGCCTTCGGCGTACGGATTGGCCGAGTGCGCGGCCACCACGGCCTGCTGGTTCACTTCGGCACGGCTGGCCACCGAGTTGACGGTGGTCACGCCTTGGTATTCCTCGGCCTGGGCGACGCCGACGGCGGCGACGAGGGAGAGGGCGGCAACGGCGAGAATCTTCGAGGTCTTCATTTCTTACTCCTGGGCAATACGGTCGACGACAGAACGGGGTCGGGGGTCGGAAGCTGGCTCCGCCTTGTGGATCGGAGTGCCGCCGCGCTCGGGGCCTGGTTCAACCCGGGTCCGCTTCATGTCGCTGGCCCGTGGAATGAATTGTGGGGAGATTCGTTAGGTACAAACCCGCACAATTCGAACCACCGTGTTCGCGAACGAGAAACAATCGCGCGCCCTGAAACTCCCTTCCTCATGGACAGCCTCGACCTGATACGCACCTTCCGCGAAGTGGCCGCGCTCGGCAGCTTCTCCAAGGCCGCCAAGCGGCTCGACATGTCCAAGGCCACGGTGAGCAAGTACGTGGCCGAGCTGGAAACTCGCTTCGGCGTGCGCCTGCTCAACCGCTCCACGCGCTCGGTGAGCCTCACCGACGCCGGCCAGTTGCTGCTCGACCGCAGCCAGCCCGTGCTGGAGATGGTGGAACTCACGCAGGCCGAGCTGCAGGAGCGCGCCAACGAGCCGCGCGGGCGCCTGCGCATCGCCGCGCCCTACGGCATGGCCAGCGGCGACCTGCCGAACCTGCTGGCCGAGTTCATGGGGTACTACCCCGATGTGACGATCACGCTGCAGCTGAGCAACCACACCGACCTGGCCGAGGACGGCATCGACGTGGAGCTGCGCTTCGGCCCGATCGAGAACGAGAACCTCATCGTGCGCAAGCTGCTGCAGATGCACATGGTGGTGTGCGCCTCGCCCGTGTACTGGAAGAAGCACGGCACGCCCGAGCACCCCGACGACCTGGCCGGGCACGACGCGCTGACGCTGCTGCGCCAGGGCGCGCACCCCGTGTGGCGTTTCGAGGACGGCGGCCAGGTGATCGACGTACCGGTGAAGAGCCGCATGGAAGCGACCGAGGGTGCGCCCTTGATCCAGGTGGCGATGCGCGGCTTCGGCGTGATCTACGTGCCGGCCCTGGTGGTGCAGCCGCACATCGACCACGGCGAGCTGGTGCCGGTGCTGCAGGACTATGCGCGCAAGGACATGTGGCTGTCGGCCGCCTACCTGCAGCGCAAGCACAACAGCGCGGCGCTGCGCGCGCTGCTGGACTTCCTGCAGACGCGCATCAGCGCGCGCGGCAAGTACGGGCAGGCCGGCGCCCAGCGTGCGCGGGCCGGGCGCAAGGGCGAGCAGGCGGACTGAGCCCGAAGGTCAGCGCACGCCGAAGACCTGCGCCGCGTTGTCCCAGGCCACGCGCCGCGCCAGCGCCGGTGGCAGGTCGCCGAGCCACGTGCGGTAGCCCCGCATGATCTCGTCGTACGAACTCCAGCGCTGGTTGATCCAGGTGTCGGAGCCGACGAGAAAGCGGTCGGGGAAGGCCTCGATGAGTGCACGCCACTCGTCACAGAGCCGACCGCCGTCGCAGGTGAGGCCGGGCCGGTACGACAGCTCGCCCATCAGCTTGGGGTAGCGCTCCAGCATCTGCCGCACGCGCGCCACGGGCGCGCCGCCGATGCCGGTGTGGGCCCAGATGAGCCGGGTGTCGCGGCCCCTGGACGGCGTGTTCGCCATCAGCAGGTCCACGGCCACGTCGTCCACATGCGCGAGCACGGCCAACTGGCGCTGCTCGGCCAGCACCATCAGTTTCTTCGCGACCGAGCCGTTGGCGTTCGCGCTCTCGTAGAGGTGGAACTCGCCGATGCCGCGGTAGGGCCCGCTGGCCGTGCCGCGCGCCAGCTCGGCCAGCACCATCTCGTGGATGCTCTCGTCGCGGAACCAGTTCGTGTAGTCGACCCGCGTGCGGTACAGGCGCACGAAGGGCACGACGGTGACGCCCGCCTCGCGCGTCTCGCGCAGCGCGGCCAGCGTGCGCGTGCCTTCGTTGGGCCGCGAGTTGCCGACGATGGCACGCACGCCGTTGCGCTGCATGCGTGCCAGCGCCTCGGTCGGCGGAAAGGGCCCGGCGTCGCCGTTCCAGGCCTCCTCGTTGTAGTGCAGGTGCGTGTCGAAGATCGGGCCGGCGTAGTCGGCGGCCCGCGCCAAACCGACAAACGCTATCAAAAAGATAACTGTCAGCGCCCAGTGGACGGGCGCTGCCGGCCGATTCGGCTCGGAACGACGGCGCACCATGCGGCGCCGGTCAGCCGACGTACTTGCCGAACAGGTACAGCGTGCGCTCCTTGGCGGTGGCCGCCGCGCCGGCGTCGTAGGAGCCGCGCTGGTCGCAGTTGAAGCCGTGGCCGCAGGCGTAGACGTGCACCTCGACTTCCGGATGCGCCTTCTCGAAGGACTCGATGGTGTCCAGCGGGATCCAGTGGTCCTTGTTGCCGAAGTGCGCCATCACCGGCACCTTGGGCTTGCGCGCGGTTTCCTCGGGCGAGGTCATGCCGCCGCCGTAGTACGGCGCCGCGGCGGCCAGGCCCTCGAGCTCGCAGGCCGCGCGCCAGGTCAGCAGGCCGCCCCAGCAGTAGCCCACGATGCCGACCTTGCCCGCCTTGCCGGCGTAGTCGATGGCGGCCTGGATGTCCTGCAGCACGCCGGGCGCGGGCAGCGCCTCGACGGCGGTCTTGAGCTCGAAGCCGGCCTTCATGTCGGCCTCGGTGTAGCCCAGCTCCACGCCGGGCTTGACGCGGTGGAAGGTGGCCGGCGCCACGGCGAGGTAGCCGGCCGCCGCATAACCGTCGGCCACCTCGCGGATGTGCGAGTTGACGCCGAAGATTTCCTGCACCACGACGACACCGCCCTTGGGCGTGCCCGCGGGTTCGGCCACGTAGGCGGGGAAGGTGAAGCCATCCTTGGCGGTGAGATCGATGAACTGGCCCATGCAATGCTCCTTGTGCGGGTGTGGGAAGAAAAAAGAAGGATGAAGACGCGATCAGCGGGCGAGCGCGCGTTCGACGAAATCGAGCCGGTCCTGACCCCAGAACATCTCGCCGTCGACCACGTAGGTGGGCGCTCCGAAGACGCTGGTGTCGATCGCTTCCTGGGTGAAGGCCTGGTAGCGCTCCTGCACCGGTGGCGTGCGTGCGGCGTCCAGCCGCGAGGCGGGCAGGCCCAGCGCCAGCAGCAGTTCGGCGAGCACCTCGGCGTCGGCGATGTCGCGTTCGTCGGCCCAGACGGCCGCCATCACACGGCCGGCGAGCTGCAGCGCGGCCAGCGTGCCATCGGCGCCCTCGACGGCGAGGATGAGGCGAGCGGCCTCGTTGCCGTCGACCGGGAAGAAGCGCGGGTGCAGGTTCAACGGCAGCTGCAGGTGCCTGGCGAAGCGCGCCAGTTCCACCAGCCGGTAGGCCTGGCGCTGGGGCGCACGCTTGGCCAGCGGCAACCCGCCCGAGGCGGGAAACACCTGCGCCAGGTCCACGGGCTTGAGCCGCACCGTCGCGCCGGCCGCATCGGCCATCGCCATGAAGCGCGCATGGCCCAGATAGGTCCAGGGGCTGTGCGGCGCGAAGAAGTAGTCGACGGTCGAGGGCAAAAGAAGTCTCCGGTGCGCCGTAAGGCGTGGCATGCGCAGGGCCGATGGTTTAATCCCGGCCCAGGAGGTGGGCGGTCGCGGGAGCAAGCATCCCGCGCCGGCACCGGTTGTACCCCAGGCGCCGCCTTCATGCAGGAGAAACCGCGTTGGACCCCCAAGTGCTCTTGATCACCGGCGGCAGCCGCGGCATCGGCGCCGCCACCGCCCTGCTGGCCGCGAAACGCGGCTTCGCGGTCGCCGTCAACTACGCCGCCAACTCCCTCGCCGCCGACGAGGTGGTGCGCCGCATCCGTGCCGAAGGCGGCAGCGCGATCACGGTGCAGGGCGACGTCGGCGACGAGGCCCAGGTCGTGGCCATGTTCGAGAAGGTGGACGCCAAGCTCGGCCGCCTCACCGCGCTGGTCAACAACGCCGGCATCGTCGACGTGCGCGCGCGGGTCGACCAGATGAGCGTGCAGCGGCTCGAACGCATGTTCCGCATCAACGTCACGGGCAGCTTCGTCTGCGCCCGCGAGGCCGTGCGCCGCATGAGCACCGCGCATGGCGGCAGCGGCGGCGCCATCGTCAATGTCGGCAGCGCTGCGTCGCGCATCGGCTCGCCGGACCTGTACGTCGACTACGCGGCCAGCAAGGGCGCGATCGACACCTTCACGCTCGGCCTGGCCAAGGAAGTGGCGGCCGAGGGCATCCGCGTCAACGCCGTGCGGCCGGGCCTCATCGACACCGAGATCCACGCCTCGGGCGGCCTGCCGGATCGCCACCACCAACTTGCGCCCCACGTGCCCATGCAGCGCGTGGGCACGGCCGACGAGGTGGCTGCGGCGATCGTGTGGCTGCTCTCGCCGGAGGCGAGCTACACCACCGGCGCATTGCTCGACGTGGGCGGCGGACGGTAGGCCCGCCCCGGCAAGGAACGACGACAGAGCAAGGAACGGCCATGGCCACCTCGATGGACCTCATCAAGCCGCTGGTCACGCTGGTGGCCATCGTCAACCCGCTGGGCATCGTGCCCTTCTTCATCCACTACACGCAGGGCTACACGCATGCCCAGCGCATGCGCACGGCGAAGGTGTCGGCCATCAGCGCCTTCTTCGTCATCAGCATCAGCGCACTGATCGGCCAGCAGCTGCTCGGCTTCTTCGGCATCTCGATCGCGAGCTTCCAGGTCGGTGGCGGGCTGCTGCTGCTCATCAGTTCGCTGTCGATGCTCAACGCGCAGCCGGCCGAGGCCAAGGCCAGCGCCGAGGAGGTGCGTGCAACGGAGGTCAAGGCCGCCATGGGCGCGTCGATCGCGGTGGTGCCACTGACCATTCCGCTGCTGACCGGGCCGGCCACCATCTCGACCATGGTCATCTACGCCACCCAGACGCGCCACTGGTGGGAAGTGGCCGTGCTGGTGGGCTACGGCGTGGTGGTCGCCGTCATCACCCTGTTCGCGTTCCGCCTGGCCGACCCCATCGCCCGTGTGCTCGGCAAGACCGGCATCAACGTCATGACCCGCCTCATGGGCCTGATCCTCGCCGCGCTGGCGGTGGAGGTGATGGCCAATGGGCTGGGGAAGCTGTTTCCGATCCTGGAGCGGACGGTTTGAGCCGTTCGCGGGAGCCGGCCGGCGGCTTGACCGGTTACGACGCAAGGGCGCGCTTGCGGGTCGAGGCCGAGGTCAATACCCGCGGCGAACGGCGACCACCGGCGCCGGCCATCAGCGCGGCTGGTTCACCCACGCCACGAGTTGCGCCACCGCCTCGTCGCTGGCCGCGGTGAGCGCCTTCACGCCGCCGGCGGCGTCGTTCGTCGGCGCGGCCTGGCGCACGGTGAACACGCGCTGGCCCAGCACGCGTTCGCCGGCCGGCGAGCCGCGCACGAGCGTGGCGCGCACGCGCACCAGGCCGACGCTGGACGTGGCCGACTCGAAGTAGTGGCTGAACTCGTCGAGCGAGATGCGCAGCACGTCGGTGCTGCGGCCCTCGCGGCTGAGGTTGGCGGCCTCCAGCGTGCCGAGCACCGTGCGGCTGGGCGTGAGGCCGTCGCGCAGGCGCTGGCGAAAGAGCTGCAGCGGCGGTTGCGTCCAGCGCGAGCCGGCGTAGGGGCGCAGCTCGTTGGCGTCGGCGTAGCCGAGGCGGTAGTTGAGTGCGGTGCCTTCCAGCCGCGACGCGGCCGTGTCCAGGTCGGCCAGCGTGATGGGCGGCAGTGCGGCGGTGCCGGCGGCAGGCGCGGCAGCGGCAGCCAGCGGCCCGGGGCCGAAGTCGTAGAGCACCGTACGGTGCGGCTTGTCGGGAAGCGAGGAACAGCCGGCGAGCAGCAGAAGACTCAAGCCAAAAACGGCTGCAGCGCCCGCCCCGCTTGCGTGAGCAGCTACTGATTTCATAGCAAATCGTCCCATCTTCGGACTCTCCTTCTCACCGGCCCGCGGCCGTGGGCGCGACGAACCCGGCCTCGCCGGGGCCCGGCGCCGGCGTGCCGGTGCCATAGACCAGCGACTGCGGGCTGTCGGCAATGGTGTCGGCCAGTCGGCCCACGCGGCGCGCGGCCAGCGAGGTGTCGTCGGCCGCGCGGTTCAGGCGAGGCAGCGTGCCGTTGTTGATCGATTCGAGCGTCTGCTGCAGCGCCGCCGTGCCGCTGCCCAGGCGGTCCATGGTGCCGCCCTCGGCGTTGAGGCGCGCGATGGTGGTGTTGAGCGACTGCGCCACGCGCGCGAAGTCGGCGGCGGTGCTGCGCACGCTGCCGGCCAGCGGCGGGATGGCCGCGAGCGCCGGGTCGATGCGGGTCTTCAGCGTGTTGTCGAAGGCCTGGGTCACGCGGTTGGCGCTGGCGGCGACCTGGGCGATGTTCTCGAGCGCATCGGCGATGCGCTGCTGGTTCTGGTCGTTGAGGAGCCGGTTGGCGCGGCGCGTGATCTCCTCGACCTGGGACAGGATCTCCTCGCCGTGGTCCTGCAGCGACGCCAGCGCCGAGGGCCGCAGCGGCAGGCGCGGCGGGTCGTCATTGTTGGGAACGAGCGGCTTCTCGTCGCCCTTGCCCTTGTCGTCCAGCGCGATGAAGGCCAGGCCCGTGACGCCCTGGTAGGCCAGCGTGGCGTAGCTGGAGGTGGTGAGCGGCACGCGCTCGTCGACGCTGATGCGCACGCGCACGTTGCCGCGCTGCTTGGGATCGAAATCGATCCCCGTCACCTTGCCGACCATGATGCCGCGGTAGCGCACCGCGGCCTGCGGCTGCAGGCCGCTCACGGCGTCGCGGGTGGACAGCTCGTAGGTGTTGCGCACCGTCGTGTCGCGCGTGAACCAGAGGATCAGCGCAACCAGCACGGCCACCAGGCCGAACACGAAGGCACCGGCGGCGAGGGCATGGGCTTTGTTCTCCATGATCAATCGTCCTAGTCAGGGGAGGCGATGCCGCCGCCGCCGGGCCGTCCCAAGGCGGCGGGCGTCCCTTCGGGGGGCAGCGAACCTCGCGAAGCGGGGGGCGTGGGGGCCTTCATGTCTTTCAGGGCGAGCATCGCGCGCTGGCCGCGGCCGCCGAGGAAGTAGTCGTGGATGAAGGGGTGGTCGAAGCGCGTCACTTCTTCGGCGGTGCCGGCGACGATCACCTTCTGGTCGGCCAGCACGGCGATGCGGGTCGACAGGTCGAGCAGGGTGTCGAGGTCGTGCGTCACCATCACTACCGTCAATCCCAACTCGCGGTGCAGGCCGCGCAACAGGTCGCAGAAGCTGTCCGACGCGGCCGGATCCAGGCCCGCGGTGGGCTCGTCGAGCAGCAGCAGCGGCGGGTCCATGATGAGCGCGCGCGCCAGGGCCACGCGCTTGATCATGCCGCCCGACAGGTCGGCGGGCATCTTGTAGGCCTGCTCGGGCGCCAGGCCCACCATCTGCAGCTTGACCAGCGCGGCGTCGATCACCAGGTCTTCCGGCAGCAGCTTGAGCTCGCGCAGCGGGAAGGCGATGTTGTCGATGACGTTGAAGGCCGAGAACAGCGCGCCGTGCTGGAACAACATGCCCACCACGGCCGCGCCCTTGGCGCTGAGCGCGTTCGGCGGCGTGCCGAGCACGCGCACTTCGCCGCGCGTCGGGTGCTCGAGCCCGAGGATCTGGCGCAGCAGCACCGTCTTGCCGGTGCCCGAGCCGCCGACCAGCGAGAGGATTTCGCCGCGTTCGATGGTGAGCTGCAGGTCGCGGTGCACCACCTGCTCGCCCTTGTCGTCGGCGAACACGGTCCATAGTCCGTGGATGTCGACCACCGGCGCATCGGCGTGGTCCAGGTGTTGCCAGGCCGAGGTGCTCATGGGCGTACCTCCGCGCTGCGCGCTGCGGTGCGAGCCCCCTTCGGAGCGGCCGGGCGGTGGCTCATGTGCCGGCCCGGAAACCGATGCCGCGAAACAGCACGGCGAACAGGGCGTCGACCAGGATCACCATGGTGATCGAGGTCACGACCGAGGCCGTGGTGCCGCGGCCCAGGCTCTCGGTGTTGGGCTTGACGCGCATGCCGTAGTGGCAGGCGATGAGCGCGATGAGCACGCCGAACACCGCCGACTTGGCCACCGCCAGCACGATGTTGCTGAAGGGCACGGCGCGCGGCAGCTGCTGGATGAAGAACACGGGCGAGATGTTGAGCGTCGAGTCGGCGGCCAGCATGCCGCCGATCAAGGCGGCGATGGAGGTCCAGATGCTGATGAGCGGCATGGCGATGGCCAGGGCCAGCACGCGCGGCATGACGAGCCGGAAGCCATGCGGAATGCCCATCACACGCATCGCATCGAGTTCCTCGGTGACGCGCATCACGCCGATCTGCGCCGTGATGGCCGAGCCCGACCGGCCTGCCACCAGCACCGCCGCCAGCACCGGGCCGAGTTCCCGGATCAGCGACAGGCCGAGGATGTTGACGATGAAGGCCTCGGCACCGTAGTTGCGCAACTGGTTGGAGGTGAGGTACGCCAGCACCACCCCGATGAGCAGCCCCACCAAGGCCGTGATGGGCAGTGCGGTGGTGCCCATCTGGTAGAGATGCCCCGACAGGTCGCGCCAGGGCCCGCGGTGCGGTGCGCGCAGCAGCTTGAACAGGTCGAGCACCAGCTGGCCGACCAGCAGCATCGCGTCGCGCGCCAGGCGCAGCAGGGCCGGGCCCTTGGCGAAGTGGCGCCGGATCTCGTCCCAGAAAGTGAACTGCGGCGCCTGCGGCGGCGCGGTGCTGTAGCGGGCCACCTGGTCGATCACGGCCTTCTGCGTGGGCGTCATCTCGATCTGCGCCGGCCACGCACGCCCCCAGTGGTTCCACAGCAGTTGGGCGCCGATGTGGTCGAGCGCCTCGATGCCGCGCAGGTCCCACGCGGTGGAGCCGCCGCCCTGCGGGCCGACCGCTTCGTCCAGCGATTTCTCCAGGGCGGCCCACTGCCGCGGGGAGGAGAACGCGAGCGCGGTCCAGCGGCCACGCGGCGCCCACGGGCCGTGCTCCTCGGCCTGCGCGCGCTCCACGCGCGGCGACGCGTCGTCACGGCGTTCCGTGAACGCGGGAGGCGGCGCGGCGGACGGCATGGAGGCGATGGCTGACCCGGTGCTGATCGACCGGGCATCCTAACCGCTGGTTACGACTGTCCGTGTGGATCGCGCCTCTCTCCGACAGGGAAGCCCTCGGCCAGCGCCTCGCGCAGCCACGCCACGAAGACGGACACCGCGCGCGGCACGTGCGCCGCGTAGGGGCGGATGGCGTACAGATGTTCGCCGAAGGCGCCCACCGACGCCCACCGGGGCAGCACCTCGACCAGCCGCCCCGCCTGCAGCGCCGCCTGCGCGCTGAAGTCGGGCAGGAGCGCGATGCCGAGCCCGCCCAGTGCCGCATCGCGCAGCGCCTCGCTGTTGTTGGCGGCGAAGGGGCCGCGCACCGGGACGGTGATGCGCGGCGCCGTGCCCCGCGCGTCGGGCGCGCGGAAATGCCAGGCCGGCGTGGCCTGCGCACGCGGGTAGTAGAGGCAGTCGTGCGACGTGAGCGCGTGCGGATCGGTCGGCACGCCGCGCCGGCGCAGGTAGGCGCGGCTGGCCACCAGCACGGTGCGGGTGCGGCACAGCGTCCAGGCCACGTGCGTGTCGGGCGGCGCGGCGGTGTGGCGGATCGCGAGGTCGAAGCCTTCCACCGCCAGCGAAGCCAGGCGGTCCGACAGGTCGAGTTCCACGTGCACCTCCGGATGCGCGCGCAGGAAGTCGGGCAGGCGCGGCACGATCTGCTGGCGCGCGAGCGCGACCGGTGCCGTCACGCGCAGCTGGCCGCTGGGCAGCGCGGCCAGGTCGCGCACCCGCGCGAAGCTGTGGGCAATGGCCTCGAAGGGCGCGCGGGTCTCGTCGACCAGGCGCTGGCCGGCCTCGGTGAGGCGCACGCTGCGGGTGGTGCGCTGCACCAGCGGCACGCCGGCCTCGCGCTCCAGCTCGGCGATGCGCTGGCTCACGCCGGCCTTGCTCACGCCCAGGCGCTGCGCCGCGGCCGTGAAGCTGCCCAGCTGCGCCAGCACCGTGAGCCAGTGCAGATGCGGCCACAGCGATTCGATCTTTTGACGATCCATCCGGCGATTGTTCATTGGAATGAACAATCAATTCAAGCGCCGCGTCTAGGCGCGAGGCGCGGCGATTCCTAAACTCCGTCCGTTGTCGCGCTCGGCGCGCCCCTTCACCCTCGCAGGAAGCTTTTCGTCATGCAGATCGCCAAGACCCCCATCGACCACTACATTGCGGGCCGCGTGGTGCCCAACACCTCGGGCCGCACGCAGGACGTGACCAACCCCGCGACCGGCGCCGTCACCGGCGTGGTGGGCCTGGCCTCGGCCGCCGAGGTGGACGCCGCCGTGAAGGCCGCGGCCGCCGCGTTCCCGGCCTGGGCCGACACCCCGCCCATCCGCCGTGCACGCGTGATGTTCAAGTTCCTCGAACTGCTGAACAAGCACCGCGACGAACTGGCGCACCTCATCACCGCCGAGCACGGCAAGGTGTTCACCGACGCCCAGGGCGAGGTCACGCGCGGCATCGACATCGTCGAATTCGCCTGCGGCATTCCGCAGCTTCTCAAGGGCGACTTCACCGAGCAGGTCTCCACCGGCATCGACAACTGGACGCTGCGCCAGCCGCTGGGCGTGGTGGCGGGCATCACGCCCTTCAACTTCCCGGTGATGGTGCCGATGTGGATGTTCCCGGTCGCCATCGCGGCGGGCAACACCTTCGTGCTCAAGCCCAGCCCGACCGACCCCAGCGCTTCGCTGCGCATGGCCGAGCTGCTGAAGGAAGCGGGTTTGCCCGATGGCGTGTTCAACGTGGTGCAGGGCGACAAGGTGGCCGTCGATGCGCTGCTGGAGCACCCGGACGTCAAGGCCATCAGCTTCGTCGGCTCGACGCCGATCGCCAACTACATCTACGAGACCGGCGCCCGCCACGGCAAGCGCGTGCAGGCCCTGGGCGGCGCGAAGAACCACATGGTGGTGATGCCCGACGCCGATATCGACCAGGCGGTCGATGCCCTGATCGGCGCGGGCTACGGATCCGCCGGCGAACGCTGCATGGCGATCAGCGTGGCGGTGCTGGTGGGCGACGTGGCCGACCGGTTGCTGCCCAAGCTGCTCGAGCGCACCAAGACGCTCAAGGTGCTCGACGGCGAGAACCTCGAGGCCGAGATGGGCCCGATCGTGACCCGTGCCGCGCACGAACGCATCACCGGCTACATCGACCTCGGCGTGAAGGAAGGCGCCACGCTGCTGGCCGACGGCCGCGTGTTCGACGGCGCGAAGGCCGGCAGCGGCTGCGACAAGGGCTTCTGGATGGGCGGCACGCTGTTCGACCACGTGACGCCGGACATGCGCATCTACAAGGAAGAGATCTTCGGCCCGGTGCTCAGCTGCGTGCGCGTGCCCGACCTGAAGGAGGCCGTCGACCTCATCAACGCGCACGAGTTCGGCAACGGCGTCTCCTGCTTCACGCGCGACGGCAACGTGGCACGCGAGTTCGGCCGCCGCATCCAGGTGGGCATGGTGGGCATCAACGTGCCGATCCCGGTGCCCATGGCCTGGCACGGCTTCGGCGGCTGGAAGCGCTCGCTCTTCGGCGACATGCACGCCTACGGCGAAGAGGGCGTACGCTTCTATACCAAGCAGAAGTCCATCATGCAGCGCTGGCCCGAGAGCATCGGCAAGGGCGCGGAGTTCGTGATGCCCACGGCAAAGTGAGCCCACCCCCGACTCTCGCGCACTGCGTGTCGCTCGCATCCCCCCTCAAGGGGGCGCTCCCAGCGGCCCGGCAAGGCCGGTTCCGCGGGAGCCCTGGTACAACAGCCCTCAGAGGCTGACCCTGGCGACACCAAAGAAGAATCACCGGAGACAACGCGTTGAGCAGCGACACCACCTTCGACTACATCGTCATCGGCGCCGGCACTGCCGGTGCACTGATGGCCAACCGGCTGAGCGCCGACCGCCAGCTGCGCGTGCTGCTCATCGAAGCCGGCCGCAAGGATGACTACCACTGGATCCACATCCCGGTGGGGTACCTCTATTGCATCGGCAACCCCCGCACCGACTGGCTCTACCAGACCGAGCCCGATGCGGGCCTGAACGGGCGCGTGCTGCGCTACCCGCGGGGCAAGACGCTGGGCGGCTGCTCCAGCATCAACGGCATGATCTACATGCGTGGTCAATCGCGCGACTACGACCAGTGGGCCCGGCTCACCGGCGACGACACCTGGCGCTGGGACGAGGTGCTGCCGGCCTTCATGAAGCACGAGGACCACTACCTCGGCGATGCGGCCGAGGCCGCCCGGCGCGACCCCGACTTCGCGCGCTTCCACGGCCATGGCGGCGAGTGGCGGGTGGAGAAGCAGCGCCTGCGCTGGGACATCCTCGACGCCTTCGCCCAGGCCGCGCAGGAGGCCGGCGTGCCGCACACCACCGACTTCAACCGCGGCAGCAACGAGGGCGTGGGCTACTTCCAGGTCAACCAGAAGGCCGGCTGGCGCTGGAACACCGCCAAGGCCTTCCTGCGGCCCACCTGCTATGGCCGGCCCAACTTCGAGCTGTGGACCGGCACGCAGGTCACGCGCCTGACGATCGAGAAGAATGCCGAGGGCGCGCAGCGCTGCACCGGCGCGATGGTGTGGAACGGCAGCGAGCTGGTGGCCGCGCATGCGACGCGCGAGGTGATCCTGTGCGCCGGCGCGATCGGCTCGCCGCAGCTGCTGCAGCTGTCGGGCATCGGGCCGGCCGAGCTGCTGCACAGGCACGGCATCCCGGTGCTGGCCGACCTGCCCGGCGTGGGCGCCAACCTGCAGGACCACCTGCAGATCCGCGCGGTCTACAAGATCAACGGCGCGCCCACGTTGAACGTGATGGCCTCGTCGCTGGCGGGCAAGGCGAAGATCGGGCTGGAGTACGTGCTCAAGCGCAGCGGACCGATGAGCATGGCGCCTTCGCAGCTGGGCGCTTTCACGCGCAGCTCGCCCGAGCAGGCGTGGCCCAACCTCGAATACCACGTGCAGCCGCTGTCGCTCGACGCCTTCGGCGACCCGCTGCACAGCTTTCCGGCCTTCACCGCCAGCGTGTGCAACCTCAACCCGACGAGCCGGGGCACGGTGCGCATCAAGAGCGCGCGGCACGAGGACGCGCCGGCCATCGCGCCCAACTACCTCTCGACCGACGAGGACCGCCAGGTGGCGGCAGACTCGCTGCGCGTGACGCGCCGCATCGCCGCCCAGCCCGCGCTGGCGAAATACCAGCCACAGGAATGGAAGCCGGGCCCGCAGTACGAGAGCGACGAGGACCTGGCGCGCCTGGCGGGCGACATCGCCACCACCATCTTCCATCCCGTGGGCACCGCGAAGATGGGCGCCGCCGACGACCCGATGGCCGTGCTCGATTCGCGCCTGCGCGTGCGCGGCGTGCAGGGCCTGCGCGTGGTGGACGCGAGCGCCATGCCCACCATCACCAGCGGCAACACCAACAGCCCGACCCTGATGATGGCCGAGAAGGCCGCCGGATGGATCCGGAGCGGCGCGTGAGCGCTGGCGCGCGTGTCGTTCCGACCACCGAGGCGCACCTGCGCTCTCTGCACGAAGCGCTGGACATCGTCGCGCGCGAACGGCTGTACCTCGCCTTCACCGCCGCACCGCCGTGGGAGCAATCGCAGGCCTTCTACAAGGACCTGCTGGCCCAGGGACTGCCGCACGTGGTCGCGGTAGCCGCCGACGGCCACGTGCTCGGCTGGTGCGACATCGCGCCGCTGATGGGCGAGTCGCGCGCGCACATCGGCACGGTGGGCATGGGCCTGCGGCCGCAGGCACGCGGGCAGGGGCTAGGGCGGGCCCTGCTGCAGGCGGCGCTCGCGCGCGCATGGGACTGCGGCTTCACGCGCATCGAGCTCACGGTGCGGGAAGACAACCACCGGGCCCGCGCGCTCTACGAAAGCCTGGGCTTCGCGCACGAGGGGGTCCGGCGGCGCGGCAGCTGCATCGACGGCATCTGCCACGACGTGCACGCCATGGCGCTGCTGCGCTGACGCGCCCGCGAACCGGTCTTCAGCGCAGCCCGCCGATGTAGCGCGCCAGCGTGCGCTGCGGGGCGGTGGCGGTGCCTGCGGCCACGCTCTGCTGCGTGGCGGCGCGCACGCGCTGCTCCGCCGCGATCGGCGCCATCACTTCTTCCAGGCGTGTCGCGATCTCCGCCAGCTCTGCATCTTTCGTCTCGGCCGCGTGGGCGCGCGCGAAGCGCACCATTTCGGTGGCGTACTCGACGTTGACGGCCATCCATTCGGTGTCGGTCACGCGGCCGGTCTTGCGTCGCAGGGCGACATGCAGGCGAGCGGCGATGGCAACGCGTTCGCTCTCGGTCATGCGACTGACTCCTTTTGTTGTACTGCACGCCCGCAGCGGCCTTTTCAGTGGCCCAGGCGCTCCCGATGCTCAGCAAGATCGAGGCCCAGTCGCTCGGCCTCGTCATCGACCCGCAGGCCGACCAGCACGCGCACGATGACAAGCACCACCGCCGTGCCGATCGCGCTGTACAGCGCCACGGCGCCGACGGCGGTGGCCTGGGTGAGCACGTCGCCATTCACCCCCGAGATGCGCTTGTCGGCGAACACGCCCGTGAGCAGCGAACCGACGATGCCGCCGATGCCGTGCACGCCGAAGACGTCGAGCGAATCGTCGGCCTGGAGCAGCCGCTTGAGCGCGGTGGCACCCCAGTAGCAGGCCAGCCCGGCGATGAGGCCGATGAGTGCCGCCGAGCCCGGCCGCACGAAGCCCGCGGCCGGCGTGATGGCCACCAGTCCGCCGACCAGGCCCGAGCACAGGCCCAGCAGCGAGGGGCGGCGGCGCACGGTCCATTCGGCCACCATCCAGCCCAGCGCACCGGCGGCGGCCGCGATGTGCGTCACGGCCAGCGCCAGCCCGGCGCGCCCGTCGGCTGCCACGGCCGAGCCGGCATTGAAGCCGAACCAGCCCACCCACAGCAGCCCGGCGCCCACCATCGTGAAGGCCAGGCTGTAGGGCTCGAAGGGCTCGCGCCCGTAGCCGGTGCGCCGGCCCAGCGCATAGGCGCACACCAGGCCGGCCACGCCGGCGTTGACATGCACCACCGAGCCGCCCGCGAAGTCCAATGCACCGAGTTCGGCCAGCCAGCCGCCCGGCTCCCACACCCAGTGCGCGACCGGTGCGTAGACCAGCACGCTCCACAACGCCGCGAACCAGAGCACCGCCGAGAAGCGCATGCGCTCGACGAAGGCGCCCACCACCAGCGCGGCCGTGATGATGGCGAAGCTGAGCTGGAACATCGCGTACACCGACTCGGGCACGTTGGGCGCCACGTGGCTCACCGCGAGCGTGCCCGCGTCCTTCACATAGTCCAGCCCCGCGAACCAGGCGCGGTCGAAATTGCCGATCCAGCGCGAACCGGCGCCGAAGGCCAGCGAGTAGGCCAGCGCGAACCACACGATCGACACCACCGCCGCCACGCCGACGACATTGGCCATGGTGTTGAGCACGCTCTTCTTGCGCACCATGCCGGCATAGAACAGCGCCACGCCCGGCAGCGTCATGAGCAGCACCAGTGCGGTCGAGGTCATGAGCCAGGCGGTGTCCGCGCCGTTGATGGAAGTCTGGGGAACGAGGGCCATCCGGGCGTCCTTTGCGGTGGAGATGCTGAAGGCGCCGGTGCGAGCACGAGGTGTGCCACGTATTAACTTCCTGTCACCTTTGGAACATCCTGCTGCAAATGGGTGCGTGGTGCAGGGGGTTAGTACCAATGCACTGCCCCGGTGCGCCCCCTACAGTCAGCGCACTCGCAACGGGCCCGCCCGTGGCACGCGAGGGACCGAGGAGACAAACCCCTTCGAAGAACCAGAACAGACAGAACAAGGTGCCCGCCACACGAGGTGCCAGTCGATTTCAAAGCGCCGCTGGTCGGCGCTTTTTTCTTGCCTGCGCCGCTGGGCGCACGCCTCGGCAGTTGCAAAGAAAATCGGCCTCCAGCGCCCATGTGGCGGGCGCAGTAAGCTATCAAAACAATAGCATTTCCGGTGCGAGAATCTCTGTGATGGACTGGGTAATCGTGGGGTCGGCCTCGCTCTTCGCGGGCTTCGTGGATTCGATCGTGGGCGGCGGCGGGCTGGTGCTCGTTCCCGCTTTGTTCTCCGCCTTTCCGGGCGCGCCCGCGGCCACCTTGCTGGGCACCAACAAGAGCGCCTCGGTCTGGGGCACGGCGGCGGCGGGCGTGCAGTTTGCGCGCCGCGTCGACCTGCGCTGGCGGGCGCTCCTGCCGGCTGCGGCGCTGGCCTTCGGCAGCTCGCTGGCGGGTGCCTGGGGCGTCACGCTGGTCTCGGCCGACTTCCTGCGCAAGCTGCTGCCCTTCATCCTGCTGGGCCTGCTGCTCTACACGATCGCCAGGAAGCAGCTCGGGCAGCACCATGCGCCACGCTTCACCGGGCGCGCCGAAATGGCCGCCACCGGTGCGGTGGGCGTGCTGATCGGCCTCTACGACGGCTTCTTCGGGCCGGGCACCGGCAGCTTCTTCATCTTCCTGTTCGTGCGCTGGCTGGGCCACGACTTCCTGCACGCCTCGGCGTCGGCCAAGGTGCTCAACGTGATGACCAACCTCGGCGCGCTGCTGCTCTTCGGGCTGAAGGGGCACGTCTGGTGGCACTACGGGCTGATGATGGCAGTGGCCAACATCGCCGGCGGCCTGATCGGCGCGCGCGTGGCGCTGCGGCACGGCGCGGGCTTCGTGCGTGGCGTGTTCATGCTCGTGGTCGGCGCGCTGATCCTCAAGACCGGCTACGACGCGTTCCTGCGCTGACCCATCGGATGCTCACATTTCGATAGCGTTCCGCGTCCGCCAGACGGGCGCTGCCGCCCGAAATCGTTCGAATCGGCGATTCAGCCCCGCAGCAGCCGGCGCAGCACCTTGCCGGTGCCGGTGGCGGGCAGCGCGTCCAGCAGTTCGAGCTGGCGCGGCACCTTGTAGTGCGACATGTTCTCCTTCGCCCAGGCGATGAGCCCGTCGCGGTCGAAGGCCGGCGCATTGGCCGCGTCGCCGTTGGGCACCACGAAGGCCTTCACCACTTCGCCCTTGTCGGCGTCGGGCACGCCGATGACGGCCACCTGCTTGACCGACGGATGCAGGATGAGGATCGACTCCACCTCTTCCGGGAACACGCTGAAGCCCGAGACCTTGATCATCTCCTTCACGCGGCCGATGAAGGTAAGGTAGCCGTCCTCGTCCATCTTCCCGATGTCGCCGGTGTGGACCCAGCCGTCCTGCAGCACCTCGGCCGTGGCGTCGGGCCGGTTCCAATAGCCGTGGAACACCCCGGCGCTGCGCACCACGATCTGTCCCGTCTGGCCCACCGGCAGCGGTTCGCCGTCCTCGCCGATGATCTTGAGTTCCACGCCCGGACCGGGCACGCCGTTGGTGCCCCAGCGCACCGCGTCGCGCGGCATCAGCACGTCGTTGGTGTGCGTCTCCGACAGCCCGTAGCCCGCCTCGTACACCAGGCAGCCGTCGGCGAAGGCGCTCCATTTCCGCGCCAGTTCCTCGGTCAGCTTGATGCCGAAACTGGTGCCCATGGTGGTGTGCAGGCTCGACAGGTCGAAGCGATCCGCATCCGGCTCGTTCATCGCCGCCACCAGCATCGGCGCCATGGCGTACCACCAGGTGACGCGGAAGCGCTCGATGGACTGCAGCGCGGCCAGAGCGTCCAGGCGGTTGAGCAGCACGATGGTCGCGCCCGTGAAGGCCAGCAGCGTGACGCCGCAGATCATCCCGGCGATGTGATAGACCGGCGCCACGGCCAGCATCGTGTCCTCGTTGCGGATGCGGAACATCTGCGCACCGACGGCCGTCTTGTACAGCGCGTTGCGGTAGCTGAGCATCGCGCCCTTGGGCATGCCTGTGGTGCCCGAGGTGTAGGTCATGAGGGCGACGTCGTCCATCGACAGGTCGGGCCGCGGCGGGTTGGGCGCCGGGTCGGCCACGGCCTCGGCGAAGTCGACCGTGCCTTCGGGCACCGGGCGGCGCGCGGCCACCTCGTCGGGCACGCGGACGGGCGGGTCGCTGGGCAGGAAGTCGCCGTAGCGCACGCTGTAGACATGCGAGACGTCCACCTTGTCGCGTACCGACATCACGATGGGCACCAGGTGGTCGGCCGCCACGATCGCCTTGGCGCCCAGGTCGCCGACCTGGTAGGCGAACTCGTGCGCCTTGAACATCGGGCTGCACGGGCTCACGATCGCGCCCAGCTTCTGGATGCCGAAGTGCGCGATGAGGTACTGCGGGCAGTTCTGCAGAAAGAGCGCCACGCGGTCGCCCTTTCCCACGCCGATGCGGTGCAGCGTCTGCGCGAAGGCGTCGCTCAGGCGGTCGAGCTCCGCGTAGCTGATGTCGCGGCCATACCAGACGAGCGCGGCCTTGCCGGGCTGGCGGCGCGCGTGCTCGCGCAGGTACTCGTGCAGCGGCTGCTCGCCGAAGGGGTAGTCGATGTCGACGTGGCTCATGAGTGGCATCCAGGCAATGCCCCAGCCGTTCACGCTGAGCCTGTCGAAGCGCCGCGCACGGCTTCGACAGGCTCAGCCCGAACGGTCAGGGGCGATCGGGTCTTTCCATCACAAGCCCAGCGCATGCTTGGCCATGATGTTCTTCTGCACCTCGGTGCTGCCGCCGTAGATGGTCATGGCGCGGCAGAACTGGTAGCTCGGGACAGGGCCAAGCGCGTGCTCGGGGCCGACGAGCGGGTCGTCGTTCACGCCCAGCAGCGGGCCGGGCTGGTAGCGCTGCCCGTCCGGGCCGGCGGCCTGCACCAGCAGCTCGGTGATTCGCTGCGCGATCTCGGTGCCGCGGATCTTGATGAAGGAGGACTTGCCCGGCCCGGCCGGTGCACCGGCGTGCATGTCCGACAGCATGCGCAGGAGGCCGATCTCCAGCGCCTTGAACTGCACCTCCACGCCGGCAACCTCCGCCGCGAAGGCGGAGTCGTCGATCAGGCGCCTTCCGCCGGATCGCACCTCGCCGGCCACGCGCCGCAGCTTCTGCAGCTCCTGCGTGATGAAGCGCAGGTTGGCGTTCTCGACGCGCTCGTGCTCGAGCAGGAACTTGGCGTAGGTCCAGCCGCGGCCGGCTTCGCCGATGAGGTTCTCGCGCGGCACCGTCACGTCGTCGAAGAACACCGCGTTCAGGTAATGCCGGCCGTCCAGCATGCGGATCGGCTGCACCTGCACGCCCGGCGTCTTCATGTCGATCAGCAGGAAGGAGATGCCCTCCTGCTTGCGGCCCTCGCGGCCGGTGCGCACGAGGCAGAACATCCAGTCGGCGAAGTGCGCGTAGGAGGTCCAGATCTTCTGGCCGTTGACGACGAAATGATCGCCATGGTCGTCGGCCTGGGTCTTGAGCGAGGCCAGGTCCGAACCCGCGCCGGGCTCCGAATAACCCTGGCACCACCACACCGACGAATCGCGGATCGCCGGCAGGTGCTTTGCCTTCTGCGCCTCGGTGCCGAAGGTGTAGAGCACCGGGCCCACCATCGCCGGGCCGAAGACCTGCAGCTCGGGGCAGTGCATTTCGCCGGCCACCCGGTTGAAGATGATCGTCTGCATGGCCGACCAGGCCTGGCCGCCGTGCTCGCGCGGCCAGGCGCCGGTGAACCAGCCCTGGCGGCCGAGGATCTGCTGCCAGCGCATGAAGTCGTCGCGGTCCAGGAAGCGGTCCAGCCGCACCTTCTCGCGGATGTCGGCCGGCAGATGCTCGCCGATGAAGGCACGCACCTCGGCCTCGAAGGCCTGCTCGGCGGGGGAGAGCGTCAGGTCCATCGTGCGGCTCAGCTCGCCATGTAGCGCTCGACGTGCCAGTCGCTGTCGCCGAAGGTGGTGGCGATCATCGAGAGGCGCTTGAAGTAGTGGCCCACAGCGAGTTCCTCGGTCACGCCCATGGCGCCGTGCATCTGGACCGCTTCCTGGCCCACGCGTTTGGCCGTGCGGTCGATTTCGATCTTGGTGGCCGAGAGCGCCTTGCGCCGCGCCGCGGCATCGGGTTCGCGCAGCATCAGCGCGCCGTACAGCGCCATCGAGCGGGCCTCGTCGAGGGCGATGTACATGTCGACCATGCGGTGCTGCAGCGCCTGGTTGGTGCCGATGGGGCGGCCGAACTGCTGGCGCGTCTTGAGGTACTCCAGCGTGCTGTCGACCAGCACCGCCATCGCGCCCACGGCTTCCGACGCAAGCGCCGCGATGCCCTGGTCGATCACGCGCTCCAGCGCTTCACCCGCGGCGCCCTCCTCGCCCAGGCGCCGTGCCGCGTCGACGCGCACGTTTGTCAGCGCAAGGTCCGCCGCGCGCTGGCCGTCGTGGGTCGCGTAGGGGGTGAGCGCGAGGCCCGCGGTGCCGGCATCGACCACGAAGGCGCTCAGCCCGTCGCGGTCGCCCGCGGCGCCCCCGGTGCGGGCGACGACGATGAACTGGTCGGCCGCGGCCCCCCCGTACACCAGCGTCTTGGTGCCGTCGAGCACGTAGCTGCCGCCGTCGCGGCGCGCGGTGGTCTCGCAGTGCGTGGTCTCGTAGCGAGAACCGGGCTCGACGTAGGCCAGCGCGAGCTTGCGCTCGCCGCCCATCATGGGCTGCAGCCACTCGGCCTTCTGCGCCGCGCTGCCCAGCGCACTGAGCATGCCGCCGCCCAGCACCACGCTGGCGAGGTAGGGCTCCAGCAGCAGCCCGCGACCGACACCTTCCATCACGATGCCGGTGTCGGTCGCGTCGCCGCCGATGCCCCCCTCCTCCTCGCTGAAGGGAATGGCCAGCCAGCCGAAGTCGGCGTACTGGCGCCAGCAGGCCTCGTCGTGGCCGGTTTCGCTGGCAGCCAGCTTGCGGCGGTGGGCGAAGTCGTAGGCCTCGCGCACGAAGCGTTCGACGCTCTCGCGCAGCTGGGTCTGTTCGGGGGTGTATTGAAGGTCCATATCAGGTCAGTTCGAGCACGCGGTATGCAAGAAACGGGGGGTGGTTCATAGCGCTAGGTAGCGCTGCTGGACCTGGGGGTTGGCGTCGAAGGTGGCCCAGTCGCCCTCGAAGACGATGCGGCCGGTGTCGATGACGTACACGTACTGGGTGCAGCGGCGCGCGAACCAGATGTTCTGCTCGCACAGCAGCAGCGCCACGTTGCGCTCGGTGCAGCTGCGCACCACGTCGTGCGCCATCTCCTCGACGATGATGGGCGCGAGGCCCTCGGTCGGCTCGTCGAGCAGCAGCAGGCTCGGGCTGGCCGCCATCGCACGCGCCACGGCCAGCAACTGCTGCTGGCCGCCGCTGAGCTGGCCGCCGTAGCGCTGCTGCAGCGGCGCCAGCATCGGGAAGCGCTGAACAATCTCGGGCACCGGCACCGCCGGGCGTTGCGCGCTCGCGCCGTAACGCGCCATGGCGATGTTCTCGGCCACGGTAAGGTGGGTGAAGATGCGCCGGTCCTCCGGCACCAGCGACAGGCCCAGCCGCGTGCGGCGATGCGTGGGCAGCGCCCCGATGTCCTGGTTGTCGAAGCGCACCGTGCCGCGCACGCGCGGACCGGCGTTCATCACACTCTTGAGCAGCGTCGACTTGCCGGCCCCGTTGCGCCCCAGCAGTGCGACGCGCTGGCCGGCGCCCACGGCCAGGCGCAGGTTGAACAGGATGTGGCTGTCGCCGTAGAAGGCATCGAGGTCGCGGACGTCAAGCACCGACCATCTCCTTGCCGAGGTAGACCTCGCGCACCTTCGGGTTCGCCCGCACTTCGTCGACCGTTCCGGTGGCCACCACCTCGCCGTAGTTCATCACCATGATGCGGTGCGCCAGGCCGAACACCACGTCCATGTCGTGCTCGGTCATCACCACCGTGATGCCGCGCTCCTGCTGGATGCGCGCCACCAGGCGCGCGATGTCGGTGCGGTCGCTCGGCGACATGCCGGCCGTCGGCTCGTCGAGCATGAGGATGGTGGGCCGCCCCGCCAGGGCAATGGCGAATTCGAGCCGCTTCTTGTCGCCGTGCGAGAGGAAGCGTGCGCCCTGCGCCGCCTGGCCGTCGAGCTTCAGGTCGGCCAGCAGCGCCATCGCCTCGGCCTGCACCTCGTCCGACGGTGCGCAGCGCCGCCACGGGCCCAGCGTCTCCTTCGTGTGGCGGCGCCGCGCCTCGATGGCGACGATGACGTTGTCCAGCACGGTGAAGTCGTGGAACACCCGCGCCACCTGGAAGGTGCGGCCGAAGCCGCGGCGCACCCGCTCGTGCGCGGGCAGGCGGGTGACGTCCTCGCCGCCGAAGCGGATGGTCCCGCCGTTGCTGCCGACCTCGCCGGTCATCACACGGAACATGGTGGTCTTGCCGGCCCCGTTGGGACCGATGATGGCGAACACCTCGCCCTGGTCGACCGACAGGCTGACGCCGTGCAGCACCTCGATCGGGCCGTAGTGCTTGCGCACATCGTCGACCTGGAGCAGCGGGCCGTTCATCGCACGCCTCCGGCCGGCTGCACATCACCGGTGGCCACCGGCCGGGGCGGACTGTGCGGCTCGCGCGGTGCGCGCGGCCCCCACAGGCGCGCCTCCAGGCTGCGCCACAGGCCCACGGCCCCGTTGGGCGCGAGCAGGATGATGGCCAGCAGCCCGCAGCCGACGATGAGTTCCGACAACCCGACCAGCGTGCGAGTGGCGTAGGTGATGGCCGCGAACAGCCCCGCCCCCACGACCGGGCCCCAGAACGAGCTCACGCCACCGAGCAGGGTGTTGAGCATCGGCTGCGCCGAGGCGAGCCAGTGCACCTCCTCCACCGTGACGATGCGCGACCAGGGCGCGTAGAGCGCACCGGCCACCGCCGCGACCGAGCCGGAGATCACGAAGGCGGCGAGGCGGTAGCGCGCGACGTTCGTGCCCATGAAGGCCGCGCGCTCCGGGTCCTGTCGGATGGTCTGCAGCGTGCGCCCGAAGCGGCTGTGCAGCACCCACCACAGCAGCGCCGTGATGAGAACGCAGGCCGCAAGCAGGAACAGGTAGTACGCGTTCGAGTTCGTGAGGTCGAACTGGATGAAGCCCAGGCCCAGCTTCGGGCGCGGGATGTCGGTGATGCCGTCCTCGCGGCCCAGCAAGGAGCTGAAGCCGATGATGAGCCGCAGTGCCTCGGCCAGCGCCACGGTGAGCACCGCAAGGAACACACCCGTCATGCGCCGCAGCGCGAGCGCGCCGATGCCCCAGGCCGCGACTGCGCCGAAGAGCGCGGCCGCCGCCAGCACGCCCAGGAAGGGCACGCCCTCCACATGGCGCAGCGCCAGTGCGGTGAGGTAGGCGCCGATGGCGAAGAAGCCCGCATGCCCGAAGGACACCAGCCCCGTGTAGCCGAAGAGGATGTTCCACGACAGCGCGAAGATCACCTGCACGAGCACCGTGCCCACGACGTACAGCGGCCCGGCCCCCACCCACAGCGGCAGCGAGGCCAGCACGGCGACCAGCAGCACGCCCAGCCCCTGCCACACGCGCCGCGGCACCCGCGGCCGGTGCAGCACGCCGCCGCCGTGCGCCTCGTGAGCGCCCTCGCCTTGCATGCCCACGGCCGGAAACAGGCCGTTGGGCTTCCACAGCAGGAAGGCCGCCAGCACCACGTAGATCGCCAGGCCCGGCACCGAGGGCAGCAGCACGGTGTTCAGGCTCTGCACCAGACCCAGGACCAGCGAACCGATGAAGGCGCCGCGGATGTTGCCCAGGCCGCCGATGATCACCGCGAAGAAGGCGTACATGAGGTACGAATCGCCCAGCCCCGTCGACAAGCTCTGGTTGGGCAGCAGCAGCCCACCCGCCAGCCCGGCGAGGAAGAAGCTGGCCATCACGCTCAGCGCGATGCCGAAGGACACGTTCAGCCCCAGCACGCCCGACATCCACGGGTCGGCCGCCAGTGCCTGCATCAGCTTGCCGAACCACATGCGGTGGATGGCGACCTCCAGCACGACGTAGACCACCACGCCCGCGGCGATCACGAAGATCTGGTAGGCCGAGAAGAACAGGCCGAAGGGATTGAGCGGCTGGTCGAGCCCCGGCGGCGGGTTGACCGAGAAGAAGTCGACGCCCCAGATGAGCTTGGTGACGCCGGTGCACACCATCATCAGCGCAAAGGTGGCGATGAGCACGTAGTGCGGGTCGACATTGCGCAGCCGCCGCAATACCAACCGGTCGGTAACGAGGCCGAGCAGCGCCGTCACCACGCCGCCGGCGAGCGCCGCGAGCAGGAACATCCCCAGCGACTGCACGTCGCGTCCCATCACCGAATAGGCGACATAGGCGCCGATCATGAAGAAGCCGCCCTGCGCCATGTTCAGCAGGCGCAGCAGGCCGAAGATCAGCGTGAGCCCGGCGGCGACCACGAAGATGGCCATGCCGAAGGCGGCCGCGTTGAAGAACGCAAAGAGGATTTCGTTGGCCATCAGAGCTCGTACTTCTTGCCGGGCGCGGGGGGCTCGGCGATCAGGTTCTCGTCCAGCCGCACCACCTCCTCGAGGCCGTAGCCCGGGGCCGCTTCGCGGGCGCCGATCTTGGCGAAGTAGCACGAGCCGATGCCCTGGTGGTCTTCCTTGCGGATGCGGTAGGGGCCGGCGGCACTGTCGAACTGCAGCCCTTCCAGCGCCTGGATCACGGCCGGCGTCTCGGTGGAGTTGGCCTTCTTGACCGCATGGAAGATGGCCAGCGCCGAGCGGTGCGAGGCCTGCACGATGCCCGGCACCCAGGGGGTTCCTGCCACCTTCTGGATGTAGGTCGAGAGTTGCTTGCTGACCGGGAACTCGCTCTTGAACGGCTCGAGCTCCGGTGCCCAGAAGGTCGTGCCCCAGAGGTTGTTGGGCGTGGACTTGCCCATCGCCTTGGCGATCATCAGCTCGGTGCCGGCCTCGCCGATCACCTTGAACTTCCTGTCCATGCCAACGCTGCGGCCCTGCTGCAACAGGCTCACGCACGGCGCAGCCGTGATGCCGATGAACAGGCCGTCGGCGCCCGAGTTCATGAGGCTGTTGATCTCGACCTTGTAGTCGGCCTTGTTGAGCGAGGCATAGACCGGCTCGACGAACTTCGCCTGGCGCCCGGCCTTGGCGGACGCGTCGCTCACGCCCTTGTTGAAGAAGCGCACCACGTCGCGGCCGTTCTCGCTGTCGGGCGCGATCACCGCCCAGGTCTTCACGTCGGCGAAGCGCGTGGCCATGAGGCTGCCGATGCCGCCGTAGAGCATCAGCGCGTTCGACGCCGCGCGGAAGAAATTGGGGCTGAAGTTCTCGTGGGTGACCGACATCACCGTGGGCGCCGGAGCGACCACCACGGCGTTGAGCTCGCGCAGGATCGGCGCGATGGCCAGCGCCATCGGGGACTGTCCGGCGCCGATCGACACGTTGACGCCCTCGCCCGCCAGCTCGCGCACCGCGGCCACGGCGCCGGCGCTGCTGAACTTGTCGTCGCGCACCACGATCTCGATCGGGCGGCCGAGCAGGCCGCCGCTCTCGTTCCACTGCAGTTGCGCGGCCTTGATGCCGTTGAGCCAGGCCGCGCCCGCCTCGGCGCCGATGCCGCTCATCGGCAGCATGGCCCCAATGCGAACCGGGCCGCCCTGCGCATGCGCGAAGCGTGCACCTGTGGCGCCCAGCACGGTCGCCGCGGCGGCGCCGCGCAGGAGGGAGCGTCTGTGGAGGCTCATGTCGGGGTCCTCCGCGTGCTCACAGGGCGACCGGCTTGCCCGGGCTGGGCGGCTCGGCCACGTCGGCCTCGCTGTAGGCGATGGCGTCGACGATGCCGTAGCCCGGATCGGCGTCGCGCGCACCCACCTTGGCGATGTAGGCCTCGCCCAGGCCCTGATGGTCTTCCTTGCGGATGTGGTACTTGCCCGTGGCCGTCTCGAAGTCCAGGCCCTCCAGCGCAGCGATGACGGCATCGGTCTCGGTGGACTTCGCCTTCTCGATGGCGTTGAACAGCGCCAGCGCGCAGCGGTGGCTGGACTGCACGATGCTGGGCGGGTTCCGGTCGTTGGTCAGCTTGACGTAGCCGTCGTACAGCGCCGCGCTCATCGCGTGCTTCTTGCCGGCCTCGGTGCCGGGCACCCAGTAGCTGATGCTCCAGAGGTTGGCCGGCGTGGACTTCTGCATCGCCTTGGCGATCATCAGCTCGGTGCCGGCGTCGCCGATGACCTTGAACTTCTTGTCCATGCCCACGGCCCGGCCCTGCTGCAGCAGACTGATGCACGGCGCCGCCGTCAGGCCGACGAACAGGCCCTGCGAGGGCGCGTTCATGAGGCTGTTGATCTCGACCTTGTAGTCGGCCTTATTGAGGCTCGCGAACACCGGGTCGAGCACCTTGACCTGGCGCCCGGCCTTCTGCGCCGCGCGCTGCACGCCGATGGTGAAGAAGCGCGCCATGTCGCGGCCGTTCTCGCTGTCGGGCACGATGCACGACCAGGTCTCCACCTCCTTGAAGCGGCTGGTCAGCATGTTGCCGATGCCGGCGAAGGCGATGTAGGCATTCCACGAGAGGCGGAAGAAGTTCTTCTGGAAGCCCTCGTGCGTGAGCGACATCACCGTGGGGCACGGGGCGACCATCGCGGCCTTCAGCTCGGGCAGGATGGGCGCGGTGGCCAGCGCCATGGGCGATTGCGAGCCGCCGATCAGCAGGTTGACGCCGCTGCCGGCCAGCTCACGCGCTGCGGCCACGGCCCCGGCGCTGGTGAACTTGTCGTCGCGCACCACCAGTTCGACCTGGCGCTTGAGCACGCCGCCCTTCTCGTTCCACTGCCCCACGGCCACCTTGGCGCCGGCCAGCCAGGCCGCGCCGGCCTCGGCGCCGATGCCGCTCATCGGCAGCATCAGGCCGATGCGGATGGGTCCGCCCTGCGCGAAGGCGGGGCGCGTGCCGACCGCACCGAGCACCGCGGCGGCCGCGGTGCCATGGAGGAACTGACGTCGCTTGATCTGCATGGCTCTTGTCTCCTGCCCACGTCGGCATGCCCTGCCTTCGCGTGATTTGTTATAACAGATTGCAGATAGTGAAGATGTCGGCTCCTACTGTCACTGGCACAAACCCGTAGACGCAGCCCCGCGCCTGCATGCGCACGCGCACGCCCGGACGCGAGCGGGACGAAGGGAGGAGAAAAGGAGGAAGCCAGCGACGCCGCGCTCAGCGCGCGTAGCAGCTCAGCATCACCGAGCGCAGCCAGCGGTTGGCGGCGTCGTTGTCGGTGCTGGCATGCCAGTACATGTAGGCGTCCATGGAGGACACCGGTGCCGGCATCGGCAGCACCTGGTTGCCGAACTGCTGGTTCGCCATGTGCGCGTAGCTCTCGGGCATGGTGAGCACCAGGTCGGTCTGCGACACGGTGCGGCAGGCGGCGAAGTAGTACTGGCAGCGCAGCGCGATCTGCCGCTGCACGCCCAATCGGCGCAGCTCGATGTCCTCGAAGCCGGGCCCCTGGCGCCGCGTGGTGACGAGGATGTGCCGCTGCGCCAGGTAGGTGTCGAGGTCGATGCTGCCGCGGATGGCCGGGTGGTCCTTGCGCGCGACCACAGCCATGCCGTCGACGCTGATGCGCGTGAATTTCACCGCATCCGACAGGGGCAGCAGCACGTCCACCGCCAGGTCGAGCGTGCCGGCGGCCAGCTCACCCTCCAGGCTGCGGCGGTTGGCCCGCACGCTGGCGATCTCGACTTCGGGCGCCTCGCGCGCGAGCGTGCGCATCAGCGGCGGCATCACGGTCGATTCCATGAAGTCGCGCAGGCCGATGACGAAGCGCTTCTTGGTGCTGGCGGGCTCGAAGCTCTGCGTGTCGTTGAGCAGCGCACCCAGCGACTGCAGCGAACCGCGCAGCGGGTCGATCATGCGCTTGGTCAGCGCGGTGGGCACCATCTTGTGGCCCTGGCGCTCGAACAGCGGGTCGTTGAAGAGGTCGCGCAGACGCCCCAGGGCATGGCTGATCGCCGGCTGCGTGAGGTGCAGCTTCTCCGCCGCCTTGGTGATGCCACCCTCGGTGTAGATGGTGTCCAGGACGACGAGCAGGTTGAGGTCGACCCTCGAGATATGCATGGGCTGTATCCGGGCGCATGCCGCGCATTCATTGGCCGGCGCAGGCGGACGCGTTTAGCCTCGCCGGCTCGAGCCGCGATCATGCCTGCACACCGCGGGCTGCGCATTCCCCGACGAGACACGCCCCAAGCGGGCGCCCCCATGTCCGACACCTTCACCGGCACCACCCCCGTTCGCGAGCGCCACCGCTTCGACGAGACCACTCTGCGCGACTGGTTCATCGGCCACGTCGACGGCAGCGCCCGCCAGGCCTTCACGCTGTCGCAGTTCAAGGGCGGCCAGTCCAATCCGACCTTCCTGATTGCGACGGCCGAACGCCGCTACGTCCTGCGGCGCAAGCCGATGGGCGAACTGCTGCCCTCCGCCCACGCGGTGGACCGGGAGTTCCGCGTGATGCGCGCGCTCGAGGGCACCGGCCTGCCGGTGCCGCGCATGCATGCGCTGTGCGAGGACCCCGCCGTCATCGGCTCGGCCTTCTACGTCATGGACTTCGTGGACGGCCGCATCCTCTGGGACCCGAAGCTGCCCGGCCTCTCGAACGCCGAACGCAGCGCGGTCTGCGACGACATGAACCGCGTGATCGCCGCGCTGCACGAGGTCGACGTGCAGGCCGTGGGCCTGGGCCACTACGGCCGCAGCGGCCGCTACGTGGCACGCCAGATCGACCGCTGGAGCCGCCAGTACCGCGCCAGCGAGACCGAGCGCATCGAGGCCATTGAACAGCTCATGGACTGGCTGCCGGCCCGCCAACCCCCCGAGGGCGCGACGCGCCTGGTGCATGGCGACTACCGGCTCGACAACCTGGTGTTTGCGGCCGATGCGCCGCGCGTGGTCGCGGTGCTCGACTGGGAGCTGTCGACCCTGGGCGACCCGATGGCCGACTTCGCCTACCACTGCATGGCCTGGCAGCTGCCGCCGCCCTTCCGGGGCCTGGGCGACCTGGACGACGACGGCCTGCGCGCCCTGGGGTTGCCCACGGTGCCCGACTACCTGCAGCGCTATCTCGCGCGGCGCGGCCTGCCGGCCATCGACCCGGCCACCTGGCAGTTCTACGGGGCCTTCAACCTCTTCCGCGCGGCAGCGATCGCGCAGGGGATCATGGGGCGTGCGCTGGCCGGCAATGCGTCCAACCCGCACGCGCTAGAGGCCGGCCGCCAGGCGCGCCAACTGGCGGAACTGGGCTGGCAGCACGCGCGCGCGGCGGGCTGAGGCGGCGGTGGGCGCGGCACATGCTTCCTTACCCCCGGCCCTGCACGGGCTGCGGCTCGGCTTCGCGGCGCTGGAGCCCGCTGCGGTGGTGATGGAGCAGGTGCTCGGCCTCGTGCCCATCCCGGTCGTACCGCCCGCGGCGGCGGGCCGGCCCGCACGCCTTCACTATGCGTTGAGCGGGCTGCGCCTGGAGGTCCGGAGCACGCCCATCGCGCCCGAGTTGCAGGGCCTAGGAACAAGCCGCCCCGCCGGCGCCGATGTACTGCAATGGCGCCAGGGCGACCTGGCCCACCGGCGGCGCCACCTCGCCACCTTGGGCCTCGCGGCGCTGGATGGCGCCGAGTTCGGCTGCAGCGCCGGCCTGCGCCTGGAGGCGGTGGACACCGGCGCATGCGCGGTCGAGCTGCGCGAGCCGCAGGACGTCGTCGTGGCGCCGCCTGTGCCCGGCCCGCGCCTGGCCGCCATCGACCTGCGGGTGCGCGCGCCGGAAAGTGTGGCCGTGCATTGGGCGCGTCTGCTCGGCGCGCCGCTGGGCCGCGACACCGACGGCGTGCCGCGGCTCGAAGTCGGACCGGTGCCGGTGCGCTTCGTGCCAGCCTCGGCCTTCGAGGGCGCAGGCGTCGATGCGCTGGTCCTCGCAGGCGCTGACGCCCGGGCCACCGCGCAGCGCGCGGCGGCGCACGGGCTGCCGGTTCAGGAGGACGGGTCGTGGGCGACCGCCGGCCTGTGCGTGCGACAAGCCCTGCGCTGAACCCCCAAAAGAGAAAAGTGCAATCGGCCCCCGGCGCCCGTCCGACGGGCGATGGCGCCAAACTCGTCACATTCGTTACGACTTCTTCTTAAGCGAACGACCGGCCCTCGGCCACCAGCTTCTGGATCAGCGGTGCCGGTTGCCAGAAGGCCGCGTCGTCGCGCGGGTTCTTCGCAAAGCGCTTCATCGTCTCGGCCACGTTGTACAGGCCCACCTGGCTGGCGTAGTGCATCGGCCCGCCGCGGTGCATCGGGAAGCCGTAGCCCGTGAGGTACACCATGTCGATGTCGCCGGACTTGCTCGCAATGCCGTCCTC
>NZ_CABFMN010000114.1 GCF_901875635.1 Xylophilus ampelinus | reverse complement strand
CCTGTGACGCCGCCGGGGCCCAGTTCGCGGTCGGCCAGCCGATGACGTCGCCACTCGAAGCCGCCGTGCGCGCCCGCGCCAACGCCGCCAGCGTGCGGGTCCTCAAGCCCGGCCAGCCCGCGACGATGGAGTTCAATCCGGCCCGGGTGAACATCGACCTGGATGCGCGCAACCGCGTCAAGACGGTGCGCTGCGGCTGAACGCCGCCGATCTGCTATCGAATCAATAGCTGCTGGCGCCCGCTGGACGGGCGTTCCAGGCCTTTTTCGTCTTCAACCGAGGTGCTGGAAGCGCGGTTGCCGCAGGCCGTCGATCACCACCTCTTCCTGGAACATCGCGGCCGGCCGCACCCACAGGCCGCGGCCGCCGTAGAGCGCGCGGTACAGCACCAGGGGCTCCAGCGTCTCGCTGTGGCGCGCGGTGCCGATCACCTCGTACTCGCCGCCCTTGTAGTGGCGGTAGCGGCCGGTCGGCAGTTCGGGGAGCGGGGGCAGGTCGTCGTCCGTCATGGGGCGAGCATAGGCCGGCACGCCGGGCGGGCCCGCGCAGGCCCGGGTGGGACAATCGCCGCCCTATGCATCCCAAAGCCCTGCTCGACGCCTGCGCCACGCTGGTCGGCCTCGTCGTGAAATTCGATCATCCCGCCGACGCGGTGGTGTCGCGCTACTTCCGCGACAACCGCCAGCTCGGCCCGCGCGAGCGCGCCACCCTGGCCGAGACGGTCTACACCGTGCTGCGCAAGAAGCTGCTGTTCGACCACCTCGCGCCCTCGGGCACCGGCCCCAAGGAGCGCCGGCTGGCGATCCTCGGCTTCCACGGCCCGCGCGACTTCCTCAAGAGCGCACTGAACGACACCGAGAAACGGTGGCTCGATGCCTGCGACGCCGTGGCACCGGCCGACCTGCTGGAACGCCATCGCCACAACCTGCCGGAATGGCTGGTGGCGCCGCTCAAGGCCCAGTTGGGTGACGAGTTCTGGGCGCTGGCCGAAGCGCTGCAGCAGCCGGCGCCGCTGGACCTGCGGGTCAATGCATTGATGGCAAAACGGGCTGAAGTGCGCGAGGAGCTTGCGCGGGAAGCTATCAAATCAGTAGCAACGCCGTACTCGCCCTGGGGCCTGCGCGTCGAGGGCAAGCCGCCGGTCAATCGGCTGGACGCCTTCACCCGTGGCGCGGTCGAGGTGCAGGACGAGGGCTCGCAGCTGCTGGCGCTGCTGCTCGATGCCAAGCGTGGCGAGATGGTGGTGGATTTCTGCGCCGGCGCCGGCGGCAAGACCCTGGCCATCGGCGCGACGATGCGCAACACCGGGCGGCTGTACGCCTTCGACACCTCGGCCCACCGGCTGGATGCGCTCAAGCCGCGCCTGGCGCGCAGCGGGCTGTCGAACGTGCACCCGGCGGCCATCGCCCACGAGCGCGACGACCGGGTGAAGCGGCTGGCGGGCAAGATCGACCGCGTATTGGTCGACGCGCCGTGCTCCGGGCTGGGCACCCTGCGGCGCAACCCCGACCTCAAGTGGCGCCAGTCGCCCGGATCGGTCACGGAGTTGGAGCAGAAACAGGCTGCCATCCTGCGCAGCGCTGCACGGCTGGTGAAGTCCGGCGGGCGGCTCGTGTACGCCACCTGCAGTGTGCTGCCGGAGGAAAACGAGGCCATTGCCGAGGCATTCGCGGCCGAGCATCCCGACTTCGTGCCGATGGAAGCGGGCGAACTGCTGGCCGGCCTGAAGGTCGAGGGCGCGGCACGGTTGGCGGCTGGTGGGGAGGGCGGGCAGCGCTATCTGCGGCTGTGGCCGCACCGGCATGGCACCGACGGCTTTTTCGCTGCGGTGTGGAACCGACGGTGAATGCGCGTCTCCAACTGGTGAATGTCCTATTTCTTGAGGGAAAACAAGGGGTTAAAACAACCCAGAGCCCTTAAAATGTGGGATTCATCTGACGAGGCCGGCCGTCGCCCGCCATTGGAGAACCGAACTTGACCTTCCCTGACTCCGCCGTCCTGAGCTCAGCCATCGACTGGCTCGGCCACGGCCTGTGGGACCTGACCTGGTGGCAGATCGTGCTGTACACGCTGGCCACCACGCACATCACCATCGTCGCGGTGACCGTGTTCCTGCACCGCACGCAGGCCCACCGCTCGATGGACCTGGGGGCGATTCCGTCCCACTTCTTCCGCTTCTGGCTGTGGATCGGCACCGGCATGGTGACCAAGGAATGGGTCGCCATCCACCGCAAGCACCACGCCAAGTGCGAGACGGAAGAGGACCCGCACAGCCCGCAGACCCGCGGCATCGACACCGTGATGTGGCGCGGCGCCGAGCTGTACCGCGCGGAGTCGCGCAACCCGGAAACGATGAAGAAGTTCGGTCACGGCACGCCCGACGACTGGATGGAGCGCAACGTCTACAGCCGCTTCGGCTGGCAGGGCGTGGGCCTGATGCTGGTGTTGAACCTCGCGCTGTTCGGTGCCGTGGGTGCCACCGTGTGGGCCGTGCAGATGCTGTGGATTCCGTTCTGGGCTGCCGGCGTCGTCAACGGCCTGGGCCACTACTGGGGCTACCGCAACTTCGAGGCGCAGGACGCCAGCACCAACCTCACGCCGTGGGGTGTGATCATCGGGGGCGAGGAACTGCACAACAACCACCACACCTACCCGACTTCGGCCAAGTTCTCGGTCAAGAAGTACGAGTTCGACATCGGCTGGGTCTACATCAGCCTGATGCAGAAAATCGGCTGGGCCAAGGTCAAGAAGGTGCCGCCGAAGCTGCAGATTGGTGATGTGCGTCCCGTTGCCGACGAAAAGACGCTCGAGGCCGTCATTGCCAACCGCTACGAGGTGATGGCCGGTTATGCCCGCGAGATGCGCCGCACCTGCAAGCAGGAGATCGCCCAACTGAAGGACAAGGGCGCCGACCTGTCGGTTCTGAAGGCCGCCAAGCGCTGGCTGCACCGCGACGACGACAAGGTGCCGGCCTCGGCCCGCACTCACCTCGTGCAGGCGCGCCAGGCGCATCCGGTGCTCGACAAGATGGTCGTCATGCGTGAAGAGCTGCGCCAGATGTGGATGAACACCTCGCAGTCGCGCGAGCAGCTGGCTGCCGACCTGGCTGCCTGGTGCCACCGCGCCGAGGCGAGCGGTATCGCCGCCTTGCAGGAGTTCTCGGTGCGGCTGCGCGCTGCGCGCGCCTGATCGCCCTCGCCGCTGGGCGATGCCTCTGCGCTTCGGGCGGCAGAGGCCGATGAAGAAAGCCGACGTCAGTCGGCTTTTCTTTTGGGCGCATGCGACACACGGCGTGGCGAGCGCGGACGCACTGCTTCGCCGGACTCGACCCCGCCTGGTTCCGGCGCGGCCAACAAAAAACCCGCTGGATCGCAGCGGGCTTCTTGAGGGTTCAGGCCGAATCACTTCAGCTTGATTTCCTTGTATTCGACGTGCTTGCGCGCCTTGGGGTCGAACTTCATGATCGACATCTTCTCGGGCATCGTCTTCTTGTTCTTGCTCGTGGTGTAGAAGTGGCCGGTGCCCGCGGTGGACTCCAGCTTGATCTTCTCGCGGCCGCCTTTGCTCGTAGCCATGGTGATCGCTCCTTAATTACGCTTGACCGCGTGCACGCATGTCGGCGAGCACGGCATCGATGCCATTCTTGTCGATCAGGCGCAGGGCAGCGCTCGACACGCGAAGGCGCACCCAGCGGTTTTCGCTTTCGACGAAGAAACGACGGTGCTGCAGGTTCGGCAAGAACCGGCGTTTGGTTTTGTTGTTGGCGTGGGAAACGTTGTTCCCGACCATCGGGCCTTTGCCCGTGACTTCACATACGCGTGCCATGAGGACACTCTTTCATGAACAGCCGGCACCTTAAGCATGGATGCATCGTTTTGGCGAAGCACCCGTGGGGTGTGTTGCGGCTTGACCTCGCCAGAATCAGGTGGCGGTACCCTGTCTGCTGCCTCTGGACGCGCCAAATTCAGCAAAGCCCGCGATTTTAGCAGGCGCGCGCCCGATTTGCCAATTCTGGACAGAATCGGGCGCCTCCCCAGGTCAAAGGGTGCCGTCCTGCTCCAGAAAGCGCTGAGCGTCCAAAGCGGCCATGCAACCGGTACCGGCGCTGGTGATGGCCTGACGGTACACGTGGTCCTGAACATCGCCAGCCGCGAACACGCCGGGCACGCTGGTCATGGTCGCGAAGCCCTGCAGGCCCGAGCGCGTGACGATGTAGTTGTCCTTCATCTCCACCTGCCCCTGGAAGATGTCAGTGTTCGGGTGGTGGCCGATGGCGATGAAGCAACCCTTGAGGTGGATGTCTTCAGTAGCGCCGCTCTGGGTGTTCTTGATGCGGATGCCCGTCACGCCGCTGTCGTCCCCCAGCACCTGCTCGAGTTCGCTGTGCAGCTTGAGCTCGATCTTGCCCTCGGCGACCTTTTCGTTCACCTTGTCCACCAGGATCGGTTCGGCGCGGAACTTGTCGCGGCGGTGCACCAGCGTCACCTTGTTCGCGATGTTGGCCAGGTACAGCGCCTCCTCGACGGCCGTGTTGCCGCCGCCGATCACGCACACTTCCTGGTCGCGATAGAAGAAGCCATCGCAGGTGGCGCACGCCGAGACGCCGCGGCCCATGAAATGCTGCTCCGACTCCAGGCCCAGGTACTTGGCCGACGCGCCGGTGGCGATGATCAGTGCGTCGCAGGTGTAGGTGCCGCTGTCGCCGGTGAGCGTGAAGGGCCGCTTGCTCAAATCCACCTGGCTGATGTGGTCGAACACGATCTGCGTCTTGAAGCGCTCCGCGTGCTCGAGGAAGCGCTGCATCAGTTCAGGGCCCTGCACGCCATGGACATCGGCCGGCCAGTTGTCCACTTCGGTGGTCGTCATGAGTTGCCCACCCTGCGCCATGCCCGTGATGAGCAGCGGCTGCAGATTGGCCCGCGCAGCGTACACCGCCGCGGTGTAGCCCGCGGGGCCGGAGCCGAGGATCAGAACCTTCGTATGTTGGGAGGAGGACATAAACTGGAAAACCCTAGATTGAAAGCCGCCGCAGCGTGTACATTTTCACAAGTAGATACGGAGTATCCCAGCACGGTTCAATGCCTGCGGATGGCCGATTTTCTATGCGCGCGATTGCTTTAATTCATTCGTTCTTGAAAATTGCGCTGAGACGGGGGTCCATGCATGTCGATGTTGTCCAATCTTGAACTGCTGCGGCGTGTGCCGCTGTTTGCGGCGCTCACGCCGTCGCAGTCAGCGAGCATCGCAGACGCGATCGTGAAGAAGCGGTTCAAGCGCTCTGAGGTCGTGGTGGAGCAGGGGAAGAAGTCCGATGCGCTCTACATCATCCTCACCGGCCGTGCGCGGGTGATGAGCGCGGACAGTCGCGGCCGCGAGGTCATCCTCGCCACTCTCCAGCCCGGCGACTACATCGGCGAGATGAGCTTGATCGATGACGAGCCGCATTCGGCCACTGTGCGTACCGAAGTGCAGACCGATGTGCTGATGCTCGGCCGCGAAGCCTTCTCGCGCTGCCTGCCCGAGAACTCGTCCATGTCGTACAACATCATGCGCGGACTGGTGCAGCGGCTGCGCCATGCCGATCGCAAGATCGAGTCCCTGGCGCTGATGGACGTCTACGGCCGCGTGGCGCGCTCTCTGCTCGAGTTCGCCGTCGACGACGGGGCCGGCAACCTCAAGGTGCGCGAGAAGATCTCGCGCCAGGACCTCGCGAAGATGGTCGGCGCCTCGCGCGAGATGGTCAGCCGCGTGATGAAGGACCTGGAGGAGCGAGGCTTCGTCCAGACCCAGGACGATGGCTCGATGATCGTCAAGGAACGCCTGATGTCGATGGCCTGATGGCCCGGCGTGCGGATTGCGCGCCACACTCGGTCTTGCTCCCGCCTCGGCGAGCGGCCCGGGCCATGATTCGTTGTAGTCTCGGGGTCTCGGCACATCACGGTGCGCCGGGCCCGGACTTTTCATGACCTATTCGCTGAACACCCTTCACTCCTCGACCGGCGACAGCCAGCCGGTGCGGCAGCGGGCGCTGCGCTTCGCCCACGAAATCACCCTCATTGCCGGCTTCGTCGCGCTGCTGTTCTGGCTGCTCGCGATGTTCAGCTACACGCCGTCGGATGCGGCCTGGTCCACGTCCGGCACGGGCGGCTCGATCAAGAACTGGGGCGGTCGCCTGGGCGCCTGGATTGCCGATGGCAGCTATTACCTGGCGGGCTATTCCGTGTGGTGGTGCTTCGCGGCCGGCATTCGCGCGTGGTTATCCTCGCTGGCCGACTGGCTGCGCGGCGGTGGGCCTGAAGCGGCCGACGTGCCGCCCCATGGCCGCTTCAACCGCAGCCGGCTCGCCTTCTGGTTCGGGCTGTTGCTTCTGCTCTCGGCGAGTGCGGTGCTCGAGTGGTCGCGCCTGTACCGCCTCGAGTTCCGCCTGCCCGGCCATGGCGGCGGTGTGCTCGGCTACTTCGTGGGCCCCTTCGGCATCAAGTGGCTGGGCTTCACCGGCTCGGCGCTCGTGGCCATCGCCGCTGGCGTGATCGGTTCGGCGCTGGTGTTCCGCTTCTCGTGGAGCCACATCGCGGAACGCATCGGCTCCCGCCTGTATTCGCTGTTCGAGATGCGGCGCGAGAAGCGCGAGATCGCCGAGGACATCGCGCTGGGCAAGCAGGCGCGCCGCGAGCGGGAGGAGGTCTCGACCTTCGAGCGCGACCTGTCCGATATCGACGCCCCCGGCGGACCTGCCGACGACGAGATCACCATCCTCCCCAGGCCCAAGCGGCGCGAGAAGGCGCCACCGGTGCAGATCGAGCCGGCGCTGGCCGAAGTCCCCAAGAGCGACCGCGTGGTGAAGGAGCGCCAGAAGCCGCTCTTCAAGGAGCTGCCCGACAGCAAGCTGCCGCAGGTCGACCTGCTCGATGCGGCGCAGGTGCGCCAGGAATCGGTCTCGGCCGAGACGCTGGAGATGACCTCGCGCCTGATCGAGAAGAAGCTCAAGGACTTCGGCGTCGAGGTGCGGGTCGTGCTCGCCTCGCCCGGCCCGGTGATCACGCGCTACGAGATCGAGCCGGCCACCGGCGTGAAGGGCTCGCAGATCGTCAACCTGGCCAAGGACCTGGCGCGCTCGCTGTCGCTGGTGTCGATCCGCGTGATCGAGACCATTCCCGGCAAGAACTACATGGCGCTGGAACTGCCCAACGCCAAGCGCCAGTCGATCAAGCTCAGCGAGATCCTCGGCTCGCAGATCTACAACGAGGCCAAGTCCATGCTGACCATGGGCCTGGGCAAGGACATCGTCGGTAACCCCGTCGTGGCCGACCTGGCGAAGATGCCGCACGTGCTGGTGGCGGGCACCACTGGATCGGGCAAGTCGGTGGGGATCAACGCCATGATCCTCTCGCTGCTCTACAAGGCCGAGGCGAACGACGTTCGCCTCCTCATGATCGACCCCAAGATGCTGGAGATGTCGGTCTATGAAGGCATTCCGCACCTGCTGGCGCCGGTGGTCACCGACATGAAGCAGGCCGCGAACGGCCTGAACTGGTGCGTGGCCGAGATGGAGCGCCGCTACAAGCTGATGAGCAAGCTGGGCGTGCGCAACCTGGCGGGCTACAACACCAAGATCGACGAGGCCAAGGCGCGCGAGGAGTTCATCTACAACCCCTTCAGCCTCACGCCCGACGATCCGGAGCCGCTCAAGCGCGAGCCGCACATCGTCGTCGTCATCGACGAACTGGCCGACCTGATGATGGTGGTCGGCAAGAAGATCGAAGAGCTGATCGCCCGCCTCGCGCAAAAGGCGCGCGCTGCCGGCATCCACCTCATCCTGGCCACGCAACGCCCCAGCGTGGACGTGATCACCGGCCTCATCAAGGCCAACATCCCGACGCGCATCGCCTTCCAGGTCAGCAGCAAGATCGATTCGCGCACCATCCTCGACCAGATGGGCGCCGAGGCGCTGCTGGGCATGGGCGACATGCTCTACATGGCCAGCGGCACCGGCCTGCCGATCCGCGTGCACGGCGCTTTCGTCTCCGACGACGAGGTGCACCGCGTCGTCGCCTACCTCAAGAGCCAGGGCGAGCCCGACTACATCGAAGGCGTGCTCGAAGGCGGCACGGTCGATGACGAAGACCTCTCGATGCCGGGCGGCCCCGACGGCGAGAAGGACCCGATGTACGACCAGGCCGTCGAGGTGGTGCTGAAGAACCGCAAGGCCAGCATTTCGCTCGTGCAGCGCCACCTGAAGATCGGCTACAACCGCGCCGCGCGCCTGGTCGAGGACATGGAGAAGGCCGGCCTCGTGAGCGCGATGAGCGGCAGCGGACAGCGTGACATCCTGGTGCCGGCACGCGCCGAATGAGCGCCGCACGGCCGCACGCACCCGTCGCAACTGGTTGCCGTCCTTTGCCGACCCTTTGCACGGTCGGCGGCTGACGGTCGGAACGCGGGCTTTGCCGCAAGCTCCAATCCCCATGCGCAGCCTTCCCATTCCTCACCTGTCCATGAACCGTTCCTTTCGTCTCCTCGGCCTCGCCGCGATGCTCTCTATGCCGGCGATGGGCGCCTGGGCCGCCGGGCTCGACAGCCTCGAAGCCTTCGTCAAGAACGCCAAGTCCGGCCGTGCCGAATTCACGCAGACCGTCACGCCGCCCCCCAAGGACGGCCAGCCGGCGCGCGCCAAGACGTCCACCGGCAGTTTCGAATTCCAGCGGCCGGGGCGTTTCCGCTTCGACTACCGCAAGCCCTTTGCGCAGACCATCGTGGCCGACGGCAAGACGCTGTCGCTGTACGACGCCGACCTCAACCAGGTCACGCAGCGCGGCCAGGCGCAGGCGCTGGGCTCGACCCCCGCCGCGCTGATCGCCGCGGCCGCCGACGTGAAGGCGCTGCAGGCGGACTTCACGCTCGACAACCAGCCCGAGCGCGACGGCCTGCAGTGGGTGCGGGCCACGCCCAAATCCAAGGACGGCCAGCTGCAGAACGTGCAGATCGGCTTCAAGGGCGATGCGCTCGCAGCACTGGAGATCCTCGACGCCTTCGGGCAACGCTCGGTGCTGAAGTTCGACAAGGTCGAGCTCAACCCTGCGCTCCCTGCCGATGCCTTCCAGTTCAAGGTCCCTGCCGGCGCGGACGTGATCAAGCAGTGACGATTTGCTATCAATAGCGTAGCTGCTTGCGTCGGCCGGACGGGCGTTCCGGCCACTTTTGGCTTGAAGATCTGGCGGCCGAGGGCGCATGCGGCCCGTCAGCCCGGCGCCGCTTCGTTCACCACGCTATAACCACCCCATGCCCGCCGCGCCCTCGCCACTGCCCACCCACTCGCCGCTGGCGGAGCGCCTGCGGCCGCGCAGCCTGGGCGAGGTGATCGGCCAGCAGCACCTGCTCGGCCCCGGCATGCCGCTGCGCATCGCCTTCGAGTCGGGCCGGCCGCACTCCTGCATCCTGTGGGGCCCGCCGGGCGTGGGCAAGACCACCATCGCACGGCTGATGGCCGATGCCTTCGATGCGCAGTTCATCGCCATCAGCGCCGTGCTGGGCGGCGTCAAGGACATCCGCGAGGCTGTCGAGCGTGCCACGCTCGCACGCGACGGGCTCACGCAGCAGCGCACCATCGTCTTCGTCGACGAGGTGCACCGCTTCAACAAGAGCCAGCAGGACGCTTTCCTTCCGCATGTCGAATCCGGGCTGTTCACCTTCATCGGCGCGACCACCGAGAACCCGTCCTTCGAGGTCAACTCCGCACTGCTCTCGCGCGCGGCGGTCTATGTGCTGCAGCCCCTGGGCGAAGCCGACCTCAGGCAGATCGTCGAGCGCGCGCAGGCCATCGACGCCGTTCCCGCGATCGAGGACGCCGCGCTGGAGCGACTCATCGCCTATGCCGACGGCGATGCGCGGCGGCTGCTGAACACCCTCGAGACGCTGGCCGTCGCCGCGGGGGCGGAGCAACTTCAGCGCATCGACGATGCCTGGCTGCTGCGAGTGCTGGGTGAGCGCATGCGGCGCTACGACAAGGGCGGCGAGCAGTTCTACGACACCATCAGCGCGCTGCACAAGTCGGTGCGCGGCAGCGACCCCGACGCGGCGCTGTACTGGTTCGTGCGCATGCTCGACGGCGGCGCCGACCCGCGCTACATGGCCCGTCGGCTGGTCCGCATGGCCAGCGAAGACGTCGGCCTGGCTGACCCGCGCGCGCTGCGCCTGGCGCTCGATGCATCGGAAACCTACGAGCGCCTGGGTTCGCCCGAGGGCGAACTGGCCCTGGCGCAGTGCGTCGTCTACCTGGCCGTGGCGCCGAAGTCGAACGCGGTGTACGCGGCCTTCAACGAGGCCAAGGCCTTCGTGAAGAAGGACGGCACCCGCCCCGTGCCCATGCACCTGCGAAATGCGCCGACGCGGCTCATGAAGGAGCTCGACTACGGCAAGGGCTACCGCTACGCGCACGACGAAGAGGGCGGCTTCGCGGCCGGCGAGACCTACCTGCCCGAGGGCATGGACGCCCCGGGCTTCTACCGGCCGGTCGAGCGCGGCCTGGAGATCCGCATCGCAGAGAAGCTGCGGGAGCTGCGGCGCCGCAACGACGCCGCCGGAAGCTGACCGGCGCGGTCAGGCGCGCATGCACCAGGGGCATGCGCTCATGCCCAAACGGCCTGCTCACCAGCGGGAAAACCCGCGCCAATGGCGCACCAAACTGGCAAGCGCCCCTGTCTAAAATCCCGCCCACTCGACCCGCGCATCACCCATGCTGGCGGGTTTTTTGCTAAGTAGACCAAGGCGCCAATCCGGTGCACCGGTTGGCAGAGCGCGCACCTTCACAGGGTGCACAACAGAGGGACTCTTTCTTATGGAAATCTTGCTGCAGCAGATCATCAACGGTCTGGTTCTCGGCAGCATGTATGCCTTGATAGCCTTGGGCTACACCATGGTGTACGGCATCATCAACCTGATCAATTTCGCCCACGGCGAAGTCCTCATGGTGGGGGCGCTCACCAGCTGGACCATCATCGGCTGGATGCAGGCAGCCATGCCGGGTACGCCGGGCTGGATCATCCTGATCCTCGCGCTGATCATTGCCTGCGTGGTGGCCGCCACGCTCAACTTCGTGATCGAGAAGGTGGCCTACCGGCCGCTTCGCAACAGCCCCAAGCTGGCGCCGCTCATCACGGCGATCGGCATGTCGATCTTCCTGCAGACGCTGGCGATGATCATCTGGCGTCCCACCAACAAGGCCTACCCCACGCTGCTGCCCAGCGACCCGATCCACATCGCCGGCGCGGCCATCACGCCCACGCAGATCATGATCCTCGGGCTCACCGCCGTGTCGCTCGCGGTGCTGACCTGGCTGGTCAACTACACCAAGCTCGGCCGCGCGATGCGCGCCACGGCCGAGAACCCGCGGGTCGCCGCGCTCATGGGCATCCGGCCCGACATGGTGATCTCGGCCACCTTCATCATCGGTGCCGTGCTCGCCGCCATCGCGGGCGTGATGTACGCCTCCAACTACGGCATCGCGCAGCACGCGATGGGCTTCATTCCCGGCCTCAAGGCCTTCACGGCGGCCGTGTTCGGCGGCATCGGCAACCTGGCCGGCGCGGTGGTGGGCGGCATCCTGCTGGGCATCATCGAGGCGGTCGGCGCGGGCTACCTCAGCGATGTCACCGGCGGCGTGCTGGGCAGCCAGCACAGCGACATCTTCGCCTTCGTCATCCTGATCATCACCCTGACCATCCGTCCCTCGGGCCTGCTGGGCGAGCGCGTGGCGGACCGTGCCTGAACGGGAGACGCACATGAAGAACAGCAAGAACCTCATCGTCTTCCTGATCGCGGCCGTCGCCCTGCTGGCGCTGCCGCTGCTGCTGCAGACCCAGGGCAACGCCTGGGTGCGCATCGTCGACATCGCACTGCTGTACGTGCTGCTGGCCCTGGGCCTGAACATCGTGGTGGGCTACGCCGGGCTGCTCGACCTGGGCTACGTGGCCTTCTTTGCCATCGGCGCCTACCTGTATGCGCTGCTGGGATCGACCCAGCTGACCGACAACTTCGCCGCGCTCAAGGCGATGTTCCCCAACGGCTTCCACACCTCGCTCATCCTCGTCATACCGGCGGCGCTCGCGCTCGCGGGGCTGCTGGGCGTGCTGCTGGGGGCGCCTACGCTCAAGCTGCGCGGCGACTACCTCGCCATCGTGACCCTGGGCTTCGGCGAAATCATCCGCGTGTTCATGAACACGCTGGACCACCCGTACAACATCACCAACGGCCCCAAGGGCATCACGGCGATCGACTCGATCAAGATCTTCGGCCTCGACCTGGGCCGGCCGCTCAAGCTGGGCGACTACACGATCTCGTCGGTCTCGCTGTACTACTACCTGTTCCTGGTGCTGGTGATCTTCAGCGTGATCATTTCGCACCGTCTGCAGAACTCCCGCGTCGGCCGCGGCTGGATGGCCATCCGCGAAGACGAGATCGCCGCCAAGGCCATGGGCATCAACACCCGCAACATGAAGCTGCTGGCCTTCGGCATGGGCGCCAGTTTCGGCGGCGTGTCGGGCGCGATGTTCGCGGCCTTCCAGGGCTTCGTGTCGCCCGAGTCCTTCAGCCTGATGGAGTCGGTGATGATCGTCGCCATGGTGGTGCTGGGCGGCGTGGGCCACCTGCCGGGCGTCATCCTCGGTGCCGTGCTGCTGGCTGCGCTGCCCGAGGTGCTTCGCTATGTCGCAGGCCCGCTGCAGTCGATGACGGACGGGCGCCTGGATGCGTCGATCCTGCGCCAGCTCTTCATCGCGCTGGCCATGATCCTCATCATGCTCACGCGTCCGCGCGGCCTGTGGCCGTCGCCCGAGCACGGCAAGTCGCTCAAGGGCCGGCGCGCACCCGACCCGAATCCCGGCTCCACGCAGGCCATCGAGCCCGGCATCGACAACCCGGCCGACGAAGTGCCGGGCAAGGCCAACCGCCCGATGTCGATCAACCCCTGAGCACGGATGGAGCATCAGAACATGGCAGACACCATCCTCAACGTCAGCGGCATCTCCAAACGCTTCGGCGGCCTGCAGGCCCTGTCGGACGTCGGCATCAAGATCGAGCGTGGCCAGGTCTATGGGCTCATCGGGCCCAACGGCGCCGGCAAGACCACCTTCTTCAACGTCATCACGGGCCTGTACACGCCCGACAGCGGCAGCTTCGAGCTGGCCGGCAAGCCCTACGCACCGACGGCGGTGCACACGGTGGCCAAGGCCGGCATCGCGCGCACCTTCCAGAACATCCGGCTTTTCGCCGAGATGACCGCGCTGGAGAACGTGATGGTCGGCCGCCACGTGCGCACGCACTCGGGCGTCTTCGGCGCCATCTTCCGCAGCCCCGGCTTCAAGGCCGAGGAAAAGGCCATCGCCGACCGGGCGCGCGAACTGCTCGACTACGTGGGCGTCGGCAAGTACGCCGACTTCAAGGCCCGCACGCTGAGCTACGGCGACCAGCGGCGCCTCGAGATCGCGCGCGCCCTCGCCACCGACCCGCAGCTGATCGCGCTGGACGAGCCCGCAGCCGGCATGAACGCCACCGAGAAGGTGCAGCTGCGCGAGCTGATCGACCGCATCCGCCGCGACAGCCGCACCGTGCTCATCATCGAGCACGACGTCAAGCTCATCATGGGCCTGTGCGACCGCGTGACGGTGCTCGACTACGGCAAGCAGATTGCCGAAGGCCTGCCCGCCGAGGTGCAGAAGAACGAAAAGGTGATCGAGGCCTACCTCGGCACCGGCGCACATTGAGAGGCCACGCATGGCACAGACACTGTTGAAAGTCAGCGGCCTGAAGGTCGCGTACGGCGGCATCCAGGCCGTCAAGGGCGTGGATTTCGAGGTGCACGAGGGCGAGCTGGTCTCGCTCATCGGCTCCAACGGCGCCGGCAAGACCACCACCATGAAGGCCATCACCGGCACCCTCGCGGCGCTCGATGGCCAGATCGAGTTCCTGGGCAAGCCGATCAAGGGGCGCGGCGCGTGGGACATGGTCAAGGAAGGCCTGGTCATGGTGCCCGAGGGGCGCGGCGTGTTCACGCGCATGACCATCACCGAGAACCTGCAGATCGGCGCCTACATCCGCAACGACAAGGCCGGCATCGCGCGCGACATCGATCGCGTCTTCGGCATCTTCCCGCGCCTGAAGGAGCGCGCCACGCAGCTGGCCGGCACCATGTCGGGCGGCGAGCAGCAGATGCTGGCCATGGGCCGAGCGCTCATGGCCAACCCCAAGGTGCTGCTGCTCGACGAGCCGACCATGGGCCTGTCGCCCATCATGTGCGACAAGATCTTCGAGGTGGTGCAGGAGGTCTACAAGCAGGGCGTCACGATCCTGCTGGTGGAGCAGAACGCCAGCCGCGCACTGCAGCTGGCCAACCGCGGCTACGTCATGGAGTCGGGCCTGATCACCATGAGCGGTGACGCGAAGGTGATGCTGAACGACCCGAAGGTGCGGGCCGCCTACCTGGGCGAGTGAGGCGCGCCAGCCATCGGCAAAAGGCCCGCGGATGCGGGCTTTTTTACGGCATGGTGCTATGAAATCAATAGCTGCTCGCGCCCGTCTGACGAGCGCTGCAGCCACTTTTCGCTTGAAAGATTCGTCTCAGTCGACCTTCGCGCCGGTCGCCTTCACCACCTGCTCGTACTTGGCCAGTTCGTTCTTCATGAGCGTGCCGAACTGCTCGGGCGTCGTCGGCACCGGCTCGGCGAAGAGCAGGGCGAAGCGGCTCTTCGTCTCGGGCGCGTTCAGCGCCGCCACGAAGGCGTGGTTGAGCTTCTCGATCACGTCCTTGGGCGTGCCGGCGGGCGCGACCAGGCCCCACCAGGTGTCGATGGCGAAGCCCTTGAGCGTGTCGGCCACGGGCGGCGTGTCGGGCAGGAAGGGGCTGCGCTGCAAGGTGGTGACGGCGATGGCCTTGAGCTTGCCGGCCTTGATGTTGGGCGCCGCGGTGGCGAGGTTGTCGAAGTTGAAGTCGACTTGCCCCGACAGCAGCGCCAGCTGCGCCGGATTGCCGCCGTTGTAGGGGATGTGCACGGCAAAGATGCCGGCCGCCTTCTTGAACATCTCGCCCGCCAGATGCCCGGCGCTGCCGTTGCCGCCGCTGCCGTAGTTGAGCTTCCCGGGATTGGCCTTGGCGTAGGCGATCAGGTCCTTGAGCGAATTGATCTTGAGACGCTGCGCCGTGTCGGCGTTCATCACCAGCACGTTGGGGACCCGGACCATCTGCGTGATGGGCGCGAAGTCGGTCGCGGCGTTGAAGGGCATCTTCGAATAGAGCCACGGGTTCACCGCGTTCGTTGCGGTGGCGGCGATGCCGATGGTCAGGCCGTCGGGCGCCGCCTTGGCCACCATGTCGGCGCCGATGTTGCCGCCCGCGCCGGGCTTGTTGTCGATGATGACCGGGCCGCCCAGCGCGTCTTTGACGCGTTCGGCCAGCGCGCGGGCCGTGATGTCTATGGGGCCGCCGGCGGCGTAGGGCACGACGAGGCGAACGGTGCGCTGCTGCGCGTGCACGGGGGTAACGAGAGACGCGAAGCCGCCGAGCGCGAGGGCCGCGGCGGCGAGGGAAGACAGGAAGGTGTGGCGTTGCATGATGCCGGCGATTGTCCGCATCCGGCGCGTGGCCCGCAGCGCGGCTATCCCTGAGTTCCGCTGCCCGCGGCCAGGCTAGGGCAGCGCCTTGTCTGCCTCGGTCGTGAACGAGTCGGCGTAGAACTCGTCCTCGGGCAGGCCGCCCTCGGCCACGTAATCGCGCCTGGCCGACTCGACCACGATCGGCGCGCCGCAGGCATACACCTGGTGGCCCGAGAGGTCGGCGATGTCTTCCAGCACCGCGCGATGGACGAAGCCGGTGCGTCCCGTCCAGTTGTCTTCCGGCGTGGCGTTGGAGATGACCGGCACGTAGCGCAGGTGGGGCATCTCGGCCAGGCGCTCGCGCAGCCAGGCGTCCATGTACAGGTCCTCGGGCCGGCGGCCGCCCCAATAGAGCGTGGCGGGACGGTCGATGGCCTTGAACTTCATGTGCTCGATCAGCGCCTTGATCGGCGCGAAGCCGGTGCCCGAGGCGAGCATCACGATCGGCTTGTCCGAGTCCTCGCGCAGGAAGAAGCTGCCGTAGGGCCCTTCGATGCGAAGGATCTCCTTCTCCTTCATCGCGCCGAAGACGTGGTCGGTGAACTTGCCGCCCGGCATGTGGCGGATGTGCAGCTCGATGCCGGTGCCCGGCTCGGCCAGCGTGTGCGGCGCGTTGGCCATCGAGTAGCTGCGCCGCGCGCCGTCGCGCAGGATGAATTCGACGTACTGGCCCGCGTGGAACTGGAGGGGCTCGCCCGCCGGCAACTGCAGCCGCATCATCATCACGTCGTGCGACTGCTTCGTCAGCGCCAGCACGCGGGCCGGCATCTTGCGGATCGGGAAGGCGCCGGCCTCGGTGACCTGGCGGGATTCGAGCACCACGTCGCTCGTGGGGTGCGAGCGGCAGGTGAGGATGTAGCCGGCCAGTTCCTCGTCGGCCGACAGCGCCTTGCTCTGGTGCGCCTCCATCGTCACGGTGCCCGAGAGCTTCTTGCACTTGCAGGAGCCGCAGGCGCCGTCCTTGCAGCCGTAGGGCAGGCCGATGCCCTGGCGGATGCCCGCCGAGAGGATGGTCTCTTCGCCGCTCACCGTGAAGGCGCGGCCGCTGGGTTCGACGGTGACGGAAAAGCCCGCATCGTGGGGCGCGGCAAGGCTCATGGGTATTCTTCGGCTCGGTCTTCGACAGGGAACCCGGGATTTTGCCTTCAAACATGAACCCCCTCGGCGCGCTGCCTGCGCGCTTTCGGCGCGGGCGGCTGCTCGTCGTCGGCTGTGGCGACGTCGGCCTGCGCGTGCTGCGTCAGCTCGGCGGCCGCATGCAGGTGCTGGCGCTGACGTCCAGTCCTTCGCGCGTGCCCGAGTTGCGTACCGCAGGCGCGGTGCCGCTCGTCGGCGACCTCGACGTGCCGGCCAGCCTGCGCCGGCTCGGAGGTCTGTCCACGCGGGTGCTGCACCTGGCGCCGCCGCCGGCCGGCGAGGTGGCAGGGGCCCGCGACGGCCGCACGCTGGCGCTTGCGCATGCGCTGCGCCGGCGCTCGCCGCCGCGGGCGCTGGTCTACGGTTCGACCACCGGCGTGTACGGCGACTGTGCCGGCGCCTGCATCGACGAGACCCGCCGGGTGCAGCCCGACACCCTGCGCGCGCAGCGACGCGTCGATGCCGAGCGCATCGTGCGCCACCTGGGCCGCGGTGCCGGCGTGCGCGCCACCATCCTGCGCATCCCGGGCATCTACGCGCCCGACCGCGAGGGCGGTACGCCGCGCGAGCGCCTGTTGCAGGCCATGCCCGTGCTGCGTGCCGAGGACGACGTCTACACCAACCACATCCATGCCGACGATCTGGCGCGCGCCTGCATCGCCGCGCTTTTCCGCGGCCGGCCGCAGCGCGTGGTCAACGCCAACGACGACACCGACCTGAAGATGGGTGACTACATGGACTTCGCTGCCGACCTCTATGGCCTGCCGCGCCCGCCGCGCATCGACCGCGACGAGGCGCAGCGCCGGATGTCGCCGCAGCGCCTGAGCTTCATGAACGAGTCGCGCCGCCTGGACAACACGCGCCTGAAGCGAGAGCTCGGGATGCGCCTGCGGTATCCGACCGTGCGGCAGGGCTTGGACAACTGACCCCGATGCGCAGCGCAGCGATCGCACACGGCGCAGCGCAGGAGGTCGGAATCGAACCCTCGTCCTCGCGCCAGCGAGGACGATCACAGACCGCCAAGGGCGTGCCGGTTCGATTCCGTGCGCGAAGGCCCAAAAAGCAAAGGCCCGCCAAAGGCGGGCCAAGCTTTTTGGTGCCGGAGGCCGGAATCGAACCGGCACGCCTTGCGGCGGGGGATTTTGAGTCCCCTGCGTCTACCAATTTCACCACTCCGGCACGGAGCGCAAAGACAGCCCAAAATTATGGCACAGTGCCCCGGCCGGACCCGCCTTCCGGTGGGCTTTGCGCCCTCCGGCGGAAGCAGGCGGCCACCACCACAGAACCCATGACCCATTCCTACCCGACGATCGAAGACGCGATCGGCCGCACGCCGCTGGTGGCGCTGCAGCGCATCGATGCTGCGGAGAACGCCGCCCGCGGCAACGTGATCCTGGCCAAGCTCGAAGGCAACAACCCGGCCGGTTCCGTGAAGGACCGCCCCGCGCTGTCGATGATCCGGCGTGCCGAGGAGCGCGGCGAGATCCGCCCCGGCGACACCCTCATCGAGGCCACCTCGGGCAACACCGGCATCGCGCTGGCGATGGCCGCGGCCGTCAAGGGCTACCGCATGGTGCTCATCATGCCGGAGGACCTGTCGGTCGAGCGTGCGCAGACCATGAAGGCCTTCGGCGCCGAACTCATCCTTACGCCCAAGAGCGGCGGCATGGAGTACGCACGCGACCTGGCCGAGCAGATGGTCGGCCAGGGCAAGGGCCGCGTGCTCGACCAGTTCGCCAATCCCGACAACCCGCGCATCCACTACGAGACCACCGGCCCCGAGCTGTGGGAGCAGACGGGCGGGCGCATCACGCACTTCGTGAGCGCCATGGGAACCACAGGCACCATCACTGGCGTGTCGCAGTTCCTGAAGGAAAAGAACCCCGAGGTTCGCATCGTCGGCGCCCAGCCCGACGAGGGCTCGCGCATCCCCGGCATCCGCAAGTGGCCGCAGGAGTACCTGCCCAAGATCTACGAGCCCAGCCGCGTGGACGAACTCGTGTACGTCAGCCAGGACGACGCCGAGGAACTCGCCCGCCGCCTGGCGCGCGAGGAAGGCATCTTCGGCGGCATCTCGGCCGCCGGCGCGCTGTGGGTAGCCCTGCAGGTCGCAAAGAAAGTGGAGAACGCGACCATCGTCTTCGTCGTGTGCGATCGAGGCGATCGCTACCTCTCGACCGGCGTGTTTCCGGCCTGATCCGCGTTTCAAGCAAAAAAGGCCTGCAGCGCCCGTCCCGTCTGCGCAAGCAGCTATCAAAAGAGTAGCAAACGATGAATCTGCCCAAGTTCTGCCCCGCCTGCGCGACCCCGCTCGAATGGATCGAGATGATGGAGGACGGTGGCCCCAAGGCACGCCTGCGCTGCCCCGCCTGCGGCCACACGCACTGGAACAACCCGACGCCCGTGCTGGCCGCCATCGTCGAATACCGCGGCCAGGTGCTGCTGGCCCGCAACGCGGCCTGGCCGGCCAAGATGTTCGCGCTCATCACCGGCTTCATGGAAGCCGGCGAGACGCCGGAGGAGGGCGTGGCGCGCGAGGTGAAGGAAGAGACCAACCTCGACGTGAGCGCGCTGAAGATCGTCGGCGCCTACGACTTCCAGCGCATGAACCAGGTCATCATCGCCTACCACGTGGTGGCCGACGGCGAGGTGAAGCTCTCGCCCGAACTGGTGGACTACCGCCTGTACGACCTGCCCGACCTGCGATGCTGGCCGGCCGGCACGGGCTACGCATTGGCGGACTGGCTGCGCACGCGTGGCCATGAGCCGGTCTTCTTCACGGCGCAGGAAAACGAAGAGCGCCGACGTGGATTGAACTGAGGCAGCCCGGAACGGCCATGGACGACGCATCGACCCCCCTCCCGATCGACCGCGAGATCGACACGCGCGGGCTGAACTGCCCGCTGCCGATCCTCAAGGCCAAGAAGGCGCTCAACGACATGCAGACCGGACAACTGCTCAGGGTGCTCGCCACCGACCCGGGCTCCCTGCGCGACTTCCAGGCCTTCTCGCGCCAAACCGGCAACGCGCTGGTCGATCAGCAGACGCAGGGCACCGACTTCATCCATGTGCTGAGGAGGCGCTGATGGCGTTGGGTTTTCCTCCGCGCTCGCCGCGCCGCAACTGGCTCAAGTGGGGCCTGCTGGGCGTGGCCGTCGCCGGTGCACTCGGCGTCTTGTTGCTGGCGCAGTGGGGCGACGGGCTGGCCGAATGGCCGACCGACAAGGCGCCGTCGGGCTCGGTCGCCCTGGCTGTGGTGGGCGATTCCAACAGCCAGTCCTTCCAGGACTCGGTGAGCTTTCCTCCCGGCTCGGCGGAACGCGGGGGGGCGCTGCGTGCACACACGTTCCAGTGGACCGAAGTGCTCGCACGGCTGCGCGGGCAGGAACTGGACTCGGGTCCGTGGGTGACCTGGGGGCGGCCGGGCGAGGTGGCGTGGCTGCGCGAGTTGATCGGACTGCCCGGCGGACGCGCCCCGCTCAAGCAGGACTACCTGTACAACTTCGCGAATGCAGGTGCGACTTGCAAGAACCTGACGGGCGAGTTCACCGACTCGCGGTTCCGACAGGTGCCTCGCCTGGTGAACCTGATGGACCGCGACCCGGATCGTTGGCGCAACGGCGTGGTGATCATCCGCATCAGCACCAACGACATGAACATCGGGGTGACCGACGAGGCGTCACGCAACCCGGAATCGCCGGCGGTGAAGCGCGTCGTCCAGAATTGCCTGGACGACATCGGCGAAGCCGTGGCACTGATCCACCGGCATCACCCGAGCACGCGCATCGTGCTCGTCGGGGCCTTCGACTATTCCAACCACGCGGTGAATCTGGAGAAATGGCAATCTCGCACGGCGCTCGACAACATCGCGAAGATGGCCGACAGCTTCGACGACGCCTTGCAGAAGATGGTTGCTGCCACGCCGAACACCAGTTTCTTCAGCGACCGGCAATGGTTCCGCGGATTCCTGGGCACCCGCGACGCCGATGGAAAGCCCGCCTTCAGGACGCTGCACATCGGGCCGACGCTGCAGGTGGTCCATTCGCTCGGCGATTCGCCGGATCACTCGATGCTGGCGGACTTCCACAACGGCCTGGTATGGAACACCGTGTGGGCCCAGGCGATGGCCAAGCACCTTCACGACGTGGTGAAAGTGCCCGTTACCCCCATCAGCGACGAGGAGGTGGTGCGCTTCATACGCTCCCAGACGGACGCGCCGTCCGGAGCCTCGGTCAGAGCGACAGGCTCTTGAGGTAGTCCCGGAAGGAGCCACCCACCTCCGGGTGCGCCAGCGCCAGTTCCACCGTCGCCTGCAGGAAGCCTTCCTTGGCGCCGCAGTCGTAGCGCGTGCCCTTGTAGGCATAGGCGTAGACGTTCTCCTTCTTCAGCAGCGAGGCGATGCCGTCGGTGAGCTGGATCTCGCCGCCCGCGCCCTTGGGCTGGTTGCGGATTTCGTCGAACACGCCGGGCGTGAGGATGTAGCGGCCCGCCACGCCCAGGCGCGAGGGCGCCTTCTCGGGCGAGGGTTTCTCGATCATCGCCGTCACCTTGGTGATGTCGTTGCCCATGGATTCCCCGGCCACGATGCCGTAGCGCTTGACCTGGTCCAGCGGCACTTCCTGCACGGCGAGCACCGAGCCGCCGAGGTTGTTGTAGTTGCGCACCATCTGCGCCAGCACGCCTTCGCCGCCCTCGGGACCGACCATCAGGTCATCGGCCAGCAGCACGGCGAAGGGCTGGTCGCCCACCAGGTGCTCGGCGCACAGCACGGCGTGGCCCAGGCCCAGCATGCGCGGCTGGCGCACGTAGGAACAGGTCATGTCGTCGGGTGCGACCGAGCGGGCGATATGCAGCAGCGCGTCCTTGCCATTGGCCTCGAGCTGGCTCTCCAGCTCGTAGGCGGTGTCGTAGTGGTCCTCGATCGCGCGCTTGTTGCGGCCGGTGACGAAGATCATGTCGCGGATGCCGGCGGCGTAGGCCTCCTCGACGGCATACTGGATCAGCGGCTTGTCGACCACCGGGAGCATTTCCTTGGGCTGGGCCTTGGTGGCCGGCAGGAAGCGGGTGCCGAAGCCGGCGACGGGGAAGACCGCTTTGCGGATGCGCATCGAAGTGGGCATGGGTCAAAAATGAGTAAGAAGGTTTTACTTTGACGAATTCACCATGGTAGCCAGTCCGAGTCAATGCTGGCTGTCAGCCAAGACGCAAAACCTGACTTTTTAGGCGTTCCAGCGTCGTGCTGAAGTCGGCCAGGCGCTGCCGCTCCTGCTCGATCACGGCGGCGGGCGCCCGTGCGACGAAGCTCTCGTTGCCCAGCTTGCCGTTGGCCTTGGCGATCTCGCCCTCGATGCGCGCAATTTCCTTGCCCAGGCGCGCACGTTCGGCCACCACGTCGATCTCCACGTACAGCGCCAGCCGCGCGCCGCCGACCACCGCCACCGGGGCGGCCTGCGCGGCGGTCGTCCATGCCGCTTCGTCGTCGAAAACCTTGAGCTCGCTCAACTTCGCCAGCGCCTGCAGCACCGGCGCCGCGCCGCGCAGGAACTCGGCCTCGGCCGGCGTTTCGGCCAGAGCATAGAGCGGCAACCGCTGCGCGGGAGAGACGCTCATCTCGCCGCGCAGGGTGCGGCAGGCCGCCACCAGCGACTTGAGCTTGGCCACATGGGCTTCCGCCGCCTCGTCGATCTTCTCGGGCTGGGCGACGGGGTAGGGCGCCACCATGGCCGACGGGCCGGCCCGGCCGGCCACGGGGGCCACCTTCTGCCAGAGCTCCTCGGTGATGAAGGGGATGACGGGGTGCGCCAGGCGCAGCAGCGTCTCCAGCGTGCGGATCAGCGTGCGGCGCGTGGCGCGCTGCTCGGCCTCGCTGCCGGTCTGGATCTGCACCTTGGCGATCTCCAGGTACCAGTCGCAGAACTCGTCCCAGGCGAACTGGTAGATCGCGTTGGCGACGTTGTCGAGGCGGTATTCCTCGAAGCCCTTGGCCACTTCCGCTTCCACGCGCTGCAGCTGCGAAGCGATCCAGCGGTCGGCCTGGCTGAAGCGCATGTAGCCGTGGAAGGGGCCGCCGGGCTGGCATTCTTCCTTGGTGTGCTCCTTCAGGCCGCAATCCTGGCCTTCGCAGTTCATCAGCACGAAGCGCGTCGCGTTCCAGAGCTTGTTGCAGAAGTTGCGATAGCCCTCGCAGCGCTTGGAATCGAAGTTGATGCTGCGCCCCAGCGAGGCCAGCGCCGCGAAGGTGAAGCGCAGCGCATCGGCGCCGTAGGCCGGAATGCCTTCGGGGAATTCCTTCTCGGTCTGCTTGCGCACCTTGGGTGCCGTCTCGGGCTTGCGCAGGCCGGTGGTGCGCTTGTCCAGCAGCGGCGCCAGCGAAATGCCGTCGATCAGGTCGACCGGGTCGAGCACGTTGCCCTCGGACTTGCTCATCTTCTGGCCCTGCGCGTCGCGCACCAGGCCGTGGATGTAGACGTCCCTGAACGGCACCTTGCCCGTGAAGTGCTTCGTCATCATGATCATCCGGGCGACCCAGAAAAAGATGATGTCGTAGCCGGTGACCAGCACCGTCGAAGGCAGGTAGAGCGACAGGTCCTGCGTCTGCTCGGGCCAGCCCAGGGAGGAGAAGGGCACGAGGGCGGAGGAGTACCAGGTGTCCAGCACGTCCTCGTCGCGCCGCAACTGCTTGCCGGGCGCCTTGGCCTGGGCCTCGGCCTCGTCGTGCGCGACGTAGACGTTGCCGTCCTCGTCGTACCAGGCCGGGATCTGGTGGCCCCACCAGAGCTGGCGCGAGATGGTCCAGTCCTGGATGTTCTCCATCCAGTGGTTGTAGGTGTTGACCCAGTTCTCGGGCACGAAGCGCACCTCGCCCGACTTCACCGCGTCGATGGCCTGCTGCGCGATCGACACGCCCTTGCGTCCCGGCTTGGTCATCGCCACGTACCACTGGTCGGTGAGCATCGGCTCGACGACGGCGCCCGAGCGGGCGCAGCGCGGCACCATGAGCTTGTGCTTCTTCACCTCGATCAGCAGGCCCAGCGCCTCCAGGTCGGCCACGATGGCCTTGCGCGCCACGAAGCGGTCCATGCCGCGGTACTTCTCGGGCGCGTTGTCGTTGATGGTGGCGTCGAGCGCGAGCACCCCCACCATCTGCAGGCCGTGGCGTTGGCCGACCGCATAGTCGTTGTAGTCGTGGGCCGGCGTGACCTTCACGACGCCGGTGCCGAATTCCTTGTCGACATAAGCGTCGGCAATGATGGGAATCAGCTTGTCCACCAGCGGCAGCTTCACGCGCCGGCCCACCAGGTGCCGGTAGCGCTCGTCTTCGGGGTGGACCATCACGGCGGTGTCGCCCAGCATGGTCTCCGGCCGCGTGGTGGCCACCACCAGCGTGCCGCTGCCGTCTTCCAGCGGGTAGGCGATGTGCCAGAGCGAGCCTTCCTCCTCTTCGCTCTCGACCTCCAGGTCGCTCACCGAAGTCTTGAGCACGGGGTCCCAGTTGCCCAGGCGCTTGCCGCGGTAGATCAGGCCCTCTTCGTACAGCTGCACGAAGGTCTGCGTGACCACCTTGGACAGCTTCCCGTCCATGGTGAAGTACTCGCGGCTCCAGTCCACGGTGTCGCCCATGCGGCGCATCTGCTGGGTGATGGTGTTGCCGGATTGCTCCTTCCACTCCCACACCTTGGCCACGAAGTTCTTGCGCGCCTCGGCGGGCGTCGGGCCCATGTCGTGGCGGCTGATGTTCTGCGCCTGCAGCTGGCGTTCGACCACGATCTGTGTCGCGATGCCGGCGTGGTCGGTGCCGGGCACCCACAGCGTGTTCGCGCCCGCCATGCGGTGGTAGCGCGTCAGGCTGTCCATGATGGTCTGGTTGAACGCATGGCCCATGTGCAGCGTGCCGGTGACGTTCGGCGGCGGCAGCTGGATGGCGAAGGAGGGCGCGCCGTCCTTCGGCTGCTGCGTGCCGCGGAAGCCCGCCCGCGCGTAGCCGCGCTGCTCCCATTCGGGGCCCCAGTGCGCCTCGATGGCGGCGGGTTCGAAGGACTTGGCGAGGGATTGCAGGCCGGGCTGGTTCGGGGTGTCGCTCATGGCGGGGGATCGGGGCAAGGTCGGGGCGTGCGGCGCCCGTGGGGCGCGGCCGGAGCCAGGGAGAGGGAAGCCCACGATTTTACCGGCGGGGGTTGCGCATGCGGCCGCGGCAGGGGCGCTGTAGATAATCCTGCGATGCTTTTCCTGCTCTCCCCGGCGAAGTCGCTGGACTACGACACGCCTGCGCCCGACGGCCTCCCGGCCACGCAGCCGCATTTCGAGGCGCCGCGCGGCCCCTCGGTCGAGCTGATCCGGCTGCTGCGCGAGAAGTCGCCCCAGCAGGTGGGCGAGCTGATGCACCTGTCCGACAAGCTGTCGGCCCTCAACGTGGCGCGCTATGCCGCGTGGTCGGCGAAGTCGACCGACAAGAATGCGAAGCAGGCCGCCCTGGCCTTCGACGGGGACGTGTACGGCGGCCTGGATGCGAAGTCGCTCAGCGCCGCGCAGCTCGGATGGGCGCAGGACCACCTCGTCATCCTCAGTGGCCTGTACGGCGTGCTGCGCCCGCTCGACCGCCTGCAGCCCTACCGGCTAGAGATGGGCACGCCGCTGGCCAACCGCCACGGCAAGGACCTGTACGCCTTCTGGGGCGCGCGCATTGCCGAGTACCTGAACGAGCGCGCCGCCGCCGACCGCACGCCCGTGGTGATCAACCTCGCCTCGCAGGAGTACTTCCGCGCCGTCGACCGGCAGGTGCTGAAAGCCCGCGTCGTCGAATGCGTGTTCGAGGACTGGAAGAACGGCCAGTACAAGGTCATCAGCTTCTTCGCCAAGCGAGCGCGGGGCCTGATGGCGCGCTGGGCGGTGCTGCACAAGGCCGGCACGCCACGCAGGCTCGAGGGCTTCGACCTCGAGGGCTACGCTTTCGCGCCGGCCGCCTCCACGCCCGAGCGCCTCGTCTTCCGCAGGAAGGCCGCCTGACAGGAGGGAACGCCACCATGCAACCGATCAGTCCCGAACTGCGTGAATGGATCGTGGCCCAGCTCGCGGCCGGCCATTCCGTCCCGGCATTGCGCCAGTCGATGCACGCGGCCGGCTGGCGCGACGATGCGACCGACGCCGCGCTGGCCGAGGTGGAGCGCGCAACCCGTGGCGACGCCGCAGCAACGGCCGAGGCGCCGGCGCGCACCGACATGCCCGGCCCGAACCTGGAGCACTCGCCGCTCTACCTCGATGTCGGCGACCGGCGCGTGCAGGTCGTGCAGACCGTCAAGCACCCGCGCATCGTCGTCTTCGGCAACCTGCTGTCGGCCGAGGAGTGCGAGGCGCTGATCGCCTCTGCGCGCCAGCGCCTGTCGCGCTCGCTCACCGTCGAGACCAAGACCGGCGGCGAGACGCTGAACGTCGATCGCACCAGCGACGGCATGTTCTTCGAGCGCGGCGAGAACGAGGTGGTGCGGCGCATCGAGGCGCGCATCGCCACCTTGCTGAACTGGCCGCTGGATTTCGGCGAGGGCCTGCAGATCCTGCGCTACAGCCCCGGCGCGCAGTACCGCCCCCACTACGACTACTTCGACCCCAAGGAGCCGGGCACGCCCACCATCCTGCGCCGCGGCGGCCAGCGCGTGGGCACGCTGGTGATGTACCTGCAGGAGCCGGAGCAGGGTGGCGCCACCACTTTCCCCGACATCGGGCTCGAGGTCGCGCCGGTGCGCGGCTCGGCCGTCTTCTTCAGCTACGACCGCGCTGACCCCGCCACCCGCACGCTGCATGGTGGCGCGCCGGTGATGGCGGGCGAGAAGTGGGTGGCGACGAAGTGGCTGCGCGAGCGGACGTTCACCTGACAAGCCATGCATCCGCCTACTGCGCAAGCCGATCTCGCACCTGCGGTCCTCGCCGTACGCCAGTACGGCTCCGGTCCTCGGCGCGACCTCGGCCCGCTCGCTACGGCGGCTGCACGCCTTGTCCTTCCGCATCGAGATGCTGAAGAAATCGGGCTGCAGCGCCCGCCCCACTTGCGCAAGCAGCTATGAAAGTAATAGCAAACAACATCCCCATCGAGGTCGAGGACACCGGCGGCGACGGCCCGGCGGTGCTGCTGGTCATGGGCCTGGGCATGCAGCTCATCGCCTGGCCCGAGCCCTTCGTGCGCGCGCTGGCCGACGCGGGCTACCGCGTGCTGCGGCACGACAACCGCGACATCGGCCTGTCGCAGCATTTCGATGCCGCCGGCAGCCGCAACCTGCTGTGGGAGGTGCTGCGCCAGAAGATCGGCCTGGCCGTGCGCGCGCCCTACGGCCTGCAGGACATGGCGCTCGATGCGCTGGGCGTGCTCGACGCGCTCGAGATCGACGAGGCCCATGTGATCGGCGTCTCGATGGGCGGCATGATCGCGCAGCGCATGGCGGCCACCGCGCCGCGGCGCGTGCGCACCCTGACCAGCGTCATGAGTTCCAGCGGCGCCGCCGGCCTGCCCGGTGCGCGGGCCGACGTCGGCGCGGCGCTCATGCGGCGCCCGAAGGGCACGAGCGAAGCCGCGCTGGTCGAGCACACGCTGGGCCTGGTGCGGCTGATCGCCAGCCCGGGCTGGCCCTTCGACGAGGCGGCGGCGCGCGAGCGCATCGCCGCCGGCCTGCGGCGGTCTTACCACCCCGCAGGCGTGGTGCGCCAGATGCTCGCCATCGGCGCCGACACCGGTCGCCGGCCCGAGGTGCTGCCGCGCATCGCCAGCCCGACGCTGGTGCTGCACGGCGACGCCGATCCCCTGGTGCCCATCGCCTGCGGGCAGGACACGGCGCGGCGCATCCCCGGCGCCTGCTTCACCGCCATCCCCGGCATGGCGCACGACCTGCCGGCCGGCGCGCTGCCGGTGCTGCTCTCGCACATCCTCCCCTTTCTTGCCTCGGCCCCGCGGCCCGCGCCATGAGCCTCTCCAACACCCCCGAAGGGTCGCAACTGGGCCGTGCCTCGGCCTACGTCGACCACTACGACGCTTCGCTGCTCTTTCCGCTGTCGCGCACGCCGCAGCGCCTCGGGCTCGGCCTGCCGGCGCCGTTGCCGGGCCAGGCGGCCGTGCTGCCCTTCTTCGGTGCCGACATGTGGACCGCCTTCGAAGTGAGCTGGCTCAACCCGCGCGGGAAGCCGCAACTGGCCATCGCGCACTTCACCTTCCCGTGCGAATCGCCCAACATCATCGAGAGCAAGTCCTTCAAGCTCTACCTCAACAGTTTCAACAGCAGCGTGTTCGCCGATGCCGAGGCGGTGCGCGAGCGCCTGCGAGCGGATCTGTCGGAGGCCGCCTGGCGGGGCAGTGACCGCACGGGCACGGTGGGCGTGAAGCTGCTCGCTCCTGACCACTTCGACCGCGAGGGCGTGGCCGAACTCGACGGCCTCGACCTGGACCGGCTGGACCTCGAATGCAGCGCCTACGAGCCGGCACCGGAACTGCTCACCGCCGCCTTCGACGAGCCGCCCGTCAGCGAAGTGCTCACCAGCCGGCTGCTCAAGAGCAACTGCCGCGTCACCGGCCAGCCCGACTGGGGCAGCGTGCAGATCCGCTACAGCGGCCCGGCCATCGACCAGGCCGGCCTGCTGCGCTACATCGTGAGCTTTCGCAACCACAACGAGTTCCACGAACCCTGCTGCGAGCGCATCTTCAGCGACATCATGGCGCGCTGCGCCCCGACCAAGCTGGCCGTGTACTGCCGCTACACCCGCCGCGGCGGTCTGGACATCAACCCCTTCCGCACGAGCTGGCCGCAGGCGCTGCCGGCCAACGTCCGCACGGCGCGCCAGTGAATGGCCGCGCCGGCATCGGCGCTTTCCTACACGGTGCGTTGCGAGGCGCGGGGATACTGGTCGCTTTCCACCCACCGGGGCCCCCGACTTGAACGTTCTCATCGTCGACGACAACGCTTCCGCGGCCGAGCTGCTGCAGGAGCTGATCGTCCTGCAGGACCACACGGCGCGCTGCGCCTTCACGGCCCAGGAAGCGATCGAGACCTTCGACAGCGAGCATTTCGACGTCGCCCTGGTCGACCTCACGCTGCCCGACCGCCCTGGCACCGATGTCGCCCGCCATCTGCGCCAGACGGCGCAGGACCGCCCGCTCATGCTGGTGGCGATCTCGGGCTATGGCGTGGGCGATGCGGCCGGCGCGCAGGCCGCGCCGCTCTTTGACCACTACCTGCAAAAGCCGATCGACTTCGATGCACTCGACCGGCTGCTGGCCACCCCGCCGGCTGCCGCGTAGCCCACATCGCCGACCCCCTTCCATGAAAGCCTCTCCCAGCGCCCGCAGCTGGATCGCGGCCGGCGTGCGGCACGAACTGCTCATGCGCGCGATGCCCGCGCTGCGCCACGACATGGCCTCCCCGGTGTCGTTGATCCGCATGAGCCTGCTCATGCTGCGCCGGCAGGTCGCTGCGAACCCGCCCGACGTCGCCGCCTGCGAGCAGCGCGTGGGACAGGTCGACGAACAGCTGGGCATGCTGATCGCCAGCATGCGTGCCCTGCGGGATTGGGAGCTGGGCATCGACGATGACGGCGTGACGCGTGCCGGCCTGGTGCGCCAGTGCGCGGGCCTGATGCGCGCGGCTTTCGACCTCAACGGCATTGCGCTCGAGCTCGATGCGGCCTTCGATGCCGACGAGGACGGAGCGCCCACCTGGCGCGATGCCCCGGCGCTGCGCTACCTGATGCTGGGCGCCCTGTGCCACCTGCAGGACAGCGTGTCCGAGGTCGGCCTCGTGCGCGTGGCGCCCGAGGGCGACGCCGGCGTGGTGGTGCATGCCGAATCGCGCCCGGCCGACGGCGCCCGGCCCGAGATGGTGCCGCACCGCGCGCCACGCAGCCTGGCCATCGACGCCGTCAGCCTTCAGAGTCTGGCCGACGACCTCGGGCGTCCGGTCAGGATCGAGCGGGACGCGGTGTACCTCGACCTGCGCGGGGGCTGACGGCCGCCCGCGCGGCCATCCGTTGTGCGCGGGCTGCCGCCATGCGCTGATGGCGCATGAACGCGGCCAGCCGCGATTCCGCGGCCAGCAGGCCGCGCGGCGGCCTGGAGCCCGTGATGCGCTCCCAGATCGCCGTCATGCCTTCTGCGTCCTTGGACAGCTGTGTGCCCAGGGCCAATACAGCCGGGTGCACGTAGGCCTTCTTGCAGACCGCTGGCGTGTTGCCCAGCTGGCGCGCCACCGCGCCGAGGATTTCCTTGGCGCTGTAGCGAACCTCGGGGTCGGCGGCGTTCTGCTCGCAGGCCAATCGTGTGAGTTCGAGGGCCTGCACCGTGCCGTGCCAGGTGCGGAAATCCTTCGCCGTGAATTCGCCGCCCGATGCCTCGCGCAGGTAGTCGTTGACGTCGCTGGAGCCGATGCCGTGGCGGGTACCGTCCTCGTCCGTGTACTGGAAGAGTTCCTGCCCGGGCAGTTGCTGGCATTGGCGCACCACCTTGGCGACGCGCGCGTCGTCGACCTCGGCCTCGTGCATCACGCCGCTCTTGCCGCGAAAGCGCAGCTTCAGCGCGGCGCCCTTGACCTGGGCATGGCGATTGCGCAGCGTGGTCAGGCCGTAGGAGCCGTTGCTGGTCGCGTACTCCTCGTTGCCCACGCGCAGGTAGGTGGTGTCCAGCAGCCGCACGATCGCGGCCAGCACCGTCTCGCGGCCGATCGGGGCGCCTGCGCGAAGCTTGCTGGCGGCCGCGAGGTCGCGTCGCACGCGAAGGCGAATGCGCGGCAATGCGCGGCCGAAGGCCTCCAGCCGCTCGAACTTGGCCTCGTCCTTCAGGACCCGCCAGTCGGGGTGGTACCGGTACTGCTTGCGACCGCGCGCATCGAGCCCGATGGCCTGCAGATGGCCGTTGGGCAGCGGGCAGATCCACACGTCGGTGTATGCGGGGGGAATGGCGAGCTGGCGGATGCGGGCGAGTTCGTCGGCGTTGCGCACCCAGCGGCCACGGGCGTCGCGGTAGCGGAAGCTGTCGCCCTGCTTCACGCGCGTGAGGCCCGGCATCTCGGGCGACACATAGACCAGGCCATTGGCCAGGGGCTGGGGCCGCGGCGCTGGGGCGGCGCGGCGCGGGGTGGCGGAGGGGGCGGCAGTCGGCACGAACGGACGATGCCGCCTGGCTGCCATCCGCGGCTGTAGGACGCGCGCCGCGCGCAAGGTGCGCGTGCAGCGCATCGTGCGGCTCCGTAGACTCGCGGTCTTTCCTTTCTTCCGTGGACCCCGCCATGCGCCGCCTGTTCGCCTCGCTCTCTTCACCCCTTCGCCTCGCCGCCGTGCTGGCGCTGGCCGGCTGGCTCGCCGGCTGCGCCAGCACCCCGGGCGCCGAGGCCCAGCGCCCCGTGCGGGTGAAGGTCTTCGTCGCCGCCATGTTCGAGATCGGCAAGAACACCGGCGACCGCGCCGGAGAGTTCCAGCACTGGTACGAACGCTACTGGAAGGACGCCACGCCCATCGCCGTGCCCGGCGCGCTGGGCCCGGTGTACTGCAATGCCGACGGCGTCTGCGGAGCGGTGCTCGGCATGGGCAAGGTGAACTCGTCCTCGTCGATGCAGGCCATCCTGCTCAACCCGCGCTTCGACTTCTCGCAGGCCTACTACGTCATCTCGGGCGTGGCCGGCACGCCGCCCTCGCGCGGCACCATCGGCGAGGTCAACTGGGCCACCTGGCTGGTCGACTACGACCTCGGCCACCGCTGGGCGCCTGAAGAGAACAAGGCCGGCGAGCCGACCTTCATGCCGCGCAAGGGCTACGAGGAGTACCGCAGCTTCCAGCTCAACCCGCAGCTCGTGGGTTGGGCGATGAAGCTGTCGGCCGACACGCCGCTCAAGGACGCCGACTCCGCACGCAGCTACCGACTGCGCTACCCCGACGCGGCAGCGCGCCGCGCGCCCTTCGTCGGCACCGGCACGCACATGACAGGCGATACCTTCTTCCACGGCCCCGGCATGTCGAAGCAGGCGCAGTACATCGCCAAGCTCTACGGCGCCGACGACTACGTCATCACCGAGATGGAAGCCGCGGCCATCACCCTGGTCATCAAGCGCACCCACGGCACCGACCGCGTGATGAGCCTGCGCGGCGCGGTCAACTTCGACCAGGGCAGCCCCGGCGAGACGACCCTGCAGCACCTGGACCCGGCGCCGGGCCAGACGGCCGGCGGATTCGCCGAGACGGTGTCCAACATCGAGGCCGTGGGCTCGCGCGTGGTCGACCACATCGTGGCGAACTGGCCGCAGTGGCAGGCCGGCGTGCCGCCGCTGCGCTGAAGCGGCGTGCACGCCGCCGCCGATCGCGACGCCGCTGCGACACCCAGGCGCTGGCCCACGGGCCGCGGCGCGCGGCTGTGGCTGCTGGCCATGCTCACCGGTGCATTGGCGGCGGCGGCCACCGTGCTGTTCCGCGGCCTGGCGCATGGCGTCGAATGGCTGGCGACTGGGCATGCCGCAGGCCTTGTCGATGCCGCGCGCGCCATCGCGCCCTGGCAGCGCGTGGTGGTGGGCACGGCGGGCGGCCTGCTGGCGGGCGCCGTGCTGCACCTGGGCCTGCGCTGGGCGCGCCGCGGACCGGCAGGCGACCACCACCTCGACTACATCGACGCCGCACGCCAGGGCCGGGTCGACCTCAACGACCGGACGACGCTGGTACGCAGCGTGTCGGCTGTGCTGTCGGTGGGCACGGGTGCCTCCATCGGGCGCGAGGGTCCGATGGTGCAACTGTCGGCCTGGTTTGCCGCCACGCTGGCGCGGCGGCTGCCGCTGGCGCCCGAGGAGCGCAAGACGCTGCTGGTCTGCGGCATCGCGGCGGGCATCGGCGCGGCCTATCACGCGCCGGTCGCGGGCGTCGTCTTCGTGCTGGAGCTGGCGCTCGGCTTCTTCGTTCGCTCGGCCGTGGCGCCGGTGCTCATCGCCGCCGCCACGGCCAGCGCGCTGATGCACTGGTTCGTCGAGCCGCAGGCGCTGTACGTCATGCCCACACTGGCGCTGCAACCCACCAGCCTCGGCGCGGCGCTGGTCGCGGGCCTGCTGTTCGGTGCCACCGGCTGGGCGCTGCTGGGCCTGCTGGAGCGCAGCCGCATGGTCTTCGGCCGTATCGCTTCGCCGGTTGCGCGGCTGGGCCTGGGCGGCCTGCTGGTGGGGCTGCTGGCGGCCGCGGTGCCGGAGGTCTGGGGCAATGGCTACAGCGTGGTGTCTGCCGTGCTGCGCGGCGACCTGCTCTGGCAGATGCTGGCCTGGGTGCTGGTGGCCAAGGTGCTGGCCACGGCGCTGAGCTCGGGCAGCGGCGCCATCGGCGGTGTGTTCACGCCCTCGCTGCTGGTGGGCGCGGTGGCCGGCAGCCTGCTTGCGCAGCTCGCGGTGCACGTGCTGCCCATGGCCTGGGTCGGCGATCCGCGCGTGATGGCGGTGGTCGGCATGGCGGCCGTGCTGGCGGCAGTGACGCACGCGCCGCTCATGGCCATCGTGATGGTGATGGAGATGACCAACCAGTTCCAGCTCACGCTGCCCACCATGCTGGCCTGCGGGGTCGCCCATGCGGTCAGTACGCGCTTCGGCGCCAAGCCGCTCTACGGGAATCCGATCGAGGCGCGGTCCTGAGAAGCACGCGCGCTGTCAGCGCGCGGCGGCCCCGCGACGCCGCCGCAACGCAGCATCCAGGCGCCGCTCCTCCACGCCGACATTCAGCCCGTCAGCCCCTCAGCCGGGCAGCTTGGCGGCAAGCACGTCGACCTTCTGGATGGCAGGCGGCTCGGAGAACAGCTCACCGGCCTGTGCCATCAAGGCCGCCGCCACCTTGCCGGAAAGATGCGCCTGCCGGCCTGCGTCATCCGGGAAGGCATCGAAGATGCCGAAGGTCGTCGGCCCGAGGCGGATGCCGAACCAGGCGGTGGTGGCGGGCTCCTCCTGCACGAGAGGCAGACCGCCCAGAAGGAAGTTCTCGACCTCCTTCTCCTTTCCGGGCTTGGCTTCCAGACGAACGAACAATGCGACGGTGACCATGGCGTGCTTCCTCGTGTTCAACGGCATGCGACCGGCCCCGATCGCACTGGGCTGTGCAGTCTGCGCCTTTTCAGGCCGCGCTTTCGAATGCCCATGCCGCCAGCGCGGCGCCGCGCGCCCGCCTGGCGAGATCGGACCGCGCGTTCACGACGGCGAGCGCAAAGGCAGGATGCGGCCGGGGTCCTCAAGGCTGCCAGGGCGCGAGGTGCCACACCACGTTGAAGTCGAACGGCGTCCACCGGCTCACCGGCACGCCGGCCGCGCGCAGGCTCCGGCCGGTCCAGCTGTTGCAGGTTTCGAAGAGGTGGTAGCGGCCGGTGGCCTCGTAGAAGGCGTCGTTGGCGCCGTAGTGCGCGCCCGGGATCGCCACGGCGCGGCCGTTCGGCAGGCTGGCCCGCACATGGGCCGCAAGGCGCGCGTACTGCGCGGGCGTCAGCGAAATGTGCCAGGTGCTGCCGGGACGCAGCTGCGCCGTCGCCAGCCAGCTCACGTGCAGCAGCGACGGGTTGGCGCCGATCACCGCACCGAGCGCGCGTCGCAGCGTGAGGTCGGCCCAGGTGGGCGTGTTGAGGTAGAACTCGCGGTCGCCCCAGCCGAAGCCGATCCACGCCGCGTCGGCCGGCGCGGCGCGGGCCTGCGAGGGCGGGAAGTCGCGACGCCAGTCGATGCCGCCGGCCTGAAGCGGCAGCACGAGGTCGGTGTGCACGCCGTTGCTGATGACGAGGGCGGTGATGCGCTCACCGCTGGCCGGGATCGGCGGGTCGCCGCGCACGGGCCACAGCATCAGCGCCGCCGCCGCGCCCACGTACAGGGCCGCAGCCGCGATCAACGCCACGACCGCCCAGACCATGCCGCGCAATACCCTGCGCAGCAGAGACATCAGAACAACGACCCCGTGGTTGCTATCGAATCGATAGCTGTTCGCGCCCGTCCGGCGGGCGCTGGAGGCCGATTTGGCCTGAAATTCGCCTCGGGACTGTCGGCACGCGCGAGCGTGCCCACGCGCACGCCCAGCAGGCGCAGCGGGCGCTCGAGCGACACCCGCTTGAGGCACAGGCCGGCGGTGCGGCGGATCAGCTTCGCGTCGGCCGTGAACTCGGTCAGGCTCTGGTCGCGCGTCGCTGTCTTGAAGTCGTCGTAGCGCAGCTTGATGCCGATGGTGCGGCCCACGTAGCCCTTGCGCTGCAGGTCCTCCGCCACCTTCTCGCACAGGTGCGTGAAGATCGCGCCCAGCTCGGCCCGGTCGCGCACCGCGTGCAGGTCGCGCTCGAAGGTGGTCTCGCGGCTCATCGACACCGGCTCGCTCTCGGTCACCACCGGGCGGTCGTCGCGGCCCCAGGCCATCTCGTGCATCCAGGCGCCGCTGGCCTTGCCGAAGGTGGCCATCAGCCAGTCGCGCTCGCGCGCCGCGATGTCGCCCACGGTGCGGATGCCGTGCTTCTCCAGGCGAGCGTCGGCCTTCGGGCCGATGCCGTTGACCTTGCGCGCGGGCAGGGGCCAGATGCGCGATTGCAGGTCGCTCTCGTGCAGGATGGTGATGCCGTTGGGCTTGTCGAACTCGCTCGCCAGTTTGGCCAGCAGCTTGTTGGGTGCCACGCCGATCGAGCAGGTCAGGCCGGTGGTGTCGAAGATCGATTTCTGGATCAGCCGCGCCAGCACGCGGCCGCCCTCGCGCTGGCCGCCGGGCACGTCGGTGAAATCGATGTACACCTCGTCCACGCCGCGGTCCTGCATCACCGGCGCGATCTCCGTGATGACCGACTTGAACTGCCTCGAGATGCGGCGTACCTCCTCGAAGTCCACCGGCAGCACGATCGCCTGCGGGCACAGCTTGGCAGCCTTCATCATGCCCATGGCCGAGCCCACGCCGAACTGCCGCGCCGGATAGGTCGCGGTGGTGATGACGCCGCGGCCCACGTAGTCCCGCAGCAGCGGAAAGGCCTCGACCGGGATCTCGTGCGAGGGCAGGCCCGCGTGGTCGCGCGCCAGCATCTCGTCGACCTTGCGGCGCCCGCCACCGATCACCATCGGCAGCCCCTTGAGCTGCGGGTAGCGCAGCAGCGCCACGGAGGCGAAGAAGGCATCCATGTCGAGATGGGCCACGCGGCGGATCGGGCCGGGCGGGGCGGACTGTGGCGGCGGAGCGTCGGCGGAAACGGTCACTTCGCGATTGTCGGCGCAGCGTTCGCGGGCGCGGCGTCGGCAGGCTTCTCTTTCGGCGAGGGCGGCGCCGTGCCTTGCGTGGTGGCGGCGGCGGGGTGATCATGCGCCCCATGCAAACCGTCGCCACGATCCTCTGGCGCCGCCTCGACGGCCCCGGCCACGACGCCTGTCGCCTGGAGCGCAACGACATCGCCTGGCAGCTCGACGGTGCGGCCGCCCTCCGGCACGAAAGCGGGCGCATCGCGCAGCTGCACTACCGGCTGCGCTGCGACAAGCATTTCCACACCCAGTGGGCGACGGTGCGCGGCTGGCTCGGCGGCACCGCGATCGACCTGTCGATCGCGCGCACGCCCAAGGGCTGGACCGTGAACGACACCCCCGTGCCCGATCTCGCGCATTGCGCCGATCTGGACCTGGGCTTCACGCCCGCCACCAACCTGCTGCCCATCCGCCGCATGCATCTGCAGCCCGGCGAGGAGGCGGACGCCCCCGCGGCCTGGCTGGACCTGTCGGAGGACGGCCTGGGCCTGCTGGAGCAGCGCTACGCCTGCATCGAGCCCACGCGCTACCGCTACGCCTCGCCGCGGTTCGGCTACGACGCCGAGCTGGCGCTGAGCGAGGACGGCTTCGCGCTGGAATATCCGCAGCTCTGGTCGGCCGAGGGCTGAGGCCGGGTCAGTCCAGCGTGCGCCGCCCCGCCATGAGCCGGCGGTTGCGCTCGTCGTCTTCCTCGATCTCGCGCGCGAAGTCGGCCATGCTGCCGTCCGCCGGCGCGTTGTAGGCGTCGTGCAGGATGCGCCGCAGCTCGGCGCCGGCCAGCACCTCGCCGATCGTGCGGTTCAGGCGTTGCGCCACGTCCAGCGGCGTGCGCGCGGGCGCGAAGATGCCGAAGAGCGAATCGACGTTGGCATCGGCAAAGCCCAGTTCCGCCAGCGTCGGCACGCGGGGCAGCGCCTCCAGCCGCGATTCGGCGCCCACCGCCAGCGGCCACAGGCGCCGCGCGGCGATGTACTGCAGCTGCAGGGGCGCCACGTTGGTCGACAGGACCTCGAACTGCCCGGCCAGCGCATCGTTGAGCTGGCGGCCGCCGCCCTGGTACGGGATGTGGGTGATGTCCACGCGCGCCAGGCGCCGCACCTGCGCCAGCACCAGGTGCCCGGTGGTCGCCACGCCCGAGCTGGCCCAGCGCAGGGCGCCCGGCCGGGCCTGGGCCCCGCGCAGCACGGCGCCGAAGTCGCGCCACGCGAGCGCCGGCGTGCCGGCCACCAGCACCGGCGTGCGCATCACGCCGGCGATGGGCATGAAGTCGGCTTGCGGGTCGTAGGGCACGCGCGCCACCAGCGGGTGCAGCGTGAGCGGCGTGATGGCCGAGAAGGCCAGCGTGTGGCCATCGGGCGTGGCACGGGCAAGCGCGGCCATGCCCACGGCGCCGCCGGCGCCCGGGCGGTGTTCGACGATCACCGGCTGGCCGAGCAGCGCACCCAGCGGCGCGGCGAGCGCGCGCGCCACCAGGTCGCTGACGCCACCTGCGGGATACACCACGAGCAGCTTCAGCGGCCGCGACGGCCAGACGTCCTCCTGTGCGCGCACGGCCGTGGCGCCGCCCAGTGCCGCGGCCACGCCCGCGTGCAGGACCCGTCGCCGCTGGAGCGTCATGCCGTCTGCGCCTGCGCCTGCGCCCGCACCAGGTCGGCGAACTGCCGGGCGGGCAGGCTGTCCTCGCCCTGCCGCGTGACCAGCGTGAGCGGCGCGTCGAGCGCCTCGCTGCCGGCCAGCGGCAGGTAGCGGATCGCGTGCGGATGCACGCCGGCCATCGAGGCAGGCACCACCGACAGGCCGACCCCCGCCGCGACCAGGTTCAGGTTGGTCATCATGCGATCGACCTCGGCCACCACGCGCGGCGCCAGCCCCTGTGCATGGCACAGCGCCAGCAACTCCGCGTACAGCCCCGGCGCGCCGGGCCGGCGCACGAGGATCAGGCCCTCGCTGCACAGCTGCGCCAGCGTGAGGCGGCGGGCGCGGCCCGGGCGATTGGCCAGCGGATGGTCGACGGGCAGCGCGGCCATCACCGGCTCGCGCAGCAGAGTCTCGAAACGCAGGCCCGCCGGTCGGTCGACCGGCACGCGCAGCAGGCCGCAGTGCAGGCGGCCGGCGGCGATGGCCTCGGTCAGGCCGGCGGCGTTGTGCTCGTCGATCTGCATCTGCACCCGCGGCCGCGCGTGCCGGAAGGCCCGCAGCGCCTGCGGCACGAAGGCGTGCGCGGCGGCCGAACTCGTGAAGCCGACCGCAAGCACGCCTTCCTCGCCCTGCGCCACGCGCTGCATGCGTGCTTCCAGCGCCGCCATGTGGCCCAGCATGCGCTGGGCCTCGACCTGGAACTGGCGGCCGGCGTCGGTCAGCGTCACGCCGCGCGGGTGGCGCTTGAACAGTTGGAGGCCCAAATGCCGCTCCAGCGCCTTGATCTGCTGGCTCAGCGGCGGCTGCTGGATACCGAGCTGTTCCGCGGCACGCGTCATGTGGCCGGTCTCGGCCACGGCGGCGAAGTAGCGCAGCGGACGCATTTCCATATGTTTTTCGTATCGGAAGGGCCTGATTATTTTATTTGACCCCAAGTCACTGCGAAAACTATCGTTCGCCCGCATTCGCACAAGAGGCCCTCGAGCCCTTCTCCCGGAGACACCCCCATGCCAATGTCACGCCGCGCCCGGCGCCTGTCGTCGTCGTTGCCGACCCTGCCCTTGCGTCCTACCCTGGCCGCGCTGCTGGCCGCCATGGCCTTGGCGGCCTGTGGCGGCGGCGGGGGAGGTGGCGGCGGCTTTCCCCTGCTGCCATCGAACCCGCCGGGACAGGGCGGCGACCCCGGCACGCCGCCACCCAGCGGTGGGGATGGCGACCCCGCCACGCCACCCGAACCGCCCGCCACGCCGGTGCTGGGCTGCACCGAACTGGCCGGCCGCACCATCGCCGCCGCGCAGATCGGGCTGCCCACGCAGGGCGCGACGGTCGTGAGCGCCACCCCGGTCGCGGCGGGCGACAGCGGCAACACGCTGGGCAGCTACTGCCAGGTGCGCGGGACCATCCAGCCCATGGACGCGAACGCACCGGTCATCAACTTTGCGGTCAACCTGCCCGAGCAGTGGAACCGCAAGGCGATCCACTTCGGCGGTGGCGGCTTCAACGGCCGGCTGATCGACGGCACCGAGCCCGTGCGCTTCGGCCCGGCCGACAAGCCGGCGCCGCTCGCGCTCGGCTACGCCACCTTCGGCGACGACAGCGGCCACCAGAGCAGCAGCATCACCGACGCGAAGTTCGCCGCCAACGACGAGGCCCTGGCCAACTACGGCGGCAATTCGCTCAAGAAGACCCACGACGTGGCGATGGCGCTCATCCAGCTGCGCTACGCCCGTGCGCCGCAGCACGCGTACTTCCTCGGCACCTCCACCGGCGGGCGCGATGCGCTGTTGCACATCCAGCGCTGGCCGGCCGACTACGACGGCGTGGTCGCCAACGAGCCCGCGCTCAACTACAGCGGCACGCGGCTGTCGAACATCGCCGTGGGCCGCGCGCTCTACGCCAACGGCGGCGCCGGCTGGATGAACCTGACCAAGACGCTGCTGGTGCAAAGGACGGTGCTGGCCGCCTGCGACCGTCTCGACGGCGCGAGCGACGGCATCGTGAGCAACGTCGAGAGCTGCCGCCAGCTCAACACGCAGATCCTTGCGTCGCTGCGCTGCGCGGGAGGCGCGGACACAGGCGACACCTGCCTGTCGGACGCGCAGCTGGCCACCGTGCGCACCATCGAGTCGCCGCTGGAGTTCAGCTCGTATTCGCTGGCCAACGGCGTGCGCCGAGCGGGTGGCTACAACCTGCTCGAAGGCGCGCTGGTGGCGGGCCCCTTCACCTCGCGCGACCTCGGCACGCGGCGCACGCCGGGCAACCCCGCCACCTCGGCCGACGCCAACCAGTACGTGACGGGCGACCAGTGGGCCAAGTACTTCGTCACCCGTGACGCGGCGCTCGACACGCTGACCTTCGATCCGCTGAACCCCGGCGTCTGGGCCTCGCGCGTGGAGGCCGTCTCCGCCATCACCGACGCGACCGACCCCGACCTGCGGCCCTTCTTCTCGCGCGGCGGGCGGCTGATCCTGCTGCACGGCCAGGCCGACGAGGTGATCAGCGGCAACTCCACCATCGACTACTACCAGCGCGTGGTCGCCACCGTCGGCGCCGACACGGTGGCGCAGAGCCTGCGCTTCTACATGGTGCCGGGCATGGGCCATGGCACCGGCGTCTTCATTCCCGCCTGGGACTCGCTCGCGGCGCTGGAAGACTGGGTCGAGCGCGGCCTGGCGCCCAACACGCCCATCGCGGCCGACAGCGTGCCCGGCACCTACGGCCGCACGCGGCCCCTGTGCCGCTTCCCGTCCTGGCCCAAGTACCGCGGCACCGGCAGCCTGGACGCGGCCGTCAACTACAGCTGCGTGACCGAGGTGGGCGACCCGCTCGCCTGCCCGAACCTGCCCGCGAGCCCCACCACCTACAAGGGCGGCAACCTGATGGGCGAGGAGTTGCGCGTCAGCGTCGACCCAACCACGATGGCCTACACCGTCACCATCGACGCCAGCCTGCAGCGCACCGCCGGCACGCAGCGCAGCGGCACGCTGGTGTCGCAGGGCGACTGCCACTACGCCAGCGGCGAGAGCGGTGCGGTCTTCAGCTTCGGCGCCGGTGGTGCGCTGCTGGGCGGCGTGAACTCGGCGGGTGGCGGGGGCTTCGTGCCGCTGCTGGCCTTCCAGAACACCTTCGAGAACAGCGGCAGCCCGGCCGTCTTCAACCCGGTGGCCAACATCTACGACGTGGCCGGCGTCCAGTACGGCCCCGGTGGCAGCGCCACGCGATACGCCGGTTCGTCGAGGGTGCGCAACGCGGGCAGCTTCCAGCACTGCCAGGATGCGTTCACCGGCGGCTTCGTGACCTACGACGCCAGCTGCACGTCCACCGCCAAGGGCTACCTCACCTACGACACGGCGCGCAACGCCTTCGACCTGATGGTGACCCCGCCCACCGGTGGCGCCGCCACCACCGGCGGCACACCGGGCGGCTCGGTGGTCTTCGGGCAGGTGGGCGCGGTGACGGTCCCGCTGTTCCTGATCCGCGAATCGGCCACCAGCTACGGCCTGCGCCTGTATGCGCCGCAATCGCCGCTGGCCTCGGGGGCCGCGGACGGCCGCTTCGTCACCGCCACCAGCGGCGGCACCCGCGGCAACGCCAGCGTGATGGGCACCGCTTTCGACCTGGACGGCAGCACCGGCGTGCTCAGCTACGACAGCCCGGTGCTGGGCGTGGCGCAGAGCACGGGCACGGCCGCCGGCCAGCTGATCCATACCGCGGGCCTGTTGGGCATCCTGCCCGACGCGGGCGCCGCATTCCAACTGGGCATTCGCAACTGATGGACTCCACGACCTCTTCCTCGGCGCCACGGCGCCAGCCGCTGTACCGCTCCCTGTACGTCCAGGTCATCTGCGCCGTCATCGTGGGCGTGCTGCTGGGCTACTTCCACCCCTCGCTGGGCGAGCAGATGAAGCCCCTGGGCGACGGCTTCATCAAGCTCATCAA
>NZ_CABFMN010000113.1 GCF_901875635.1 Xylophilus ampelinus | reverse complement strand
GGCCTGGGTCGGTCAATGCGGCGTGCACTTGCAGCCGCTGGTGGATGCGCTCAGAACCGAGATGCTCTGTAGCCCAGTGCTGCATGCGGACGAGACTCCCGTGGCCATGCTTAAGCCGAGCCATGGCAAAACGCATCGAGCCTATCTCTGGAGCTACTGCACGACGGCCTACGACGCGCTCCCTGCAGTGGTGTTCGACTTCGCCGACAGCCGCGGCGGGCAGCACGCCCGGGCCTTCCTTGGACTTGGCGACGAGACCGGCTGGCGCGGCACCTTGGTGTGCGATGACTTCTCGGGCTACAAGGCGTGCTTCGAGCTGGGCGTTACCGAGGCCGGCTGCCTCGCACATGCCAGGCGCAAGTTCCATGAGCTGTGGGTCAACCACGGCAGCCCGATCGGCGAGCAGGCTCTGAAATTCTTCGGCGAGCTCTACGAGGTCGGTAAGCAACCGGCGAACCCGTCTTGACGAGCGACGCGCAGGTCAGTGCGAGGCTGGTGCCGCGGTCCAGCGATGCGGCAGGAGCTCGTCAACCCGGCTGGCCGGCTGCAGCGGCAGCCGCTCCAGCACGTCACTGATGTAGGCGTACGGGTCGAGCCCGTCAATGCGCGCCGATTGCAGCAGGCTCATGACGGCCGCGGCTCGCTTGCCCGCTCGCAGACTCCCGGCGAAGAGCCAGTTCGAGCGCCCGAGAGCAATCGGTCTGATCTGGTTTTCCACCCAGTTGTTGTCGATGGGCAGCCGCCCGTCGTCGAGGTAGCGCGTTAGCGCTTCCCAGCGTCGTCGGCTGTAGTCGAGGGCCTTGGCGGTTGCCGAGCCATCCGGCACCTTCTGCCGGTGCTCGTCGAGCCACTGCTTGAGCGCATCTGCGACGGGCTTGGCTCTCTCGAGTCGCAGGGATCGCCGGTCGTCTGCGTTCAGGTCTGCGGCGTCGCGCTCGACGTCGTACAGCGCCTGGAAGAACTTCAGCGCCTGCTCGCCCACCTTGCTCTGGTGGTTGGCCCAGAGCTCGTGGAACTTGCGACGTGCGTGGGCCATGCAGCCGACCTCAGTCACGCCCATGTCGAAGCACTGCTTGTAGCCACTGAAGTCGTCGACGACCAGGCTGCCCTTCCAGCTGGCATCGGTGCCGAGCTGTAGGAAGTCCCGCGCGTTTTGCCCGCCGCGGGTCTCGGCGAAGTTAAAGACCACGGCTCGGACGTCGTGGAACTGCGTCGTGCACCAGCTCCACATGTAGGCCCGGTGCGTCTTGCCCTTGCCTGGCTTGAGCATCGGCACGGGTGTCTCGTCAGCGTGCAGCACCGGGGCCTTCAGCAACTCGGCGGTGAGCGCGTCCACGAGGGGCTGCAGCTGCACGCCGCATTCGCCAACCCACTGGGCGAGAGTCGAGCGCGCGATGGCCATGCCAGCACGCTCAAAGATGGCTTCCTGCCTGTACAGCGGGAGATGGTCGAGGTACTTGGCCACCAGCACCTGTGCGAGCAGCCGCGTCGTCGGGATGCCCTTGTCGATGATGTGCGGGTCCATGGGCGCCTGCACTAGGGTCTCGCACTCGGCGCAGACCCACTTGCCGCGGATGTGGCGCTCGACAGTGAAGACACCGGGCACGTAGTGGAGCTTCTCGCTGACGTCCTCGCCGATGCGCTTCATCGCGCAGCCGCACTCGCACGTCGTGCTGGCGGGCTCGTGATGGAAGTCGTGACGCGGCAGGTGAGTCGGCAGCGGTGCCCGCTTGGGCTGGCGCTTCTCGCCGTCGGGCTTCTTGGGCTGGGCGTCCTCGATCTCGCGCGCCACCGCCGCCAGGTCCATGTCGAACGTCTCATCGAGCAGGCTCTTCTGCTCGGGCGTGAAGGCCTCGCTCTGCGCGGCGAACTTCAGTCTCTTGAGAACAGCGTTCTCGTGGGTGAGCTTGTCGATGAAGGCCTGCTTGAAGACCAACTCGGCGCGCAGCGCCGTCACGACATCCCGTAGTTGGTTGGCATCAAGACTGTCGATGGCGTCGTCAGCGATCACGGGGACTGATCGTGCCGACGACGGCGCCTACACGCCATCGGTGGATGCCGCAATTGCTGACTACAGCAGGGTGATGACGCCGGCGTCGCCCAAGCGCTGCCAAGGCAGACCGAGGACGAGTGCGCTGAGTTGCTCGGTCGTGAGCGTCAGCGTCCCGCCGACATCACCTGGCCAGGCGAACCGGCCACTGTTGAGGCGGCGAGCTGCAAGCCACACGCCGATTCCGTCGTGCACCAGGACCTTCATGCGGTTGGCGCGACGGTTAGCGAAGAGGTAGGCGTGATGCGGTCGGGCCGCGCCGAACACATTGACCACACGGGTGAGTGCGGCCTCGGTGCCCGCTCGCATGTCCAGCGGATCGACCGCCAGCCACACAGCGTCGACGCGGATCACCGCAGCAACTCTCGGGTGAAGGCGCTCAGCTCAGCCGTGGCATCCAGTGGCCAAAGCATCTTGATGGCGACCGCGCCGCGGCGCAGTTCGAGCTCAACTGTGCGCTCTGCGACGCTGGCCTGCTGAGTAGGTGCCACCGCCACCGGAACAAACTCAGGACGTACGACGACCGGCGCCACGTGACCCGCTAGCTTGCGCCAGCCATGCACGATGTTGGCGTTGATGCCGTGAGACATCGCGACCTTGGCTACCGACGCACCCGGCGCCTCGCACTCGCCAATGATCTGTTCTTTCAGCTCGCGGCTGTAGCGCCTGCGCTTGCGACTCTTCTCTGTTTCCATGCTGTCCAGCTATTTGCGTAACTGGACAGCATCGTTATCGCCGCGACGGCCGTTCTCAAGATGTGTTCACCGCGCGCTTACGGACCCCCGCGTGATGCGTTTGTTTGAAGTTGCTCGAAATGCGGGAACCAGCCTGCGCTTCGTGCGGGCTGCACAGGCCGTTGAAGATGCCCTGCCGGACGTCCTTGGTAAGCCCCTGAAGATGAACGTTTCTGCCGCCATCCCCGCGGTTTGCTTGGTGCCCGGTTTTCCACTGTCAGCCTTACGCGGGGTGCCGATCCTGGCGCGCACCGCTAGTCTGATTGCGCACCTGACGGAAGAGAAGGAAACTCCGAGCGGCTTCGCGCTGGCGTTCCACGCCTCGAAGGCCTTGATCTACGAAGGCACGGTCCCCGTCTCGTCCTCCAATGTCGCAAAGATCACCCCGCTCGCGGTACTCGGCTGCTGCCGGTGCGTGACGATGCCGCTGGCGCGCACTTGCTCCTTGTCTCTGGCCGTCTGCCGCAGCTCTTCCGCAGTCCGGATGCCGATCTTCGCGAGCTGCGGCCGCAGAAGGGCCAGCGGGTGGCGACGCAAGGTCAGACCCATTGAGGCGTAGTCTTCGGCGACATCCGCGCCTTCAGTCGGCGCAGCGAACTCCATCGCGTCCTCCTCAGTCGGCGCGTTGCGCAGCAGCGGGCCCGGCTTCGTCTCCACGCCGACAGCCTCCCACACCGCATTGGGGCGGTGACCCACCGAGGTCCGCAGAGCATCGGCGCCCGACAGGCAACGCAGGTCATGTACGTCGAGCTCGGCTCGGCGCGTCAGGTCCTCGACGTTGGTGAAGGGAGCGACCTTCCGTGCTTCGACGATCCGCCGGGCGCTTGCCTCGCGCATGCCGACGATCAGAGCCATGCCCACCGGCGTCGACGGTTGCGCACGCATGAGCATCTCCTCGGATGCACGCTTTCTTCACCGGGACGATGCTGCGGGTTGGACTGGTCAGTGTTCGGACCGAACCGGGTGCACTGGAAAAGTCAGTCTAGGACCAGGCGCGCCGGCGGATGGCCAATGGAACGCTCACCGTTCGCCTCGCCATGGCGGCGGCGCCACTGTTGGAGCGCCAGGCGGACACCTCGGCGGCGAGTTAGGTGGACGCGTCGCTCGCGCGGAGCTTCGACGGCACGGTGCCGTGGGCGCCGGCCATGCCTTCCTGGGTAAACCCGAATTCATTGCCTCGCACCGCTGAACTACTATTTGATCAACAATCATGTGCATACGAACGATTGGTAAACGTATGAATTATCGGACCCATCAATGGACCTGACCGTCACCCCTTCCGCGAGTGCCATGCCCGGTGGCGACGTCATGGAGCAGTTCAACCGTTTCGGACCGATCGAGGCGACGGACGAGCACATCCGACAGGCCGTCGAGGAGGCGGATCTGCCGGCCCTCATGACCACGCTGGCGATGATCACCGGCGACACAGCGCTGATTGCCGCTGATCTCAAGCCGCCGAGCCCACCGATGCTGACGACGATTGCTCCGCAAGGCGGCATGAGTCAGGCAGCGCAGGACAAGGCCAGGGCGCTGGCCACTGCTGCACTGATTGCCTATCGAGACCAGCGGCAGGTGTACCAGGGCAGCCCCGCCCCCGAGTTGCTGGACGCCTGCGTCAAGTACTTGATCCAAGGTGACATCGAGGAGCATCGTGCGCTGCTGGAACACGAACTGGGCATTGCGCGAGACCCGGGCGCGCCGGATTGGACACGCGAGCAACTCGCCCCTGGGCGGGCCTTCAGGGTTGCGATCATCGGTGCCGGCGTGTCGGGGATCGCGGCTGCCTATCGCCTCCAGCAGGCGAACGTGGACTTCACGGTCTACGAGAAGAATGACGAAGTCGGCGGCGTCTGGTGGGAAAACCGCTATCCGGGATGTCGTCTAGACACGCCCAACTTCGCGTACAGCCTGTCGTTCGCGCAGAAGCCGGACTGGCCCCAGCAGTTCTCGCTGCAGCCCGAAATCCATGCCTACCTCAAGACGGTGGCGGACAGCTCCGGCGTGCGCAGCCGCATCAACTTCGGGTGCGAGGTGGACGAGATGCGGTTCGACGAGGCGCTCGGCGCCTGGCGCCTCACGGTGCGCGAGCGCTCGGGCGGGTTGCGCGAGGAGGTGTTCGACGCGGTCCTGACGGCAGTGGGCATCCTCAACCGTCCCAGCCTGCCCGACCTCCAGGGCATCGAATCGTTCAAGGGGACGATCGTGCACTCCGCCACCTGGCCGTCCGAGCTGGACCTGCACGGCAAGAAGGTGGCGCTGGTCGGCACGGGCGCGAGCGCATTCCAGATCGGGCCGTCCATTGTGGACGATGTGGCGCAGCTCACCGTGTTCCAGCGCAACCCGCCGTGGATGCTGCCCACGCCCACTTACCACGACGATATCAGGCCGGGGATGCAGTGGCTGCTCCAGCATGTGCCTTACTACGGCAGGTGGGTGCGCTTCTGGCAGTTCTGGATCGCGGTGGAAGGGCGGCTTCCTCTCACTGAGGTCGAAGACGACTGGGACCACCCGGTGTCGGTCGGGCGCAAGAACGAGGAACTGCGCCAGGGTTGCATCCGGTGGCTCGCGGGTCAGTACGACGACCGCCCGGACCTGCTGGCGAAGATGACGCCAAACTATCCGCCATCGGCCAAGCGAATGCTGCGCGACAACGGCGTCTGGGCCGCCATGCTCAAGAGGCCGCATGTCGAGCTCAGCACCATAGGCATCGACAGCGTGACGCCTTCGGGCATCCGGACGGCGGATGGCGAGACGCATGACTTTGATGTCCTGGTGTTCGCCACCGGCTTCAAGGCGTCGGACTTTCTTTCACCGATGAAGGTCGTCGGCCGAGGCGGCCGCGACCTGCACCGCGACGTGTGGGCTGGCGACTGCCGCGCCTACTTGGGCATCACGGTCCCCAGCTTTCCGAACCTGTTCATGCTGGGCGGCCCGAACACAGCCGTGGTCATCAACGGCAGCGCGATCTTCTCCTCGGAGTGCCAGGTCGAATACACCATGCGCGCGCTGCGATACCTGCTTGCCTCCGGTCACAAGGCGATCGATTGCAGGGCGACGCCCTATGAAGACTACAACGCCTGGATCGATTCAGGGAACCTGAAGCGGGCGTGGGGCGCGGCGCGCACCTCGAGTTGGTACAAGAACAGCAACGGCAGGGCCTCGCAGACGTGGCCCTATGGGCTGCTCGAATACTGGAACGTCACCGCGCAATTTGAGCCGCAGGACTATGAGCACCTCGGCTAAGTCGCGCAAGGCGCGGGAGCAGGCGCTCGCCATCCGCTTCGAAGAGATGCCCGGTGCGCTGTTTCGCCGCCTTCATCAGCTTGCCGTCGGGCGATTCACCAGCGAAATGGGCGACATCGGCCTCACGCCGATCCAGTGGTCGGCGCTGCTGACAACGACAAAGCGACCTGGCATCGATCAGATCACGCTCTCCAGGGAGATCTTCATCGATCCATCCACCATCGCCGGCGTGCTGGAGCGGCTGGAGACGCGCAGGCTTCTTCGACGCGAAGTATCGCCGCAGGACCGCCGGGTCCGGCTGCTCTACGCGACCGCGGAGGGCGAGGCCCTGCTCGATGCCGCCAACAAGGTCGTGCTGGACACGCAAGAGTGGCTGATGGACCCGCTTACGACCGAAGAGCGGGCAAGTCTGATGGAGCTGATGCTCCGAGTGCTGCACCGGCCGGAATGAGCTGCGTTCAATAACAACTGACTGGAGAACTGTCCCATGTTGGCTGGGCAACTATTAAACGGGTTCGTCACAGGCGCAATGTATGCGCTGGTGGCGATCGGCTTCTCGCTGATCATCGGTACGCTGGACAAGCTGAACTTTGCACACTCCGAGGTGTTCATGGTGGGTGGCTTCGCTGCACTCGTCACTGCGAGCTACCTGCCCTGGCAGGCGGCCCTGCTGGTGGTGTTCCTCGTTGGCGGGCTGCTGGGCGTGGCCACAGAAATGATCGCGTTCCGGCGCTTTCAGAGCGGGGAGGGAAAGATCACTGCCGCCCTTGCCTCCATGGCGCTGGGTCTGATCATCACCGACCTGGTGCACAAGGGATGGGGCACCGAGCCGGTCCCGCTGCGGATGCAAAGCGAGTGGCTGCAGACGGGCCACGCGCTCTTCGGCGCCACGGTGCTGAATCTGCAGGTCGTCATCCTTGCGGTCGCCTTCCTATTGATGGCGATGCTGCACCTGCTCCTGCACAAGAGTCGCATGGGCCGGCAGATCCGGGCGCTGGCGGAGTCCAGCGTCTCCGCTTCGCTGCTGGGCATCAACGTGCGCCGCATCACGCAGGCGGTCTTCTTCGTTTCCTCTGCCCTTGCGGCCGTCGGAGGACTGCTCGTGGCGATGCGCGGCGGCGCTGCGAACTCCGAGATCGGTCTGACCTTCGGGCTGAAGTCGCTCGCCATCATGGCGATTGGAGGCATGGGCGACTTGCGCGGGGCGCTGGTCGGCGGCTTGGCGATCGGGGTGCTGGAGGCACTCATGTTCCAAGCCGGGCTGGGTCGCCTGGTCGAGCTGACGGCGTGGGTGGCGCTCATTGCCGTGCTGGTCTTTCGCCCGCACGGGCTGTTCGGCGGGGGAATCCACGCCCAGGAGCAGCGCGCATGATCGCCGACCAGCTTTTCTTCGCCGGCATCAACGTCCTGCTGGCCTGGAGCGTGTACGTGGTACTGATGACCGGCAGCTTGTCGTTCGCTCAGGGCATGTTCATGGCGGTAGGTTGCTACACCGCTGGCGTCCTCACGGTCAACTTCGGCTGGCCGCTCCTTCCGGCGACGCTCGTCGCGGCCGTGTTCTCGTCCGTCGTGGCGGCGGTCATCGGGTGGCCGGCCCTGCGCATGCGGGGCGTCTACCTGATCCTGGTGACCATCGGCATCACGTTCTGCGGCCGCGTCCTGCTGGAGAACCTGGAGTACATCGGAGGCGTGGCGGGCTTCGGCGGCATGGCGGGTGCGAGCCTCGTGACCGTCCTGGCGGCAGTGGCGCTGGTCGGCGCCTTCATCTTCTGGCTGTCCCGCAGCCCCCTGCAGAGAACGCTGGACGCCGTGCGCGAAGACGATCGCGTGGCCGCATCCCTGGGCATCAATGTGGCGCTGGTGCGATTGCTTGGCTTTGCCGGCGGTGCATTCATCGCTGCGGTGGCGGGGTCGCTCTATGGCCACTACATGAGCTTCGTGCGGCCCGAGAGCTTCGACATCCTGCTGTCCGTCTACGTCGTGCTCTACGTGGTGCTGGGCGGGGTGAACAACATGTGGGGAGCGTTGCTGGGGGCGACAGTCATGACTCTGCTTCCCGAGTACTTCCGGGCGCTGGCGGAGTGGCGGCCCACCGTCTTCGGGCTCGCGATCCTGCTCATGTTGCTCTTTCGGCCTCAGGGTCTTCTCTCTTTCCGCACACCAAGCACCCGCAGCAGGCGGGTGCAGGGCACAACCAAGGGGAGCGAGCAGCCATGCAAGACAGCAACGTCCTGAGCGTCAACGGGCTGAGCAAGCATTTCGGTGGCGTGCGCGCCCTCGACGGGCTCGACCTGGAAGTGCGCCGTGGCGAGATTCTCGGGATCGTCGGCCCCAATGGCGCCGGCAAGACGGCCCTGATCAACACCATTACCGGGTTCTACCGCGCCACGGCCGGGCACATTGCCCTGTGCGGAACGGAGATCACTTCGCTTCCCATGCATAGCATCGGACGTCTGGGCATCGGACGCACGTTCCAGAACATCCGGCTGTTCAAGCGCCTCTCGGTGCTGGAGAACGTGCTCGTTGCGCACAAGCCGAACGTGACCCGACTCGTGCGCTCGCTGTTCCGATCCGGCTCCAACGCCGCCGAGCAGGCGCAGGCGATGCAGTGGCTGGAACTGCTGCAGCTGGCCGACAGGGCCGACCAGCCGGCGTCCTCGCTCTCCTACGGTGACGCGCGGCGCCTGGAGATCGCCCGGGCGCTTGCCGGGCGGCCACAGCTGCTGCTGCTTGACGAGCCGGCCGCCGGCATGAACGAGGCCGAGACACGGCGCCTGGTCGAGGACATCGAACAGCTGCGTCGCCACGTGGATGCCATCTTGCTTGTGGAGCACGACATGGACCTGATTCGGCGCCTGTCCAACCGGCTGGTCGCGATGGACTACGGCAAGAAGATTGCCGAGGGCGCGCCCGCCGATGTGCTAACCCACCCCGAGGTCCTGAAGGCATACCTCGGCGCCGACGAAGAAGGACGGGAATGACCAAACCGATTCTTTCGGTGGACCATCTGTTCGCCGGCTACGGTCCGATACGCGCCCTGCGGGGGGTGTCGCTTGAAGTTGGCGAGGGGGAGACCGTCGCAGTGGTCGGTGCGAACGGCGCCGGCAAGACCAGCCTCATGCGCGCGGTCTCCGGAATCCTGCCGATCTCGGACGGCACGGTGAGCTTTGACGGCCTGCCGGTCGGCAAGTCTAAGGCCCATGTGCTCGCACGCGCCGGGATGCTGCACGTGCCCGAGGGACGCGGCACCCTGCAGACCATGCGCGTTCGAGAAAACCTCCAGCTGGCGTGGGAGATCCGTCCGACGGACGTGCCGCTGCGCGAGGCGCTGCAGCAGGTCTACGCGCGCTTTCCCCGGCTGGAGGAGCGCAGCGAGCAGATGGCGGGCAACCTCTCCGGTGGCGAGCAGCAGATGCTCTCGGTGGCTCGGGCGATCATCAATCGGCCGAGGCTGCTGCTGCTCGACGAGCCGTCGATGGGGCTGTCGCCCCGGTTCACGAACGAGGTGTTCAAGGCCCTGACGGAAATCCGCGATGCTGGCGTGGCGATCCTGATCGTGGAGCAGAACGTGTCCAAGGCGCTGCAGCTGGCGCACCGGGCGATGGTTCTGACGCATGGCGAAATCACGCTCGAGGGGCCCGCGCGGGAGCTGGCCAGCGACCCGCGTGTGATGGCAAGCTACATGGGGCAGGAGTCATGAGCGCGGGCAACGACCCGGCTGCTGCATCCCGGCTCTTCGATGTGGCGGGCCGTGGCTACGTCGTCACCGGTGCCGCGAGCGGCATCGGCCTGGCGATCTCGCACGCGCTCGCTGCCAACGAGGCGCGGGTTCTGATGGTCGACCGCGATGCCGAGCGCTTGGAGGAGGCCGCTGCTCGCTTCGGCGGACGCGCGGTGGGCCGCGTTGTCGATGTCGGCGACGCCGACGGCCTGAAGATGGCCGTCCACGACTTCGCCGCTGCAGCGACGCCGATCTACGGCCTTTTCGCCAATGCGGGGATCAGCGGCGGCGCCGGTTTTGGCACCGCCTCGGGCGCCTCGAGCGGGCAGCTCCAAGCACAGGACGCCGCTCTCTGGCACGACGTGCTGGAGGTGAACCTGCTGGGCGTGCTGAACTCGATGCAGGCGGTGATTCCGGCGATGAAGCAGCTGCGGCGCAGCAGCATCGTCGTCACCGCCTCGATTGCGGGGTTGCACGCGGAACCCTTCGTGTCCTATTCGTACGCTGCCGCGAAGGCGGCGGTGGCTCAGCTCGTGCGGATGTCGGCGCTGGAACTGGCGGCGTTTGGCATTCGGGTCAACGGCATCGCCCCGGGCTTCGTTCGCACCGGGATCGCGCAGGGTCGCCTGCATGACCCGGACATTGAAACGCAGCTGGCTGGGCGCATTCCCTTCGGTCGGCTCGGAGAGCCGGCCGAGGTTCAGGGCGTCGCACTCCTGCTGGCGTCCGATGCAAGCAGCTATGTCACCGGCGCAATCATCCCGATCGACGGTGGCGTCCTGCTGGGTAGCCGCATCGACCCGATCTCGGAGACAGGGAACCACTCATGATCCACGATTTCAAGGGCAAGACCGCCATCGTCACAGGTGCGGCCTCGGGCATCGGCGCCGCGTGCGCCGAGCTGTTGGCGCGCAAGGGCATGAACGTTGTTCTGGCGGACATCCAGGCGCAAACGCTGGCGGTTGCGGCCGAAACCCTGAGCGCTCAGGGACTACAGGTTGCGCCTTGTGTGTGCGACGTGTCGGAGGCCGACAGTGTCCGGGCTCTGGCGGATTTTGCAGAGCGGGCGTTTGGCGACATCCACCTGATGTTCAACAATGCTGGCGTGGCCATGCACGGCGTCTCGATGCACCAGATGCCTCTGGCGGACTGGCGCTGGGTGGACGAGGTGAACATCCAGAGCGTCGTCCATGCGATCCACCATGTCCTGCCACGCATGCTCAGGCATGGGAGCGCCGGCTGGTTCATCAACACGGCCTCCATCGGCGGACTGCAAGTCAATCCGGCGTGGCTCACGGGCGCCTACTCGATGACCAAGTTCGCTGTTGTCGCGCTGAGCGAGGCCTTGGAGAACGAGTTGAGTTCCACCCCGGTCAGGGCCGCAGTGCTCTGTCCCGGCGCCGTGGCGACGAATCTGGCTGATGCGCGTACGCGGCCCGAGCGCCTTGGAGGGGCGACCGAGCGTCCCGCTCAGGACTTCCTTCGGGAGGCCATCGCGCGCAACGGGGTGTCGCCTCTCTATGTTGCCGAATGCGTCTGGCGAGCCATCGAAGACGGCGAGTTCTACATCCTCACGGACGCGGCGGCCGCAACCACCATCCAGACGCGCCACCGGCGCATCGAGGCTGCCCTTGCGCGAGCAGCCGGACACAGAGGCGCCCAGCCCTGAGTTCACGAATCCCAGACCCCATTTCACAGGAGACAAAATGAAACTCGCACGAAAACCCATCTTTTGGAGCGCCGCGATCACGTTGGCATTGATCCTCGGGCAGGGCAGCGCGTTGGCGCAGAGCCAGAAGCCGCCGGTCAAGCTGGGGCTGATCACGCCACTGACCGGGCCGCTGGCCTCCTACGGGAAGGCGCAGGAAATGGTCATGAAGCTGGCTGTGGAGGACGTGAATGCGAAGGGCGGCATCAATGGCAGCCCCTTGCAACTGGACGTCCAAGACTCCTCGACCGACCCGGGGCAAGCCGTCCTGCTGTTTCGCAAGTTCGCGGGAGAGGGCTATTTCGCGGTCCTGGGACCGATGACCGGCACCCAATGGGAAACCGTGAGCCCGCTGGCCAACCGCATTCAGATGCCGGCCATCAGCGTCAATGCCGTCAAGCCTGGCATCACTGTTCGCCCATGGACCATTCGATTGCAGCCCGCCGACGACACGCTCATGCCGGAGGGCGTGAAGGCGTTCCTGAGGGCATTCCCCAAGACCAAGAAGGTCGTCATCATGGCCGACGTTCGCGAAGCCTCGAGCAAGGCCAGCGCGGACGCTTACGCGGCCTTGGCCAAACAGAACGGCCTGGAGGTGCTGGACACGGTGGAATTCTCCTCACGCGCCACCGACTTCTCGGCCGCTGCCATCCAGACCAAGAGCCGAAACCCAGACGCAATCCTGGCCGCGGCGTTTCCGGCACAGGCGATGCTGATTGCCAAGGATCTGAAGACCCAAGGTGTGAACGTGCCCGTTCTCAATACCAGCATCCTGTGGACCGGTCCGTTCATCAACAACGTCGGCGATGTGGGCCGCAACTGGCACGTGATCGGGTTCTCCACGAACGATGCGGGCCCGCCCGGCTCGGATTCGGCCGTCTACAAGTCGCTCGTCGAGCGCGCAATTAAGCGTGCGGATGCATCGATCGGCCTGCCCTTCAACGTGGCCAACTGGGGCGTGTCCTACGACGGCGTGCTGATGTTTGCCGACATCGCGCGCCGGTTGCAGCTGGACGGCGCCACCGATGCAACGAAGGCACGTGAAGCCATCCGGGGCGAATTCATGAAGATCAAGGACTTCACGGGCGCTCACAAGTACACCTTCCGCGACACGGGCGACGCCCACATCCCTGGCAACGTGCTGGCTCCGGATGTGGACGCCAAGGTTTGGAAGTACATGGCCAAGTGAGAACACCTCAGCTGTGACGAGGCTGTATTTGGCGCAGAACCATCGAGGAATTCACGTGATGCGGTGCACCGATCCGTGTGCGGTGTCGATGTCCGAGGACATCAAGACGAGGCGCTCGTTGAAGCTCGCGTGGATCCTCGGAGCCTCCGCGCAGGCGTCGGCCGCCGCGGGCCTTGGATGCCCAATCCACGAGATGGCTCAGGCCTCCGGCGCCATCTGGCGACGGGTGTCGGACCGGCGCCGTGGGCGGCAGGTCTGGCTCTTGGTGCTCGGAGTGATCGATCGAAGTGACGGAGTGCGTCTGGTGTCGTGGCTTGCGCACCGGGCGATCGCATGCTCAACTTTTCGCCGCGTTGAAGCGGCTGATGGCGGCAGCCGCACGTCAACACCACGAGCGCACGGGCGCCCCCGGGCTTCGCCAACAACTGACTGGAGTTAAGAGAAATGATTGATACCCGCGGAGCCCTATCTGGCGCTTCGGCCATGCGCGATACCAGCACTACGACGAGCGGGGCCATCCGGCACGCGTTCATCGATGTGGGCGGCGTGCGCACGAGCTACTACGAGGCAGGTGATCCTGGCGACACGCCGGTGCTGCTGCTGCACGATGGTGCCTGGGGTGCGGATGCGATGTTGTCGTGGCGGGACGTGATGCTCGATCTGGCCGCGGACCACCATGTTGTGGCACCTGATCTGCCCGGCTTCGGACGCACTGACAAGGTCGTGATGTTCGGCGCTTCACCCTATGAACATCGGCTGCGCCATATCGGCCACTTCCTTGGGCTCATCGGCCTCAGGCGCCCGCCTCACTGGGTTGGAACCTCGTTCGGGGGTTCCCTCGCATTGCGAGCCGCTTGCATGGGTGCCTGGCCCATGGCCGGTGTGGTGAGCGTTGCGGGCACCGGGGGGCCATGGCGCGTTGACCTGGCCAAAAGGCTGCTTGCGGACCTGGAACCCGGACGGGCGTACATCGCACGCGTGGTGGAGGTGTTGGCCAACACCACAGCAGGGCTGGATGAGCACATCGATCGCCGCCATGAGAATTCGCTCATGCCTGGCCACTATGCGGCAATGGTCGCGCTCAGGCTGAGGCATCCTGCGGCGGCGCCGACAGTCGTAGCCGACCGATATCCTGCCGATCTGGCCGATGCATCCGTGCCGGTGGCTATCGTCACAACCGATGAGGACCGCCTGGTCGAGCCGGACTGGCCCAAGCATGTCCAACTGGTCGCGGGCAATGTGATGTTTCATCGAATGGTCGGACCTCACTCACCGAACATCACACACCCCGCTGAACTCGCCGATCGTCTGCGCAGCATCATTCGCGAACATGATGCGCAGCACCAGCGGCGGCCTGCCGAGGCGAGGTGATGGAAGCAGTTCGGTCGAAGGTCTGGAGGCCGCAGCCGGGCGGCCGCAACCGTGCTGGGGCAGCCTCTGGCGGTCGCTTTGCTTGCTCGCGCGCAAGCGTGACCATAGCGGGCACACGCAGACGGGAGAAATCTGATGCGCCGGATGACGCCAGCGGAACGTCACATTGCTGCGCTCAAGGCCGACTTGGAACGGGCGAAGCTGGTGGCTCTTGCCAAAGGCCGCAGCCCGGATCAGGATGACCGATACGTCGGCATCTTGCTGCAACTCCAGGAAGCCGAGCACGCCGCTCGCTACGCCAAGATGACGAGCAACTTCGGACGTCTATAGACCTAAGAGGCCCGCCATGGCACTGCTGCTCGCTCACGAGGCTTGGCTCCGTTTCTCACAGATCCTCACCGAGAACTCTGTAGGGCGGTAGCGGTCGGGGTACTCATCCGCTGCTCGTTGAATAGCCACTTCTGCACTGACCTTACCCCGCCATCCAGATGGTGACCAAGTTCAATCGCTCGCGGAGGAACTCAAGCGTGAACGGCAACTGGCATGCACGTACCCAACTTCGCAAAAACAAGTTCTCAGCAAGGAGCGAAGTCAAGGCATCAGTGAGCCTATGGACCTCGCTTGAGGTGGCCGCGTTCTGGATGGCGAACCCGACCACCGCGACCTTTACCTCACGCCCGAAGAGCAGGAGGCCAACGACCAGTTCCTGCCTTGTTGCTCCCGCGCCAAGTCCGCGCGCCTGGTGCTGGATATCTGACACAAGACCACAACGAGTACACACCATGCAGTTTCATCTGAACGGCTTTCAACCCGGCGATCCGCGCGTTGCCGCTCCTCTGGCACAAAACAGCCAGGCGACAGGCGCAGCGCCGGCCCAGGTTGATGTTCTGATCGTCGGCTGCGGACCGGCAGGCCTGACACTCGCCGCCCAGCTGGCCGCCTTCCGCGACATAAGCACCTGCATCGTCGAGCAAAAGGAGGGCCCGCTCCGCCTTGGCCAGGCCGACGGGGTGGCTTGCCGCACCATGGAGATGTTCGAGGCGTTCGGCTTCGTCGAGAAGGTGTTGCAGGAAGCCTGCTGGATCAACGAAGTCACCTTCTGGAAGCCCGATCCGAAGAATCCGGGCCGCATCCAGCGACATGGGCGTGTGCAGGACACCGAGGACGGCCTGTCCGAGTTCCCGCACGTCGTGCTCAACCAGGCGCGCATCCATGACTGCTACCTGGAGATCATGCGCAATGCGCCAAGACGGCTTGAGCCGCACTACGCGCGCCGTCTGCTCGACCTGCAGGTTAACGCCGACGCCGAGGATCATCCAGTCACGGTCCGGATCGAACGCACCGACGAAGCGCACAAGGGCGAGATCGAGACAGTGCGTGCGCGCTATGTGGTGGGCTGCGACGGCGCGCGCAGTGCGGTTCGCAAGGCCATCGGTCGCGAGCTCAAGGGTGACTCGGCCAACCACGCCTGGGGCGTCATGGACGTTCTGGCGGTGACCGACTTCCCCGACATCCGCTTCAAGGCTGCCCTGCAGTCCACCAGCGGCAACGTGCTGATCATCCCGCGCGAGGGCGGCTACCTCGTACGGCTCTATGTCGAGATGGACAAGCTGGGCGAAGACGAGCGCGTGGCCAGCCGGAACATCACGCTGGACCAGCTCATCTCCGCGGCGCAGCGCGTACTGTACCCGTACAAGCTCGACGTGAAGGAAGTGCCGTGGTGGTCCGTCTATGAGATCGGGCAGCGCATCTGCGACCAGTACGACGACACGCCTTCCGCAGGCCCATCACGGCCGGCGCGCGTGTTCATCGCCGGAGATGCCTGTCACACCCACAGCCCCAAGGCGGGCCAGGGCATGAACTTCTCGATGCAGGACACGTTCAACCTGGGTTGGAAACTGGCGTCGGTGCTGCGTGGCCAAGCCATTCCCGAGCTGCTCCAAACCTACTCGGCCGAACGCCAGCCTGCCGCGCAGATGCTGATCGACTTCGACCGGGAGTGGGCCCAGATGTTCAGCGACCGCGCCAAGCAAAGCGGGGAAGAGGGGGGCGGTGTCGACCCCGCCGAGTTCAAGAAGTACTTCGAACAGCATGGCCGCTTCACCGCCGGCATGGGTACCCGGTACTCCCCCTCGCTGGTATGCGGCGGCGCACAGCACCAGGATCTTGCGCGCGGCTTCGTGGTCGGTACGCGCTTCCACTCGTCGCCGGTCCTGCGAGCGTCCGACGCCAAGCCGGTGCAATTGGGCCACGTCGGCAAGGCCGACGGCCGCTGGCGCCTGTACGCGTTCGCTGGCGCAGAGGATCTGCAGAGGCCGCAGGGGGGCGTTCTGGCGCTGTGCGACTTCCTGGAGAACTCCAAGCGCTCACCGGTGCGGCGTTTCACGCCGGCCGATCAGGATCCGGATGCGGTGTTCGACCTGCGTGCGATCTTCCAGCAACCGCACGACGAGTTCGAGACCGCTGCGATGCCGGCGCTGCTATTCCCACGCAAGGGGCGTCACAGCCTGCACGATTACGAGAAGGTCTTCAGCGCTGTGTTGCCAAACGGCCCTCAGATCTACGAGCAGCGGGGCATCGATCGCCAGCGAGGTGCACTGGTCGCCGTCCGGCCGGACCAGTACATTGCCCACGTCCTGCCATTGACCGAGTACGAGGTACTGGTTGCGTTCTTCGATCGCTTCATGTTGGCGCCGTGACCCTCTGGTCTGCAGGGCCAGGGGGAACGCCCAAGCGCTTGTGAATGTGCGCCCGTCGGAGGCCTGCGAATTGCTGCTGTGGCCTCTAGGCGTCGACGTCCGGAGCGCATGGCGCGATCGGTCCACGCCTCGCTCCCGGGGATCATCGCGATCAGGGTCTTCAGATCGGGCGCCTGCGCGTCGACGAGTGGCAGAAGTCCCATACGTCGTCGCGTTACACGGCGATTGAAAGGTAGTGGCCCGCGTGCTGCCATGTCAGATGGCCTGGTCCGCGGCCATGCGCTCGGCCATGGCCTTCGACCATGCTGCGCGGGTCTGCAGGCGGGGCGCTCGGTGAGCAATGGCGTCGGACTGAGCGAGAATTTCCTCGTCGCTGCGCGAGAAGTTGATCGGCTCCCGCAGCGGTTGGTGGCAATACCACTGCGTGTGCATGAACAGCTCGAGCCGATTGCCCTCGGGGGCACGGCAATAGATGGAGATGGCATTGCCGTGTGTCACCGGCTGCATGTCGCTGGCGCCGTGGGCCAGCAGCCGGTCATGGTATTTACGCAGCGCCTGGAGGTTCGGCACGAGCAGTGAGATCTGGTTGATCACGTTGAACGGCAGTGAGTCAGGCCGGCCCGACATGAGAACGATCTGGTGATGGTCCTCGGGACTTCGACTGAGAAAGACAATCTCCGTCTCACCGAGCTGGCCGGAGTCCGTCTGGGTGAAGCGCAGTGCGTCCTTGTAGAAGGCCGCCATACGCCTGATGTCGTTGACGAAGAATCCGAAATGGCTGAATGACAGGTCGTTGACCGGAGGAGCGGCTGGTGTGTTGATGGTGTTCATGGTGGCGAACTCGACAGGAATTTCTGCAGCCGGCGATTCGTGGCTTCGATGTGGTGCTTGACCGCCGATGCGGCGCCTGCGCTATCGCGCCGCCCCATGGCCTGCAGGATCACTTCATGCTCCTCGTGAGCTTCGTTCAGGGTCTCGCCGAAAAGCGGGCGTCCTGAGGTTGCCACGAAGAAGTCGCTGCGGTCGCCCATCCGTTCGACAACTTCAGTGACGGAAGGCGATCTGGCCATGCGCCGCAGCTCGCTGTGGAACACGCGGTTCAGGCTGCGATAGAGAAGTGGCTCCGCTTGTCTGAACAGCTTTCCCCGATTTTTAGGTGGATTCTGGGCAGGTTACAGACGGTGCAGAGTTGTCCACGGCGCCGGGCGTCGCTTGCGACGAACGCACGCCGCAGTGGGCAACTCGGGGCGCACCACAGAACTTCATCTTACGCGGCCAGCGCCAGCTGCGGCAAGCCTGCCAAGTACGCTTCATGAGGCGTGAGCCGATCCAGGCGCGAATGGGTGCGATGTTCGTTGTACCAGGCCAGTAGTCGGCGATGTCGGCGCGCGCGGCGCTGACGCTGTCGTAGGCCTTGAGGTAGACGCGCTCGTACTTCACGCTGCGCCACAGTCGCTCGACGAACACGTTGTCGCGCCAGGCGCCGCGGCCGTCCATGGACAGGCGGCAACCGCGGCTGAGAACCACGTTCGTGAACTCGATGGCCGTGAACTGACTTCCCTGATCGGTGTTGACGATCTCTGGCGCGCCATGGCGGGCAAACGCTTGTTCGAGGACTTCACGGGCATGGCAGGCCTCGAGCGTGATCGCCACCTTGTGCGCCAGGACCTTGCGGCTGGCGACGTCCACCACGGCGGTGAGATAGACGAAACCGCGGGCCATGGCGATGTACGTCGTATCCAAGGCCCAGACCTGGTTGCTGCGCGTGATGGACAGCTTGCGCAGCAGGTACGGGTAGACCTTGTGGCCCGGCGCCGGCTTGCTGCTGCCTGGTTGCGGACACAGCGCCTCAATGCCCACGCGCTGCATCAGTGTGCTCACGTGCCGGCGACCGACTTCCAGGCCTTCGCGCCACAGTTGATCACGCAGCATCCGGGCGCCCATGAAAGGGTGCTCCAGGTGCAGCTCGTCGAGCCGTCGCATCAGCCGCAGGTCTGCGTCGCTCACGGGCCGCGGCAGGTAGTACACCGAACCGCGGCTGATGCCCAGCAACTCGGCCTGGCGCGTGATGCTGAGGTCGTGGGAACGGTCGATCATCGCTTTGCGCTCAGCAATCCCGCTTTGATGAGCGCGCGCTCTAAAAAATCATTCTCCAGCGTCAGCTCGCCGATCTTTGCATGCAGAGGCCCGAGGTCCACCGGCGGCGTCGCTTCGGCGCTACCACCGAAGGCGCCGGTAGCGTTCTCAACGAGCTGGCGCCGCCATTCCGTGATCTGGTTGGGGTGCACCTCGAACTGCTTGGCCAGCTCGGCGATCGTCTTGTCCTCCCGCAGCGCGGCCAAGGCGACCTGCGCCTTAAACGCTGGGGTGTGCGTGCGGCGGGTGCGCCGCGCCGACTTCTTCGTAGCCATCGAAAACTCCTGTCGCCGTCCTGTCCATGGCCGGCATCATTCCCAGAGTTCCCACCTAAAGCGCTGTTCAGATTTCCTGAGCCACTTCTCAGATCATGGCCTGGCGCGGCAAGCCGCGAGTGATCCGCTGCGACAACGGGCCGGAATACATCAGTGCCACATTGCTGCACTGGGCCAGTGGCCAAGGCATTCGCATTGAACACATCCAGCCGGGAAAACCCCAGCAGAATGCCTATGTGGAGCGCTTCAACAGAACGGTTCGCTACGAGTGGCTGTCACAGTATTATTGGAGCGACCTCGAAGAGGTTCAGGAGTTCGCCACGCAGTGGATGTGGCGGTACAACAATGAACGCCCAAACATGGCCTTGGGCGGCATCACCCCGAAACAGCGGCTGGCCATGGCCGCATAGTTCTACTTCTCGGAACGGTGGAATTCGGGGGGATTTCCACCGAGGCGGCGCATCAACCGCTCGACGGTACAGCGCGCAACGGCCGTACCCTCACGTGCCAGTTGGCGCCAGACCTTCACGGCACCGTAGACCTGCATGTTGGCCTGCCAGACGCGCTGTATGGCAGGCATGAGGACGTCTTCTCGGCATGCCCTGACACAGCGCCTGTGTGGCTCTCGCAGCGGCGCCGCATGGCGCCGATATCCCGACGGGGCGATCTGCAATACCTTACAGATCGGCTCGACCCCAAAGGTATCTCGATGCTTGTTTACGAACTCTCTCAGGACTTGATGCGACGGTCGAGCTCCGCTTGGGCGAAAAAAGCGCTGGCCAGCTTCAGAATCTCGTTGGCCCGGCGCAGCTCCTTGACCTCGCGTTCCAGCTCCTTGACCCGTTGCGCCTCGCTGGTCGTGATGCCTTCACGCACCCCAGCGTCGACTTCTGCGCGCTTGATCCAGTCCAGCAGCGTTTGCGGCACGCAGCCGATCTTGGGCGCAATCGATTGCACGGCGGCCCACAGCGAGGAGTATTCCCCGCGGTGCTCTTGCACCATGCGCACGGCGCGATCACAGACTTCGGGGGAGAACTTGTTGGTCTTGTTCATGGCTTCATCATCTTAAGAGTTGAAGCCTCCACGAAACCCGGTGCGGTTCACTCATGAGTTCGAAGACGGTGTGAATGTCTTGTCGCTCTTGGCGGCGAACCAGGCCGTAGCCTTTGCTAGGATGTCGCGCTCCATCTGGACTTGCCGCAGCTGTCGGCGCAGCCTTGCCAGTTCCTCACGTTCGACCCCACTGAGCGCGCCCGTCGTGGCTTGGCCACCAGCGGCGCCGACCCAGTTGGCAATGGTCTGCGCAGTCACGTCGAACTCACGCGCCAGCTCTGCCGGCGTCTTGCCGGCTCGTACCAGCTCCACCATCTGCTCTCGGAACTCCGCCGGATACGGCGGCCTTGTCTTGCCCATCTTGAACTCCTTGCTCTACAGCGTAAGGTGTCCGTCAAACCGGGGCAACTTCAACTTCAAACGTTGCGTAAGCCAGTGGTACAGCCGTTGCCACAGCCACTGCCACGCCTTCGTTCTCTCGGCCACGCGGTGCCAAGGCAGCGCCGGCAATGCCGACACTCACGGCGCCGCTTGGCCACAGCGCCTGAGCACCTTCCGATTCCTTTGTAGGCGCGGTCCTGCGAGCGATAAGCGTGCAGCCCCATGTTGCGGCCAACCATAACCATTAAAGTAGCTTCCATCCACCTGAGCCACCACCTGAGGATTCGCATGAAAGCTCTAGTCTACGAAGGCCCCCGCCAAGTCGCCGTCAAGGAGATGCCGGACGCCCAAATCGAAAAGCCGACCGATGTACTGGTGAAGATTACGACAACCAACATCTGCGGCTCGGACCTCCATATGTACGAGGGACGTACGAACATGGAGGCCGGCCGCATCCTCGGCCACGAGAACATGGGTCAGGTAGTGGAAGTCGGGGCCGCTGTAGACCGCGTCAAGAAGGGCGACTGGGTGGTACTGCCCTTCAACATCGGATGCGGCTTCTGCACGAACTGCGAGAAGGGGCTCACAGGCTATTGCCTCACCTGCAATCCTGGGTCTGCCGGGGCTGCCTACGGCTTCGCCGACATGGGGCCCTACAGCGGAGGCCAAGCCGAGTACCTGCGGGTGCCTTACGGTGACTTCAATTGCCTGGTGCTGCCGCCCGATGCCAAGTCCCGCCAGAAGGACTATGTGATGCTCTCGGACATCTTCCCCACCGGTTGGCACGCCACTCGACTGGCCGGGCTCATGCCTGGTGAAAGCATCGTCATCTATGGTGCCGGACCTGTCGGGCTGATGGCGGCGCACTCCGCACTCATCCAGGGAGCGGCCAAGGTGTACATCGTGGACCGCCATCCCGACAGGCTGAAACTGGCCAAGAGCATAGGGGCTATCACGATTGATGATTCCAAGGTGTCGCCGGTCGATTTCCTGATGAAGGAAACAAGCGACCTGGGCGTGGACCGGGGCTGCGAATGCGTCGGCTACCAGGCCCACGATGCAGAGGGAGACGAACAGCCCGACATGACGATGAACAGCCTCATCGGTTCGGTGAAGGCCACGGGCGGCATTGGCGTGGTGGGCGTCTTCGTGCCGGAAGACCCGCAGGCCGAGGACCCGCTGCAGAAGAAGGGCAAGCTTGCCCTTGACTTCGGCAAGCTCTGGTTCAAGGGACAAACCGTGCGGACCGGCCAGTGCAACGTGAAGCACTACAACCGGGAACTGTGCAACCTCATCCACAACGAGCGAGCCAATCCTTCCTTCATCGTGTCGCACGAACTGGACCTGGACAAGGCCCCGGAAGCCTATGAGCGTTTCGACAAGCGCGAGATGGGCTGGACCAAGGTCATCCTGCATCCTGGCAACTGAGCGCCGTGCCAACCTATGACTATGACTGCAGCCGGTGCGGCCGCTTCGAGCGCCTTCGCACGGTCGCTCAGCGTGATGCGCCGCTGGCTTGCCCCGGCTGCGGCACCGATGCTTCTCGCGCGGTGTCTGCGCCCGCGCTGGCCATGATGGACGGCGCCAAGCGCGCCCTCATCCGTACCGAAGAACGCAGTACTGGCTATACACGACTGCGCCATCCCATGGGCTGTGCCTGCTGCCGCTGAGTGGTATGCGGGCACCCGCCCGCGAAAGGTGCTGGTCGATCGCCAGACTCCCAGATCAGCGCGGGAGCGAGACGCAACAGGGTGAACAAATGGGACCAGCCGGTCGTGCTGGTCACGGTCGCGCGCCAGACCGCTTTGCCGTCCGAGGTGGGCTGGAGCATGCCGTGGTCTTGCTGTTGATTTCCACGCATTGAGGTGGACTTCTCATTGCCCTCGCTACGTGTGATTCGGGTCTTGGAGCAAATCATGCTGTGGCGTGGCAAACCCCAAGTCATTCGCTGTGACAACGGGCCTGAGTACATCAGCGCAACACTGCAAAACTGGGCGAGCGCCAAAGGTATCTGCCTAGAATACTGACCCTGCCTCGTTTCCGCGTACATCAAGTCATGCAGCCAAGCGGGTGTTCTCCGAGGCCACAGGAGAGAGGAAGCCGTTCGCCGAGTGCAGGCGCTGGCGGTTGTACCAGCCCTCGATCCAATCGACGATGTCCAGCCTGGCCTGCGCCCGCGTGCCGTAGCGTACTTGGTAGATGCGCTCGACCTTCAGCGTCTTGAAGAAGCTCTCCATCGGCGCGTTGTCCCAGGCATTGGCCTTCCTGCTCATCGACATGGTGATGTCCAGGTCGGCCGCCAACGCCCGGTAGCGCCCACTCGCATACTGCGACCCGCGATCGGTGTGAACCAGCAGGCCCCTGGCCGGCTTACGCTGCCACCAGGCCGATTTCAGGGCGGTGCACACCAACGTGGCGTCGAGGGCCTCGGACATCGACCAGCCGACGATGCGCCGACTGGCCAAATCCATCACGGCCGCCAGGTACAGCCAGCCCTCGCCGGTGGGCACATACGTGATGTCCGCCACCCAGGCCCGGTCTGACTGCCAACCATCAAAGCGCCGATCCAGCAGATTCGGTGCCACCGGCAAGCGGTGCGCCGAGTCGGTAGTCACCACGAACGGCCTTCTGTACACCGGACGCAAGCCCTGGCGCCGCAGGCTCTTTCGAACTCGCTCGGCGCTGACGACTTCGCCCTGCTGTCGAAGCCTCTGAACGATTCGAGGGCGGCCATAGCTTCGGTGGCTGGCGTCGTGAATGGCTGCCACCTTGGCGTCCAGAGCCTAGTTGGCCAGTGTGCCGGCACTGGGCGGGCGCACGCGCCATTGGCAGTAGCCGCTGCGGGACACCTGCAGCACGCGGCACAGCCGGCTGACGGTGTACTGGTCGCGATGCTCATCGATCCAGGCGTACTTCATCGCGACCCCCTGGCGAAGTACGCCGTCGCTTTTCGAAGGACTTCCACGTCCAGCTTCGCGTCGGCCAACTCCCTGCGCAGGCGGCTGTTCTCCGCCTCCAATTCGCTCACCGGGCGCCGCGTGGGTGCCTCACTGGGCGGCGCCACCGCGCCGCTGGCGCCGGCCGATGCAGTGCCACGCCTGGACCAGTTGCCCAGCGTCGCCACCGGCACGCCGAGGCGCCGTGCGGCCTAATGCCCTCCTACCGACGCCGCGAGCCTGATAGCCTCAGCCTTGAACTCCTGTGTGTACTGCCTCTTGGGCAGCTTGCCTTCTCTCATTTCGATTCTCCGTACCTCTGAAGTTATCAACTTCCTGCTGTACGTGAAATCGAGGCAGGGTCAGCGCGCCTTTTTCAAGGCAGTGAGCGGGACATTATGTTTCTCTCGATGGTCGTAGAGCCCAATGCCAAGGCGGTCTCTGGCAACGCATTCGAGCAGCGATTCAATGTCGCCGCAAGCCGCGCACGGGACCGGATGTATCTGGTGCGTTCGGTTCAGATGTCGGACTTATCGCAGGCCGATCTCCGCCGTGGACTGTTGGGCCATTTCAGCAAACCAGAGATCGGGCGTGTGCAACGCTCAGAGGACTCGTCGCTCATCGATCTGTGCGAGTCGGGATTCGAGAAGCAGGTCTTCACGGAGTTGCATTCAAGAGGCTATCGCGTCGTTCCCCAAGTGAGGGCCGGCGCTTTCCGTATCGACATGGTCGTGGAAGGAGCGGACGACGCGCGTCTAGCCATCGAGTGCGATGGCGACGAGTACCATGGACCGGATCGATGGCAGGCCGATATGAGCAGGCAGCGAATCTTAGAGCGCGCGGGATGGACATTCTGGCGATGCTTCGCTTCGGCGTGGTCGTTGCAACGTGACGCAATTCTGGAGGACCTCATGGAGCGGCTGAGAGCGATGGGGATCGAGCCTCTCGGGGCGCTCGATCGTGTGCCGTCACTGGTCGAATACCGCGAGTGGGGTGGTCCGCAAAGCAATTCCGCAGATTCGCACCTTGGGCTCCAAGCTCTTGAAGAGGCCATCTCAGTATCACCTGCTATCTCCGGATTCGTGATTCCCAGCGGTATGCCGGGCGCAACGCAGGCAGATGATGGGCCGGCGAACTTCGAAATAGAGAATGCTGCACCTTGATATCGAAGCAACCGTCGCATCGATGATCGAGTCAACCCTCGGGCCAGGCTTCGACTTCGAAGACGTGGCAGCCACCTTGGGCGCCGACTTTGCCAGCATCGGTGCATGTGGCGTGTCTACCCGCTCGATGACGCCCGCGGATGCAGCTGCTTCCGCAATCACAAAGTTGAGCGCCAGAGACGGCGGCTTTCAGACGGTCTCCGGACTCGTTGCTTGCGTGAGAGCCGGTACGCGAGCCAAGACGCTCGCTGCAGTGATCGCAGTTAGTCGAATGCTTCGTCTGGAGGCGCATGAGAGATGCGCGATGATCTGTGGTGGCTTGATTGAGCAGGCATTGGAGGACGAATTCGAGGTCGTTCTATGGGCCACGTAGGCCCACGTCAGAAAACTCAAAGAGTCAGATGCAATGTCCCAAGAGCCACTCCCACGCGCTGGCCGCGCGGCGATTCGAAGAAGTATTTTGACGATACTGCAAGATGCCGCGTTGGCTTATGATCGATACGGCGATCACAACAGCGATCTTCGTGACGCTCCAGAATACCTCGTCACTGTGAGCCTCGCTCAAGGGTTGACTGAGAAGTTTCCGATGCTGATGTACAGGCTCGAGCATCACGCCTCGGCATTCGATCAGACCTCGCGCTCAGCGATTGATGCCCGCGCAGCCGTTGGAAAAGATGCCGCACGATTCGACATCGTTCTGCTGAACAGGCACAACAACGTGCCGCGTTGCATCATCGAAGTGAAGCGCGGTCCAAAGATTGCTGAGGATGCGAGGCGCATCATTTCAATCGCTGCTCTGCAATTCGGTCGCCCACGTTGGCGTCACGGCTACTTGGTGACCATCCTCCGTCGCACTGAAGACGAAGCAAATAGGTTGGTCGACGAGCTTACGGAGTCGATCCGCGGTTCGCGCGACACCATTACGGGCTCCATCGCCGGGCACCAGGAGGTGAAGGTCGCCGTAGAGTTCAAACAACTCGGACGGAAGCTACGTCAACCTGGACATATTCAACTGTACGGAGTTGTGTTTCACATCGCTTTGGTTGATCGGGCTACTGCTATCGAAGATTTCGAAGTCGGCGTGCAAGACCTCAGCTAGCGCCGGACCAGCAGGATGTGAAGCGATACAAAGACTGGTTCAGGAAGTCTCGGTATTGCAATGGATCGCTACGCACCACGTGTCGCCGTGTCTTCAGTGGGCTCGAGCCCAGCGCGCGCTTCGCCGCTTCGATGGCGCTGCTATCTGCGCGGCGACGGGGTTTTTGGTTTTTGGGGTGTGGAAAGTTTCGCAAGATCCCGTAAGGCTCGCAGCCCCACGCTCAGCGGTATGCCATCTGCTTCGAGCTTTCTGATGAATGCGTCTGCGTACGATTTGGCGACTTCTGTCTGGCGCGTCAAGCGCGCCTGATGGAGCTCGGAAACTCTGCGCTGGAGCTGCGCAATCTTGCGTTCGATATTCTGGATAGTCATGGAGCCAAAACGGAGCCGATGGGGATCGGGAGGATGGATTTTGCACTGGTTTCTGCATCGCGACTGTCATCCAAATCTCCTGCTTTAAGGGGCAAAACTCACGGGTCAACTGACTTGCCAATGCGTCGTTGCAGAACGTTGGAAAGATCGAAGCAGCCGATAATGGATGCGCGCATGGACTACGACCCACCGCATTTAGCGATGTCACTAATCACGTTAGAGAAGTTCGTCGGATGCGGGGACAAGACGTGACGGACGCGAACCCCTACTGAGCAGCAATTCCTGAATCTTCTTCACTCACCCACCGGCACCAAGTAGTGAGGTAACGCGGATGGTCTTTGCCACCGCGCACTGTCGCTCCGGCCAATCGCGCTCGCTGACCGTGCCTGTCGGCCCAATGACCGGTTTCTGCGACTGCTGTCATTCGCGCGGCCCGTCCTAGCGACCGCCCCCAGTCTGAAGCTGACACCATGGTCGTGGAACCGGCGCGTGAGCGCGCCTTTCGGGTGGCGAAGCCTGCCTAATTTCCCCGGCGTTGATGAGGGCGCTCGTGTGCGTTCGTAGCCTGGGCCCTCGGGCTGAACGCGAACTCGTTGGGTTTCCAGATTTTTTCAGGCACATATGCCTAGCTTGAGTTGACCGGCAAAGGTTGATTCGATCCACAGAGCCCAGCCGGCCGTGAGGTCGCGCTGGGCTTTTTGCCGTCTGCTTAGCGCACGGCTCATTTCCACTGCATGACGCCGCAGCGTCAACTGCCTATGCACGAAGAGTTCAGCACATCTTCCTTTGACTCACCCGATCCTCCTTTGCGCTCCAGCTACGCCGGAGCCTGCCCCGCATGTCAGTCCCCACGCATTGTGGACCGCGACACGGCCAAGAAGGCTGGCGCAGCTATCGGCACCATCGCGGGCGCTGCCGGAGGCATTTCCGGCTCCCTGTCCGGTGCCATCACTGGCGCAAAGGTGGGAGTGGCCCTCACCGCCGCTGCCCTGCCTGCTGCCCCGCCTCTTGGCGCAGTTGCAGGCGCCGTCGTTGGTGCCCTGAGCGGCGGGATCGCCGGCTGCGTCGTCGGTGCCTCTCTTGGCGAGGCAGTCGACGCCGCCATTCTGCGCAATCGCCGCTGTCTCGCCTGCGGCCACACCTTCTCCATCGCCAAGTAGGCCGCGCAGCGGCTCTTCGCTCTTCCTTCCATCTTCACCTTCAACAAACCCATGGCTCACCAACTCCAACAGATGGCCTACGTCGGCCAGACCCCCTGGCACGAACTGGGCAACCAGCTCCCCGCCAAACAACCGATCGAAGTCTGGGCCGACAAGGCTGGCATGAACTGGACGATCTGCGAGACCCCCGTCCGGTACATGACCGAGCAGGCCGGCTCCCTCGGCTCCATCATGACCTTCGACGACCAAAAAGTCCTCTACCGCAGCGACAACAAGGTCCCCCTGTCCGTCGTCGGCGGCCGCTACCAGATCGTCCAGCCCCGCGAGGTGCTGGAGTTCTACCGCGATCTCACCGAAGTCTCCGGCTTCGAGCTGGAGACCGCGGGCGTCCTCAAGGCCGGCCGCAAATTCTGGGCGCTGGCCCGCACCGGCAAGCAGACCGCACTCAAGGGCAACGATGTCGTCAACGGCTACATCCTGCTGGCTACCTCCTGCGACGGCACTCTCGCCACCACCGCCACGCCCACCACGGTCCGAGTCGTGTGCAACAACACGCTGTCCATCGCCCTGCAGGGCGCCACCAGCGCCGTCAAGGTGCCACACAGCACTGCCTTCGACGCCCAGGCCGTCAAGAAGCAGCTTGGCATCGCCGTCTCCGGCTGGGACGCGTTCATGTACCGCATGAAGACCCTCGCGGAGCGCAAGGTCAAGACCCACGAGTCGATGAACTTCTTCCTCAAGGTCCTCTGCCAGGCCGACGCACACACCGACCAGGCGCAGCTCACCAACGAGCGGGCGCTCAAGAAGGTGCAGGAACTCTACGAAGGCAAGGGCCGCGGCGCAGAGCTCACCGCCTCGAAGGGTACCGCCTGGGGCCTCCTGTGCGCCGTCACCGAGTTCGTCGACCACGAACGCCGGGCCCGCAGCCAGGAATACCGCCTCGACAGCGCCTGGTTCGGACAGGGCGCCGCTCTCAAACAGCGCGCCCTCGACGCCGCCCTGCAGCTCGTCTCATGAACCCACGCCCCTCGCCCCACCGCACAAGCCCCGGCTCCCCACGAAGGACCGGGGCTTGTGTCTTTGGGGCGGGGGCTCACCACCTTTCCAAGGAGAACACATGCCAGAACATTCCATGGCACCCCCTCGCCGGGCGCCCGCGCCGCCGAACCACCGACCCGCCCTAAAGCTGGTGAAGACCCAGGGCCTCAGCCGCGACCAGTGGCTCAGCGTCCGCACGGGCGGCATCGGCAGCTCCGACGCTGCCGCGGCCATCGGCCTGAACCCCTACAAGTCGCCCCTGCAGCTGTGGATGGAGAAGACCGGCCGGGACGGCAACCTTCCCCAGATCGATCCCAACGACGAGAGCAGCCCCGTCTACTGGGGCACCCTGCTCGAACCCATCGTCGCGGCCCACTACACCCGCCGCACCGGTCACCGTGTGCGCAGGATCAACGCCGTCCTCCAGCACCCGAGTCACCCCTGGATGCTGGCCAACATCGATCGTGAGGTTGTGGGCGCAGCGGACGTCCAGATCCTGGAGTGCAAGACCGCCGGCTACCACGGTGCCCGGCTCTGGGAAGAAGGCGTGCCCGAATACGTCCAACTGCAGGTCATGCACCAACTGGCCGTCACCGGCAAGCAGGCGGCCGACGTGGCCGTGCTCATCTGCGGCCAGGAACTGCGTATTCATCGCATGGAGCGCGACGAAGCGCTGATTGGCCACCTCATCGAGCTCGAAGCGCGGTTTTGGCGGCATGTGGAGACCGACTCGGCGCCGCCGGCGGACGGCTCCGATTCCGCAGCGACCGCCCTGAAGGCGCTCTGGTCCCGCGACGCTGGCACGACGCTGGACCTGTCCGGTGACCTGGAGATGTCGGCCGCCTTCTCTGACCTTGTGGCAGTGCGGGCCTTGCTCGCATCGACCGAGGCGAGAGAAGAACAGCTGCGCCAGCGCATCCAGCAGCGCATGGGCGAGGCGTCGGTTGCCACCTTCGACAGTGGCGAGGTCCGATGGAAGCGCAGCAAGGACGGATCCGCGCTCGACACCGAGCGACTGCAGGCGGAGCACCCCGAGCTCGCCCGCCAGTACGCCACCACCCGGCCGGGCAGCCGGCGGTTCACGGTCAAGGCCCATGCTTCTCTGCTGGGGCGGTCGGGAGACGCGACATGACAGAGCACAGCGCCTTGTTCACCGCGCAGCAGCGCGAGCAGATGGCTGCCAACTGGCGATTGACGCTTCCCGCGGACCCGCGCAACGAGCCGAACGACCTGGACCCAAGGCCGGTGGTTCGCCTCTTCACGCCCGATGCCCACGCCGTCTGGCTCCTCACGGAGCTGGACGAGGCCAACGGGCTGGCCTTCGGACTGTGCGACCTTGGACTGGGATTCCCGGAGCTGGGCTACGTCTCGCTGGCGGAACTCGAAGCGCTGCGCGGTCCCTGGGGGCTGCGCGTGGAGCGCGACATCGCTTTCGTGGCCGACCGGCCGCTGAGTGCCTACACCCGCCAGGCGCTGGCCGCCGGGCGCATCGTCGTATGAAGACCGCGTCTTCGACCGATCCGTCCGTTCGGACCTCCACCCTCAGGACACCGACATGAACCAAATGCCTGGACCTCTGGAGCACCTGGCCGCTTTCGCGGTCGTGCTCGCGATGGGATTTGCGCTCGGCTTGGCCATTGGCTGGCAGCGCTGGTCCTTCTCCGCCCTCGAAGACGTTTGAACGCCCATTGCGCCAGGAGCTCGCCCGCTCCTGGCCGCCCCGCATCCGCCGGGGTCCACACCGGCCCGTCCCTGCGGAAGAAGAGGGGGCGGGCATAGCAACCAACATTCAAAGGAAACACACATGCTCAAGGGACTGGCCCTCACGCCGCCCGTCGTCGGGCGCATCGCCATCGGCAAGGTCGTCGTCAAGGACGGCAAGCGCCTGCCCGAGAAGGACGACGAATTCACCATCACCACCCAAGTCCAGGGCCGCAACGGCTGGGTGCTGCACCCGCTGGACGGCCGACTGCGCAAGGCCGGCGCAGCAGGCATCAAGCTTCGCGCCATCCCGGTGCGGCTGCTCTTCGACGACCCAGATCTCAACCTGCGCGCCAACTACAGCGTCTTCGACCGCGCCACCGGGCGGCCGCTGTGCGTCGGCAACGGCGAGATTTGCAGGCGCGCCGCCCCGAGCGGCGTGCAGAGCCTGCCATGTCCTTCACCCGAGGGATGCGAGCTGGGCGCCAAGTCCGGCTGCAAGCCCTATGCACGCCTGAACGTGCGCATCGTCGACAAGGATGCGAAGGAGGACTCGAAGGCAGAGATACCAGGGGACGAGCTTGGCTCCTTCATCTTCCGCACGACCGGCTTCAACAGCATCCGCAGCCTGGCCGCACGGCTGCGCTACTTCCAGGCGCTGTCGGGCAACCACCTGTCGGCGCTTCCGCTGGAGCTGCGCCTTCGGGGCAAGTCCACCACCCAGTCCCATCGGGCGCCGATCTACTACGTGGACCTCACGGTGCGCACGGGATCGAGCCTGGCGCAGGCGCTGCAGGCTGCGCACGTGGAAGTCCAGGCCAGGCAGGCGTCGGGCTTCGACCAGGCGGCGCTGGACCAGGTGGCCCGGGAGGGCTTCGCGGCTGGGGCCTTCGAGGAGTCGGTGGAGGAGGGCGCTGCCGTCGTCGAGGAGTTCTTCCCGGAAGATGCCAATGGCGCGGATGCGTCTGCACATCGTGCTCCTGACGCCGTCACCCGGCCGAACCATGATCGCCGCGCCCTTGGCGCCAAGCTCCAGCGGCTCGTGAGGAGCAATGGCGGAGCCCCAGTCAATACCGGCGAGGAGACGCCTCATGCGTCCAGCGGCTGAGCCACCAGGGCTGGTGCATGCCTTCGCGGCCGGGCTGCGCTTTGACGGGGAATTGAGCTTCCTTGCTCGGTTGACCTTTGGACGCACGGCCTGGCGCCGGCTGCCCACTTTGGAGATGTCTGCACAGGCATCGGGCAGGATCGCTCTCCTGCAGGCCGAGGCGCTCCTGACCGGTAGGGAGCCCACCACACAGGCAGTGCGGCGCGCCGCAAGGGCGGACACGCCCGACCTGGCACCTGGAGACTTCCTCATGCGCATGCCGGAGTTGGCCCCAGAGCTTGCCGCGCGCTGGCACCAGGACCAAACGCTCCTGCACAGGTCGGAGCCGATGTGCTGTCCCGCTCTCGCTTGCCTAGCCGGGACAGAGGGCAAACGCTGGGCATTGGTGACCGGGGTCGAGTTGGAGATCGGCGGAAAAGACGTCGGCAAAGAAACCGTTCCTCGGGCCTTGCTGCTGCTCGACCCCATCATGCCCGCGCCCTGGGTCACGGGCTACAACGCCCGGCTCCTGCTGGACCAGGACCGCTGGCAGGGGCTCGATGGCGAGGTGCAGGCCGCCGGGCTGCTGGGCCTGATCGAACTCAGGCACAAGGCGGCATAAGAGCCGGCGCCCGCCGGCTCAGGATGGGCGCTTGCCCTTCGTGGGCCCCCGGCCCTCGGTCGTGTACAGCCGCTGCGTCCTGGGCGCCCGCGTGAGCGAGGGGTCCAAGTTGTTGGCCTCGGGGAAGTCCGGCCGCAGTAGCTCATGGGCCGGATACCCGATCACCTTGGCGATGCGCTCTACGTTGTCGATCGACACATTGCGCTCCCCGCGCTCGAGCGAGCCGATGAACGTGCGATCCAGCTGCACCTCGTCGGCCAGCCGCTCCTGGGAGATCCCGGCATTGACCCGCACCACGCGCACGTTGCGCGCAAAAAGCTGGCGCAGCGTGAGCGTGGGGGCGGCGGTTCGAGGCATCACCCCGATGCTGTAGATCAGATGTGTTTGAAACCACGGCGTTTAAGTACCATTAACATTCTGTCACTGACCCGCGTTCGCTTTAGGCGGCCGGGTCGGCGCCACCTGGAGGAATCCTCACTCACTTTTCCGGCCAGGGATGCCTGGCCTTCGTGTTCCGTCGAGCTGCGGCCCCTGCGTCGCCTTATTCATCAACCCTTGAAACCATGAAATCTCAATACATTCATCATTCGACCCCGAGTCCTTCGCGCCGAAAGGCACAGTACGGCTTCGGCCTGCTGTTGCTGGCTCTTTGCCTCGGATCACAAGCCCAGGCTGCACGCGATCCGCTGACCAACCCGGACGCGGTGAAGCACCACATCGACCGCTCCGCCATGGACATCCAGATCCAGGGCTGGAGCCGGGACCTCAAATTCCCCGTCTATCCCATCCAGGTCCAGGCCGGCGGCGGGGGCGTGTACTACACGACCAATGACCGTGTGCGCGACTACAAGGAGTTCGACTTCGACGAGTTGCGCTGCGAGATCGGGGATGCCGATCGCGCGGTGCTCAAGCTCCCCGGCTACTCCTGTGCCGATGGCGTGTGCATGACGAAGGAAGGTGCAATCCTTGGTACCGACCCGCGCCGGCCAGCGAACAAGAAGCACCGCTGCTGAGATCGGCGCTGTCTGCCTTGCACCAATTCGTTTCTCCTTTTCTCCCTCGTTTCCTCACCCATTCCTTTCAAACCCATGTCTACCAAGCAAATACTCATCGTTAGCTATGCCGGCTGCGGCCTGCTGATGCTGATGTACCAGTGGATCTTCGTCTCGGGTGTCGGCTTTGCGGCGGCGCTGGGCAAGGCTCTGGTGTGGCCGGCGGTGCTCTTTCCGGCGCTGGGCGGCTTCATCGGCGCCGTTCTTTTGATCGCGATCCTCGTCGCCATCTACTTCGTTTGAAGCAAGGGGACGACATGCTGTTGCGCTCCCTGCGCTCGATTGGCTTCGTCGCGACTTTGCTGCTGGCGTGCGTGGGGCTCGCCGGCTGCTCAAGCGATGAGAGCCGCATCTACGACGCCTTCAAGTGCGGTCATGTGGCCCGGATCCTGGGGCGTACGGAGCAGGCCAGGGCCGCGGCCGACAAGGTCAAGCCGCTGCTGGACAAGAAGACCGGCAATCCCGGGCCTTACATGATGAAGCTGCGGGACAAGATGACCAACGACCTGGAGCTGCACAGGCTCAGCCCCCAGGGCCAGTCGGAAAAGATCATCGGCATCTACGAATCCGGCACCTGCCAGAAGCTCTACGAGTGAAGCCGCGATGCGGCCGGCCTGATGGCCGGCTGCACGCGGTCTTCCTCGTTCTCTTCCTTGTCTTCTTTTTTTGGCCTCCGCGGCTGTTCCGAGCACCGACGATGAACCCTCATGACGTACTGGGCGTGCGCCCCAATGCAGGCGCCGACGAGATCGAACTCGCCTATCGCAGCCGTCGCGCTCAATATCACCCGGACAAATATCCCAACGCTGACGCGTCGACCGTGGGATGGGCGACGGGCAAGATGCAGGAGGTCAACGCGGCCTATGAGGCGCTGAAAGCAAGTGGCGCACCCCAGCGCCGCGCCGATGCACAAGCATCAGCCCCAAGACCGATCATGACGTTGGCGGACTACTTGGGGCACACGTCGTTGGGGCTCACGCAAACGGATGCGGCGTACTTCGCCCCGGCGATTCCCTCGGACAAGCTGCACAACGCCATTGGCGCCTACGCACCCGCCGTGTCGGCGCAGGACGTCGTCGTGCTGGTGGACGAGACGTTCTGGGGCAGTGGCAAGGAGGGCCTCTTGATCACCAACGATCACGTGTACCTGAGCCCGAAGCTGTCGGCGACCCGAAAGATTGCCTTGGACGCGATCCAGTCGATTTCGGGCGACGGTCGCCAACTGGTAATCAACGGCGCTGCGGTCGGCCGATTCTCGAAGCTGGAGCTGATGGTTGGCGCCGCCGTACTGGCGGAAGTCAATGCTTACCTGCAGTTCCGGCGAGCCGTCATTGGGGGGCCTCCTAGGCGCATTGCCATTCCGCCTGATGTGACTGAGCAGTTGCGAGCGTTCCTGGTTCGATTCGTGAAGCCTCGCTTCTACGACAACGCGTCGCCGGAGTCGCGCAAGCGTGTGCGCACGGTGGGATACCTGTTGGGCCACGAAGTCGATCCGCGGCAGCTGGAGCTGGTCCGGTTCAAATTGAACTTCGCTGCGGACGAGGAACTGCTCAGTATGTCCTCGCTGGGCATCAACTCGAAGGATCAATTCTTCTGCGTGACCAACTGCGGCGTGCACTCCATTCGCTCCGAGCGGCCGCACGTCTTTGTGGCGCACGAGGCGCTGCGCTCGACCGTGGTGGCGGAATCCATCGAGGAAAGCATATTCAAGGGCATCCGGTTGGGCAGCGGTGAGCGGGTGCTGGTCTCCCGGACCAACGTCGCGATTCGCCCCTACGCTGCCGAGCTGTTCACCGGGCTGATCGGCATCCTCAACGGGCATGGCGTGCCGGCCCCGGACGATGACGCCGAACTGCGCCAGGAGCACCAGGAGCAACAGACGGATACGGACGCGATATTCGGGATCGCCAAGGAACGGTTGCTGAGCCTTTGCGAGCTCATCGAGCCGTTGGAGGTCGATGTGGGCCACGAGTTGATCGATCGCGGCCGGGCAGCGCAGTATTTCGGGGTGCTGGAGGCGGCGCTCAATGATGCTGAGGCCAGGCAGTTGGCGTTCCTGGAGCTTGGGCAGATCGCGGTGTTGTGTCAGGCGGCGGAGACCTGCGCGCGAGCGTCGGAAGAGGACGTGCCGGAGTTGCTTTTGGTCGAGCGCGACGAGGAATCACAGTTGGTTGATGAACTCAGGACCTTGCTGGCCATGCTGGTGCAGGCACGGCAGGAGTTGGCGCTGCAGGGGAGGGCGCGCGACTTCTTCAAGCGCTGAGTGGGATCGGTGCCACGGGCTGGCATAACGCTTATGCGGCGTGCCCAACGCCGCGACGGTTCACTCCTGGGTCAGACGTGCCGCGATTTCCTTGCGACCGAGATTGCGAACGGCAGCCAAGGCTTCGAGTTGCGCGGCCTGAGGCCGGGCTTTCCCTTGTTCCCAGTGGTAGATGCTTTGGCCAGAGACGCCGACCAGGCGGCCGTACGCCGCTGCGGACAGTCCAAGTTTGCTCCGATGCGCAGCCAGCCGAGCTACGCTGAAGCGGCGGGAGATACCGGAAGAGGTCGATGCTTCTGATGAATCTTCATCTGCAGACCTGCTGTTGGTTCGGCGTGCCTGCCTGAGCTGCTTTTGCAATGCTGCGACCTCGCGCCGCAGGGCTGCGATGGCACTTCGCTGCTGGACGGATGCCTTCCTGAGCCCTTCTATCTCGTGGCGAATCTCTTTGCGCGCGACGCGGCTGATCTCGGATTTGAGGATCTGGGCAATGTTGGTCATGCCGGGATTGTCCCGCAATCGCCGCGACGGTCGAGCTGGAAGCTGCGTCTCGCGCAACGGGCCTATTGGAGTTGATAAGCTCTGGCCATGGATGAAAGCATGTGCCAGCAGCCGGACAAGCTGGTTCAAAAAGGCCCTCGGCGCGCCGAGGGCGTTGACCTGGTCGCTTCCCAGCGCCTCAAGGTTACCGAGGGGCAGCAGAGCCGGTTCGGGGCGGCGGCGCATTTGCTGGATCGGCTGGACACGCGTCCCCTGGATTTGAGACATCGGCCTAGGAGCTGGTGGCGGTTCTGGTAGTGCTTCCAGCGGGTAAAAATGGACCAGTTGCATACAGCCAAAATCCATCGGGAGCAGATGTAGGTCGGCTATGCAGCGATGGCTGTCGTCGACGAGTGAACCTGCCAGCGACCGCTTGGCCGCGCGAAACAGTCAGCGGTCGACCATGGGGTCCAGGGCAGTGGAAAATCCTTTCTAAGTGGCATCACGGATCTCTGACGGGATTCGCGTACGCGCCGCGGAGTCGGCGCCGCCTGCGCTCGTCTTGTCGTACCCCTCAAGGTCAAGACGCTGCCGTCGCCGCGTGGACGCGCGACGCAGCTGATCGCATGTCGTTTCTTCCGGATTCCGAACTCACTTCCGAGACGGGCCACTCCTTCGGATGCGTTTGCGTGCGACCATCGTGTCGATCCACGGCTCGTGGTCCCTCGCGAAGACGTACCGGGATGACCCGGCGATCATCCGGCTGTTGAGGGCGATGACGTTCGAAGTGGTGAGAGGCTTCGGGCGTCCGCGTGCGACCCGCGAGATCGCGATGACCGCATCCGAGGCGATGGGCATGACCCACAGCGCCTTGTTCGACAAGAGCCCCTCCGATTCGTCGCGTACGACGGGAACATCGCCAAGCAGGAGTTGCTTATGCGGTGGCGCCGCATGCAGCGACCACGTCATCCGGGACAGCACCGGCCACCGTCTCCTCGAACATCTTCGGCATGAGGGTGCTGCGCCACAGCCACTCGCCAGATTGGCCCAGGACCGTATCGAAGGCGGCGTCGACGCGACGTCTGGCGTCGTCGACCTGCGTTCCATTCCACAATTCCTGCCGAGCCCAGCGGTCGAGCTCGTCCCTTAACTCCTGTAGCGTCTCGGCGGTGACCTGCGGGACCGAGGCCAGAGCCCGCTCTCGTCCCTGAGGCACGCGCCGGATCGCGGTGATCACGTAGCGAGCGAGCGCGGGCACCTCCGCGCGATCGATCGGACCGCCCTGGGAGCGCAGCCTCTCCAGCACGATGTTCGCGGGCTGCTCGACGTCCTGCTGCAGCCGCGCTTCGTACTCCCCATACATCCCGGTTTCGTTGGCCACTGCTGCGATCGTCAGTTCCCGACCGGACTGCATGCCGTCGAGGTCGTAGGTGACGACAACCGGGTGGCCCTTCGCGCGCGCCGGCGCGCGTGCGAATCCTTTAAGCAAGAAACGCGGGAGGTAGTGATCACCCATGCGGACGAAACCTCACACGATGGTTGAGATGTCACATTGGACGTCGATTCGCTAGGGCCGCTGCGGCCGACCCGCCGCACGCCCGACGGTTGGCGCCACCGAAGCACTGCGGGCAGCGAGCGTTACAGCGCGTCGTGCTCAACGTCGCGCTGATCAATACCTAGGCCGCAAGTGCTCTTTGAGCTTCTGCAGCATCAGCAGCCGTCTGCGCCACAGCGCGCGCCGCAGCCTCCAACTGCGGACTCGCGGAGGCTAGTGCCTTGGCCTGCTCGCTCGCGTAGCGCTTGAGAACTTCCAGCTCCCGACGAAGCTCGTCCTCTTTGGCCCGAAGCTTGGGTGACCACTCGTTCGCCACCCTGGCGACTTCGGACGCGGGCGCCGTCATGTTCGGTCGCCGCACGAAAGATCGCTCGAGTGATGCACGCCAATCCATCATGGCGCTGGTAAGGCCAGGTCCGAATCCCTTCACGCTCGAGATGGCGCCGAACTCCACATCCGCCGCGGTCTCGATGCCGAACGATCTCAGCGTCGCCTTGCGGCCCGGGCCGACTCCGGCGATGACCGCCGTGTCGATGTAGAACTGCTCCAAGTGCTTCTGCAAGTGGTAGCGGTGCGCCTGGCCCTCGAGCTTGAGCAACGCGGCTGCTGCGTCTTTTTGTAGGTCGCGCCATGCCTGAAGCATCGGCTGCATCGCGGATTTCCTCCGCTGGAACGCGGGCGGACCGGCTCGCTGCTGGAGCTCGTCGTTCAATTCGAGCAGTCTTCTGCGGGCACTAGCTGCAGCCAATTCGCGCCGTTCGACCTCCGGCTTCATGTTTTTGGAGGGATTGAACGCTGCCACCACGATCCCGATCAAAGCGGAGAGCATCGCTGGGCCGACCTTGCCCTGGCTCAGCAGCATCGCGGCCATTCCGAGGCCCATGATCAGCGCCGCATACGCTACGTTGCGATTTTTCTTTCGCTCCATCGCAGCGCCAGTCACTTGGCTCGAAAATGTCGCTGGGTCCGGGATTGGACCGACGGGCTTCGGTGGTGGCACGCCCTGGACCAGCCGCCAGAACTGGTCAGGATCGAATGCGCCCTGCGCATTCGGAGTCGCTGCAGCAATGTCCAGATCCGGAAATGGATCGCGGGTCATCGCACACCACGGGCACGCGCTCAGGTGCCCCGGATACGCATGCATCTTGGACTTCGCACAGGTCCGCATGGACTGCCGAAGCTCGTCGAGGGCCGCGACCCACTGGGCGGCGTTCGGCCGGCCTCCGCGCGCACCGTGCTCGGTAAACGCCGCGTGCATCATCGCCTCAGCCTTGGGCGGCAACAATCCGATGGGATAGCTGTTCGGCGGAGGCCCTGTGCCGCGCTTGGCCGCATCGCGAGCATACGCATAGCGCATTGCCTGGATGTCGGACTCAAGCGCGTCGCCTACGCCCTTCGCGAGCGGAACGCCCGAGTAGGGATGGCGGCCGCCGAACAGTACATGGAAGACAAGGAGCGCGAGGCCGAAGTTGTCATGATTTCGATTCCGGGCCGTAGTGGCGAACGACGTGTTCCCCTGCAGTTCCGGGGGCGTGAAGTGGGAGACGCCGACTTCGCACAGGTGCAGTCTGCCTCCCGCGTCGACCTGGAAGCTGTCCGTGTCGATCAGGACCACGGTGGAATCCTTGGCCACCATGAAGCTGTTCTGGTTCACGTCGCCAACGACGTGCCCGTGCGCATGCACGACCTCGAAGCAGGCGGCGATGTTGCGTGCGACATGCAGCAGGAAATTCCAGTTCGCCTTGGGATAGTCCTGCTTGCGGTGCGCGGGGCTGTAGACCATGTGGATGGCCGCCCGGTTCGCCACCTTTGGCATGGTGAAGCCCACGATCGGTCCTGTGGGGCGATCTCGAAGCACCTCGAGTGGCCACGCCGAGTATTTGAGGAGCGCCGCGTCGGCCTGACCGGCCATGAACTGCAGCTTCTCGCACTTCCTGGCATCCGGCGGCTTGTGATAGATCTTGGCCACACGGTCGGGCCGATCGGGCATCTCGAAGACCGAGCCTTCACCGCCCTTGCCCAATTCGCGGCCCACTCGAATCTGAGCGCCCCCTGGTCCCGACAGTACCCGGCTCATTGCATTACTCGGTCACCCAGCGCCGCGCTTGTAAACGTTCCGGTGTCGGGGAGCGCCTCGCCGTTCGGGCCAGACGCCGGTTCGACGGGCTTGGGCCACTCGCCCTTCCACAGCGCAAGTGCCAATGTCTTGTCGTCGTCCGTTCTGGCATTGACCTTGTCGCTGGCGAGGAACCGTCGCAGCATGCCGCTCAGTTGTTCGTCCTGCTCGAGCGCCGCCTGGCCCATACCCGCGAAGAAAGGTGCGAAGAAGCCCTCGTGCGGGGTGTTGGTGGCCAGGTTGAGCGCGATGCGCTGCACACCGTCCGTGAAGGCTGCCACCTTCAACGCGCGGTCGGGGTAGGCCCTCGTCAGCATCTTGGCGATGGCGTCTTCGTCGGTCACGAAGTGCGTCTGATTGGCGTACTCCCCGGACATCGGGACGACCGCCAGGTGCAGACCGGCACCGGTGTCCAGCACGATCCCACCGTCGCCGATCTGGAAGGCTATCGTCCCGTTCTCAGCGGACACTAGCCCGAGGAACGTGCACGCGAAGTCCCGCAGCGGCCTCTTCTCGCGCTCGCACGCCGCCGTGAGGGTGCGCCTGACTTCGCGCACCAGATCGCATGCGAAGATGTCGCCAAGTCCGAATTCCCGTGTGGCGAGTTTCTCGGTGACGAAGCGGATCGCCGCGCCGATGGCCTGTTCGGCGCCCTCGCCACCCCGGGCCGCGCTGCCGGCGCCGTCAGCAACGAACAGCCACAGCAACGGGTCGGCGCCGAGCGACTCGACGTCGCCCGCGCACGAGTCCTGACAGGGGGCGTTTGTCGCCTGGTGAGAGGTGCCGACCTCGGATGCTTTGACGACGAGCCAGGTCACACCGCGGTCCAGCCGGTGGGGGCGCTCAACGCCACCTCGGTGCCGGGCGTCGACTGGGAAACGGAACTGAGCGAACTCGAAAGCCACGAGAACAACTCGCGGAAGTGCAGCCCCTTCAACGGCAGCGGAGACCGGGCGGAGATCTGGGCCAGCGTTTCCATGTTCGCGCCTTCGACGCCAACTGCGAAAAAGGCGAACTTCTTCGAGGCTTCGCCTTCCTTTACCGCCGCGGCCGCCGATCGCCATTCGTCCGTGGGGGATCCGTCGGTGATGAGGAACACCCAAGGCCTGTAGTAGGAGATTCCATTGCTCCGATAGTCGCGCTTGCGGTCCTCGAGCATCGTCAGCGCCTGATTGATGGCGGCGCCCATGGGGGTGTCGCCCTGCGCAACGAGCGTCGGCGGGTAGAAAGAGCCGGCCCCGGTGAAGGGCATCTCCACCTTTACGGGACCGAAGGTCACCATGGCCACCTCGACGCGCTTCATCGCGAGCGAATCGCCTGACAGCTGAGACTGGAATTCGCGCAGACCGTCGTTCAACGCGTCCAGCGGCCGGCCGCTCATCGACCCGGAGACGTCCAGTAGCAGCACGCAAGGGCAGCGCGGTTCGGGGTTGTCGGCGAAGTCGTCGGTAACGAAGGAGTTGAAGGTGATCTGGTCGGTCATGATGGTCGGAGGAAGGCCTCAGGCGGGTTGAAGTTTCAGGTCCTTGCGAAGCTGCGAATAGCTCAGCCAGTAGTAGGCGGTCAGCGACAGCCACAGGATGGCGAACACGCCCAGGCTGGCGGCCGACGCGAGGAAGTAGGCGCTGGGCCAGCCGAATTCCGGACGCAGCATGTAGGCGGCCGCGTAGGCGAGGCACGCGAGGAAGACAAAGATGGCGAGACGCGCGGCGCTGCGCAGCTTGCTGAAACCCAGCGCCGCCGACAGCCGGCTCGCGGGAAGAGCCTGGAGCTCCTCGCACACGGCGATCAATTCAACTCGCCGCGCGTTCACGTCGAACGCCGTCCTGCCTGCTTTGGAGCGTCTGTCGAAGTCGCCCGACTTGGTCATCGCTAGACCTTTGGCGAGATGGGATCGGTGTTGCGCATCCAACGCCAGAGTCCTGGCGTTGCTCTGCTGCAGCTGGCGCGCTTCCTCGTGCGTCAGCGCATAGGCGTCACGATGCCTCGTAAGCTTCGGACCGGATCGGCAGGAGAGGTATAGCAGTACGAAAGGCGCGACTGCCAGCACCGCGCCCACCACCAATGCGACGGCCGTCAAGAACCCGTCGTCCTTCTTCCTTAGCGCCACTTGCTCCTCCGGAATTCGCATGAATGAACATGACCTGAACTTGATTATGTAGCAGAATGTGTCAATTGGAAGTGTTTGCTCACCGCTGCGAAGCGGGCGGATTCCACGGTTGGCCGATCTCCGTGACGCGCGCTAGAGCGGCTTTTGTAAGACGAAGATGCGGCCGGACACGGTGGGGAGGGGATATGGGATTCAGTTTTCGAAAGCGAATCAAGCTCTTGCCCGGTGTGCGCCTGAACGTGAGCAAGACCGGGCTCAGCACATCGATCGGAGGGCGCGGCGCAAGCGTCAACATCCGAAAGGGCAGGACGCGAGCGACCGTAGGCCTGACGGGCATCGGCCTGTCGTACTCCCAGGAAATCCGACGCGCTGCGCCTATCGCCCGGGCTCAAGCGGCCGTCGGGAACGCTTCCGGGTTGCGGCTCCTTGCACTGCTCGGCGCAGGCGCACTTGCCGTGGTGGTCATCGTCGGTGGGGCCATCCTGATCGCAATTGCGGGATGAAGTCCTTGACGCGGCCGGAACGCGCTGGGACGCCGAAGTCTGAAGAGGATGCGGGCAAGCGACTGGACCCGCCAAGGGCGGTTCCTCGCACTGGCCGCGAGAATCTGCCTCGCACAGCGCCATGCGTTAACGGACCGGACCTTAAACCGGTCCTGATTTAGGGAAGGTCTGAACAAGTCCACCGATCATGCCCTCGTGCGTTGAATGACGCAAAGGAGCCTGCGCGAATGAGTCA
>NZ_CABFMN010000112.1 GCF_901875635.1 Xylophilus ampelinus | reverse complement strand
GAGGACGGCATTGCGAGCAAGTCCGGCGACATCGACATGGTGTACCTCACGGGCTACGGCTTCCCGATGCACCGCGGTGGGCCGATGCACTACGCCAGCCAGGTGGGCCTGTACAACGTGGCCGAGACGATGAAGCGCTTTGCCAAGAACCCGCGCGACGACGCGGCCTTCTGGCAACCGGCACCGCTGATCCAGAAGCTGGTGGCGGAAGGCAAGAGCTTTTCGTAAAGCCGCGGGCCGCGCCACGTGATCAAGCGCCTCTTTCTCGGCCTGCTGCTGGTGCTGCTCGCACTGGCCGCGGCCGTGGCCGTGAACACGTGGCGTCATCCGTCGCGCCAGGTGGCGGTGGCCCCTGTGCCGCCGCTGCAACTGGACACGCAGACCGCCGCCCGGCGGCTGGCCGGCGCGATCCGCATCCGCACTGTGTCGGCGCTGGACGATCCGGCGGCCAACAACAGCGAATTCGACAAGCTGCACGCCTACCTGCAGCAGAGTTTTCCGAAGCTGCACGCCACGCTCAAGCGCGAGGTGGTCGGGCAGCACGCCTTGCTCTACACCTGGCAGGGCAGCGACCCGGCGGCCAGGCCGGTCGCGCTGATGGCGCACCAGGACATGGTGCCCATCGCCCCCGGCACCGAGAAGGCCTGGTCCGTCGACCCCTTCGGCGGTGACATCAAGGACGGCTACATCTGGGGCCGCGGCACGCTCGACAACAAGAGCAACCTGCTGGCGCAGATGGAGGCCGTGGAACTGCTCGTCGACCAGGGCTTCCAGCCGAAGCAGACCGTCTACTTCGTGATGGGCGACGACGAGGAGGTGAGCGGTCTGCGCGGCGCACTGCCGATCGCCGAACTGCTCAAGTCGCGCGGCGTCAAGCTCGACTGGGTGCTCGACGAGGGACTGCTGGTGCTCGACGGCGTGCTGCCGGGCCTGGCGAAGCCAGCGGCGTTGATCGGCCTGGCCGAGAAGGGCTACGGCACCTTCTTCCTCTCGCTCGATACCGCCCCCGGCCACTCGTCGATGCCACCGGCCCACAGTGCCATCGGCCAGATGAGTGCCGCGCTTGCACGCCTGGAGGCCTCCCCAATGCCCGGCGGCATCCAGGGCATTGCCGGCGACATGTTCGGCACGCTCGCACCCGAGATGAACGGCTTCAACCGCGTGATGCTGTCCAACCTCTGGCTCACCGGCCCGCTGGTGCAGGGCCAGCTCGAGAAAAGCCCCAGCAGCAACGCCATGCTGCGCACGACCACGGCGCTGACCATCGTGCGCGCCGGCAACAAGGACAACGTGCTGCCCGGCCGCGCCGAGGCCGCCGTGAACTTCCGCGTCCTGCCGGGCGACACCCTCGACAGCGTCGAGGCGCACCTGAAGAAGGCGCTCGGCAATGACGCAATCCAGGTCAAGCGCTATCCGGGCAACTCGGAGCCGTCGCCGGTGTCGCCGACCGATGCGGCGGGCTACCGCTCGATCGAGCACACGGTGCGCCAGGTATTCCCCGAAGCGGTGGTGGCGCCCGGCCTGATGACCGCGGCCACCGACTCGCGCCACTTCAGCCTCGTGAGCGATGCCGTCTACCGCTTCTCGCCCATCCGCGTGACCGGGGAGGACCTGCCCCGCTTCCACGGGACCAATGAGCGACTGTCGATCGCCGGTTATGGCGACATGATCCGCTTCTACCACCAGCTGCTGCGCAACACCGCGCAGCCCCAGTAATCCGCTTTTCGCTTCATTTCAAAGGAAGACACCATGACCAGCGCCGTGATCGTTTCCACCGCCCGCACCCCGCTCGCCAAGAGCTGGAAGGGCGCCTTCAACATGACGCACGGCGCCACGCTGGGCGGCCACGCCGTGCAGCACGCGGTGCAGCGAGCCGGCATCGACGGTGCCGAGGTCGACGACGTCATCATGGGCTGCGCCAACCCCGAAGGCGCCACCGGCGCCAACATCGCGCGCCAGATCGCGCTGCGCGCCGGCCTGCCCATCACCACCTCGGGCATGACCATCAACCGCTTCTGCTCCTCGGGCCTGCAGACCATCGCCACCGCCTCGCAGCGCATCATCGCGGGCGAGGGCGACGTGTATGTCGCCGGCGGCGTGGAGAGCATCTCGTGCGTGCAGAACGAGATGAACAAGCACATGATGACCGACCCCTGGCTGGTCAAGCACAAGCCCGAGATTTACTGGAACATGCTGCAGACGGCCGAGCAGGTCGCCAAGCGCTACAACATCGGCCGCGACGCCATGGACGAGTACGGCGCGCGCAGCCAGCAGCGCGCCACCGCCGCGCTGGAAGCCGGCAAGTTCAAGGACGAGATCGCCCCCATCACCGTGCTGGCGGGTGTGGCCGACGGCCAGCTGGGCCTGATCACGAAGGAAGTCACCGTCGAGAACGACGAGGGCATCCGCCCCGGCACCACCAAGGAAGGCATCAGCGGCATCCGCCCGGCCATGCCCGGCGGCCTGATCTCGGCCGGCAACGCCAGCCAGTTCTCCGACGGCGGCGGCGCTTGCGTGGTGGTGAGCGAGCAGTACGCCGAGCGCAAGGGCCTCAAGCCCCTGGGCCGCTTCCTGGGCTTCTCGGTTGCCGGCTGCGAGCCTGACGAAATGGGCATCGGCCCCGTCTTCGCGATTCCCAAGGTGCTGAAGAAGCTGGGCCTCACGGTCAACGACATCGACCTGTGGGAACTGAACGAGGCCTTCGCCGTGCAGGTGCTCTACTGCCGCGACAAGCTGGGCCTGCCCGACGATCGCCTGAACGTCAACGGCGGCGCCATCGCCGTGGGCCACCCCTATGGCGTGAGCGGCCAGCGCCTCACGGGCCACGCCCTGATCGAAGGCAAGCGCCGCGGCGCCAAGAAGGTCGTCGTCACGATGTGCATCGGCGGCGGCATGGGCGCGGCGGGCGTGTTCGAAGTGCTCTGATTTCTTCAAGTCGCTGAAAAAGTGGACTTCCGGACGCAGAGGGCGCGAAGGTCACGCAGAGGACGCCAAAGAAGCAATTCCTCTTTGCCTCCTTTGGCGACCTTCGCGAAATCTTTGCGTCCTCTGCGTCCGGTATCCGATCCCGTATTCGAAACGCATATGAGCCTCCGTCCCACTCTCGACTTCCTGCTCTACGACTGGCTCGCGGCCGAGACACTGAGTGATCGCGAACGCTTTGCCGACCATTCGCGCGAGACCTTCGATGCCGTGCTCGACACCTGCGAGCGCATCGCGCGCGAGAAGTACGCGCCCTTCAACCGGCTGGTCGACACCCAGGAGCCGCATTTCGACGGCGAGAAGGTGATCCTGCCGCAGGCCACGCACGACGCGCACGCGGCCTTCGTCGAGAGCGGCATGATGGCCGCCGCGCAGGACTACGACATCGGCGGCATGCAGCTGCCCTACACGGTGCAGGCCGCGGCCAACGCCTTCTTCGGCCTCGCGTCGGTGAGCATCGGCTCGAACATGCTCACCAGCGGCAACGCCAACCTGCTGATGGTGCACGGCACCGACAAGCAGAAGGAGGTCTTCGCGCTGAACGAGTTCTCCGGCCGCTGGGCGGGCACCATGTGCCTGTCGGAGCCGCAGGCCGGCTCCTCGCTGTCCGACGTGGCCACGCGCGCGGTGCCGGACGGTGCCGACTTCGAGAACGACCCGCTGGGCCCGCGCTACCGCCTCACGGGCAACAAGATGTGGATCTCGTCGGGCGACCACGAGCTGACCGAGAACATCGTGCACATCGTGCTGGCCAAGATCCCCGACGCCGAGGGCAGGCTGGTGCCGGGCACCCGGGGCATCTCGCTCTTCATCGTGCCCAAGCGCATGGTCGACACCGAAGGCCACCTCACCGGCGAGCGCAACGACGTCGCCCTCGCGGGCCTGAACCACAAGCTGGGCTGGCGCGGCACCACCAACACGCTGCTGAACTTCGGGGAAGGCAAGTACCCGGTCGGCGGCAAGGCCGGCGCGGTGGGCTACCTGGTCGGCGAGCCCGGCAAGGGCCTGCACTGCATGTTCCACATGATGAACGAGGCCCGTATCGGCGTGGGCACCGCGGCCGTCATGCTGGGCCTGGCGGGTTACTACGCGTCGCTGGAGTATGCGAAGAACCGGCCTCAGGGACGGCTGCCGCTGAATGCTGCAGGCGGCTCCGTGGCCAAGGACTCGGCCAAGCCGCAGGTGCGCATCATCGAACACGCCGACGTGCGTCGCATGCTGCTGGCGCAGAAGGCGTACTGCGAAGGCGCGCTGGCGCTCGAGCTGTACTGCGCCAAGCTGGTGGACGAGCAGAAGACCGGCGCGCCGCAGGCGGCCGACGACGCACGACTGCTGCTGGAGGTGCTCACGCCCATCGCCAAGAGCTTCCCGAGCGAGTGGTGCCTGGAAGCGAATTCGCTGGCGATCCAGATCCACGGCGGTTATGGCTACACGCGCGACTTCCCGGTGGAACAGTACTGGCGCGACAACCGCCTGAACATGATCCATGAGGGCACCCACGGCATCCAGGCGGCCGACCTGCTGGGCCGCAAGGTGTTGATGGAAGGCGGCCGCGGCCTGAAGCTGCTGGGCGACCGCATCGCGGCCACCATCGGCCACGCTGCGGCGGTGCCCGAGCTGGCGCCGCATGCAAAGGCGCTGGGTGCGGCGCTGGAACGCGTGGGCACCGCCACGCGCGCCGCCTGGTCCACCGGCAACCCGGCCGAGGCGCTGGCCAACGCGGTGCCTTACATGCAGGCCTTCGGCCACACGGTCATCGCCTGGATGTGGCTGGACGTGGCGCTGTGTGCCCTGCAGAAGGGCAGCGCCACCGCCACCGGCAAAATCGGCGCCATGACCTATTTCTTCCATTACGAACTGCCGAAGATCGGCGCCTGGCTGAACGTCGTCGAAAGCCGCGATCCCGTCTGCGCTCAACTGCCCGAAGATGCCTTCTGAGATCATGGCCCCCACGCTCATCGCTTCGCGTATCGCTGCCCCCCGAGGGGGCGCGCCAATGCCTACGGGCGGCCGGGCGGCATTGGCATGACCGAACCCATTCCGGTTCCCACGGCCTCGAAGAAGAAGCGCCACTGGATCGAGAACCTGACCTGGGTGCTGATCTACGGCGGCCTGCTGACGATGGTGCTGGGCATTGCCACCAGCCGCAGCGACGCAGTCACCGGGTGGGCCATCGCCGTGCCGGGTGGCGTTGCGGCCGCCATTGGCTTCGTGCTGATTTACGTGCGTTCTCGCATGAAGGTCTGACCCTGCGCCTTTCAAACCAAGCCTTCCCGCACCCTCAGGAGACACCATGACCCCACGCACCACCCAGAAACTCTTCGACCTCACCGGCAAGACCGCCCTCGTCACCGGCGGGTCGCGCGGCCTGGGCCTGCAGATGGCCCATGCGCTGGGCGAGGCCGGCGCCAGGATCATGCTCAGCTCGCGCAAGGCCGAGGACCTGGAGCAGGCCGCTGCCGAACTGCAGGCCGCCGGCATCGACGCCCGCTGGATCGCCGCCGACTGCAGCAAGGAAGAGGACACCCGCCGCCTGGCCGACGAGACGCTGGAGCGCATGGGCGCCATCGACATCCTCGTCAACAACGCCGGCGCGAGCTGGGGCGCCGCTGCCGAGGAGCATCCCGTGGCCGCGTGGGACAAAGTGATGAACCTCAACGTGCGCGGCTATTTCATCCTTGCGCAGCAGGTGGCCAACCGCTACATGATCCCGAAGAAGGCCGGGCGCATCATCAACATCGCCTCCATCGCGGGCCTGAACGGCAACCCGCCGGACATGAAGACCCTGGCCTACAACACGTCCAAGACCGCCGTGATCGGCTTCACTCAGACCCTGGCGGCGGAGTGGGGCAAGTACGGCATCAACGTCAACGCCATCTGCCCCGGCTTCTTCCGCACCAAGATGGCCTCGGGCCTGATCGACATGCTGGGCGAAGACAAGATGGCCTCCGCCGCGCCCCTGCGCCGCCTGGGCGACGAGGAAGACCTCAAGGGCATCACGCTGCTGTACGCCAGCGACGCCGGCAAGCACATCACCGGCCAGTGGCTGGCGGTGGACGGCGGGGTGAGCGTGGTGCTGGGCGCGGCCTGAATGCGGGATCGGACAGCCGGACGCGGAGGACGCAGAGGTTTCGCAGAAGGCGCAGAAAAACAGCCAAAATTTTGTATTCCTTTTGCGTCCTCTGCGAAACCTTCGCGTCCTCCGCGTCCGGTATCCGCATCCGAATTTGAGGGCTCTCCATGAGCATTTCCTTCGGCGTCGAAATCCCCTTCGTCACCCACCTCGGCTTCACTCTGGAGCGCTTCGAGCGCGGCGAGTCGGAACTGCGCTACACGGCGCGGCCCGAACACATGAACAGCTTCTTCGTCACCCACGGCGGGGCCTGCATGACGCTGATGGACGTGACCATGGCCACCGCGGCGCGCAGCGTGCAGCCCGAGATGGGCGTGGTCACGATCGAGATGAAGACCAGCTTCATGCTGCCCGCCAAGGGGCCGCTGGTGGGCAAGGGCCGCTTGATGCACCGCACGGCGACCATGGCCTTCACCGAGGCCACCATCTACGACGCCGAGGGCCGCGCCTGCACCCATGCGACGGGCACCTTCAAGTACGTCAAGCGGCTGCCGGTGGACGGCAAGACGGTGCACGACCTCAAGCCGGTCTCGACCGACTGATTCTTCAAGCCAAATCGGCCTGCAGCGCCCGCCAGCCGGGCGCAAGCAGCTATCGAAACCATAGCAATCCGGAGGCACCATGCCCACCAACAAGCAGATTCACCTGGCCAACCGTCCCGAGGGCGAGGCCCAGCTGTCCAACTTCGCGCTCGTCACCGCCGAGACGCCGGCCCTGCAGGACGGCCAGGTGCTCGTGCGCCACCACTACCTGAGCCTGGACCCGTACATGCGCGGGCGCATGAACGAGTCCAAGAGCTACGCCGCCAGCCAGCCCGTGGGGCAGGTCTTCCAGGGTGGCACGGTGGGCGAGGTCGTCGAGAGCAAGAACCCGAAATACGCCGTGGGCGACCAGGTGGTCGGCTTCGGCGGCTGGCAGCAGTACAGCGTGGTCGACGCCACGCAGCCCGGCGCGCTGCGCAAGGTCGACACCACGCACGTGCCGCTGTCGCACTACCTGGGCGCAGTCGGCATGCCGGGCGTCACGGCCTGGTACGGCCTGGTGAAGATCATTGCGCCCAAGGCCGGCGAGACGCTGGTCGTCACCGCCGCCAGCGGTGCGGTGGGCAGCGCCTTCGGTGCGCTGGCCAAGGCGCGCGGCTGCCGCGTGGTGGGCATCGCGGGCGGGCCGGACAAGTGCAAGTACGTGACGGGCGAACTGGGCTTCGACGCCTGCATCGACTACCGTCAGCACCCCGACGTGAAGAGCATGAGCGCCGCGCTCAAGGAGGCCTGCCCCGACGGCATCGACGGCTACTTCGAGAACGTCGGCGGCTACATCCTCGATGCGGTGCTGCTGCGCCTGAACGCCTTCGCCCGCATCGCCTTGTGCGGCATGATCGCCGGCTACGACGGCCAGCCGCTGCCGCTGACCAATCCGACGCTGCTGCTGATCAACCGGGTCAAGCTCGAAGGCTTCATCGTCAGCGAGCACATGGAAGTCTGGCCCGAGGCCTTGAAGGAACTGGGCACGCTGGTCGCCACCGGCAAGCTCAAGCCGCGCGAGTCGATCGCCCAGGGCATCGAATCGGCCCCCGAGGCCTTCCTGGGCCTGCTCAAGGGCAAGAACTTCGGCAAGCAGCTGGTCAAGCTGATCTGACCCAAGAGGAACGCGCGCCGGGCTAGAGCTGCGCGCCCAGCGCGCGGCCGATGGCGTAGGTGGCGCCCATCGCCAGCAGGCCGCCGGCCACGTTGCGCAGCACCGCCCGCCAGGGCGGGGCACCGCCCAGCCGGGCCGATGCGAGGCCCGTGCCCAGCAGGGCGAGCACCACGGCGGCCACGGTGACCGGCACCGCCGCCGACAGCGGTGCGAGCAGCACGGCCAGCGCCGGCACCAGGGCGCCCAGGGAAAAGGCCAGTGCAGAAGCCAAGGCAGCGCTCCACGGGTTGGTGTAGCGGCCCAGCTCGATGCCCAATTCGATCTCGGCATGCGCGGCCAGCGCGTTGTGCCGGGTGAGTTCGATCGCGGCCTGGTGCGCCGTGGCGCTGCTCAAGCCCTTGGCCTTGAGCAGGTCCTCGAGCTCGCGCAGTTCGGGCTCTGGCATCGCGTCGAGCGCAGCGCGCTCGCTGCGTACGGCCGCCAGTTCGGTGTCCCGCTGCGCACTCACCGACACGTATTCGCCCACCGCCATCGACAGCGCGCCCGCCACCAGTCCGGCCACGCAGGCCGTGAGCAGGGCGTTGAAATCGGGCGTGGCCCCGGCCACACCGACCACCAGGCCCGCCGTGGATACGATGCCGTCATTGGCGCCAAGCACGCCGGCGCGCAGCCAGTTCAAGCGGTCAGAACTCACGGCCTGCTCGGCCTGCAAGTCGATGCCCGCCGACCGCGGGTGGGGAATGTTGCTCCGGCTCATTCGGGGCGCACCATTCGCGCCAGCACCCGGTCGTGCAGCACATAGTGGTGCCACAGGGCGACGGCGGCGTGCGCACCGGCCAGCCACAGCAGCGCGTTGGCCGCGAGTTCGTGCGGGTCCCCCAGCGCCTTCACACCGCCGAACCACGCGGCGGCGCCCAGCAGTGGCGTCGCCAGCAGCAGGGCGTAGAGCAGGCGATGCCCCCAGGTGGCGGCGGCGCGCATCCAGCCGTCGCCCACCGCGGGCGGCGTGCCCTGCACCGCACGCAGCGCCAGCCGCAGCAGCACGAGGCCGAGCACCGCCAGGCCGGTCCAGACGTGGATGTCCGGGTTCATCGACGACGGGCGGGTTGACGCGACCCCGTCCAGGTGCACGCGCAAGGCCCGGCCCATGCCGTCGCTGTAGAACCAGTTGAAGACCACCAGCAGGGCAGTCGCCCAGTGCAGCAGGATCTGAAGGCCGCTGTAGCCGGTGCGCGTCTTCACGCACGCCGCTCCAGGCGGTGGGACAGTTCGGCAAGGGTGGGGCAGCTCATTCGCATACGTTGGGCGGTCGGTGGAAGAAGGCCGTCAGCATCGCCGCCAGCGCTGAAGGTCGGATTAACGCGCCGCGGAACGCCGCGCCGCCCAAGGCCGTTGTCCCGCCCGGGCGAGGCCACTGCCGCCGCATGCTGATCAACCCGCCGGCGTCGCATCTGCGGGGAGGCCCGTCGCCGCCGCCCGCAGATAGGCCACGATGGCGACGCGGGCCTGGGTGCCCAGTGCCTGCAGGTCGGGCCGACCGGCCGTGCCGATGAAGGCATGGGAAAAAAGGCCGTAGATGATGGCCTGGCAGGTGCGTGCCGTCTGGCGCTTCGCCAGCGTGGCCTGCGCATCGCTCGTGGCCTGCAGGGCGGCCGACCATTCCGACACGAAACGCTCGAACATCTTGCGGTAGGCCTCCGGCCCGGAGAGCAGGCGCTCGAGCATGTAGTGCTCGCCCCATTCGCGCGGCTGCTCGCGGTGCAACTCGACCTGCGACGCCACGACCGCCTCGACCATGGCGTCCAGCGGTTGCCCCGCGTGCCGCGCCGCCGCAGTGCGCATCGCCAGCAGGAGCTCCTTGGTGCGCAGGTGGATGCAGACCCGTCCCAGGTCTTCCTTGCTGGCGAAATATTCGTAGAAGCTTCCCAGGCCCGTGCCCGCCACCGCCACGACCTCCCGGATGGTGATGGCGGCATAGCCGCGCTCCACCAAAAGCCGAACAAAGGCTTCGCGCAAGGCCTGCGCGGTGAGATGCGCCCTCGATTGGCGAGGGCGTCTTCTCTGGGGCGCGGCCGGCGGACGAGGGGCCTGGGTGCTCATCGGTTCAGGAACCCGAACACCCCGAAGCAGGCGTCTTCCTAGAATTCTTTGTGCCGCAGACAGTCATGCGGCGCATTCTGCAATGGCCGCGTCGCCGCGCGACTTCTGGAGTTGATGATGGAAGCTACGCATGAAGTGTTCAACCAGCCCGCCCCGCTGGCCGACTACAACCTGTTCGACACGAACCGCGCGCTGCGCGATGCGTTGAAGTTCAACGCGCCGCAGCTCGACACGGCGCCGCTGCATGCGCTGGGGGCGAAGGTCGGCAGCGCCGAGATGCAGGCCCATGCGCGCCTGGCCAACGTCCACACGCCTGAGCTGCACACGCACGACCGCTTTGGCCGTCGCATCGACCAGGTGGAGTTCCACCCCAGCTACCACGCGCTGATGTCGGCCGCCGTCGCCGCAGGCCTGCACGGCAGCCCCTGGAAGGGCGAGGGCGCCTCGCCCCATGTGCAGCGCGCCGCCGGCTTCATGCTCTTCACCGAGCTGGAGCCGTCCATGCTGTGCCCGATCTCGATGACCTATGCCGTCACGCCCGGCCTGCGCGGCAACGCGGCCATCTACGGCGAATGGGCGCCGCTGCTGCAAAGCCGCGCCTACGACCCGCGGCTCACGGTGTATCGCGACAAGCCCGGCGTGACCATGGGCATGGGCATGACCGAGAAGCAGGGCGGCTCCGACGTGCGGGCCAACACCACGCAGGCGGTGCGCGACGGCAGCGACGCCTGGGGCGAGCGCTACGCGCTCACCGGCCACAAGTGGTTCTTCTCGGCGCCGATGTGCGATGCCTTCCTGGTGCTGGCGCAGGCGCCGGCGGGCCTCAGCTGCTTCTTCCTGCCGCGCGTGCTGCCCGACGGCACGCTCAACGCCATCCGCATCCAGCGCCTGAAGGACAAGCTGGGCAACAAGGCCAATGCCAGTTCGGAGGTCGAGTTCCACGGCGCCAGCGCCTGGCTGGTGGGCGAGGAGGGCCGCGGCGTGCCGCAGATCCTCGAGATGGGCACCATGACGCGGCTGGACTGCGCGCTGGGCACCAGCGGCCTCATGCGCCAGGCCGTGGCGCTGGCCCTCAATCACACCTCGCAGCGCAGCGCGTTCGGCAAGCTGCTGATCGACCAACCGCTGATGAAGAACGTGCTGGCCGACATCGCGCTCGAGAGCGAGGCCGCGACCGCCCTGGCCATCCGCCTGGCGCGCGCCTTCGACCGGCAGGACAACCCTCATGAACGGCTGATGGCCCGCCTGCTCACGCCGGTCGCCAAGTTCTGGATCTGCAAGCGCGGCAGCCATCTGGCACAAGAGGCGATGGAGTGCCTGGGCGGCAACGGCTACGTGGAGGAGGGCGGCGAAGGCGTGATGGCCCGCGTCTACCGCGAGATGCCGCTCAATTCCATCTGGGAGGGCGCCGGCAACATCATGGCGCTCGACCTCCTGCGCGGGCTGCGCAAGGGCGACGCGGCCGAGGCGCTGGCGCACGAGCTGGCGCCCGCGCGCGGCCAGCATGCGGCGCTCGATCGTCTGGTCGACGCACTGCCTGCGCGCGTCGAGGCCATGGCCACCGAGATGGAGGCGCGCCGGCTCGCGCAGGACGTGGCCCTCGCCGTGCAGGCCGCGCTGCTGGTGCAAACCGCGCCGGCGGCCGTGCACGCCGCCTTCTGTGCCTCGCGCCTGGGCGGCGACTGGGGGCATGCCTTCGGCACGCTGGGCGCCGGCGCGGATGTCGACGCCATCGTCCAGCGGGCCGTGCCCGTCGCCTGAATCCCGGCGAAAAGCGGCCCACCGCAGCCGCCGCGAACGATCGTCACGTTTGTGACGAGTTTGGCGCCAGCGCCCGGCTGGCGGGCGCTGCAGCCCGATTGCACTTTGCCGCCGCGCACATGTGGACAAGCGTACAAGCCCTTGTCCTGCGGCCGTGGGCCCGTCAGCATGTTTCGCTCATCCGACGGAGACGCCCATGACCGACACCCTCAAAGACGCCGCCACGCTGGCCGCCGAAGCCGCCCAGCCCTACCCCAACGACAGCGGTGCCTATCGCACAGCCCGCGTGGCGCTGCTGGCCGAAGAGATCGAACTGCGCCGCCACATCGAGCGCGTGGCCGCCATGCGCCGCGCGCTGCCGCCGGGCGGTGCGCCGGGCCAGGACTACCGCTTCCTCGACGAGCAGGGCCGCGACCTGGGCCTGGCCGAGCTGTTCGGTCGCCACGACACGCTCGTGACCTACTTCTGGATGTACGGTCCGCAGCGCGAGCGCCCCTGCCCCATGTGCACCGCCTTCCTCGGCGCCATGGACATCCCGGTGGTCGACCTGTCGCAGCGCGTGACCTTCGCCGTGCTGGGCCGGTCGCCGGTGGCCCGCCAGCTCGCCTTCGCCCGCGAGCGCGGCTGGCGCAACCTGCGCTTCTTCCAGACCGTCGGCGACGACTTCGCACGCGACTACCGCGGCCTGGCGCCCGACGGCAGTGAGTGGCCCGCCCTGGACGTGTGGACGAAGGCGCCCGACGGCGCGGTGCGCCACTTCTGGGCGTCCGAACTTGGTGGCACACAGGACCCCGGCCAGGATCCGCGCGGCGCGCCCGACCCGACGCCGCTGTGGAACATCCTCGACCTCACGCCCGCGGGACGCGGCAGCGACTGGTACCCCAAGCTGGCCTACGGCTGACACGCGCGTGTCGCGCGGGCTGTCGCCCGGGCTTGGACAAGCGCGGCCGGGCCGGGTAGGGTGCGGGCTTTCCGTCTCCGGATCCGATCACGCCCATGCCCGACGTCATCCTGCACCACTACGCCGCCTCGCCCTTTTCCGAGAAGACGCGCCTGCTGCTCGGCCACAAGAAGCTGGCCTGGAAGTCGGTCATCATCCCGTCCGTCATGCCCAAGCCCGAGCTGCTGGCGCTGACCGGCGGCTACCGCCGCACCCCGGTGCTGCAACTCGGGGCCGACATCTACTGCGACACCGCCCTCATCGCCGACGTGCTGGAGCATCTGCAGCCCGAGCCGACGATCTACCCGGAGCCGGAGAAGGGCCTGTCGCGCATCCTCGCGCAATGGGCCGACAGTTCGCTCTTCTGGGCCGCGATGGCCTACAACCTGCAGCCCAAGGGCGCCGCGGAGCTGTTCGCCACCCTGCCGCCCGAGGCGGCCAAGGCCTTCGGCGAGGACCGCGCGAAGATGAGCACCGGCAACATGGCCCGCCTGCGTCCCGGCGACGCGGCGGCGGCGTACAAATCGTACCTGCGGCGCCTCTCGGACATGCTGGACGACAAGCCCTTCCTGCTCGGCGAGGTGCCCTGCATCGCCGATTTCTCGGCCTACCACCCGCTCTGGTACACCACCCGCGTCCATGCGGTGAAGGGCATCCTCGACCTCACGCCCGCGGTGGTCGACTGGATGGACCGAATGAAGGCCATCGGCCACGGCAGCCTCGAGAAGATCTCTGCCGCCGACGCCATCGCCGAAGCGAAGGCGGCCACGCCGAAGACCGTGCTCACCGACAGCACCTTCCAGGACGAACACGGCATCCCGCTCGGCAGCGCCGTGACCATCCGCGCCGAGAGCTTCGGCCTGGAGGAAACATCCGGCACGCTGGTCGCCGCCACGCGCACGCACTACACGCTGGCGCGCGAGAGCGAGGCCACCGGAGCGGTGCACGTGCACTTTCCGCGCATCGGCTATGTGCTGAAGGCGGCCGAGGGCTGACGCAGCGCCCTAACGAGCCGGGCGCTGCAGAAAATCTCGGACCGCCAGCGCCAGGCGCTCCGGCGCTGCCAAGGCGCCGATGTGCGGCACCCCGTCGAGCAGCACGTGTTCGGCCCCGCCGATGTGCTCGCCCAGCTCGAAGGTCGCCTCGTGCGGAATCAGCCGGTCGGCCGAGCCGGCCATCAGGAGCACTGGCGCCCGCAGCGCGCGCCAGTCCATCGCCGGCGGTGGCGCCTGCATCATGGCGGCGCGCCGCTGCTTCTGAGCCTCGTTGCGGCTGGCGCCGCGGAAGATGTCGAGGGCTTCGGGATGCGCCGCCAGGTAGCCCTCGTCCAGGAAGTAGGGCGCTATGGCCGCGGCATTGCGCACCGGGTCGGCACGCAGGCGCATCAACTCGGCGAACACCGGCGCGTTGAAGTCACCGATGCCGCGGCCGACGCGCCAGGTGCTGCCGAGTACCAGCCCCTCCACCCGGTCCGGATGCCGCAGCGCGAGCACCTGGGCGATCTGGCCACCGAAGGACGTGCCGTAGACATGCGCGCGTGCGATGGGCGACCCACCCACCGCCGCGATCAGCGCCGCCGCGTCGTCGGCCAGTGCTTCCAGGCCGTAGGCTGCGTCGCCGTTGGTGGTGCGACCCGAGTCGCGCTGGTCATAGGCCACCACCGTGAAGTGCGGCGCCAGCCGCTCGACCAGCGCGTCGAACATGCCGTGATCAGCCTCGGCGCCATGCACCATCACCAACAGCGGCCCGCGACCGCGGCGGCGGTAGAAGCTGCGCACTTCACGGCGGATGGCGAAGCCCTCTTCGTGCTCGGCCGCGCTCATTCGGGCAGCTCGAAGGTGAGTTCGATCTTCGAGCCGGCCGGGTCGCGCAGGAAGATCTGCTGCAGCGGCCAGCCCGGCACGGGCAGTTCTTCGAACGCGATGGCCCGCTCGTGCAACCAGCAGCGCGTGCGGTCCAGCCCGCGGGCCCGCAGTGACACATGGTCGAAGCCGGGCGCCGGCGGGCCCGGCTCGCGTGCCCCTGTGCCGTTCACGATCGCTGCGAGGTGCACGACCGCGGTGTCACCCACGTAGAGCCAATGGCCGGCGAAGGGAAAGTCCGGACGCGGCCCGATCGTCATGCCCAGTACCTCGCAGTAGAAATCGCGCACGTCATCGAGTGCCGCCGGCGCACAACGAATCGTGAAGTGATGGATGCCGAGCAGCGCGGGCCCGGTGTGCGGTGCGGCGCTCACGATGCGCGTGCCTTGCCGAGCACATGCGCCATCACGCCGATCAGCTCCGACGCCGGGTCTGCCGGCGTCCAGGCGGCGCGGTAGCAGACATGACCATCAGGCCGCACCAGCGCCGCGCCCCGCATGCCCATGCGGATGCCGCTTGCCGGGTCGATGCTGGGCAGCTGGCGAAGTTCGATCGGCACGCCCGCGACCTGGGCGGCCCGTGCGACGGCCGCCTCCCACGCTTGTCCCAGCGGGCCGGCCACCAGCACGAAGTGGCGGTCGAACCAGTCCAGCGTCGAATGCTTGCGCGCCGCGTCGAGCCACGCATGGGGAAAGCGCCCGCCGGGCCGGTCCGCAGGCTCGTACACGCGCGGGTTCAACGGCTTGGCCACAGTGCCGTCGGGCACGATCGCGTCGCTGTCGTAGCTGAAGCCCAGGGACTGGCCGATGCTGTGAAGGTGATTGTCGGTGTCGGTGATCCAGAACGCGCAGCGGTCCTCGTTGCCGGACTCGACGGCATCGGCCAGCAGGTCGAAGCGCTTGCGGTTGAGAAAGCTGAAGTCCGCGTTCGACACCGCGACGGGGCGCCGCTCGGCTTCATACGTGTCCAGCAACGCGTCGGTCGCCCGGCCCTGCAGCACCAGCGCTAGCTTCCACACCAGGTTGTGCGCGTCCTGGACGCCCGAATTGAGCCCGAAGCCGCCGGTCGGCGGGAACCGGTGCGCCGCATCGCCCACCAGGAACGCGCGGCCACGCCGGAAGTGGCGTGCCACCTGCCGGCTCACGCGCCAGGTCGACCGGTTGATGATCTGCACGTCCAGATCGGGGATGCCGGTGTGCGCCCGCGCGATGTCGATCACCTCCTCGTCGGTCCACGGGTGGTCGCGCTCGTCCTCTGTGTGTCCGATCTGGCTCACCGTGAGCCACCGGTCGCGGCCGTTCGTGTTAAGGATGGTGGCCGGCGGCACGGCCGGATCGGTCGGCAGGATGCGGATCATCGCGGCCTGGCGCGCCACTGGCAGCCGCGACAGGTCGGCGCGCCAGTAATCGTTGGCCATGATCGCGATGGTCGACGGGCCGTCGAACTCGATACCCAGCTGGCGCCGTACCGAACTGCCCGCGCCGTCGGCGCCGAGAAGATAGCTCGCATGCCATTGCTGCGTGGCACCGGTCTCGACGTTGCGCGTGGCGACGATCACGCCATCGTCCATCAATTCGAAGCCGGTGCACTCGGTCGAGAACAGGATCCGCCCGTGCTGTGAATGGCGCGCGATGGCGTACAGCTCTTCCTCCACGGCGTCTTGTGCCACGAAGGACTTGCGCGCCGGCGTGTGGTGCGAGACGTCGGGTTCGGGCACGGTGCGGCCGATCTCTCGACCCGCCATGCTCTCGACGAAGGCGAAGACGTCGGCGCCGTCGCCCAGGCCGCGCGCGCGCACCTGCTCCTCGATGCCCCAAAGCCGGAACAGCTCCATCGTTCGCGGCCAGCAGCCACGCGATTTGGGATGCACGGTGGTCGACGGGCTGCGCTCGACAACGACGAAGGGAATCTCGAAGCGGTCCAGCAGCAGCGCCAGGGCCAGGCCCACGGGGCCACCGCCGACCACGAAGACCGGCACGGAAGAAGGGGAGTCAGTCGAGGAAGACATGGTGCTTGGTGAGTTGAGGAGGGAGCGAGAGAGGCGAGCGGACATCAATCGACCGAGATGCCCAGTGGCGTGAGGTCACGCCGGTAGCGGGCCAGCTCTTCCTCGTTGAAGCGAGCGAACTGCGCCGGCGGCATGTTGACCACCGTGCCGACGTACTTCATGGCCGAGAGGTAGGAGGGCTGGCGCGACGCGGCCACGACCTCCGAATAGATGGACTGCACCAGTGCGCCGGGCATGCCGGGGGGACCGTAGAGCGCGCTCCAGGCCGGCAGCTCCGCGTTGCGGATGCCCAGTTCGGCCAGGGTGGGCACGTCGGGCAGTTCCGGCACACGCTGTTCGTAGCCCACCGCCAGGGCGCGCGCCTTGCCCTCCTGGATCATCGGCAGGCTCAGCAGCGTGCTGAACCAGGTGATGTCGACATGGCCGCCGAGGAAATCCTGCAGCGGCGAGCCCTTGTAGGGCACGTGCAGCAAGTCGATGCCTGCCGCCCGCGCGAACATGGCGCCGACCACGTGGGTCGGGTTGCCCGCGCCCCACGAACCGTAGCTGATCGTGCCCGGCCTGGCCTTCGCCTCGCGGATGACGTCGGCCACGTTCTTGAAGCGCGAATCCGGACGCACCATCATCACGAAGCCGGGCGACACCTGCAGTTGCGTGATCGGCGTGAAGTCGCGCGTCACGTCGTAGGGCATCTTCGAATGCAGCACGGCGTTGGCCAGGTGCCCGCCGGTGGTGAAGAGCAGCGTGGCGCCGTCGGGCCTGGCACGCGCCACGTCGCCCGAGCCGATCACGCCCGACGCGCCGGGCCGGTTGTCGACCACGTAGGTGCGCGAGGTGGTTTGGCGCAGCGCCTCGGCCAGCGCCCGGGCGATTCCGTCGACCGGGTTGCCCCCGGGGAACGGCACCACCAGGCGCACGACCTGCGGCGAGCCCTGCGCTCGCGCGGCCTGGCTTAGGATGGCCGAGGCAGGCGCCAGCGCCAATGCCTTCAGCCAGTGCCGCCGCTGGCGGCCGAGGGAATCGAGTGTGCGATCTAACTGGGCCATGATGTCTCCGTCGAGCGTTTAACGCATAGATAATTGCTTTAATGGATCGCATTTTTAACGCAAAAACTACTGCATTAACTGGGGCTAACCCGGAGACTGCCGCGCCCGGCTCGGCCGTGCCGCGCCGCCGCACGGGCGGTCGGAGCGCGCGCGTGCTCGAGGCGGTGGAGCGCGCCGTGATCGACGAACTGAAGGAGTTCGGCATCGAGGACTTCTCGATCCCGCGTGTGGCGAGTCGCGCCGGGATCAGCAGTTCGTCGCTCTACCGGCGCTGGGCCAACAAGGCGGCGTTGATCGCCTTCGCCGGCGGGCGCACGGCGCAGCAGGGCATTCCTTTTCCCGATTGCGGCTCGCTGCGCGACGACCTCGTGCGGGTGCTGGTCGAGGTGGCTGCCACCTTCGGCAACAGCAGCAGCCGGGCCATGATCGCGCTGGCGTTCAGCAGCAACGACTCGCCCGAGATCCAGCAGACGCAGGCGGCCTTCTGGCAGCAGCGCGTCGAGCAGCAGCGGCCGATGTTCGAACGCGCCATCGCGCGGGGCGAGATCGATGCGCGCGTGGACACCGGCGCGGTGATCGAGCGCGTGGTCGGCCCGCTGTACTTCCGCTATTTCGTGATGCGCCAGCCGGCGAGCCGGCGTTTCATGGAGGACTTGGTCGACGCGGTTTTACAGACGCTGCCGCTGCGCAGCGCGTGAGCGGTGGTGGCGCGGTCGCACGCCGGACAGACAGCGCGGCGCCTTCCCGTTCCAATGGCAAGCTCACCTTCCGGGCCGAGCGGCCCATGACGAGACAAGCGAAAGGCTCCCTTCCATGATCCAGGACTTCCACGGCAAGACGGCAGTGCTCACCGGTGCCGGCTCCGGCTTCGGCCTCGAATGTGCGCGCATCGGCGCAGCACGCGGCATGAACCTCGTGCTGGTCGACGTGCAGCAGGACGCGCTGGACAAGGCCAAGGCCGAGATGGAAGCCGCCGGTGCGCAGGTACTGGCCATGAAGGTCGACGTGTCGAGCGCGAAGGAAATGGAAGCCCTGGCCGCGGCCGTGAAGGAGCGCTTCGGCGCGCCGCATTTCGTCTTCAACAACGCGGGCGTGGGCGCCGGCGGCCTGGTGTGGGAGAACACCGTGGCCGACTGGGAGTGGGTGCTGGGTGTCGACCTGTGGGGCGTGGTGCACGGCGTGCGCCTGTTCGTGCCCATGATGCTGGAGGCCGCCGCCAAGGACCCGTCGTACCGCGGCCATGTGACCAACACCGCCAGCATGGCCGGTCTGCTGACGCCGCCCAACATGGGCATCTACAACGCCGCCAAGGCTGCGGTGGTGAGCCTCACGGAAACGATGTACCAGGACCTGAAGCTGGTGACCGACCAGATCGGCGCGAGCCTGCTGTGCCCGTACTTCGTGCCCACCGGCATCACGAGCAGCGAGCGCAACCGCCCCAACGCGCCCAAGGAGACCGAGCTCACCAAGAGCCAGCTCATCGGCCAGGCCATGAGCAACAAGGCGGTGAGCAGCGGCAAGATCACCGCTGGCGAGGTCGCGCACAAGGTCTTCAAGGCCATCAGCGACAACCAGTTCTACGTGTTCAGCCACGAAAGTCCGAAGGCGCTGGGCAACATCACCAGCCGCATGGAGAACATCGTGGCGATGAAGAACCCGGCCGATCCCTTCCTGGAGGCGCCGGCCATCGGCGCGAAGCTGCGCGAGCAGCTGCGCGCGGCCTGAGGTCGACCAGGCCATGGCCACGCTGCGCCAGGAGTTCGTCGTCGACGCCGCGCCGGCCCTCGTGTGGGACGCGCTGCGCGACTTCGGCGCAGTGCACATCCGCCTGGCGCCCGGCTTCGTCACCGCCTGCGAGATGGAGCAAGGCGGCGAGGTGCGGCACATCACCTTCGCCAACGGCTACGACGTGCGCGAGCGGCTGGTCGGCATCGACGAGCAGGCGCGGCGGCTCGCCTATACGGTGGTGGGCGGCAAGGCGGCGCATCACCATGCCAGCGCGCAGGTGCTGGCCGAGCCCGACGGGCGCACGCGCTTCGTGTGGATCACCGACGTGTTGCCGCACGAGGCTGCCGGCCCCATCGGCGCCATGATGGCGCTGGGCGCCTCGGCCATGATGAAGGCGCTCGGCGCCTTGGGCGCGGTCAGAGAGTCGTAGCCGAAGCGGGGCACACTCGCGGGCCGGCGCCGATCGTCGCCGGCCGACGCCCCGCATGAATTCTTCCTTCCCCTCGCCCGACGACGCGGCCCCGCCCGTGGCGGTGCCGTTTTTCGAAGCCCTGCGCTTCTGGCTCAAGCTCGGCTTCATCAGCTTCGGCGGGCCGGCCGGGCAGATCGCGATCATGCACACCGAACTGGTGGAGCGGCGGCGCTGGCTGTCGGAAGGGCGCTTCCTGCACGCGCTCAACTACTGCATGCTGTTGCCCGGCCCCGAAGCGCAGCAGCTCGCCACCTACATCGGCTGGCTCATGCACCGCACGGCGGGCGGCATCGTGGCCGGTGCGCTGTTCGTGCTGCCCTCGCTGCTGATCCTCGTCGCGCTGTCGTGGGTCTACATGGCCTACGGGCACCTCACGGTGGTGGCGGGCATCTTCTACGGGCTGAAGCCTGCGATCACGGCGATCGTGCTGCACGCGGCACACCGCATCGGCAGCCGGGCGATCCGCAATCGGTGGATGCTCGGCCTCGCGGTGGCGGCCTTCGTCGCCATCTTCTGGGGACAGGTGCCGTTCCCGGCGATCGTCGCGGTGGCGGCGCTGCTGGGATGGCTGGGCGCGCGCTGGCGTCCAAAGCTTTTCTCCACCGCGGGCCACGGGGCTGCGCAGCGATCTGCCGGGCGGGCGCTCATCGACGACGACACGCCGACGCCGCGCCATGCCCGCTTCTCGCGCGCCGGCCTGGCGCGCGTGCTGGTGGTGGGCGCGCTGCTGTGGCTGCTGCCGATGGCCCTGCTGGTGGCCCACGGCGGCTGGCAGGGCACGCTGGCGCAGATGGCCTGGTTCTTCAGCAAGGCGGCGCTGCTGACCTTCGGCGGCGCGTATGCCGTGCTGCCCTACGTCTACCAGGGCGCGGTCGATCAATTCCACTGGCTCAGCGCGCCGCAGATGATGGATGGCCTGGCCCTGGGCGAGACGACGCCCGGCCCGCTGATCATGGTGGTGGCCTTCGTCGGCTTCGTGGGCGGCTGGCTGCAGCAGGTCGCAGGGGCGGGCGCTCCATTCCTCGGCGGCGCGCTGGCGGCGGTGGTCGTCACCTTCTTCACCTTCCTGCCGTCCTTCCTCTTCATCCTCGCTGGCGGCCCGTTGATCGAGGCGACGCACGGGCGCCTGGGCTTCACCGCGCCGCTGGCGGCCATCACGGCGGCGGTGGTGGGCGTGATCGTCAACCTGGCGCTGTTCTTCGCCTGGCACGTGCTGTGGCCCGAGGGCTTCGGCGGGCGCTTCGATGCCGCAGCGGCCGTCATCGCGGTGGCCGCGGGGGTGGCGCTGTTTCGATTCAAGCTCGGCGTGATGCCGGTGCTGGGCCTGTGCGCGCTGGCGGGCCTGCTGCTCCGGCTGAGCGGCGTGGTCGCTTGATGCCGGATTGCGTTCGAAGTCCGCAAATCCGTTCGGGCTGAGCCTGCGCAAGCGCCGCGCAGGGCTTCGACAGGCTCAGCCCGGACGGGTTGCCCGTTGATCACCACCGGGCATGCGTCTCGGCTTGCACTGAAAGTTCAAGCCAAATCGGCCTGCAGCGCCCGTCCAGCTTGCGCGAGAAGCTATGAATTCGATAGCGACCGGGCGCCGGCCGAGCGCGGCACAAGCCGCTCGGTGCCGCCGATCGGCAGGGTGAAGAACGCCGCCTCGGGCACGCCGCGTGCCGCGCGCTCGGCGGCCAGCACGCGCGGCGGTTCGTCCAGCGATTCGTCGGTGAGCTGGAAGGTGCCCCAGTGCACGCCCAGCGAGCGCTTGGCGCCGAGGTCGCGGTGGATGTCCATGGACTGCGCCACGTCCACGTGCTGCGGCGTCATGAACCAGCGCGGCGCGTAGGCGCCGATGGGCAGCAGCGCGATGTCGAAGCCGCCGCCCAGCACCTCGGTCTGGCGGGGCGCCAGCCGTTCGCGGATGTCGGCGAAGTCGCGCGAATAGCCGGTGTCGCCGGCAAAGAAGAAATGGCAGTCGGGTGCGAAGACCGCGAAGCCGCCCCACAACGTCAGCAGCCGGTCCTGCAGCCCACGCCCCGACCAGTGCTGCGCAGGCAGCAGCATCACCTCCACCGCGGCGCGGCCAGGCACCGCCAGCGCATGGCTCTGCCACCAGTCCAGTTCCACCACGCGCGGCATGCCGCGGCGGCGGAACCAGTCGGCCAGGCCCAGCGGCACCGCGAAGAGCGGCGAGCCGCCCGGCTGCGCCGCCAGCGCGCGGGCCGCGGCCAGGTCGAGGTGGTCGTAGTGGTTGTGCGAGACCAGCACCAGGTTGATGTGCGGCAGCTCGGCCAGCGCCACACCCGGCGGCTGGTGGCGCTTGGGCCCGGCAAAGGCCACCGGCGAGGCGCGCTCCGCGAAGATCGGGTCGGTCAGCAGGCTCAGCCCGCCAAACTGGGCCAGCACCGTCGCGTGGCCGATCCAGGTCACGGCCGGCACCTGCGCCGCTGCGCTCCCTGCGTTGGCGTGCAGGAAGTCCAGCTCGCGCACCGCCTGCGGGATGGGCGTGGACGGCGGCTTCGGCAGCCGCTGGCGCGCAGCCTCGCGCCGCCACCGCAGCACGGCCGACAGGGGCGGGGGCTCGAACTCGAGGTAGTTGTTCTGGAAGCCCCGTGCGCGGTGGTGCGGCGGTGGCGGGTCGGCGGCCACGTGGGTGCGGTCTCGTCAGACGATCGAGTTGTCGCCGTCGTCGAAATTGCTCGCGTCGTCGAAGCCGTTCCAGTCGGCGCCGGCGTCGTTCGCCAGCGTGCTGTCGGCCGCGCCGGAGCGGCCGCCGCCGTCGTCGCCGAAGAAGTTCTGCGTGACGTTCTCCGTCACCGTCGGCGTGCCGCCCTGGCCACTGCCGAAGAGGCCGCCGCCACTGCCGCCATGGCCACCGAGCAAGTACTCGATACCGTTGAACAGGAACATGCCGCCGGCCACGCCAGCCGCGGCCGAGGCCGCGGTGCCCAGCAGGCCCGGCCCGCTCGATGGGGTGGGCGCCGCTGCCGCCGCCGTCGGCGCACCGAAGACCCGCTCACGCCAGCTCGGCGCTGCCGTACGCGCGGGTGGCGCACCCGGTGCGTAGCGATCCGAACCGTCGTAGCCGCCGGCCGCCGGCATCGGCTGGGACGCATAGGGGGGCGGTTGGAGCTGCGGCGCGCGGCCCCAATCGATGCCGGGCGCTCCGCCGAGGAAGCTGCCGCCGCCGGGCTGCTGCTGCGCCTGCGAGAGCTGGGCGATCTGCTGCTGCGCGTCGGCCAGCGCATGCTCGAGCAGCAATGCGCGCTGCACCAGCAGGTAGACCGCATCGGGCTGGCCGGCCAGGCGCTCGCGGATCATCGCGACGGCCTGCGGGTCCTTCGGCACCCCCTGCACCGCGGCGAGGCGTTGCAGCAGGTCGTCGAGCCACTGGGTTTCCTGGGGGGTCATGGGGGCCTTTCGTGACGTTTGGTGACGGTGACAAGGCGGCATCGCACCGCCTTGTGCGTCCGACCCCGGCGCGGCGTGCAAGTTCTGCGCGCCAGGCGCGATTAAGCATGCCCTAAGTCGCGCTTGCCGCGACACTCCCGTTTCCCACAGCACTGGAAAGGTGAGCACCGTGGCTTCACGCGCATGGACATCGGCGCTGGCGCTCTGTTGGGTCATCGCGGTGGGCACCACGCATGCACAGCAGGTCGAGCGCAACAGCCTCGGCATGGCCTTCGTGAAACTGCCCGCCGGCGAGTTCCCGATGGGCAGCGACGAATCACCCGAGGCACTGGCGCGCGCCTATCCACAGATGCCGCCCGAGCGCTTCACGCAACTGGCCGACGAGCAGCCGGTGCACCGCGTGCGGATCACGCACGCCTTCTGGATGGGGCAGCACGAGGTCACGGTGGGGCAGTTCCGGCGCTTCGTCGAACGCTCCGGCTACGTGCCCGAGTCGGTGGCCGACGGCACCGGCGGCTACGGCTGGCGCGCCGACTACGACCCCGGCACCACAAAGCGCGGCGACGCCTTCGAAGGCCGCGACCCGCGCTATTCCTGGCGCGACCCCGGCTTCGCGCAGGGCGACGACCACCCGGTGGTGAACGTGACCTGGAACGACGCCCAGGCCCTGGCTGCGTGGCTCAGCCGCACCGAGGGCAGGCGCTACCGCCTGCCGACCGAGGCCGAATGGGAATACGCCTGCCGCGCGGGCACCCGCACGCGCTACAGCAGCGGCGACGATCCGGCGTCGCTGCGGGGCACGGCCAACGTGTTCGACGTCAGCAGCGCGCGTTATTGGCCGCGGTGGCAGGCCATGGCGGTGCCGGTCGACGACGGCTTTGCCTTCACCGCGCCGGTCGGCAGCTTCGCACCCAACGCCTGGGGCCTGTACGACATGCACGGCAACGCGTGGGAGTGGGTGGCCGACTGGCATGCCGACGACTACTACGCCCGCTCGCCCGTCGACGACCCGCAGGGGCCGGCCGAGGGCACGGTGCGCGTGCGCCGCGGCGGCTCCTGGCACACCTGGCCGTTCTACGCCCGCGCGTCGTACCGCAACTGGAACGCGCCGGACACGCGCTACACGCTGGTGGGCATCCGGCTGGTGCGCGACGACGACAACGGCGGCGCCGCGCCGCCGCTCAGCGCGGCACCGCCGGCGGCGCCAGCTCGGTGAACTGGCCGTTCCAGTAGGGGTAGTGGGGATAGGGCGGCATGACGGCGCTGGCCGCGTCGAGCACCGCCATCTGCGCGGGCGTGAGCGCCCAGCCCACGGCACCGAGGTTCTGCACCAGTTGCGCCTCGTCGCGCGCGCCGATCAGCACGCTGGCCACGGTGGGGCGCTGCAGCAGCCAGTTGATGGCGACCTGCGGGACCGTCTTGCCGGTTTCCTCGGCCACCTGGAGCAACGCATCGACCACGCGGTACAGGTGCTCGTCGGTCACCGGCGGCGCGAAGCCGGCCGTCTCGTGCAGGCGGCTGCCTTCGGGCAGCGGCGCCCCGCGGCGGATCTTGCCGGTGAGGCGGCCCCAGCCGAGCGGACTCCACACCAGCGCGCCGACGCCCTGATCGATGCCCAGCGGCATCAGCTCCCACTCGTAGTCGCGGCCGACGAGCGAGTAGTAGGTCTGGTTGGCCACGAAGCGCTCCGTGCCCAGCCGGTCGGCCGCGGCCAGCGCCTTCATCAGCTGCCACCCCGCGAAATTGGAGGCGCCGATCGCGCGGACCTTGCCGGCGCGCACCAGATCGTCGAGCGTGCGCAGCATTTGATCGACCGGTGTGTGCGCGTCGAAGGCGTGCAGCTGCAGGATGTCGATGTGCTCGGTCTTCAGGCGCCTGAGCGCGGCGTGTGTCGCGTCGAGCAGGTGGTGGCGCGACCAGCCGGCGTCGTTGGGGCCGTCGCCGGTGCGCAGCGTGACCTTGGTCGAGACGAGCGCCGCGTTGCGCCGGCCTTCCAGCGCCGCGCCGAGGATCTCTTCCGACGCGCCCGACGAGTACACGTCGGCCGTGTCGAAGAGGTTCACCCCCGCGTCGAGGCAGATGTCGACCAGGCGTCGCGCGCCGGCCACATCCGTCTGGCCCCAGGCGCTGAAGAGCGGACCCTGTCCGCCGAAGGTGCCGGCACCGAAGCCGAGCGCAGGCACACGCAGGCCGGAGCGGCCGAGCAGTCGTTGTTCCATGAGAAGACTCCTGTGAAAGTTGTCGGTATTCACTCCCTCTCCCTCTGGGAGAGGGTTGGGGTGAGGGCACGCGGCCGCGGATGCAGCGCCAAGTTCGATGTGCGGGGTTGCCCCTCACCCAACCTCTCCCCAGCGGGGAGAGGAGAAAAACCAAGTCAAGCACCCGCCGTCGCGCACTCCGCCGGCACCTGCCGACGATCCAGCACATGGCTCCACAGCGCCAGCGCCAGGCCCGCGACCGTCAGCGCCGCCGCCGCCAGCCCCAGGTTCTGAAGCCCCTGCGTGCCCGCGCCGCGCTCGATGACCACGCCGCCGACCCACGCGCCCAGCGCGTTGCCCAGGTTGAATGCCGCGATGTTCAGGCTCGACGCAAGGTTCTGCCCTGCGCCGGCCGCCTTCTCCAGCACCCGCACCTGCAGCGGCGCCACGGTGGCGAAGGCGACGATTCCCAGCAGCCCGATGAAGACGATGGCCGCCACCGCGTGCGGCATCGCCCAACGGGCCAACGCCAGCACCGCGGCCAGTGCCACCAGCGTGCCGATGACGGCCCGCATCGGGGCCTTGTCGGCCAGCTTGCCGCCCAGCAGGTTGCCGATGGCCAGCCCGCCGCCGAAGAGCAGCAGCACCGGCGACACCGCCGCGTCCGAGAGGCCCGTGACGCGCGTCAGCACCGGCTGCACGTAGGTGTAGAAGGCGAACACGCCGGCAAATCCCAGCACCGTCATCGCCAGGCCCAGCCACACCTGCGGGCGGGCCAGCACGGCCAGCTCGTCGCGCAGCGGCGCGGGCTCGACCTTGGCGGCATCGCGCGGCACGAAGCGCGCCAGCACCGCGAGTGCGACGACGCCGATCACCGCCACGGCCCAGAAGGTCGCGCGCCAGCCGAAGTGCAGCCCCAGCCAGGCGCCCGCCGGCACGCCCAGCAGCGTGGCCGCCGTCAGGCCCGTGAACATGATCGCGATGGCCGAGGCACGCTTCTCGGGCGGCACCAGCCCGGTGGCGACCACCGAGCCCACGCCGAAGAAGGTGCCGTGCGCCAGCGAGGTGATCACCCGCGCCGCCATCAGCGCCTCATAGTTCGGCGCCACGGCACAGGCGATGTTGCCGAGCGTGAAGATCGCCATCAGCGCGAGCAGCACCGTCTTGCGCGGCAGCCGCCGCGTGGCGATGGTGAGCACCGGCGCGCCGACCGCCACGCCGATGGCGTAGCCCGAGATCAGCAACCCCGCGGCCGCGATGGAGACATGAAGGTCCGCCGAAACCTGCAGCAGCAGGCCCATGATGACGAACTCGGTGGTGCCGATGCCGAAGGCGCCGGCGGTGAGGGCGAGAAGTGCGATGGGCATGATGGGATGAACTGTGAGGGTTATCCCTTATCGTGACTAGACGGCCGATCGGAAATGCATCTGTGAGTTCAGTTCACAATAAATGGCACCGACCGCTTCGATCCATGCCCCGCCTCGACATCAACCGCTCCGGCGAAATGGAAGCCTTCGTGCAGGTCGTCGACCGCGGCGGCTTCTCGGCGGCGGCGCGCGCGCTGGGCATGACGCCCTCGGCCGTGAGCAAGCTCGTCGCCCGGCTCGAGGCCCGGCTGGCCACGCAACTGGTGCACCGCTCCACCCGCAAGCTGCAGCTCACGCCCGAGGGCCAGACCTTCTACGAGCGCAGCGTGCGCGTGCTGGCCGACCTGGACGAGGCCGAGCGCTGCGCCGCCGCGGCCGCCGCGCCGCGCGGGCGCGTGGGCATCAGCGCCAGCGTGAGCTTCGGCCACATCGTGCTGGTACCGCTGCTGCCGCGCCTGCTCGCCGCGTACCCCGACCTGACGCTGGACCTGGGCCTGACCGACCGCGTGGTCGACCTCATGGACGAGCGCGCCGACATCGCCATCCGCTGGGGCCGGCTGCAGTCCTCCGACCTCGTGGCGCGCCTGCTGGGCCGCACGCGGCAGCTCATCGTCGGCTCGCCCGAGTACCTGCAGCGGCACGGCGTGCCGACCACCAGGGCCGAGCTGGAGGCGCACAACCGCCTGGGCACCAACTACCGCCGCCTCACGCCCGACTGGCCCCTGAGAGATGAAGACGGCAAGGCCATCGACCTGCCCATCGTCGGCAACGTGCGCGCCGCCGACGGCGAGACCCTGCGCTATCTGGCGCTGGAAGGCGTGGGCCTGGCGCGGCTGTCGGTCTATCACATCCATGCCGACCTGCTGGCCGGCACCCTGGTGCCGGTGATGGAGGCCTTCAACCCCGGCGACACCGAGCCCATCCACGCTGTGTACCTGGGCAAATCAGGCCGGCTGCCCGCGCGCATCCGCGCCGTGCTGGACTTTCTGGTCGAGCACGTGCAACTGCCGCCGGTGGATGAGGACTGGGCGAATTTCAAGCCAAATCGGCCCGCAACGCCCGCCCCACGGGCGCAAGCAGCTATCGAAAAGTGAGCAAATCGAGATGAGCGAGCCGGCCGATCACACCACCACCGATGCAGACGCCGACGCCGCGCCCACCGGTATCGCCATCTTCGACACCGCCATCGGCCACTGCAGCCTGGCCTGGGGCCCGCGCGGCCTGGTCGGCGTGCAACTGCCCGAAGCGGACGGCAGCGCCGAGGCCAAGCGCGCCCGCATGGCCCGCGACTTTCCGCCGCTGGCCGAGATGCCCGAGCCGCAGCGCCCGCCCGCCGTGCGCGCCGCGGTCGACGCCATCGTGGCCTTGCTCTCCGACCGCAGCGCCGCCGACCCCGTGGGCGTGGACGCCGCGGTGCTCGCCATCGTGCTGGACGAGGAGGGCGTGCCGCCGTTCCACCGCCGCGTGTACGACATCGCCCGCCGCATCCCGCCCGGCGAGACGAAAACCTATGGCGAGGTGGCGGAAGCGCTGGGCGACAAGACCCTGGCCCGCGCCGTCGGCCAGGCCTTGGGCGCCAACCCGTTCGCGCCCGTGGTGCCGTGCCACCGGGTACTGGGCGCCAAGGGCTGGCAGGGCGGGTTTTCGGCGCCAGGGGGGCCGATGCTCAAGCTGCGCATGCTGGCCATCGAGGGGGCAGCGCCTAGCGGGCAGCCGTCGTTGTTCGACGAGCGCTGAAGGGATCGGCGGGGCCGTCGGAGCGCGAAGGCTCAGGTCAGCCTTCTTCGCCAGAATGGCGCGGCCGCATCGGCCCGTCGGCGTCGCGATTCGGCCGGCGCCGCCCCGGCCTGCATCCCACCTCAGCCCCCTCATGGAACAAGCGGTCATCTGGACCATCCCCTTCCTGGCGCTGGCCGTCTTTCTGGAAATGGCCGTCAGCAGGGTGCGTAGCCGCAAGACCTATCGCGTCAACGACACCTTGGCCAGCCTCAGCCAGGGCCTCATCAGCCAACTGGTCGCAGCCTGCACGCCGCTGCTCCAGATCGGCATCTACACCCTGGTGTTCAAGGCGCTCGGCCACCGGGCCCATCCGCCGTTCTGGCGCACCTGGCAGGGCATCGCCGTGGCCGTGCTCATGTTCGACTTCTGCGAGTACTGGCTGCACCGGGCCGGCCACGAGATCGCGGTCTTCTGGGCGGCCCACGTCGTCCACCATCAGAGCGAGGAGCTGAACCTGTGCACCGCGCTGCGGCAGGAAAGCTTCAACCCCGTGCTGGGCTGGCCCTTCTACCTGCCGCTGGCCATCGCCGGCGTGCCGCCCGTGACCTTCGGCTTCGTGCTGCTGGGCGTGCAGTACTACCAGATCTGGGCGCACACCGAGCAGATCGGCAAATTGGGCTGGCTGGACGGCATCCTCACCACGCCGTCCAACCACCGCGTGCACCACGCCGTGAACGACCGTTATCTCGACCGCAACTACGGCGGCGTGTTCGTGCTGTGGGACCGGATGTTCGGCACCTACATGCCCGAGACCGAGCCCTGCGTGTTCGGCACGCGCTCACCGGTGCGCAGCTTCAATCCGTTGCGTGCGATGGTGCAGGTCTACGCCCACCTGTGGCGCGACGCATGGCACACGCGACGCTGGGACGACAAATGGCGTGTCTTCCTCAAGCCGCCCGGCTGGCGGCCGGACGATGTCGCGCAGCGCTTCCCGCAGCCGCCGTTCGACCTGCATCGAACGCCCTACGACCCGCACGCGAACAGCGCCACGCGCGTGCTGGCCGTGGTGCTCTTTCTCGCATCGGCTGCCGGATGCGGCGTGTTTCTGTGGCATGCCGACGGCATGGGCATGGTGCCGCGCATCCTGTGGACGGCGTTGCTGGTGGCATGCCTGTGCGGCGTCGGGTGGTTGCTTGAGAAGGATGTGAATCTCGGGGGGCGAGTGGAGTGAGTGGAGCGGCTGGGCGGCGCCAGCCGTCGCGTGCGTGGATGCGATCGCCCGCCGCAGCCTGCCGGGCGAGCCGAAGAGCTATGGCGAGATCGCGCAGGAGTTGGGCGACAAGACCTTGGCCCGTGCCGTTGGCCAAGCGCTGGGCGCCAACCCCTTTGCGCGGGTGGTGCCGTGCCACCGGGTGCTGGGCGTCAAGGGGTAGTAGGGCGGGTTTTTGGCGCCGGGGGGGCCGATGCTCAAGATGAGGATGTTGGGAATGGAGAGGGCGAAGCCGGGCGGGCAGGGGAGGTTGTTTGACTAGCGCTGACAGTTTTCAATCTGATGCAGCCGATATTTGCTGTCACTGATGATGCAGTTCGGTTAACAGCAGAGGTTGAAGCGGTTGCCCCGGATGACCGCATCAGACTGGTTGCAGTCAGTCAACTCAACAATGTCAATGACTGCTACTACCTAAAGCAGTCATTGCGCGGAATGTTCTTTGCGGGCCCGCGCTTTGCACCTAGAGCGGGAACGGAGCCTGACGCAGGCCGAGTTCCCGCTTTTGCATGTGTGGAAGTAGTGCTATCGCCCCCCTTGCTGCCAGGCCAGACTCAATGAGCCGCGACTGCTTGGGGCTAGATTGAAGCCTCCCCGGATGCAGACGTGATTCATACTGACTGGCTTCGAGGCATCTGCACCATTCAAGAGGTAAAAAATGAGCAAAGCGGGCATCCAATCCAACCGCGGAGATGGTTACCAGACTCTTGTTGCCCTTGATTGGGCTCTAAGCGTCCTATCAGAGCCAGAGTATCAATGGCTTGAAGTCGATTCAATCACGTGGTTGGTGGACGATGTAGTGATCGGAAAAGCAGACGGCACAACAATTTGCTGCCAATGCAAAAAGAATCAAGCAGCGTTCAAGGCCTGGTCCCTAGGCGACTTAAGCGATGAGTTGCATAAAGCGAAAAAACTCATTGCCAACGATGGCACGGCATCAGTTCGATTCTATTCGCGCAACAATTTCGGCAATTTGGCGGCGCTCCGTGAATTCAGCACCAGTTATGCCGACGAATCTACCTACCGAGCCAATCTTGGCATAGCCCACCAAGAGACGGATACCCAACTGGAAAAACTGCTCGACCAGCATGCCCCAACGCTCACGACATACACATTTCTGAGTCGGACAAGCTTTGAGGTTAGCCCTGAATTGGACCGTATGCAAACACTACTGCTCGAACGGCTGCGCCGTCTGGCAAGCAGTCCTTTAGCGGCCTACAGTGCCCTGTGGAAACATATAGATTGCCTCGGAATGCGCGCTAATGGCAATGGTCACAGCTCCGCCGCACAACATCGACTCACCAAAGCCGACCTCAAAGATCTACTGAATCAAGCTGGGTCAATGCTGACCCCGTCCGTAGACGTTATGAAGGTTCGCTCTTCATTCCAAAGCACCTCTGCCATTGGTCGCATATGGCGTAGAGATATTGGCACCGAGCGTATTCCGATCCCACTGGTTAACGATATCCTCGCAGCGATTACAGCCAATCATCGTTCCATCTTGCTGACCGGATTGCCCGGCTCAGGAAAAACCTGTGTGATGCTTGCCTTGCAAGATGAGTTGGAACGACTAGCCCAAACCCGCCGAGACTTGCTACCGCTGTTTATTCAATCACGCGAGTTTGCAGACCTTGCCACGGCACAGGACCGCCAAGCTCAAGGTCTATCTGAGCAATGGGTAGGGAACGTTGCGCGCATGGTGGAGGATGCCCATGTTGTGGTAGTCATCGATTCCCTAGATGTTCTGTCCATTGCCCGAGAGCATCAAGTGCTGACATATTTTTTGGCTCAAATTGATCAGCTTCTCCTTATCCCCAATGTCACCGTCATTACAGCCTGCCGTGAGTTTGATCGCCATTACGATCGGCGCATTGCTCAAAGAACGTGGGACAAAGAATTCACTTGCCAGCCATTGAATTGGGAAATGGAAATTACCCCATTGCTTGTCAAGCTTGATATTGACGCTTTGGGCGCTGATGCGGCCACTCGCGAGTTAATCCGCAATCCACGTGAATTGGCTTTGTACGTGGAACTGGCGCAGCAAAGTGGCAGCTTTAACGTGGTGACAAGCCAGGCATTGGCACAGCGTTATCTGGCTACGGCCGTCCAATCAAATAGTGCACTTGGAGATACCGCAATGCAAGCCATCGAGGCAATGGCCTCGGAAATGCTTAGGTTGCGCAGCTTGGCGGTGCCTAGACAGCGATTTTCTGCATCTCAAGACATCCTGAGAGCGCTGCTCAGTCACAACGTGCTGATTGAAATGCAAGACGGACAATTGACCTTTGGGCACCAAACGCTCCTCGACGTGCTGGTGATCAGCGGAACGGAGCGGCAAGGCGTTAGCTTAAATGCATTCATTCAAAACTTACCGCCCGTGCCTTTTGTGCGCCCCAGCATTCGCAGCTTTATTGCGCAATTGGCCACTAGGGATCGACGCGATTTTCGAAAGCAATTACGCACTGTTTTAACCAGTACGCATGCTTTCCACATTCGCCGTTTGGTGGCGGAGTCTTTTGCAGAACAAATTCCTCAGGATGACGACTGGCCATTGATACGCGACCTGAGATCCACGCATCGCGAAGTTTTCCAGGTGATCTACACCCAAGCAATCCGGCCGGAATGGCACTACTTCTGGCGCAAGCATCTCGTTCCGTTATTAAAAGATTTGCGGGATGTGGAGGGACTGGCCGCGCATGTGCATCGGGTGTCGCAGTGGAAAAACGACGATGCTGCAGGCGTCGTCGCATTCTGGATTGAAGTGCTGACAACGGAAGGTGTCGACAAAGCCCAGTTTGTGCATTCGATGGCCCATGGCATCACCCAAATTCATACCGAAAATTCAGGCCTGCTTGAACACTTGCTGCTGATCTTGCTCAAGTTACCGCGCCTTGAGCACAGCTTTCTTGGTCATGCGCTTGCGCATTGCATGAAAGCGGGCAACCTGGATGATTCGGTGCTGTGGCATTATATTGCGGGCGAAATTAGCGACGACGATGTACTGGGATATCACTTCGGCTCCAAGCTCCATTGCGTGCCACATGAGTTTGGTGATAGTCAAGAAAATTTCCTTGCAGATCGAATGCAAAAATCCACAAAATTATTGGATGTAACAGTAGCTTCTGTCGAGCAATGGAGCCAAATCAAGCAATCGCGTTATGGATACACACCCGCAAGCTACTGGAGTGGGTTCCTACGCAAAACGTCTTACAACGTCACGCACAGCCAAGTCGACTATCGGCATGCGGATAGCGAACACGTTCTGCTGGATGCGGTTGAATCTGCAATCGTGCACCATGCAGTCACTCAGTCGGACTGGTGGGGGAACAACCGCGAACGTTTAAGCTCCAGTGCCGAAGGTGCGTTGCGTTATTTCGCCATCCTCGCGTGCACGGCGGCACCAGCAAGCAACCTCGATTTAATTGGTCGTTTGTTGCTTGAAAAGCCCTTGCTGCAATCAGATCTTTCCTATGAATTGGGTACTCTGCTGCAGAGCTCATTTGCGCAGCTTGATGGTACGGCGCAAGATGCTATTTGTGTGCTCATTCTGAGCCTTCATCAGGAAGACGCTGACGATCCGAAAGACAGGCCATGGGCGCTGAAAAAGCAAGCGCAGTTGATTCTCGCCATTCCGTGCCATTTACGATCGCTTGCCAGTCAAGAGGTGTTAATTGAATGCGAGAAATTGTGTTGGCCTCTTGAACGTCAACCTTACATTGGGATGCGTGGCGGCGTGGTTAGTGCACCTTTTTCGTTTGAGGTGTTTCTTGCTGCGAGCGATGAGACAGTGTTGCAACTATTAGCCCACTACGCCGGATATGACCGCGATTCGTTTGATGATTTTCTAGTGGGTGGAGAACAAGAAATTGGCAGGGAATTGCATGAGGCCGCTTCACGGGAGCCCACTCGCTTTTTGCGTTTATTGAAAGTAAATTGGGCACAACTTCCCCATCGATTTCGCGATGACATCATGGACGGGGTTGCCGCCTATGTGGCTCATCGCCACGGCAACTTGCAAAGCCAAAGCGGTTGGACGCCCGTAGAGGAGCCAGATGCCGCTGTATTGGCACAGCATATGTTGGATGAATTGGAAAGACATCCTGCCCACTGGCACCACAACCGAACCGCGTCAAATGCGCTGCAGGCCTGTGCACACGTGGTTCAAAACACGGTGTGTGCCGAAAAACTGGTGTTCTGGGCGATCGATTTTTTAACACTTCGGGAACAGAGCTCGATTTCTGGAGACTCCGTTGATTTGCTAACTGCAGGCATCAATATGGCACGTGGTCACGTTGTGGAGGCCCTGATGATCACGGCCACGCGATTGCGCGAGAAAAATTTGACTTGGCCTGAATTGCTGGCGCCAACGTTGCGCCAATTCGCTACTGCCGGACACCCTGCCCTCAGTGCCCTGATTCTTAGGCGCTTGCCATATTTGCAGAGCATTCAACCTGATCTGGGGTGGGGTCTGTTCGACCTTGCCATGCAGGAAAGTGCTGCCGGGCTTTGGGTTATCGCCGAGCCTTGCCTGTATTATGCATACCATCAAAAATTTGACGTGGTCGCCCCGTGGCTGAGACGTCTCTACAGTGATGGTCAAGATAAGGAATTGGAAACTTGGGGGCGCATTTCAGCCTTGGCTGCTTTGTCGAAAAAAATTGACTTCTCCTCCTTCGTCTCTGAATTGATATCGCGAAGCGCCAGTCACGCTTGGCACGGCGCAGCAAGCGTCTGGACGCAATCAAGCAATATGCAGCAACATCGCGCTCACTGCTTGGCAGGTATTCAGGCGGGCTTGAGCGCTTCAAACCCCCATGCTGTTGTTGTAGCGCGAAAATGCAGAAATCTTTTCAGAGAAAAATCGCCACTGATTTCAGTGCCGACTGAATTGATCCAGCGTTGCTTCAAAGTGCTTGAAGCTGAGACAGAGTCTACACAAAGAGATTTTTACGAATTCGATGCTTGGTTAAACGCCACATCAACTCGTGATCCCATGTCCGCGCTGGAATCCACTGAGATTTATCTGGACTACGTTCGGCGAGCAAAGCCCTACCTGTACGACCATGAGAACAACCTTACACAGCTTTTGACCCGCCTTTTCGCCCAGGCTGAAGAGCAGGAAGAATCGGACGGAGGTGCCATGCTGCAACGTGTGGTCGCGGTGCAGGATACGTTGCTGGCATCGGGTGTGAACGGAGTGAATGATTGGCTGAAGGATGCGGAGCGACCATGACGAATCTATCTTGAAGTAGTCGTCTGTGATGAGCATCCATGTAATGTTGAATGCTGGCTTTTTGGCAATGGGGTACGTGGAACATAATCTCCTTTGGGTCGAGAGCACCACTTAATCTCCTGTAAGAGCGAACATTCAACGCCTTCTTGACTAACCTGCCTCCAATGTCGGCCACTTAGCAGAGACCAGCCATTGAGGATCGACTGTTGGGGTACCCAGGATGTCTGCTATTTGCCGAAGCCGGCCGCTGAGCTTCACGCAATTTACTTCCGTAACCTCTGCAAGGCCGAGCAAGTTGAAGCCACCATGCCCGCTTGGAGCCAATGTGAGCCATGCGCTCACGAGCTAAAAATGGAAGCTCATTGTTTGGCGCAGACATGATTTGTCGCTGGGAGATCGTTACCGAAAAAACCCACTCGGCGTCTGCCCAAACTGCCGCTTGAACATCGTCGCAAACGCCCCCGGGCTCTCATAGCCCAACGCCAGCGCCACATCGATCACCTTCTCTCCCTGCGCCAGCTGCTGCAGCGCGCGCAGCAGCCGCGCCTGCTGGCGCCAGCGGCCGAAGTTCATGCCGGTGTCGCGCACGAACAGGCGCTGCAAAGTCTTCACGTTCACGTCCAGCCGCTGCGCCCAGTCGTCCAGGGTCAATGCATCGTCGGGGTGGCGGTCGATGTGCGTACAGATGCGTTTCAGGCGCGCATCGGTCGGGTTGGGCAGGTGCATGGGCAGCACGGGCAGGGCATGCAGTTCGTCGAGCAGCAGGCGCATGAGGCGGCCGTCGCGCGAGTCGGCGGCGTAGGGGATGGGCACGGTCATCGCGGCCTGGATCAGCTCACGCAGCAGCGACGAGATGCCCACCACCTGCGGGCGGTCGGTCAGCAGCGGCGCGGCGTCGGGGCGCACGAAGAGGCTGCGCATGCGCACCTCGCCGAGGTGGCGCACCTGGTGCGTCGTGCCTGCGGGCATCCAGATGGCACGCGTGGGCGGCACGATCCATTGGCCACCCTCGGACAGGACCACCATCACGCCGTGCACGGCGTAGATCAACTGGTGGTGGTGCGGGTGCGCGTGGTGGTCGGTGTTTGTGCCCGGCGCGTTGTCGGTGGCCTTGCAGGTGACGGGGAGGGTGCTTCGGTCGATCTCGGCCAGCGAGGGTGACGGGAGCGGCGAATCGGGCGGGGAAGGCGGCGGGGCAGCGGTGAGCACCATGACGGGTCCAGGGCGAACAGCGATGCTGTCCTTTTCGCGAAGATGATAGGCCGTACGGCGCAAGACGGGCGCATGCCGCCGGCCTACGATCCGGTCCCTGATCCCTGCCGCCCTGCCGTGTTGCAGCGCGTGCGGCGGGGAAAGCAAAGACTTTCAGCCCAGGCCAACGCCATGTCCACCGCGCTTCCTTCCAGCCCCTCCGTGCCGGCCGGCACAGCTTCTTCGTCCCCCTCCGCCGCCCAGGCGCCCACCGTCGCCTTCGGCGTGCTGGGCGCCATCAGCGCGTCGCACCTCATCAACGACATGATGCAGTCGCTGATCCTGGCGATGTACCCGGTGCTGCAGGGCAACTTCCACCTGAGCTTCGGGCAGATCGGCCTGATCACGCTGACCTACCAGCTGACGGCGTCGATCTTCCAGCCCGTCGTGGGCCTGTATACCGACCGGCGCAGCGTGCCGTATTCGCTGCCGATGGGCATGTGCTTCACGCTGGTCGGGCTGATGCTGCTGGGCTTCGCGTCGAGCTACGGCATGGTGCTGGTGGCGGCGGCCTTCGTCGGCGTGGGCTCGTCGATCTTCCACCCCGAGTCGTCGCGCGTGGCGCGCATGGCCTCGGGCGGGCGGCACGGGCTGGCGCAGTCGCTGTTCCAGGTGGGTGGCAACACGGGCAGCGCGCTCGGGCCGCTGCTGGCCGCGGCGGTGGTGGTGCCCTTCGGGCAGCACAGCGCGGCGTGGTTCGCGCTCGCGGCGCTGGTCGGCATTGCGCTGCTGACGCGGGTCAGCCGCTGGTATGCGGGGCAGCGGCGTGTGGTTCGCGCGGCGCCGAAGGACGTGGCGACACTGCCGCGGGCGCAGGTGCTGGGCGCGATCGCCGTGTTGCTGGTGCTGATCTTCAGCAAGTACTTCTACATCGCCGGCATCTCGAGCTTCTACACCTTCTATTTGATCCACCACTTCGACGTGTCGGTGCAGAACTCGCAGCTGCTGCTCTTCGTGTTCCTGTTCGCGTCGGCGCTGGGCACGCTGGGCGGCGGTCCGCTGGGCGACCGCATCGGGCGCAAGCCGGTGATCTGGGCCTCGATCCTCGGCATGGCGCCCTTCGCCCTGCTGCTGCCGCACGCCAACCTGTTCTGGACGGTGGTGCTGACGCTGCTGATCGGCCTGATCCTCTCGTCGGCCTTCTCGGCGATCCTGGTCTACGCGCAGGAACTCATCCCCGGCAAGGTCGGCATGGTGTCGGGCCTGTTCTTCGGCTTCGCCTTCGGCATGGGGGGCCTGGGCGCGGCGGTGCTGGGCGTGCTGGCCGACCGCACGAGCATCGATTACGTCTACCAGGTCATCGCGTACTTGCCGCTGCTGGGCATCGTGGCGGCGCTGTTGCCGAAAACGGGGCGCGAAGCGCGCGGCTGACGGCCGCCTCTGGCCGCATCGCTCCGGCCGTGCGCCGCGCTGCAACGCTGCGGCGCCTGCACGTCGAGCGCTCGGGGGCAGCCATCGGATTCAAGCAAAAAGTGCCTGTAACGCCCGCCCAGCTTGCGCGAACAGCTATCAAAAAGAGAGCACTCTGACCGACCGGGCGGTGAACCCGTGGGCCGGCAACGGCGGCCGGCCTCGCCGGCACTCAACCTCGCGTGAGTGGCAGCAGCGCCCTCAACGCCGGCATCCGCAGGTACAGCCCGAGCCAGGCCGCGACGCCGATCAGCAGGCACACGATCTGCGCCCCGGAGCCGATCTCGCCGACGCGGAAATGCGCGCAGATGGCGCCGCCGAAGAAGCCGGTGGTGAGGATGGCGCCGAGTACGCTGGTCTGCGGGATCGCGTACAGCACGGCGCACACCAGCATGAGGGTGCCGAGCTGCGGCGAGAGCGCGGCCGTGAAGCCGGTGGCGGCCATCGGCTCTGCCAGCTTTTCTGGGGCGAAGAAGCTCACCGCTGCATCAGCCAGCAACACCAGCACGACCAGCGCGCTGAGGACGCGGCCCGCCCACACGGCGGCCGACGAGGCGCCCGGGCGGGCATGCGAGAAGGTGGGAGACAGGGCGGAAGTCATCGGTTGCGCCAGACGCAAGTCAGAAAGTTGGGAGGGCGCGAATCGTAAATAAACGTCAACTGACGGTCGATAGCGCGGAAGGGCTGGCCGTTCGGCCGAGCGATCGCGGCGCTGGACCGGGCGATGGTGGCGGCGGATCGCCGGCGCGGCTCAGGCCGCGGCCGGCAGGCTGTCGAGCCGGGCGCGCGTGCGGCGGATGGCGAGCTCGTGGCGTTCGGTGCGTGCGCCCCGCCCGTAGACGCCGGCCTTCATCACCAGCCGCAACTGCTCCCGCTGCAGCCGCGCCTTCAGGCGCCGCGCCTTGCGGCCGTAGCGCCGGCCGATCTCGCGCCGCACGCGCAGGCGCTCCAGCGGCGAGCCGAGCCGCATCCATTCGTCGTCCGAGAGCAATTCGCGCTCGGGCACCAGGTAGGCGGCCAGCGCCTGCAGGTGGCGGCCTTCCTCGCGCAGCGCGGCGCGCCATACCAGCGCAGCGGCCAGGGCGACGGGCAGGCCCTTGACGACGAGCAGGGCGGCCAGGCCCCAGCGGGTGTCGGGAAAGCGGTCTTCCAGCCAGGGCGAATTCCACGCGAAGTGCATGGCCCAGGCGGCGGCGAAGCCGGCGACGGCCATGGCGACGCGCAGCACGCGCGGGCGGCCGGTCTGGAACATCGCGCAGGCGAGGCCGAAGCTGGCGACGGTGGTGTAGGCCGCGTGGCTCCACAGCCCGCCCAGCAGGCCGCGCGTGACCAGGTTCAGCAGCACCGGCAGCCACTGGTTCTCGATCGGGAAGCTGATGGCGGCGCGCACGGTGTAGCTGAGGTTCTCGACCACCTGGAAGCCCAGGCCCACCATGGCGCCGATGACGAGCACCGACAGCTCGGTCGGGAACTGGTTGCGCGCGACCAGCACGATGAGCATCACGCCCGCGAGCTTGAAGAATTCCTCGGTGATGGGCCCGGCCAGCGCGGGGCCCCACACGGCCACGAACTCGGGCGACACGAGCTTGGCCGCCAGGCTCTGGATGGCGACGTTGGCCGGCGCCGACAGGTACACGGCGCCCAGCCCGCCCCAGGCGAACGCGAGCACGAAGGCGGCGGTGGGCAGTTGTTCGAGCAGCTCCAGCACGCGGAAGAGGTAGACGAAGGCGACGGTGTAGACAGCCCACACGGCCAGGCCCAGCAGCGACGTGACGGGCACCGCACGCAGGCCGATCCAGTACAGCTGCGCGATGTACACGGCCCCGTTGGCCAGCAGCACCACCAGGAGCCAGAAGGCGGCGCGCCGCGGCTGGAAGAAGGAGTCGGTGCCGATGGGCCAGGCGCCGGGGCCGGCATCGGCATCGGCCGGCAGTGCCCGGCGGTCGGGCAGGGCAGGGCCGGCGGGAGCGTCCAGCGCGCCCGGGTGGGTGAGGGCGGCCGACGGCGCGCTCGTCACGATGCCCCGCCCTCGAGGTCCATCGAATCGAGCATGTCGCGCGCGTCGCGCAAGGCCTGGCCCTCGCCCTCGGCAGGGCCGTAGAAGTCGACGTGCACGACCGAATGCCGCCGGGTGTCGACCACCTGCCAGAAGCGGCCGGTGGTGGTCGGCCCGTAGTAGGCAAAGGTGATGCCCTGCAGGCCCCAGAGGGTGAAGAAGTCGGTGATGTCGCCCTCGATGCGCACGCGCTCCACGCGCTCCATCCAGCGCGTCTGCCGCTCGATGGGCCCGTCCTCGTCGCCGAGCCAGCGGCTGGCCTTGACGACGAAGGTGTGCCCCGTCTTGAACAGCGTCAGCGATTGGCCCGGGCGCGAGCGCGACACGTCCATCTGCCAGCCCGGCGCAGGCACGAAGCGCGCCGGGCCGACCACGAGGGTTTCGCCCGCGGGCAGTTCGCGGCTGCCAGGGATGTGGCTGTCCCAGTAGCGCAGGCCACCGATGTACAGCGCCATCGCCGCAGCGATCGCCAGCGTGGCCGGCCAGGTGCGGTAGGGGGCGCGGCGAGTTGGGGCGGGCGGTGGGAGCACGGGCCGGATCGTGCCACAGGGCCTGCAAACGCGAGCGGCGCGACGCGGTGCGGGCGTTGAGCGCGGGCCGCACGTGCTTGCTGCCCAGGATTGTTGCAATTCTGCAAAGCGCCGATGCTATCGAATCAATAGCGAACTTCCTATGTCTGGAAAGGCCTGTCGGGCAATTTCGGTCCTATCTGTTGTCTTTTGTTGTTAATCAATTGGTACAAATTTGTCTCTATTTTGGTACCAATAGGTAGACTTTTGTATCTCAAAACCAGCGGCGCACACGCCGCACTCACAGGGAGTCACCGCTTTGAACAAATTTCACCGAACCATCTGGAACATGGCCCGCGGGGCCTACGTGGCTGCCCCCGAGACGGCGCGTGCCGGCAACAAGGCTGCCGCTGCGTGCGTTGCGGCGCTCGCCATGTCGCTGCTGGCCGGGGCAGCGCATGCACAGTCGACGATCAACACGGTGGACACCGGCTGGTACCGGAACGACGGCTACCATTTGATCGGCAACGACAACTACATCACCGGCAACTATTCGGGGGATACCTACCGTTCGTACTACGTGTTCGACCTCGGTCCGGGCGCGCTGGCGCCGGACCAGATCTTTTCCAGCGCCACGCTCAACGTGAACACCGCCGGCGTGCTCGGCCTGCCGGCCAGCGGCGCGGCATTCCAAACCGTGCTCTACAACGGGAACGCGAGTGCCCTGGGCAGCACGTCGAACAGCACCGCGACCTATGCGGCCCTGGGCGATGGCACGCCGACGGGCTCGACGGAGGTGTCCTCCAGCACGCCCAGCGGGAGCATCTTGTCCGTGCAGCTCAACGCGGCGGGACTGAGCGGGCTCACCGCAGCGGCGGGGCAGCTGGTCGCCCTCGGCGGATCGCTCACCGGCATCTCGGGCACCAACGTGTACCTGGCAGGCACCTCGGGCGGCCCGCAGTCGCTGACCTACACGGTGACCACCCTGGCCGCCGGCCAGTACTACTGGGATCTGGACGGCGGCACTGCCGGGGCGGGCGGTGCCAGCCCGTCGGGCGTGTGGGGCCGGACGAACGCCCAGCGCTTCTGGAACGCCGACAGCGCCGGCGTCGGCCCCACGGTCGCGTGGATCAATGGCTCGACCGCGAATTTCGCGGCCGGCAACGACGCCACCGGCAGCTTCACGGTCACCCTGGGCGACAACGTCACGGTCAACGGCATCGGCTACCAGGGTGGCGCGGGGAGCCAGCTGCGCGTGGACGCGGGCACGGGCTTCGAGATCGTCACCAGCGCGGGCAGCAACAGCGTCGACGTCGTCAACGCGGGCACCACGATGGAGGTGGCTGCAGGCGTTTCCGGTCCCGGCGCGGTCGTCAAGGACGGCCAGGGCACGCTCACCCTGAGCGGCACCAGCACCTACACCGGTGGCACCACCGTCCAGGCCGGCACGCTGGCCGCGGGCAGCGCGGGTGGCTTCGTGCAGAACTCCGCCTACACCGTCAACGGCGGCACGCTGGACCTCGGCAGCTGGGACCTCGCCACCTCGAGCTTCTCGGGCACGGGCGGCACGGTGGCGCTGAACGCCCGGACGCTGACCGCGAACCAGGCCACCGACAGCAGCTACGCCGGCGCCATCACCGGCACCGGCAGCCTGGTCAAGACCGGCGCCGGCACGCTGACACTGTCGGGCGCCAGCAGCTACAGCGGCGGCACGGCGCTGAAGGAAGGGCAGATCAAGGTCGGAAGCAGCACCGCGCTGGGCAGCGGCGAGCTCGCCATGGACGACGGCACCACGCTCGGGTTCTCGGTCGATGGCCTGACGCTGGCCAACGCCATCCGCCTGACCGGCAGCAACGACCCGGTCATCGACACCGGCAGTTTCCATGAGACGCTGGCCGGCGCCATCTCCGGCGGCGGCTTCCTCACAAAGCAAGGCAGTGGCACCCTGACCCTCTCGGGTGCCAACACGTACACGGGGGCGACCAACGTTGCCCAGGGCACCCTGCGCGCCGGCGCGGCGAACGCCTTCTGTGCCGCGTCGGCCCACCAGGTGGCCGCAGGCGCGACGCTGGAGACGGGCGGCTTCAACCAGGCAGTCGCCGGCCTGACCAACGCCGGCACTGTCTCGCTGCTTGGCGCCACGGCGGGCAGCACGCTGACCGTCAACGGCAACTACGTGGGCAGCAACGGCCTGCTGCGCGTGGGCACCGTGCTGGGCGACAGTTCCAGCGCGACCGACAAGCTGGTCGTCACTGGCAGCGCCAGCGGCACCACTGCCGTGCAGGTGACCAACCTGGGCGGCCTGGGCGGCCAGACCACGGGCAACGGCATCCAGGTCGTCAGCGCTGCCGGCGGCATTGCGGGCGGCGCCTTCAGCCTCGCCGCGCCCGTCTCGGCCGGCGCCTACGACTACCGCCTGGATGTGACCGGCACGGGCGCGTACCTGAGCAACACGTTGCCGACCCAGGCCGCGCCCACCTATCGAGCCGACGTCCCCCTGTACGCCGCCTTGCCCGAGCAGTTGCGCCAGTCCAACCTGGCCATGCTGGGCAACATGCACCAGCGCATCGGCGACGACGGCGGCACGGGCAGCAACACC
>NZ_CABFMN010000111.1 GCF_901875635.1 Xylophilus ampelinus | reverse complement strand
CTTGCCATGGTCCACGTGACCGATCGTGCCCACGTTCACGTGCGGCTTGGTGCGCTCGAACTTGCCTTTTGCCATTTTTTTCGACTCCGAAAAATAACTGGATCACACGACAAGGAGGGCAGCGCTGCTGCGCTCTCCCTGAATCTTTGGTGCCCTTGGCGGGAATCGGACCCGCGACCTCTCCCTTACCAAGGGAGTGCTCTACCACTGAGCCACAAGGGCGACACGAAAACCATTGCCTGGACCAACGACAACGGACCTGCCTGGAGCGGGAGACGGGAATCGAACCCGCGTCATCAGCTTGGAAGGCTGGGGTTCTACCATTGAACTACTCCCGCATCGTGACGTCCCGGCACGTGCCGGACCGTCGCGTGCGCTTGTTTTTCAGGCGCCTGACAAATCCATTCAATCGCTGGTGGAGAGGGCTGGATTCGAACCAGCGTACTCGTAAGAGGGCAGATTTACAGTCTGCTGCCATTAACCACTCGGCCACCTCTCCGGCGAACCTCGAACTATAGCACGACCGAAACGGCTCGTCACTGGCCCCACACGCATGCGACGCAAAGTCGCCACCGCCGTCATCGGTACCCAGCAACCCTTTCCACCCAAGGGTTAACCCCAAGGCTATTGCTGCAGTGCACAATTACCCGGATGAAACCGATTTCCTTGCCCCTTCCTGCGCCGGCTCAGCGCACCCGCCGCCGGGTGAATCTCGCCCTGCAGGGCGGCGGTTCGCACGGCGCCTTCACCTGGGGGGTGCTGGACGCCCTGCTCGAAGATGGCCGCCTCGACTTCGAAGGCATCAGCGGCGCCAGCGCCGGCGCGGTCAACGCGGTGGCGCTGGCGCACGGCTTCGCGACGGCGCGCGCCGCCGGTGGCGACCGCGCGGCCGCACAGGCTGCCGCCCGCGCGACGCTGGAGCGCGTCTGGCGCCGCGTGGCCGGTGCCGGGGCACCCGGCGCGATCGCCCAGCAGTTCGCGCGCCTGCTCTTCGGCGACGGCTCGGCCCTGCGCTCCACCCTGGGCATGGACCCCTGGGCCTCGCCGTACCACTTCAACCCGCTCGACATCAACCCGCTGCGCCAGCTGCTGGACCAGGAGATCGACTTCGACGCCCTGGCCGAACTGGAGGCGCCCCGCGTCTTCGTCTCGGCAACACAGGTGCGCACCGGCCGCGCCGAGATCTTCCATGGCGAGCGGCTCACGCTGCCGGCCGTGATGGCCTCGGCTTGCCTGCCGACCATGTTCCAGGCCGTGGAGATCGACGGCGAGCCCTATTGGGACGGCGGCTATTCGGCCAACCCCGCACTGCTGCCGCTGATCGACCGCTGCCGCAGCGCCGACATCGTGCTGGTGCAGCTCAACCCGCTGGAGCGCGTGGAGACCCCCCGCACGCCCTTCGAGATCGAGCAGCGCATGACGGAGCTGGCCTTCAACGCCAGCCTGCTGTCGCAGATGCGCAGCATCGACTTCATCAACCAGCTGCTCGCCGACGGCCGGCTGCAGGAGGGCAGCCAGTACCGCAAGCTGCTGCTGCACCGCATCGACGTCGACAGCGCCGGCCACGCGCCGCTGTCGGCGGCCAGCAAGATGTCGGCCGACATCCGCATGATCGAGGCGCTGTTCGAGAGCGGCCGCGCCGCCGCCAGCGACTGGCTGGCGCAGAACTTCGACGCCCTGGGCCGCCACAGCACGATCGACATCCAGCAGGATTACGTGGCCGGCACGGTGACCACGCCGCTGTCCCCGCTCACCCCGGCTGCGAACGAAAAGCAGTCGAAGCGCGCATAGGGTTTGCTCAGACAGCTATCGAAACGATAGCTGTCGGTGCCGTCAGCCCGCTGAATCGGACGGCGCCTCGCGCACCAGCGCCTGCTGCTGCGCCTCTCGCCATGCGCGCGCCTGCCCGAAGTGCCCGTTGCCGATGAAGGGCACGGGCGGCTTCAAGGCCGACAGCGGCGAGGGATGGTTCGACATCAGCAGCTTGTGCCGCTTGCCGTCGATGAAGCCACGCTTGCCCTGCGCGTGTGCACCCCAGAGCATGAAGACCACGGGCCGCGGGCCCTCGGCCACGTGGCGGATGACCGCGTCGGTCAGCACCTCCCAGCCCTTGCCGGAATGGCTGGCCGCCTGCCCCTCCTCCACCGTGAGGCAAGTGTTGAGCAGCAGCACGCCGCTCTTCGCCCACTTCACCAGGCTGCCGCCCGGCTCGGGGAAGCGCGGCGGCGGTGTGCCCAGGTCGCGCTCCAGCTCCTTGAAGATGTTGCGCAGCGAAGGCGGCAGCGCCACGCCCGGCGCCACGGAAAAGGCCAGCCCCTCGGCCTGGCCGCGCCCGTGGTACGGGTCCTGGCCGAGGATGACGACGCGCACCGCCTCGGGCGGCGTCAGTTCCAGCGCACGCAGCGGCTGCGGCGGGAAGATGCTGGCGCCGGCATCGAGCCGCTCGCCCAGGAAGCCGAGCAGCTTCAGCCCGACGGCCGAGCCGAAGAAATCGTCGACCAGCGGCTGCCAGCCGGGCGCCACGGGCCAGTCGGCCGGGTCGGCGGACTGCAGTTGGGTGACGCGAGCTTCAGGCATGAAATCGGCCTCCGGCGCCCGCCCCATCTGCGCAGGCAGCTACGAAATCCATAGCGCCACCCTTCTTCAGGCGAAGAGCTTCGCCAGCGCCTCGCCCGGTTCCGGGGCGCGCATGAAGCTTTCGCCCACCAGGAAGGCGTCGACGCCGGCGTCGCGCAGCGTCTTCACGTCCTCGCGCGTGGCGATGCCCGACTCGGTCACCAGCAGCCGGTCGGCCGGCACGGCTGCCTTCAGGTCGATCGTGGTCCGGATCGAGACCTCGAAGTTGCGCAGGTTGCGGTTGTTCACGCCGACCAGCGGCGTCTTGAGCTTCAGCGCACGCTCCATCTCGGCCGCGTCATGCACCTCGACCAGCACCGCCATGCCCAGGCCCATCGCGATGGCCTCGAAATCCTTCATCTGCGCGTCGTCCAGGCAGGCGGCGATGAGCAGCACGCAGTCCGCGCCGATCGCGCGCGACTCGTAGATCTGCCAGGCATCGACCATGAAGTCCTTGCGCAGCACCGGCAGCTCGCACGAGGCGCGGGCCTGCTTGAGGAAGTCAATGCTGCCCTGGAAGAACTGCCTGTCGGTCAGCACCGAGAGGCAGGCCGCGCTGATGTCGCCGTCGCCCTCGGCATAGCTCTGCGCCAGGTCGGCCGGTATGAACTCGCCCTCGCGGATCACGCCCTTGCTGGGGCTGGCCTTCTTGATCTCGGCGATCACCGCGGCATGGCCGGCCGCGATCTTGGCGCGCATCGCGCCCACGAAGTCGCGCGTGAGCACGCGGCTCTCGGCGTCGAAGCGGATCGCCTCCAGCGAACTGCGCTTCTTCGCCGCCGCCACTTCCTCGTGCTTGATGGCAACGATCTTGTTCAGGATGTCGGACATGGCTCGATTCTCCTCGCGCCGCTCAGGCCGCCGCGGTCGCCGCCACCAACTGGCCCAGCTTGGCCTTGGCAGCGCCGGAGTCGATGGCTTCGCGCGCCTTCTCGATGCCGATGCCGATCGAGTCGACCACGTTGGCCGCATACAGCGTTGCACCGGCGTTGAGCAGCACGATGTCGCGCGGCGCGCCAGGCTCGCCGTCCAGTACGCCGACCAGCATGGCCTTCGATTGCTCGGGCGTCTCCACGCGCAGGCTGCGGTTGCTCACCATCTGCAGGCCGAAGTCCTCGGGGTGGATCTCGTACTCACGGATCTCGCCGTTCTTGAGTTCCCCCACCAGCGTGGATGCGCCCAGCGACACCTCGTCCATGCCGTCGCGGCCGTAGACCACGAGCGCATGCTCGGCGCCCAGGCGCTGCAGCGCACGCACCTGGATGCCGACCAGGTCGGGGTGGAACACGCCCATCAGGATGTTGGGTGCATCGGCCGGGTTGGTGAGCGGCCCGAGGATGTTGAAGAAGGTCTTGACGCCCATCTCCTTGCGCACCGGTGCCACGTTCTTCATGGCCGGATGGTGGTTGGGCGCGAACATGAAGCCGATGCCCACGCGCGCGATGGTGTCGGCGATCTGCTCCGGCGTGCGCTGCAGGCTCACGCCCAGCGCCTCGAGCACATCGGCGCTGCCCGACTTGCTCGACACGCTGCGCCCGCCGTGCTTGGCCACGCGCGCGCCAGCCGCGGCGGCCACGAACATCGAGCAGGTGCTGATGTTGAAGGTGTGCGAGCCGTCGCCGCCCGTGCCCACGACGTCGACCAGGTGCGTCTTGTCGGCCACGTGCACGCGGGCGGAGAGCTCGCGCATCACCTGCGCGGCGGCGGTGATCTCGCCGATGGTCTCCTTCTTCACGCGCAGGCCGGTGGTGATGGCCGCCACCATGAGCGGCGAGATCTCGCCCTTCATGATCAGCCGCATCAGGTGCAGCATTTCGTCGTGGAAGATCTCGCGGTGCTCGATGGTGCGCTGCAGCGCTTCCTGGGGGGTGATCATGGGTCTCTCTCCTTGAATGGGGGTCTCGGCGGCGCGGTGCGCGCTCAGGGCACCGCCGGGCTGTCGGTGAAGGCCAGGCGCACGCCGAAGGCGATGAACACGGCGCCCGCGACGCGCTCCATGACCTGCATGCCACGCCGCATGAAGCCCGCGCGCCGCGCCGCCCACGCCGCAGCCAGCGCCCAGCCGGCGCAGACGGCGAGGCCGTTGAAGGTGAACAGCAGCCCCAGCGCCAGGAACACGGCCCACGCGTGGGGCGTGCCGGCCACGATGAACTGCGGCACGAAGGCGAGGAAGAACAGCGCCACCTTCGGGTTGAGGACGTTGGTGAGGAAGCCGCGGCGGAACACGGTGGCCGCTGGCGATTCAGAGCCAAATCGGCCCGCGGTGCCCGCCACATCTTCGGAAGCAGCTATCAAATCAGGAGCATCCGCCGGCTGTCGCGCGAACAGCATCGTGACGCCCACGTAGACCAGGTAGGCCGCGCCCACCCACTTGAGCACGGAAAAGGCCGTGGCCGATGCCGCGACGAGCGCGCTCACGCCGATGGCCGCCGCCACCACGTGCACGCAGCAACCCGCCGCGATCCCCAGTGCCGCGACCAGTCCCCGCCGGGCGCCGCCGCGCAGCGCGTGGCTGACGATGAAGAACACGTCCGGCCCCGGCGTCAGGTTGAGCAGCAGGCCGGCGCCGATGAAGAGCAGCAGGTGCTGGGGGTCGGGCATGGCGCGGTCCGGCTCCGCTCAGGGCCGGGCGAAGAACCCGCGCACGGCGGCGACGGCCCGGTCCACGCCCGCGGCGTCGACGTCCAGGTGCGTGACGAAGCGCAGGCGGTACAGGCCGGTGGCCAGCACGCCCTGCGCCTTCAAGTGATCGATCAGCCCCGTGCCGCGCGCGGCCGCGTCGCCTTCGAGGTCGACGAAGACGATGTTGGTCTGCGGCGTTTCGACGCGCAGGCCCGGGATGGCGCCCAGCCCCTCGGCCAGCCGGCGCGCGAGCGCGTGGTCGTCGGCCAGGCGCTCGACGTGGTGGTCCAGCGCATGCAGCGCCGCCGCGGCCAGCAGCCCGGCCTGGCGCATGCCGCCGCCGGCCATCTTGCGGATGCGGTGCGCACGCGCGATGAACTCGCGGCTGCCGACCAGCGCCGAGCCGACCGGCGCGCCCAGGCCCTTGCTGAAGCAGACAGAGACGCTGTCGAAGTGGCTGGCGATGCGGCGGGCTTCTTCGAAGACGAGCCCCGTTCGGGCTGAGCTTGTCGAAGCCGGGGCAAGGCCTTCGACAGGCTCAGGCCGAACGGACTTGGACTGCGACTGCGCCACGGCCGCATTGAACAGCCGCGCGCCGTCCAGGTGCGTCGCCAGCCCGTGCTCGCGCGCGAGCGCCGTCGCGTCGCGCAGGTAATCCATGGGCAGCACCTTGCCGCCCAGCGTGTTCTCCAGCGCCAACAGGCGGGTGCGCGCGAAGTGTGCGTCGTCGGGCTTGATGGCCGCCGCTATCTGCGCCAGCGGCAGCGTGCCGTCCGGGGCATGGTCCAGCGGCTGCGGCTGAACGCTGCCGAAGACCGCCGCGCCTCCGCCTTCCCAGCGGTAGCAGTGCTGCTGCTGGCCGACGATGTACTCGTCGCCGCGGCCGCAGTGCGCGAGCAGGCCGCACAGGTTGCTCTGCGTGCCGGTGGGCACGAAGAGCGCGGCCTCGAAGCCGAGCAGCGCGGCGATGCGCTCCTGCAGTGCGTTGACCGTCGGGTCGGCGCCGAACACGTCGTCGCCCAGCGGTGCAGCCATCATGGCGGCGCGCATCGCGGGCGTGGGCTGCGTCACGGTGTCGCTGCGCAGGTCGATCACGGTTTCATGCATCAAAAAGGCCTCCAGCGCCCGTCACGCCTGCGCAAGCAGCTATGAATTTCATAGCGACAACGCGCTCGACCTCAGGACAGGAAATTCCTGAGCATGGCATGGCCGTGCTCGGTCAGGATCGATTCGGGGTGGAACTGCACGCCCTCGATGCGCACCGCGTGCGCGAAGCCGGTGTGCCGCACGCCCATGATCTCGCCGTCGTCGGTCCAGGCGGTGAGCGCCAGCTCCTGCGGGCAGGTGGCCTTTTCGATGGCGAGCGAGTGGTAGCGGTTGACGGTGAAGCGCTCGGGCAGGCCGGCGAACACGCCCTCGCGCGTGGTCGTGATCTCGCTGACCTTGCCGTGCATGAGCTGCTGTGCCCGCACGATGGTGCCGCCGAAGGCCGCGCCGATCGACTGGTGGCCCAGGCACACGCCCAGGATCGGCAGCTTGCCCGCGAAGGCCCGGATCGCCGGCACCGACACGCCCGCCTCGGCCGGCGAGCAGGGCCCGGGCGACACCACCAGCCGCGTCACGCCGGCGTCGATGCGCGCACCGATGTCCTCCAGCGTGAGTTCGTCGTTGCGCACCGTCTCCACCTCGGCCCCCAGCTCGCCCAGGTACTGGACGATGTTGAAGGTGAAGGAGTCGTAGTTGTCGATCATGAGGACTTTGGTCATCGGGCAAAGCTCCTGGAATGCGGGATCGGACAGCCGAACGCAGAGGGCGCAGAGGTTCCGCAGAGGGCGCAGAAGGAATACAGAAAGAGGTTCATAGCTTGTTGACCACTCTGTGAATGCCCTTGACGACGGGGAATGCGTGGAAGTTGATGAGCAGGCCCAGCTTGAGGCCCGAGACGCGCAGGTACGACAGGAGTTGCGCTCGATGCAGTTCGTTGGTGGCTTCCATTGCCTTCAGTTCCAGCAACACGCTGCCCTCGACGATGAAATCGGCGCGATAGGCCACACCAAGCGAGCGCCCCTTGAAGACCGCCTCGATCGGAACCTCGCGCTTGAACGCCAGTTCGCGCTCGTTCAGCTCGATGGCCAGCGCCGCCGCATACGCACTCTCCAGCAAACCGGTCCCCAGGACCCTCTGCACCTCGACGGCCGCCCCGATGATCTCGTGCGACCAATCGTTCTCGACAATTTGGTTTTCCTTCTGCGCCCTCTGCGGAACCTCTGCGCCCTCTGCGTTCGGCAGTCCGTATCCGGTACTCATTCCAGCCCCTCCTCCACCAATTCAGCCGCCCGCAGCAGCGCGCGCGCCTTGGCTTCGGTTTCCTTCCATTCCATCTCGGGCACCGAATCGGCCACGACGCCGGCGGCGGCCTGCACGTGCAGCATCTGGTCCTTGACGATGCCGGTGCGGATGGCGATGGCGACGTCCATGTCGCCGGCGTAGCTGATGTAGCCGCAGGCGCCGCCGTACAGGCCGCGCTTGGTGGGCTCCAGCTGGTCGATCAGTTCCATCGCGTGCACCTTCGGCGCGCCGGTCAGCGTGCCGGCCGGGAACGTGGCCTTGAGCACGTCGATGGCGGTCATGCCGTCCTTCAGGATGCCCTCGACGTTGCTCACGATGTGCATCACGTGGCTGTAGCGCTCCACCGCGAAGGCTTCGGTCACCTTCACCGTGCCGATCTTGGCGATGCGGCCGATGTCGTTGCGCGCCAGGTCGATCAGCATCACATGCTCGGCGCGCTCCTTGGGGTCGTTCACCAGTTCGACCTCGGCCGCCTTGTCCAGCTCGATGGACGCGCCGCGCGGCCGCGTGCCGGCCAGCGGGCGGATGGTGATCTTCTGTTCACCCTCGGGGGTGTGTTCCTGCCGCACCAGGATCTCCGGCGACGCGCCGACCACGTGGTGATCGCCCATGTCGTAGTAGTACATGTAAGGCGACGGATTGAGCGAGCGCAGCGCGCGGTACAGCGACAGCGGCGACTCGGTGTAGCGCTTGCTGATGCGCTGGCCCACCTGCACCTGCATGAAGTCGCCGGCGGCGATCAGTTCCTTGGCGCGCTCGACGGCCGCCAGGTAGTCGGGCTTGGCAAAGGGCCGCTCGGGCGGGTGCGCCTGCGTGGGCTTCACGACCGGCGCGCTGACGGAGTAGCGCAGCTTGTCCTTCAGCTCGCGCAGGCGGCGCTTGCCATGGGGGTACGCCTCGGGCTGCTTCGGGTCGGCGTACACGATGAGGTACAGCTTGCCCGAGAGGTTGTCGATGACCGCCAGTTCCTCGCACTGCAGCAGCAGGATGTCGGGGCAGCCCAGGGTGTCGGGCGGGCAGCTGGCCTCGAGCTTCTTCTCGATGTAGCGCACCGCGTCGTAGCCGAAGTAACCGGCCAGCCCGCCGCAGAAGCGAGGCAGCCCGGGCGACAGGGCGACCTTGAAGCGCCGCTGGTAGGCCTCGATGAAGTCCAGCGGGTTGCCCTCGGCCGTCTCGACGACCTGGCCGTCGGTCACGACCTCGGTGCGCGCCTCGGCGCCGAAGCCGCGGGCGCGCAGCAGCGTGCGCGCCGGCAGCCCGATGAAGGAATAGCGGCCGAAGCGCTCGCCGCCGACGACGGATTCGAGCAGGAAGGAATGCCGGCCGCCGCCCTGGGTGTGCGCCAGCTTGAGATAAAGCGAGAGGGGGGTCTCGAGGTCGGCGAAGGCCTCGAGCATCAGCGGAATGCGGTTGTAGCCCTGGGCGCTGAGGCTCTTGAATTCGAGTTCGGTGATCACGGGTTCTCCATGGGCCGGCGCCGCTGGATGGTCGGGCGCAGGCGTTCATTCACGGGGCGGTTCGCAGCGGCGGCGAACCTCGGGTGCACGGCGGGCGCCGTGCCATCAGTCAGCGCACGGCAGCAGCAGCCGCGCTTCAGGCAGGCAATGTCGCTGGCGTACGCCAGGGCCAGGCTCCCCGGCTCCCGCGACCTGTCTGGATGACGTGATGAACAAACATGGAGCGGCGAGTGTAGCCCAGGCACAGCGGCGTGCCGTTTCGAAATTCAGGCGTTCAGCAGCTCGCTGATGGCGTCGACGAAGCCATCGGCGTCCACGCCGCGCACCGGCTCGCCGTGGTTGTAGCCGTAGGTCACCAGCACCACCGGGCAGCCCGCGGCACGCGCTGCGCGCGCGTCGTTGCTCGAGTCACCGATCATCAGCGTGCGCGCGGGGGCGGTGCCCAGCGCCTCGCAGGTCTTGAGCAGCGGCAGCGGATCGGGCTTCTTGCGCTCGAAGTCGTCGCCGCCGAACACGTGGTCGAAGTAACCCGCCAGGCCCTTGGCCTCCAGCAACGGCCGAGCGAAGTCACGCGGCTTGTTGGTCAGGCAGGCCAGCCGCAGGCCGCGCGCCGACAGGCCCTGCAGACCCTCGGCCACGCCGGCATAGAGCAGTGAATGGCGGCCGTTGATGGCGAGGTAGTGGTGCTGGTAGCGCGTCCAGGCGCGGTCGTACAGCGCTTCGTCCGGCGGTGCCTGCACATGCTGCAGCACGGCGCGGATCAGGTGTTCGGAACCCTTGCCCACGCGCGTCTCGACCACCGACGGCGTGACCTGCGGCAGGCCCAGGTCGTCCAGCATGCCGTTGAGCGCGGCCACGAAATCGCCCAGCGTGTCGACCATGGTGCCATCGAGGTCGACGATGGCGGCATCGAAGGCATCGAGGCCCGGATGCGTGGAGGCGGTGGAAGTCATGCCGCGATTCTCGCGCGGCGGCACGCGCTGCTCAGGCTTCGGTGAGCGACTGCGCGGCCACCACCGCCTCGGTGCGGTTGCGCACGTTGAGCGCGCGGAAGATGGCCGCGAGGTGGATCTTCACGGTGCCTTCGCTGATGCCAAGGCTCCGGCCGATGAGCTTGTTGGGCTTGCCCTGCGAGAGCAATTGCAGCACTTCGACCTGGCGCTCCGTCAGCACCTTGCGCAGGTGCTCGAGGGTGGGAGAGCCCATGCCTCCGATACGGGGTGCAGCGCCCTCGGCCGTCGCAGGCGCCGCCCCGCCGGCCGCGACGCCGGCCACCACACCCGGAGGCAGCGCCGACAGCAGCATGGGCGGCACGTAGACGCCTCCCGCCAGCACCAGGCGCACGGCCGAGAGCATGACGTCGGGCGAATAGGCCTTGGGAATGAAACCCAGCACGCCGCGCTCGAGCACGGCGCGCATGATCGCCGGGTCCTCGTAGCCGGAAAGCACGATCACCGGCACGGCCGGATGGCGGCGGCGCAGCTCGTCGATGTGCGAGTGGCCTTCGGCGCCGGGAATGTTCAGGTCGACCAGCGCCAGGTCGACGTCGTCGGCCGCGCCCGCGAACAACTCGTCCACGCTCATCGCGAGAACGAATTCGATGTCGCTCTGCAGTTCGCAGAGCTTGGTCTTGACTGCCTCGATGACGAGCCGGTGGTCATCGGCGATCAGGATTTTCATGGCTGGATGGGCGTGGGCACGCGCGCTGACTGGCGTTGACGATAACGGCGAACGCGCCTCGCAGCAAGGCAGCGGCGCTGCACGAACGGCATAGCTCCCCCGCGGTATGGCGCGCCCGCGCACCGGCTTCAAGAATGCCCTCCACTTGATTGGGGGTGGACATGGTCGGGAGCCGCGGGGGTGGGTGTGCGCACGGATCGCCCGGCGTCGCCCCTGCAGCTCGCTAGCGGCCGGGTCGTCATGCCGCGCCTTTTCGACTTCTACGCGCCGGTGTTCACCTTCGGGTTGGCCCTGGACGCGCCCTCGACGGCACTGGCCGCGCCGCTTACCGGCGGCGAGGCGCAGCAACGTGCGCGCCGGCTCCTCGATCGCGCGCGCAGCGCCGCGCTGGCTGCAGGCAAGCCGATGCGGCATGTCGAGTCGGCCGGCTTCGCCCTCGTCGCCTGGTTCGACGAGCTGATGGCGTGCCATCCCCGCTGGGCCGACAGCGCGGCACCGCTGCAGATGCAGCTCTTCAACTCGACCAATGCGCAGACGGAGTTCTTCCACCACCTGTCGGCCCTGAAGGGCGAGGACGCCGAGTTGCGGGAGATCTACTGGTACGCCCTCGCCCTGGGCTTCAAGGGGCAGTACTACTTCGAGAGCGAGCACCGCGACGGCGAGATCGCCAAGCTCATTGCCCTGCATGCTGCACAGCTGCCGCTGGCGCCGATCGACGCGCGCGCCCTGCGCGACGCACCGCTCGTGCCGCAGCCGACGCCGCCCTTCGAGCCTTTTCGCTCCCGCGACCCGCAGCATCGGCAACGCGCGATGCTGCGCACGGCAGCGGCCCTACTCGCACTCGTTCCGCTCGGCCTGCTGCTGTCGGCGCGGCTGGGCCGGGGCGTCGACGCACCGTCGAGCCTGGGCGAGCGCCTCGAAGGCCAGCTGCAGGCGTACGCGTGTGCCGACCTCGCCGCGACCGTCGACGCACACGGCAATGCGCGCGTGCGCGGCTTCGTCCCCCAGCGCGAGGACATCGACCGCGTGCAGCGCGACGTCGGCCGTATGCCGGGCGTCACCACGGCCGACGTGGACCTGCAGCTTCGACCCTGGCCGTACTGCGAAGTGGTGACCATGCTCAAGCCCTACCTGGCGCGCAACCGCCAGGGCCGTGCGGGCCTGCAGGTGGACACACCCACGGCGCGCGACGGCCAGCTGCGCGAAGGCGATCCGGTGCGGGTGCTGGTGAGAACGCCGGCGCACGATGCGCAGCTGTGGGTGGACTACTACACCGCCGACGGTGCCGTGCTGCACTTCCGCTCCGACGGCGCCCAGACGGTCGCCACGGCGCCGGGCCAGACACTCACCTTCGGCACCGACGTCCCGTCGAGCTGGCTGGTGAGCCCCCCATTCGGCACGGTGCTGGTGACTGCGGTGGCGGTGCCGCAGGGCCAGATAGCGGCCGAGTCCGGCCCACCGCCCTTCGAACTCGCGTCGGCCTACCTGCTGCGCCTGCGCGAGCGACTGGGTGCGGACCGGTCGGGCGAGAAGACCGTCGCCGACTACGTGTTCCTCGAGACCGTGGAGCGCTGACCGCCATGCGATGGCTCCCGAGCTTCTGGCTGGCCCTGGCCCTGTGCATGACCACATGGGCGCTGCTGTGGTGGAAGCTCCTTGGCGCCGGCCGTGCCGCACGACGGCGAACACTGGAAACGCGCATCCGGCTCTGGGAGCGCACCCACCCGCCCCCCTCGCCCGCCACGCTGCAAGCCCTGCGCACCGCGGCACAGGCGGCGCGCCGCGCGCTGTGCCGCAGCGGCGATCGGCAGTCGCCGTACCGGCGACCCTGGGTCCTTTTCATGGGCGATCCCACGGCCGAACTGCCGGCGCTGCTCGCTGCGGCACACCCCCCCGGGCCGATGCCGTCGCCGCCAGCCGGTGACGGCGATGTCTTCTGGCGCTGGTGGCTCGCGGAGCCTCTTGTGGCGATCGAGGTGTGCCCACTGCCCCTCGCGCCCGCGATGCCTCAGGACTCGCTGTGGCTGCGTGCGCTGCACGAGCTGGCGCGTCGGCGGCCGCGGCTGCCGCTCGACGGTGTGGCGCTGTGCGTGTCGACCGCCGCACTGCAGGCCGATCCGTCTGTGGCCCGTCCCACCTTCGAGCTGCTGTCCCGCCGCGTCCAGGACACCGTGCAGGGCCTGCGGGTGCAACTGCCGGTGTACGTGATCGTCACCGGGCTGCAGCGCCTGCCGGGCTATGCGACGGTGCGCGCCGCCCTGCCGCCGGAAGCACTTGTCCGCGTCCTTGGCACGCGTGCCGACGCCCAGATCCCCGCCTTGCCGGCCCTCAACCGGCTGTTCGATCCCTTGATGCTGCGTCTGCAGGCCTTGCGTCTGGGACTGCTGCCGCAGATGCACGAAGCATCGGCGCGTGCCGACGTCCACGCCTTCGTCGAAGCGATGCAGGCATTGCAGCCCGGCCTGGCGCTCCTGCTCGAGCAGATGGCCCGCGGCGGCGAGGCTTCCGGCGGATGGCCGTGGCGTGCCCTGTGCTTCACGGCCTCGGGGCCGGACAGCGCCTTCATCAGTGACCTGTTCGACCGCTGGATCCCGGAGGACCAAGGACTGGCCAGGCCGCAGCCTGAGAAGCCGTGAACGAACCGCAGCGCGGCGCGCTCACTTCGCGGGCGCGGGCGGCGGGGGCGCGGGCTCCAGACGGATCTGCCGCGCCGCGAACACGACGTTGAGGCCGACCGGCTTGCCCGGCTCCACGGCGCGCACCTCGCGCCAGCGCGCACGGTCCAGATCACGATAGGCCGCCATGAAGGCCAGGGCCTTGGCATCGGCCGGCAGCGTCATCTCGAGCTTGCGGGTTTCGCCAGGGCGCAACAGCATCTCCTCGCGCTGCACCAGCTCCGCGCCGAGCGTGGCCTGGTCCTTCTCGTACAGCGAGAAGAAATCGGCGCCATCGAAGGGGCCGGAGGTCTTGAGTGCGTAGACGCGGACGGTGACCGGCGATGCGCGGCCGCGGGCGTCGGGGTTCACATCGGCAGCGCCGACCAGCGAGAGGGCCACCGGCGTCACGACCGGCTTCGGCGGCGCGGCGCCGCATCCGGCCAGCAGCACCGCCGCACCCATCCACCCCATCAAGGAACGGCGGCCATAGGACGAATGGCAGGTACCGATCTCGCTCATGCTATTTCCTTCGTTGCATTGACCCTGTGGTGGGCATCTTTGATTATCACCAGCGAATTCGAACAGGCAACATGCTCACTCCCGATCTCGTCGACGCATTGCAGGCGCCCATCAGCGAGGCTTCGCCCTGTGGCGACGACCTGGAGTACGACCCCGCCTTCACGGCCGCCGAAACCGCAGCGCTGGGCAAGCCCGAGCAGCAGTTCGGCGACACCGTGATTCCGGCGGTGGACCCGGACTGGAACCAGGTCGGCGATCTCGCCACGGACCTGCTGCACCGTAGCAAGGACGTGCGCCCCGCCGTGCTGCTGCTGCGCACCTCCACACGCCGCCAGGGCGTTGCTGGCTTCGGGCTCGGGATGCAGTTGCTGACGGGCCTGCTCGACCGCCACTGGGACGGCATCCACCCCCAACTCGACGCCGACGACGACAACGACCCGACGATGCGGCTCAACGCGCTGGCGCCGCTGTCGGACGAATCGCTGGTCCCACGCGACCTGTACGACGCGCTGATCGGCAACTCGCGCAGTCTCGGCCCGCTTCGCGTGCGCGACGTGGCGGTGGCCCGCAACGCGCTGGCGCCGGTGGGCGATGCCGGCTATTCGCCGACGCAGGTGCAGGGCGCGCTCGAAGAGATCCTGGCCGACGACCCCGATGCGGAGGCCGCGCTGCGCGCGGTGGCGCCGGCCGTGACGGGCCTGCAGAACCTGCTGGTGGAGCGCAGCGGCCGCTCCGACGCCGTCGACTTCTCCCGCCTGCGCAGCATCGGCCAGGTGTTGCAGCAGGCGGTGCTCGCCGCCGCGGGCGCCGCCGAGCCGCAGGCCGATGGCGTCGACACCGGCCCCGCGGCGGACGGTGGCGCTGGCCAAGGCAGCGCGGCGCCGATGCGCGGCGACATCGCGACGCGGCAGGACGCACTCCAGATGCTCGACCGCGTCATCGACTACCTCAAGCGCGCCGAGCCCGGCAACCCCGCGCCACTGCTGATCGAGCGCGCCAAGAAGCTCATCGGCGTGAGCTTCCTCGACATCATTGCCAACCTCGCTCCCGACGCGATGAACACCATCGAGCACGTCACGGGCGCTCGCGCGGCTTCCGAATCCGACTAGCGCGGTCTCCCCGCGCCCCCTCCCACCTCCACCTTCACCCGTCCGCCAGGAGCCGTCATGTCCAAGAGCAGTCAGAAATTCATTGCCCGCAACCGTGCGCCCCGCGTGCAGATCGAGTACGACGTCGAGCTGTACGGCGCCGAGAAGAAGGTGCAGCTGCCCTTCGTCATGGGCGTGCTGGCCGACCTGTCCGGCAAGCCGGCCGATCCGCTGGCGCCGGTGGCCGACCGCAAGTTCCTCGAGTTCGACGTCGACAACTTCGATGCCCGCATGAAAGCGATGAAGCCGCGCGCCGCCTTCGCGGTCGAGAACACGCTCACCGGCGAGGGAGACCTGAAGGTCGAACTCACCTTCGAGAGCATGGACGACTTCTCGCCCGCCGCCGTGGCGCGCAAGGTCGACTCGCTCAACAAGCTGCTCGAGGCGCGCAACCAGCTGAGCAACCTGGTCACCTACATGGACGGCAAGGGCGGCGCGGAAGAGTTGCTGGCCAAGGTACTCGACGACCCCGCGCTGCTGCAGTCGCTGGCCGCCACCAAGAAGCCTGAAGACGGCAGCGCCGCCTGACCCCCCGCCACCGAGGAGAGAACACCATGGCAGAAGCACTCCAGCAGAACCCGCTGAAGGAAGTCGAGTACGCCGGCAGCGATTTCGCATCGTTGCTGCAGAAGGAATTCAAGCCGCGCAGCGACGAAGCCAAGAGCGCGGTCGAGCAGGCCGTGCAGACGCTCGCGCAGCAGGCGCTGAGCCAGACGCAGCTCATCGGCAAGGATGTCACCAAGTCCATCGAGGCCATGATCGCCGCGATCGACGCCAAACTGACCGAGCAGATCAACAAGATCATCCACCACCCCGACTACCAGAAGCTCGAGAGTGCCTGGCGCGGCCTGCACTACATGGTGAACAACACCGAGACCGACGAGCACCTGAAGATCCGGGTGATGGACATCTCGAAGCAGGAGCTGGCCAAGAACCTCAAGAAGTTCAAGGGCGCGGCGTGGGACCAGAGCCCGATGTTCAAGAAGATCTACGAACAGGAGTACGGGCAGTTCGGCGGCGAGCCCTTCGGCGCCATCGTCGGTGACTACCACTTCGACCAGAGCCCGCCGGACGTGGAGATGCTGGGCGAGATGGCGAAGATCGCGGCCTCCGCGCACGCGCCCTTCATCACCGGCGCCAGTCCCTCGCTGATGCAGATGGAGAGCTGGCAGGAGCTGGCCAATCCGCGCGACCTCACCAAGATCTTCCTCACGCCCGAATATGCGGGCTGGCGCTCGCTGCGCGAGTCGGACGACTCGAAGTACCTCGGCCTGTGCATGCCGCGCTTCCTGGCGCGCACGCCCTACGGCGCGAACACCAACCCGGTGGAGGAATTCGACTTCGAGGAAGACACCGCCGGCGCCGACCACAGCAAGTACGCCTGGGCCAACGCGGCCTATGCGATGGCCACCAACATCAACCGTTCGTACAAGCTCTACGGCTGGGGCTCGCGCATCCGCGGCATCGAGTCGGGCGGCGCGGTGGAGAACCTGCCGCTGCACACCTTCCCGAGCGACGACGGCGGCGTGGACCAGAAGTGCCCCACCGAGATCGCCATCAGCGACCGCCGCGAGGCCGAGCTGTCCAAGGCCGGCCTGCTGTCGCTGATCCACCGCAAGAACTCCGACTTCGCGGCCTTCATCGGCGCCCAGTCGCTGCACAAGCCGGCCGAGTACGACGACCCCGACGCCACCGCCAACGCCAACCTGGCGGCGCGCCTGCCCTACCTGTTCGCCTGCAACCGCTTCGCGCACTACCTCAAGTGCATCGTGCGCGACAAGGTGGGCAGTTTCAAGGAGCGCGCCGAGATGGAGCGCTGGCTCAACAAGTGGATCATGAATTACGTCGACGGCGATCCGGCCAACTCGTCCGAGATCACCAAGGCGCAGAAGCCCCTGGCCGCGGCCGAAGTGGTGGTCGAGGAGGTCGAGGGCAACCCGGGCTACTACACCTCCAAGTTCTTCCTGCGCCCGCACTACCAGCTCGAAGGCCTGACCGTGTCGCTGCGGCTCGTCTCCAAGCTGCCCTCGGCCAAGGGCGGCAAATAAATCGCTCGCGACCCTTCAAAGTCCGGCCCGCCCCATCGTTCTCTAGGCAACCGGATCCGGCAGGCGGCCCGCCCACCGGCCGGTGCCGGTGCCACCAGCCCCTTCCTCATCGTTCAACCCAGGAGAAGCAGCAATGAGTTCCGATTTCCACATCAAGTTCGACGGCGTCGACGGCGAATCCACCCACAAGGACCACAAGGGCGAGATCGAGCTCCTGTCGTGGGACTGGGACGTGAGCCAGCCCTCGCAGGGCAGCGGCGGCGGCCAGGGCCGGGGCAAGGCCGTCCCGGGCACCTTCAACTTCGTGCACAACTATGACAAGGCCTCGCCGGTGCTGAGCAAGAGCTGCGTCTCGGGCAAGCACTTCGACAGCGTGAAGATCACCGCCCGCAAGGCGGGCGAAGGCCAGCAGGACTACCTCAAGGTCACGATGAAGGAAGTGCTGATCACCCAGTGCCACCCCGGCGCGTCGGCCGGCGGCGACATCCACGAGCGCGTGACCTGCACGTACAAGGACATCGAGTTCGAATACAAGCCGCAGGACGCCAAGGGCGGCCTGGGCAGCGCCGTCAAGTTCGGCTGGAACGTCGCCTCCACCGAGATCCGCTGAGCGGGCGAGGCCCGGCCCCGGACCGCGGCGACGCGGGGCGCGGCCGGCTGCAACCGCATGCGCCGAGCGACACACCATGGCATTCACCACCACCGCGACGGGCAACACCGGGCCCATCGACGTCTACAACATCGACTGGTCGGTCGGCCTCATCGGCTCGAACATCCGAGAGGACGTCATGCTGGTCCAGGCGCTGTTGCGCATCCTCTACTACGAGCTGATGGGGTTCAACGACAACACCCAGCCGCCGCCCGACGAACCGGGCGTGATCGAGGTCGACGGCCTCATCGGGCCGGTCACGCGGCGCCACATCAAGCACTTCCAGGCGCAGATGGCCGCACGCGGCACGAAGGTCACGCAGGACGGATCCTTCGATCCCTTCCGCGCCGAGAACCAGCTCAGCACGCGGACCCATTCGCGCTATTCGCTGGAACTGCTCAACAACGGCTGCCTCTACTTCTGCGAGAAGCAGGGCCTCGACAACTTCAGCAACCTGCCCAACCGCGCCGACATGCCGGCACCGCTGCGCGCCGCGCTGAAGACGCGCAAGAAGACCGCGCGCCAGTACGTCTACGTGCCGCAAACCGTACCCACCACCGGCGGCGCGTGAGCCCACACGTTGTCACCCGCGCGATGCGCCTCGCCGTATCGGTGCTGCTCGCGGCGCTGTGCGGTTCCGCGCCGGCTGCCGAACCCGGCAAGGACCACCCGCTGGTCGGCCGCTACGAGGGCGCCGTGCTCGAGGGCTACAAGGCGGCAGCCTACGACGAGGTCGGCCTGATCCAGGGGCCCTTCCAGAACTGGGGCGGCGGCAAGCCTGAGCTGCTCAAGCTCGAAGGCAAGGTGTCGCTGTACTACTACCAGCTGCCCGCCGGGCGTTCCACGCTGGAGGTGCTGCGCAACTACGAGAGCAGCCTCAAGGCCAAGGGCTTCGAGGTGCTGTTCAGCTGCGCTACCGCCAACGGCTCCTGCTACCAGCCGCGGCCGGGATCGGGCGACACGACCACGCCCTACGACTTCGCGCTCGCCTTCGACGACCCCGAATGGCCGCGCCTGGGCCGACGCGGCGACTACGTGCGCAACTACTTCGGCGTGGGCGCGCGCTACCTGCTGGCACGCAAGACCTCCGACAGCGGCACGGTGCACGCGAGCATCGCGCTGGCCGAACACAACCCGGAGGTGGGCAACCACGCCTTCGTGCGCGTGGTGGAGAGCAAGCCCATGGACACCGGCCGCATCGTCTTCCTGGATGCCGCAGCGATGCAGAAGGGCCTCGCCGAGCAGGGTCGCGTGAACCTCTACGGCCTCTACTTCGACACCGACAAGGACACGCTGCGCGCCGAATCCCAGCCGACGCTGGACGAGATGGCCAAGCTGCTGCGGGCCAGTCCGCAACTGCGGCTGCAGGTGGTCGGCCACACCGACGCGCAGGGCAACGAGGCCCACAACAAGGACCTGTCGCAACGTCGCAGCGTGGCGGTGATCGCGGCGCTGGTGAAGGCCGGCATCGACCCGCGCCGCCTCAGCACGCGCGGCGCCGGCGCGGCGGAGCCGGTCGCGCCCAACGACTCGGAGGCGGGGCGCGCGAAGAACCGGCGGGTGGAACTGGTCCGCCTCTGAGCAGCGGTCGTTTGCTATTCTTTTTGTAGCTGCTCGCGCCCGCTGGACGGGCGCTGCAGGCACTTTTTATTCAGAATCAGCTGACCGGGGGTCGGCCAGCAGCCGGGTCGACTCCTCGTCCTCGCGCAGCACCCACAGCACCACCGCGGTGTAGTTGTCGTGCCCCGGCTTGGCCTGGGCCTGGATCTGCGCGTCGAGCTCCTCGGTCCACTGCGCCGCCGTGCGGGCGGCATGCAGCGTGTCGATGAGCCACTCGTCGCCCAGGGGTTCCCACACGCCGTCGGAGCACAGCAGCAGCACGTCGCCGACCTCCAGGCGCATGCGGCCGGACACCGTGATTTCGGGCGGCTCCTGCACCGAGCCCAGGGCCGACAGCAGCATGTTGCGCTGAGGGTGCAGCCGGGCGCCCTCGTCGTCAAGCATGCCGCTGGCCACCATCTGCTGCACCAGGCTGTGGTCGGTCGTGCGCGCGACGATGGCGCCGCCGCGGAACAGGTAGGCCCGGCTGTCGCCGGTGTGAGCCCACACCAGCGCATGCTGCTCCAGGTCCACCGCCGCCAGCACCACCGTGGACCGCATGCTGGCCAGCTTGCCGCCCTCGGCCTGGCGGGCTACCACATCCAGGTTGGCCTGGTCGAGCAGGGCGCGCAGTGCGTCCTCGTCCAGGCTGGGGCCGGCCGCGAAGCCGGCCAGGATGCTGCTGCGCGCGGTGGCTGCGGCGACGTCGCCGCCGCCATGGCCGCCCGCGCCATCGGCCACCAGGCAGGCGACGAAGTGCCCGTTGTGCCAGTGGCCGTGCACGTCCTCGTTGTACTCGCGCCCCCCCTGCTTGGAGAGCGAGACGATCTCGATTTCCACGCCCTGCTCCTTCGCCGCTCAACGGGGTGCCGGCGCGCCGGCATCCTTCAGGCGCGCCATCTGCTCCTCGTAGGCCTCGAGGAAGGCCTTGCCGAAGAGCGTGTGGAAGTCGTCCTCGGCCTCGGCGGCGATGGTGCCGTACAGCGCCACGAACTGGTCCCACAGCCGGGCCTTGCGCCCCGAGGCGAAGAGGCTGTCCAGCGCGGACTTGGCGGCGATCTTCTTCTCCAGCTCGTCGGGGCCGAAGCGCTCGATGAGCTTCGCCAGGGCCGCGCGCATGCCGACCATGACGCCGAACTGGTGCGAGCGCAGGTCGTCGTAGGCATCGCGCATCGCCGCCTCGGCCGGCATGAAGCCGCGCACGCCGGGCCCCAGCAGGTGGGCCAGCGCCACGTCGACCGTGGGCGAGAACTTCAGCGGGTTGTTGGCCTGCGCCGCGATCATGGTCACCTCGGCCCGCACCTCGCGCTTGAGCTCCTGGCGGGTGAGCAGCAGTTGCAGCGTGCCCTCGGTCGCGCCGCGCAGCAGCACGCCGATGCGCTCCATGAGCGCTGGCGTCAGGGTGGTGGGCGCCTGGTGCACCGGGCCCAGGCCGCGCAGGAAGGCGGCGAGCAGTTCGGCATCGCCCGCGCCCGGCGCAGCGGACATGGCCGGCGCCGGAGCCTGAGGCACCGCCGCGGGTGGCGGCGATGCCCGCTCGAGGGGCGCCGCTACCGGCACGGCTGCCGGCGCAGTCGGTGCCGCCGGCGTCGACGGCGTTGGGGCGAGCGCGGGGCCGAGCAGATCGGCGAACGCGTCTTCGTCGGGCAACGGGGCCGCGGGGGACGGCGCCACCGGAGCAGGCGCGGCCACCGGCGATCGGGGGGCCGGTGCCGCCTCGACCGGGGCAGACCGCAATGCCTGCGCAGGCGCACGCGCGATGCGGATCGGCTGGCCGGTCTGGTCGTCGAAGAGCGGCGCCTCGCTGGATGCGGCCGGCGCCGGCGGTGTGACGGCCCGCGGCGGCGTGTAGCCGAACTGCCCGATCGGTACGTGGTCCGCCACCGGTGCCTGGGCGGGCGCGGGCGCCTTGCCCAGCGCCGCAAAAGGATCGTCGCCCGCGGCAGTGTTCGGGTGCAGCAAGGGATCCGCCAGCGGCGACAGCGCGAGCGGGTCGCCGCCCAGCCCGCCGCCGACGCCCCCGAAGAGCTCGTCGATGCGCTGGCCGCTGGCCGTGGGCGCCGATGCAGCCGGCAGGCCCAGGTCGGAGAAGTCGTCGAGCAGGCCGCCGCCCGTCGGCGGCGCCGCCGACGAGGAGGCCGGCGACGCTGCCGGACCCAGCAGGTCTGCGAAGGGATCGACGCCACCCCCCGGTGTGCCAGCAGCCCTCCCACCCCCCATCGGGTCGGGGAACGCCAGGGGAGCGGGGGCGGCAGCAGCCGCTCGGGGCGATGTCGCAGCCGGCGCAGGCGCCGGCCCCAGACCCGCCAGCAGGTCGGCGAACGGGTCATCGCCCACCGGCGAAGCCGGTGCAGCAGATCGTCCCGGAATCACGGTCTGCTCGCTGGCCGGTGCCGCTTCCACCGCGAGCTCGAAGCTGCCCATCACCAACCGGTCGCCGGGCGCGAGCGGCGCTTCGACGCCGGTTCCCAGCGGGCGCCCGTTGATCTGCGTCGGGTTGCTGCCGCGGTCGGTGACGAAAAAGCGCCCGTCCCGCGCCGTCACCTGCGCGTGGACGCGCGACACCGTGCGCTCGGGGTCGTCGAGCACCAGGGTGTTGCTGTCGGCGCGCCCGATGGTGCCGCCCGAGTGGTCGAAAAGCGCCTGCAGGGCGCGCGGCGGCGGCGCGCCCCTCACGGTCAGTACCTGGATGTGGATCATCAAAACACCCTCGCGTCGGCGCCTCTCAGGGCGCCAGCATCAACACCTTGACCTGGCTGGGCACCAGCCGGCAGCCCGGCGCGTTGGTGCTGTTCTGCAGCGACACGCTCGTCATGCGCGTGGCGGGCATGCCCTTGAGCAGCACGCTGAAGGCGCCGGTCAGGTGCCGGCTCGGCCCCATCACCATGCCCGAGGCCACGCCGGTGGCGACGCCGGGGTTGTCGCCGTTGGTCATCGGGATCGTCGTGGCCATGTTGTGCGCCGGCGCGCCCATGAACAGGATGGTGGGCACGTTCGGGATGGCCATTGGCCCCATCGCGACGTTGGGGTAGGGAATGGGCACGGGACCCGCCGGGCTGGGCGTGAGGCACACGTCGGGGAAGGCCAGGTCGGTGCCCATCATCTGGCAATTGGCGAACATGGATGCGGTCTCCTTGCGGGCTCAACCCAGGTGGATCTGTTCGCCGTCGGCCTTGACCAGGCGCGAGCCGTTGGCGATCAGGTGCTCCGCCTGCAGCTGCAGGGTGCGCTCGGCGCGCCAGTCGATGTGCTGGCTGCGCACCTGGTCGGGGCCGTCGACCACGCGCTGGCTCCAGCGCGCGAACTGCGACACCTTGTCGAAGAAGGACTCCAGCAGGTCGCCCACCAGCTTCGCGCGGCCGAAGGTCCCCGTGGCCTCGCGCGCCACCACGCGCAATGCGGGGGCCTGCACCGTCAGCGTGCCCGCAGGCAGCGACATCACGCTGTCCGGCGGCAGGCGCAACTCGCAGCCGGTGGCCGCCGCGCGCTCCAGCACTGCGGTGACGTACAGCCCGTGCGCCAGGTCGCCCGCCAGCCACACCCGGTCGCCCACCTGCGGGACCATCAGGCAGCTTGCAGCCTGGCGTGCGGGCAATGGCCCCTGCGCGGTCTGCACCGTGAAGCTCTCCGCGTCCAGCGCGGTGACGGTGGCCACGCCATGCATCGGCGCGGCACACAGTTGCATCAGATCCTCGTCTCGAATGCCCATGGTGGTGCTCTCTCTTCTGGGTTGTCGGTGGCTACGCCACGGCGGCGGCCGGCCAGCGCTCGGCTTGCAGCAGGGAGGGGTCGCTGTCCAGCGCCCGCGCGCGATCGGTGTATTGCGCCTGCGGATCGGTGACGGCGTGCAGGTTGGCCCGTGCCAGCGTGGCGCCGCGCAGGTCGGCGCGCGACAGGTCGGCGTGCGAAAAGTCGGCGTAGGTGAGGTCGCTGCGGGCCAGGCTCGCGTCCTGCAGCGCCGCGCCCGACCAGTTGGTCTGGTAGAGGTTGGCGCCGTCGAAGCGGGCGCCGCCGGCGCGCGCGCCGGCGAAGATCGCCTGCGTCAGGTCCGCGCCCTCGAAGCGGGCAGCCGTCAGGTCGGCCTCCAGGAAGATCGCGTTGCGCGCCCTGGCGTCGACGAAGCGTGCCTGGGGGAGCAGGGCCTGCTGGAAATTGACCTGGCCGACCTGCGCACCGGAGAAGTCGCAGCCGCTCAGGTCGGTGCCGATGAACTGCGTGTTGAGGAAGCGCTGGTCCGTGAAGCGATGGCCGGCGAGCTTCGAGCGCGACAGCACGGCATGGATGAACGCGGTGCCGCCCAGGCGCGCGCGCCGCAGGTCGCAATCGAGCAGCACCGAACGCTCGAGCGTCGCGCCCGACAGGTCGATCTGCCCGGTCTCGCAATCGGACCAGGTCATCTTCTCGAGCGTGGCCTGCGTCAGCAGCAGCAGGTCGAGCCTGCACTTCGCGAAGGTCGCGAAGTCCACCCGCACCTGCGCCGCCGCCAGGCCCTGCACCTCGCATTCGAAGAAGCAGGCGTTGGCCAGGCTGGCACCCGTCATGATCGCCCGCTCGAAGCGACAGCCGGAGAAGGTGGTGTTGTGCACGACGGCGCCGGGCATGTCGGTGCGGTCGAACTGGCAGCCCAGGAACTGGCTGGCCGACAGGTCCGCCGAGGCCATGCGCGTGCCGGCGAAGCGGCAGCGGTCGAACAGTGTGGCCCGCAGGTCGGCGCCGGCCAGGTCCATGCCGGAGAAGTCCTGCTGCAGCACCGGCTCGGCGCTCTGCACCCGGCGCAGGAGCTCAGCCTTGTCCATGTGCCGCCTCCACCGGACCCGGTGCCGTGCGATGGCGTGGGTAGGTGCGCATGCGCGTGGTCAGCGCGGTGTCGAAGCCCGGGCCGTGCTGCTCGATCCGCACACGCGCGAAATCGCTCTGGAACAGGTTGGCGTGGCTGAAGTCGGTGCGCGACAGCCGGGCATGCTGGAGCACCGCATTCATCAGGTTGCTCGAGGCCATGCGCGTGTCGTGCAAGCGGGCCCGCACGAAACGGCTGCCCGGCAGCCGGGCCTGCGCGAAATCGGCGCCCGACAGCTCGCATTCGCTGAAGTCGGTGCCCGACAGCTGCGCGCCCACGAAGCGGGCGCCAGCGAGCTGCGCACCCCGGAAGCTGATGTTCGGGAGCACCGCCCCGCTGAAATCGCAGCCGTCCAGCACGCAGCCCTGGGCGAAGCAGCCGGACTCGATGCGCAGTCCGCGAAAGCTCGCCCCGGCCGCCCGCACGGTCACGAATGCACTCTTGATGAGCACCGCATTGCCGAAGTCGGCCCCCGTCAGATCGCACTCGACGAAGGTGCTCTGTGCCAGCCGGGCACCGGCGAAGCTGCAGCCGCGCAGGTCATGCCGCAGGAACACCAGCATCGCCTCGCTGTGGACGCCGGACAGGTCGCAGGCCACGAGCGTCGCGTCCTCCAGGCGGATGCCGTCGATGCGCGCGCCGTGCAGCCGGCTTTCCTGCACGCGGGCCTTCTGCAGCACGGTGCCCGCCAGGCTCGCGCGGGAGAGGTCGCAACGCACGACCTGCGCCGCGCCGAGGTTGGCACGGTCCAGGCGTGCGCCGGCCAGCAGCGTCGACTGCAGTGTCGCGTGGGCCAGCACCGCGTCGCACAGGTTGGCACCGCCCAGCAGGGTGCCGGTGAGGTTGGCGCTTTCCATCAGCGCGCCCTGCAGGTCCAGGCCCGACAGATCGAGGCCCGACAGGTCGGCGCCGGTGAGGTCCCATCCCGCGCAGCTGCCACCCGCCGCGCGCTGCGACAGCAGGCGCTGGCGCAGTGCAGCCGCCTCCTCGCCCCGCAGCCGCGAGGCCGGTGCCTGATAGTGCGCGGCGCCACGGTAGGCCACCAGCTGCTTGCGGTCGCCCTGGTGCCAGCTGTCCATCAGCGGCTTGTCGGCCAGCATCTCCTCGAGCTCGCGCACGTCGCCCCCCAGGGCGCGGCCCTGGGCGATGTAGCCCTCGAAACTCCGGATGAGCGGCTGCGCGAAAGGCTTCGGCGGCCCGCGCGTCTCGAGCCCCGCCATCTCGCGTTCGATCAGTCCGAAATCCTGACCTTGTGATTCGAACACCTTGCGCACGTCGGCCAGCATGGCGGCCTTGTCCTTCTCGGCCTGCGCGGCCAGCGTGGCACGCTGCTGATCGAGCTGCTTGCGCAGGCCGATCAGATCGTCCAGCGTCTTCACCTCCGGGATGGCCGCGCCGTCCAGCGCCGGCGCGTGGCCGTCGTCGGGGTCCATGCCCCAGCGCGCCACCTCGGCACGGGCGGCCTCGCGTTCGGCACGGGCGCGGCGCTGGCCCCGCTCCAGGGCGATGTTGGGCTGCGCGGCGAGATCGAACAGCGGCACGACCAGGTCGGCCGGCATCAGGTCCTCGTCGCGCAGGGTCTCGAGCGCGCCGTGCTCGCGGTCCATGCGCTTGTCGCGCACCGTCAGGTAGTGCGCGGCGGGGCGTGGCGCATCGATGTCCTCCAGCGCGCCGAGCAGGTGGACGATGTCGGCGCCATCGTCCTCGGCGATCTCGTGCATGCCCTGGAACACCAGGATCGCGCGTTGCGCATCGGGGAAGAACCACAGGGTGTTCAGGCGCAGCCGAAGCTCCTTGAACTTGTCGCCCTCGACCGTGCGGTGGGTGACGAAGGCGCGTGCGCGCAAGCCCGGCAAGCGCCCTTCGAGCCGCGGCTGCGTGGGGTGCAGGTGCTCGAAGGCGTAGGCCTCGTCGCCGCGGAAAGGCTCGGCCTGCTGCTGGTCCTCGGGGGCAGTGTTGAAGGTGGTCCAGTCGGCGTCGGACGCGACGGCCGGAAACTCCTCCTTGAGCCAGCGTTCGTCATAGGTGCCCCGCTTGGCGGCGCGCTGCGGCCATGTGCCGTCGAGCGGGCCGAAACCGACCGGCCGTCCGATGTCGCGAGGAGCGGCCAACGGACGCTGCGGGTCCTCGACACGCGGTAGCCAGCGCAGTCCGTCGTCCCCGGCGGCCATTCCCATGCCGAGCGGGTTGTCGGCACAGGCCGGACCGCCCCAGGTGTCGCTCCAGCCCAGGGGCAGGCTCTCGAAGTCGGCAGGCGGCGAGATGCGATCGCCATCCCAGTAGCGCTTGCCGTAGACCAGCAGCCGCTTGGACAGCGCCCCCACCTGTGCCGCCGCCACGCAGCCGATGCGCCGCTCGCCCGGGTAGGCCACCGCCGACACCAGGTATTCGCTGCGCACGCGCGGCATGCCTTCCTCCAGCGGCCATTGCGACTCGGGCCGCGTGGCCCAGAAGGTCCACAGGTCCTTCTCCTGCCACAGCCGACGCTGCGCGCCGAGGTCGACCATCACCAGCGCCGACACGCCGATGCTGGTACGGCCGCGGAATTCGAAGCAGCGGGTCAGAAGCGACAGCGGGAAGGGCTTGAAGACTTTCACGCCAGGCTCACAGGAATATCTTCAGTGCATCCATCTCGATGCCGGTGGCGTGGCTCAGCGCCTCCAGCGCCGCGGCCTGCTGCACGGCCGAGGCGGCGCGCGTGTCGACGCCCAGGAACTCGGTCTTCACGCCGATGGCGGCGTTGGTGCACGCGGTCGTCTCGCCCTTGACGATGTTGGCCTCCAGGTTGATACCCGAGAAGTTGAACTGGAAGCCGTAGCCGATCTGGTTCTGTCCGCCGATCTGCCCCAGTTGGAAGTCGACGATGTTCGTGCCGCCGGGCGCGATGACATTGAAGCCCCCGGCAGCCAGGAAGGTCACCGGCCCTCCCGTCGTGACGGTCAGTCCAGCACCGATCGTTTGCGTCACCGCCGCGCCCACGGTCTGGGTGAGCGAAGCGCCGATGGTCTGCGTCACGCTGGCGCCCACGGTGTCGGTGCGGCTGGCACCGACGGTGAGGCTCTCGCTGGCGCCCACCGTCTCGGTGCGGTTGGCACCGATGGTGATGCTCTCGTTCACGCCGACCGATTCGGTCCGGTTCGCACCGATGGTGATGTCTTCGTTGGCGCCGACCGACTCCGTGCGATTCACGCCGATGGTGATTTTCTCGTTGTTGTCGACTGTCTCGGTGCGGTCGTGCTTGACGTGCACCGTCTCGTCGTGGTCGACGGTCTTCTTGCGATCATGGCCGACCCAGTGGGTCTCGTCGTTCTCGACCTCGATGTCCTGGTTCTTCTCGGCATGCAGGAACACCTGCTCGCTGCCCTTGGTGTCGTCGAAGCGGAACTCGTTGAAGTTGGCGGCCGAGCCCTTGGGCGTGGAGCGGGTGCGAAAGCCGCTCTGCTCGTGCTTCTTGAACGGGATCGGCTGGTCGTCGTTGTACACGCGGCCCATGATGATCGGCCGGTCCGGGTCGCCGTTGAGGAAGTCGACGATCACCTCCTGGCCGATGCGCGGGATGAAGTAGCCGCCCCAGCCCTTGCCGGCCCAGGGCTGCGACACGCGCACCCAGCAGGTGGACTTCTCGTTGCTCTCGTCGTAGCGGTCCCAGTGGAAGTGCACCTTGACGCGGCCGAACTCGTCGGCTTCGATCTCCTTGCCCTCGGCGCCCACGACGATCGCGGACTGCGGCCCCGGCATGCGCACGCGCGGGGTCAGGCGCGGCGGCCGGTAGGGCACCTTCAGCGGCACGCTGGTGATCAGGAACTCGTGCATGCCCCACTGCGGGCGCGTGAACTCGTCGAAGCCCTTCACCATCGCCAGCAATTCGTCGCGGTGTTCCTCGTTCACCCGGTCCTGCGACAGCATCTCGAGCACCACGCTTTCCAGGTTGGCCGCGGCCGAGGTGTCCACTCCCTCGTAGCCCGGGTGGGTGGCGACCATGAGGCAGCTGACGATGAGGTGCTCGTCGTTGAAGTCGTCGGCCGTGTACGACGAGTGCATGCGCGTGCGGCGGCCCACGGCCACATCGGGCCAGGGCGTGACGGCCCAGTAGAGGCGCCGCCGCGCCGCGAGCGCTTCCATGCGGATGCGGGAGCGCTTGTCGCCGTCCGCCTCGCGCAGGTGGCCGCCAGGGAACTCGAACACCTCCAGGTCCGACAGTTCGTGCTCCGCCGCGTCGGCGCTGCTGCCCGGCAGCTTCTTGCGGATGGCCTTGAAGTCGCTGTCGCGCGACGCATGCCGGCCCGACCCGTAGCGCATGCCGCTGGACCAGTGCCTCAGTTCGTTGAAGCGGGCTTCGGTCTGGTGGGCCTGCACGTCCTTGAGCTCCCCCGCCACGGGCAGCGGCTGGTGCGCGACGTCGCTGGCGTTCGACAGGTACATCGTGCCCGGCTTGTCGTGCGCATCGAACCAGTAGTAGATGCCCTCCTCCTCGAGCAGCCGCGAGACGAAGCGGAAGTCGCTCTCCTCGAACTGCACGCAGTACGGGCGCTTGTCGGGCTTGCCGACGATGCCGTCCTTGTTGACGTTCCACAGCTTGCGGATGGGACTGTCGTGCACGACGGCGTCCATCACCTCCAGCACGTCCTGGCCCTGGAAGATGCGCGCGTTCTGGCGCTTCTCCAGCAGCCAGAACCAGGAGCGCAGCTCGATCACGTACTCGAAGTAGCGCCCGCGCGCACCGCGGCGCGCGAAGCGCACGGCATGCCCGCGGCAATGGCGCTCGTGCGGGGCATCGGACGCGTCGTGGAAGCGGAACACCACGTCGAAGGCATGGCCCAGGATGTCCTTCGCGGCGACGGCGTCGTTCTTCGACAGCACGCGCAGCTCGTAGACCGAGGGCTGGCTCATGGCTTCCTGGCCGACCAGCGTCCAGAACATGAGGTCCTTGCCGGCGGGTGACTCGGTGTCGATGCGGTACACGTCCTGGGCCATGGTGCGGAGGTCTCCGGTCGGCTGTTCAGTCGAAGGCGTAGGTGAAGTCGCTGTCCTTCACGTCCAGCGCCACCTTGCGGATTTCCCCGCCGGTGGCCAGGCGCTGCAGGTACTCGACCGAGATGGTCGGCAGCACGGTGTTGGTGAGGATGGCGTCGATGACGCGGCCGCCCGATTCCGGGTCCTGGCAACGCGCCACGACCTGGTCGACCACCGCGTCGCTGTACTCGAAGGGCACGCCGTGGTTGGCCTCGACGCGCTTCTTGATGCGGCCCAACTGCAGCCGCACGATCTTCTTCATCATGTCGGGCGACAGCGGGTAGTAGGGGATGGTGACGATGCGGCCCAGCAGCGCGGGCGGGAACACCTTCATCAGCGGCGCCTTCAGCGCATCGGCCAGCGCATTCGGGTCGGGCAGCAGCTCCGGGTCGCGGCACATGCTCATCACCAGCTCGCTGCCGGCGTTGGTGGTCAGCAGGATGATCGTGTTCTTGAAGTCGATCATCCGGCCCTCGCCGTCTTCCATCCAGCCCTTGTCGAAGACCTGGAAGAAGATCTCGTGCACGTCGGGGTGGGCCTTCTCCACCTCGTCGAGCAACACCACGCTGTAGGGCCGGCGCCGCACCGCTTCGGTCAGGATGCCGCCCTCGCCGTAGCCCACGTAGCCGGGCGGCGCGCCCTTGAGCGTGGAGACGGTGTGCGCCTCCTGGAACTCGCTCATGTTGATGGTGATGATGTTCTGCTCGCCGCCATACAGGGCCTCGGCCAGCGCGAGCGCGGTCTCGGTCTTGCCGACGCCGGAGGTGCCGCAGAGCATGAACACGCCGATGGGCTTCTGCGGGTTGTCCAGCCGCGCCCGCGAGGTCTGGATGCGCCGCGCGATCATCTCCAGGCCGTGCTTCTGGCCGATGACGCGCTGGTTCAGCGTGTCGGCCAGCTTGAGCACGGCCTCGACCTCGTTCTTCACCATGCGGCCGACGGGAATGCCCGTCCAGTCGGCGACCACCGAGGCGACGGCCTGCTCGTCGACCGAGGGGAGGATGAGCGGCGATTCGCCCTGCACGGCATGGATCCTGGCCTGCAGCTCGTGCAGTTCGGCCAGCAAGGCGGCGCGGTCTTCGCTCCCTCCCCCGCTGGGGGAGGGTTGGGGTAGGGGCTCGACAGCCTTCGCGTCGGCCGCACTCGTGGATGCGCTGCTGCCCCCACCCCCGCCCTCCACCAGGGGGGGAGGGAGCGAGGAAGCTTCGTCCACCGGCTTGTTGCCGGCGCGCAGCCGGCCGCGCAACTCCAGCAGGCGATCCACGAGGCCCTTCTCCTCCTGCCAGCGCGCGTTGAGCTTCTCCAGCTCGGCCTTCGACTCGGCCAGCATCGCGGTGACCTGCGCCGCGCGCTTGGTGACGTCGATGCCGATCGCCTCTTCGCGGCCGATGATCTCCTGCTCCACCGTCAGCGCCTCGATGCGGCGCGTGCAGTCCTCCACCTCGGGAGGCGTCGCGTGCTGGCTCACGGCCACGCGCGCACACGCGGTGTCGAGCAAGCTCACCGCCTTGTCGGGCAACTGGCGCGCGGGGATGTAGCGGTGGCTGAGCTTGACGGCCGCCTCGATGGCTTCGTCCAGCAGTTGCACGCGGTGGTGCTTCTCCAGCACGCTGGCCACGCCGCGCAGCATGAGGATGGCTTTCTGCTCGTCGGGCTCGGGCACCTGCACGACCTGGAAGCGCCGGGTCAGCGCGGGGTCCTTCTCGATGTACTTCTTGTACTCGGCCCAGGTGGTGGCGCCGATGGTGCGCAGGTTCCCGCGCGCGAGCGCCGGCTTGAGCAGGTTGGCCGCGTCGCCCGTGCCGGCCGCGCCGCCTGCGCCCACCAGCGTGTGGATCTCGTCGATAAACAGGATGATGGGCGTGGGCGAGGACTGCACCTCGTCGATCACCTGGCGCAGGCGCTGCTCGAACTCGCCCTTCATGCTGGCGCCGGCCTGCAGCAGGCCGATGTCCAGCGTGAGCAGCTTCACGTCCTTGAGTTGCGGCGGCACGTCGCCGCGCGCCAGGCGCTGCGCGAAGCCTTCGACCACCGCCGTCTTGCCGACGCCCGCCTCGCCGGTGAGCAGCGGGTTGTTCTGGCGCCGACGCATGAGGATGTCGACGATCTGGCGAATCTCCTCATCGCGGCCCGTGACCGGGTCCATCTCGCCCTTCTTCGCCTTCTCGGTGAGGTCGACGGCGAACTTCTTGAGCGCATCGCCCTTGCCCATCGCCGCCGGGGCCATCGCGCCCGTTTCATCGCCCACATCACCGCTGCCCATCCCGGTGCCGTCCTGCGCACGCATCTTCGACTCGGCCGAGGCGTCGCAGATCTTCGCGAAGTTGTCGCCCAGATCCTCGACCTTCACTTTCTCGAACAGCTTGGACAACCCCAGCAGCGGATTGCGCAGGCTGGGCGACTTGAGCATGCCGAACACGAGGTAGCCGGTGCGCACCTGCGCCTCGCCGAACTGCAGCGTGGCGTAGGTCCAGGCGCGCTCGATGGCGTTCTCGATGTGCGGCGAGAAGTCGCTGATCGCCGTGGCACCGCGCGGCAGGCGGTCCAGCGCGGCCGTCATGTCCTTGGCCAGCACCGAGATGTCGAGCCCGTAGTGCTGCACGATGCGGTGCAGGTCCGACTCCTGGTTCTGCAGCAGCTGCGCGAACCAGTGCTCGAGCTCGACGTACGGGTTGCCGCGCATCTTGCAGAAGACGGTCGCGCCCTCGATGGCCTTGTAGGCCAGCGGGTTGAGCTTGCCGAAAAGGGCGGTGCGGCTGATCTCACTCATCGGAATCTCCAGACAGAAGGACGAACGAAGGGCACGGCATTTCAAGCCGCGCCGCTGGAAAGGGGACGCTGTGCCGCCGCGAGCCAGCCGCGGACCTCGCGCCCGGCCTCTTCGCGCGGCACCACGGCCTGCAGACGCGGCGACGCGAAGCCGGCGGCCGCCAGCGCCGCGCGCACGTGGCCGTCGGAATGGGTGTAGCGGCCACTCAGCTCGAGGCGAAAGGGTGCCTCGTCCTGCTCGAGCGCCTCGACGGTGAAGACCAGCCAGCCGCCGGGGCGCAGCGCCTGCGCGGCGGCGCGCGCCGCGGCGTGCAGGTCGCCGAAATAGCACAGCGTGTCGGCCGACACCACCAGGTCGAAGGCCGCCGGCTGAGTGGCCAGGTAATGCACCAGCTCGGCCTGGTGCAGGCGGTCGTAGCCGCCGCGCCGTTTGGCCTGGCGCAGCATCCCGGCCGACAGGTCGCAGCCCGCAAGCAGCTGCGCCCAGGGCGCCAGCAGCGGCGCCATGAGGCCGGTGCCGCAGCCCACGTCGGCCACGTCCAGCACGCGGGCCGGCGCGCCGAGCGCGTCGTGCACCGCGCGGGCCACCAGTGCAGGCGCCTGGTAGTTCAGGCGCTGCAGGCTGGCGTCGAAGCTTTCTGCGTACGCATCGAAGACGCGCGAGACGTACGCGTCGCTCGCACGCTCGGGCGCGCGCCCCTCGCAGGCGGCCAGCAGATGCTGCGCCACAGGGTCTTCAGGCGATTCGGCCAGCCATTCGCGCAGCAGGCCGGCCGCGCGTTCGCGCTCGCCGATCACCATGAGGGCGCGCAACACCTGCGCGCGCCCTGACGCCTCCTGCGGCAGCAGCGCGATGGCGCGGCTGTAGGCCTGCACGGCCTCGGCCACCTCGCCCTGGTCGGCCAGCAGGCGCGAGAGGATGTACCAGCCCGGCCCGTGCGCGGGCTGCAGCGCCAGCGCGCTGCGACAGGCCTGCACGGCCTCCTCGGGCCGGCCCAGCTTGCGCAGCAGCGCCGCCAGGTTCGCCCACCCGTTGGCGGCCTGGCCGGCGTTGGCCGCATGTGCGAGCCCCTGGCGGTAGCTCGCCGCGGCCTCGTCGGCCTGGCCGACCTCGACCAGCAGGTTGCCCAGGTTGTTCCAGGCCGCGCCATTGCGCGGCCGCAGCGACAGCGAACGGCGCACCAGGCCGATGCCTTCGTCGGTGCGGCCCTGGCGATGGCGCAGCACGCCGCGGAAGTGCAGCACGTCCGCATCCGCCGGCTGACGGCGAGACAGGGCGTCCAGCGCCGCGTCGGCATCGTCCAGGCGGCCGGCGCGCAGCCAGTCGATGGCCTGGGCCAGCGTGGCGGGCGCACGGGCCGTGGTGGCGACGGCGTTCACGGCACGCCTCCCGCCACGATGCCGGCGATGCGCACGTCGGCCGCATCGCGTGCACGCGGCCGTTCGCCGAGCCACGACACCCACCCCAGCCGCGGGCCGTTGCCGGCCTGCGTGCCGAGGCGGGTGGGCGGCACCTCCTCCTTGCGCAGCGCGAGCTGCGCGTCCCATTCCAGTTCATCGCCCAGCAGTTGCAGCATCCAGCGCGCGAGCACCGGCCGCGCCGAGCCGATGGGCAGGAAGCGCCGGTACTGCTCGAGCGACAAGGGGCCCAGGTGCAGCCGCACCTTGTGCTGGCGGTCCCAGACCTGGCGGCCCATGACCGCGCCCAGCCCCAGCGTGCGCGATGCGTCGTTGGCGTTGCTGGCGCCCAGCCGCGTGAGCTCGTCGCCCGGCAGGCGCATCCAGTGGCCGACCCAGCGCTCCAGCCGCGCGGGCACGCCGAAGTACGCCGACACCACCGACTCCACGCCCTCGACGTTGTGCACCCGGCGCGCGAGCCAGCCGGAGAAATGCAACCGCGCGTCGTCGTGCACCTCGTCGCGCGCCTGCCGCGCCGGGCCACCGATGCCCACGAAGGCGCCGACATGGCGCCGGAAGGGGTCTTCCTGCGGGCGGTCCAGCCCGGTCACCGGCCGGGCCTTGGCCCAGGCGCGGTAGATCTGCAGCGCGAAGCGGTGCGAGAAGGTGTCGAGGAAGGCGAGCCAGGTCGGGTCGCCATGGTTGAGCGCGCGCTCGCGGATGAAGTCCGACAGGTGCACGGGCAACGGCCCGTTGGGACCGACATAGCCGAAGAAGTGCTGGCGCAGGCGCGGCGGCGCATCGGCCGTGGCGGGCTCGAAGCGGCTGAAGGGCGCCGGCGCGAAGGACAGCGAGGGCTCCTGCCCCACGCGGACGGCCTCGGCGGAGGGCCGCAGGGCCTGGCCCCAGCGCGGCGCCCGCGGGTCCATGCATTCGAGCCGCCGCAGCGTGGCGAAGTAGTCGTAGGCCCAGGCGCGGTCGGCCCGCGCGGCCAGCCAGCTCGCAGGCGTGCCTGCCGAAGGCGACGTGGGCTCCACGGCCGCGCCGCCGGGCGCGTTCACAGGATCGGCCGGGTCCCGCACTGCGGCCTCCATCGCATCCATTCGCCCTTGCCGGCGCCGCGCAGCACGGTCTCGACGAAGTGGTTCACCTCGACATGGCGCGTGAGCCAGCGCGACATCACGGCGCCGAAGAGAAAGGCGCTGTGCCCGTGGAAGGCGGGCGGATCGACCTCCAGCGTGACCTCCAGCCCGCGCCCGAAGGCGATGGGCCCGGGCAGCGGCAGGCGCCGCACCAGCGGCTTGCAGCGCACCGACAGCAGGCCGCGCACCTGGCCCTGGCGCGCCTCGTCGGCGTGCACGGCATAGAGCATGAGCATCTCGCGCAGGGCCGCGGCGCCTTCGGCGGGCGAGCTGTCGGCCAGCGACAGGTAGTTGAGCGCGAGGTGGTCGACCACCTTCCAGCCCAGCCCCTGCTGCACCACCGGCGACACCGGCCGCGACGGGCCGCGCACCATGCGCACGCTCTGCACCGGGAAGGCGTCGACGCAGTCGAAGTCGTTCTCGCGCCCGACCGGCAGCAGCAGCGCGAGGTCGCGGTTGGTCACCAGCCCGGTGACGGCGAGCTGGCGCAGCGCGCCCGAGAAGGGCGCCTGCTGAGGGTCGACCACCTGCAGGTACAGCTCCGAGCCGATGTGGCTGCTGCGGTGCCCCTCGCCGCGCTGGCGCGCCGACATCACGCGCGGCTCGCGTGTCACCGTGTAGTAGGCCGGATGCGCGTCGCGGCTGCCGTGGAAGGCGGCGTAGAAGGGGAGGAACAGCTGCTCGCGCGCACCCTCGCCGCCCGCGACTGCCGCCGCATGCCCGACCACCTCGGTGAGCGAGTGCACCTCGAAGTCCTGCGGCCGCGTGCGATCGGCAAGCAGGTGGAACTGGCTCACGCCCTCGGTCACGCTCACGCGGTCGAGCCGCTTGGGAAAGAGGTTGACGACCGGCACGCAGTGCAGCTGCACGTTGTCGGCGCTGACCAGCTTCTCCAGCACCGCATCGCCGCGCGAGAACAGCAGCACCAGCTCGACCTCGTCGCCGCCGCAGGCCGCCAGCGCGGCGCGCAGCCCCTCGATGCGGGCGAAGCGGAAGCGCTCGGGAAAGGCGAAGTACTCCTGCACCAGGCGAAAGCCCGAGAAGCCGGTGGCCGTGACCGGCAACAGGGCCTCGTCGTCGCCGAAGCCGACCTCGGCGATCGCGCTGCCGGGCAGCGTGGTGACCGGGCCGGTGGCCGTGGCGCGGCGCACCAGCACGCCGATGGGCTGCGCCAGCGCGCATTCGTGCAGCTGCCAGGCCACGTCGTCGGCGCCGCCGAAATACAGCGTGAGCGCGTCCAGCGCGATCTGGTCGAAGTTCAGGCCGGCCGTGGCCTTCAGCCCGATGCGCAGGCCGCCGCGGATGTCGCGGGCACGCGGGTGCTGCGCCAGCGGCAGGTCGGCGGCATAGGTGAAGTACTGGGCGCGCGTGACCTCGACCGGCCACACGCGCAGGTCGTGCGCGGTGCGGAATTCGCAGTGCGTGTTCTGGCCCACGGCCTGGCGCGCACGCAGGGCGCTGCCGCGCGGCAGCGTGGGGCCGGTGGCGAGCACGGCGTCGCCCAGTTCGGGCTGGAAGGCGCACACGCCGCACGCCGGCGTGGGCGCGAGGAAGTGCGGGTAGACGATGTCGAGCAGGTGGCCGGTGAAGCGCGGGTACTCGGCATCGACCTTGAGGTGCACGCGCGCCGCGAGGAAGGCCGTCGCCTCGATGAGACGTTCCACATACGGATCGGCGACCTCCTGCCCGTCCACGCCGAGTCGGGCGGCGATCTTGGGAAAGGCGCGTGCGAACTCGCCCGTGCTCTCGCGGAAGTAGCGCAGTTCCTGTTCGTAGAGCGTGAGCAGCCGCGGGTCCATGCCTCAACCTCTCACGAACAGGCCTGAAACGGCAAAGTGCAATTGGCCTGCAGCGCCCGCCAGTCGGGCGTTAGCGGCAAATTCGTAACGATCGTGACGATCACCATTCACGGCATCGGCACGCGACCGCGCCGTTGCTTTCACGCACCGGGAGCGGAGGCGGTCTCGCGGATCGGCGTCAGCGCGCTGGATTGGACAGGTCATCGATGGCGATGCGCCCTTCCTCCAGGTCGACGCGGCTGCGCATCAGGAACTCCAGCGGCACCGGCTGCGCCCACAAGCTTCCGCGCACCAGCAGGCTGATGCAGTTGTGGGAATCCAGGGACGAGCCTTCCATGACGATTTCGACTTCGAGCGTTCGGGGCAGGATGCGCGGCTCGAACTGCAGGATGGCGTTCTTCAGAGCCTGTTCCATGCTGACACGCTGGATGGAGGACGTGAACTGGCCGGACAGCATAGGCAATCCGTAGTTCAGGACCGAGCGCGCCGCCTGCGGATGGTGCTTCTCGTCGATCGCATCGCCCGTCGCGTTGAGCAGCCAGGCCAGGTCGCGCAGCACCGCCTGGCGCAGCGCCTGGCGCGTGAGGGTGCGCTTGTCGTCGCCCTCGCGCTTCTGGTCGGGCGCGTGATCGACGAGGCGGTCGAGCAGCGAAGGCTGCAGCCGCTCCTGGACGGTGAGTTCAGCCATTGCCGACTATCACGCCGCCATCGGCCTCGGCCAGCGCCATGCCGAAGTCGATCTGGCGCACGTCCATCAGCGCATGCTCGCCCGCGTCGCTGCCCAGCAGGCGCTGGCCCAGCCCGCACCACAGCTCGGGCGCGAGCTCGCGCCAGTCGGTGCGGCGCGCCAGCAGCAGCGCGCCGTCGTCGCTCTTCTCGGTGCCCTCGTAGCGGGTGGGCACCAGGGCCAGCGTCTCGCCGCCGTTCTCGAACAGCAGGTGCACGGGTGTCCACACACAGTCGCGCAGGTCCTCCGGCGGCTCGACCTTGACCTGTGCCAGGCGCGCGAAGGGCACCCAGTAGTAGCGGCCGTTGATGTAGGCCTCGAGCACCGGGCCGAGGCGCATGTCGGCATCGGCCAGCCACTCGAAGGGCGTGCCGTCGATGCGTCCGGCCACCGCGGGCGCCTCGTCGAAGGCGCGCGCCCGCAGCTGCTCGGCCGCGGCCGCGTCGCCGGCGCCGCGGCGCAGCAGCGACTCGACCAGCAGCGCCAGCCAGGGGTCCGGCTGGCCGAAGACCATGGGCGTGCGCTTGCCCGCGAAGACCTCGGCGCGCAGGCCCTCGCACCGGATCGCCTCGCCGTAGACCTGCTTCATGGGCACGGCCAGAGCATCGAGCTCGGCGGCGACGCTGAGCTGGTTGAGCGCACGCTCCCACTGGCCGAGCACGCACAGCAGCTGGGCCATGAAGACGCGCAGGCGGCTGTCGCCGGGCTTGGCGCGGACGTCCTCGGTGAGGGCGCGCAGGGCGCCGGCAGGGTCGGCGCTGCGGATGAGTTCTGCGGCGATGCTCATGGTGCGGCTCCGGTGTCAGGACATGCTGGCCACGATGATCTGGCACTCGCGGGTGGCGCCGCGCGAGCCGGTGCCCTGCTGCGGCGCCGTCTTGATCTCGATCTTTCGATAGCTGAAGACCAGGATTTCGTAGAGCATCACGTCGCCCGGCGCAGTGATGAAGTACTGGGCCGTGATCTGCGCTTCGTCGATCTTCAGCTCGAACATCGGCAGCGTGTCGGCCGTGACGCTGGCGTCGCCGCCGGCGAGGTACTTGCTGATGGTGGCCCGCAGGTTGGCGGCGCGGTTGTTGGTGAGTTGCGTGAGGATCGCGCTGGCCGAATCGGCCTGGCGCACCACGGTCAGCGGCGCATAGCTGCGCGGGCCCTGCGCCGCGCCGCCGATGGTGGCCGATGCCAGGCCCCAGCTCATGCCCACCATGTCAAGCCGCGGCTTGCCGTCGGGGTAGCGCCGCACGTTGTCGCCCGTCACGGGCGTGCCGCTGTTCTCCATGGCCATCACCAGGTCGGCCCCCATCTGGTTGGTGTGCGCCAGCCGGGTGAGCTGCAGGAGGTTGTCGATGCTGTAGAGCGACATGGGAGCTTCCTTTCTCGAAAGGTTGGAGGTCGGGCCTTTCAGCGCGCAGAGGCCGCGCGGTGCCCTCGGTCTGGATTCGCACGGCGTAGACGGCGCGGCGCCGTTCGGGTTGCAGCTGGCCGCGCACGCGCAGGTCGGCTACCGGCTCAGGCGGGCCGGCGCCGAAGAGCCGAGGCCCGCTGTAGGGTGCGGCGGGTGCTGCCACCACCAGCAACTGCGCGCCAGGCTGCGCGAGCCAAGGCAGGTCGAAGCGCTTGGCCGCGGGCTGCTCGCGCGTGCCGCGCTCGAAGCGATTGCTCTCGGCCCCGTCGGGCGGGTAGACCGCGCGCAGCGCGCCCTGGGCGTCGATGCCGATCACCGCCAGGTCGATGGACTGGCCGCTGGTGTTGTGCACGTTCAGGGCGATGCGCTGGCCCTCGGATGGCACCGGCAGCGCGGCCTGGCTCAGCGCGTCGTCGGCGCGCAGCAGCTCGCTGCCCTGCCAGCGCTCGAGCTGCACCTCCAGCCCGTCGACACGACCACCCTGCGCCAGTGCCGGCAGGCGCGCCAGCCACTTCAGGCGCGCGAGGGTTTCCAGGCGCTGGCGCAGCGCCGGTGCATCGGGCACTGGCACGGTGGCCGGTCCGCCCAGCGCCGGCGACAGCAGCTCGAGGCGCCACCCCCCGCCCCCCGCCGGCGCCACGCGCACATCGGCTGCCGCATCGCTGCCGGACAGGATGGACGCCGGATAGGCCAGTGACAGGCCCGCAGGCAGGGGTCGCTCGGCGCGCACCTGCAAGGCCAGCGCGGCGGGCCCGGCCACGGGCTGCACGCGCCACAGCGCGGAGCCGGCCACGCCCTGCAGGGCATCGGGCACGCGCAGGCTGGACTGGTCCAGCCCGACGTCCCCCAGCTCGGCCTCGGCCTCGCGCTGGGCGCCGTCGTCGAGCACGGCCGTCACGTGCACCCGCTGGCCCGGCACCAGGCCATCGATCTGGCCAGCGGCCAGCGCCAGCATGGCGCCGCCGCGCCGCGCGGGCCACAGCGGCCGGGTGGTGACGGCACCGGCGGGGTTGGTGAACAGCGGCAGGTCGAGGTTGCCCTCGGCCACGGGCGAGGGCAGCTCGCGCGCGGGAAAGCGCTGCGCCAGTTCGTCGATCACCGGCGGGTAGAGCGACAGCACGCCATCGAACAGCGCACGCCAGGTCTGCGGCCGGCGCTGCAACGATTGCGCCACCGCCCAGGTCAGCAGGCCCTGCGGCCGCGCCTGGCGGTCGCCGCGCGGCAGGCGCAGCTCGGGCGTGACCTGGTGGCTCTCGGAGGCGAAGAAGGCCACGTAGCGGGCGCGCGCCACGGCTTCGGCCGCGGGCGCCGCGCGCACGGCGTCGTCGGCCGGGGCCGCGGCCGCCACCAGTTGGTCCAATCGCACGCCGCGCCAGCGCACCTCGTCGTCGGCGGGCTGCGCGGGCTCGGTGCGCAGGCTGCGCGTCATCGATGCGGCCGAGCAAGTGTCGAAGACCGACCAAACGAACACGTTCTTCGCCAGGAAGGCCTGAACCCAGCCGTCGAAGTCCACGTCGCGCATCCCGCCGCCCAGCGGGCCCGCGCCGCCCCCATTGCCGCCGATCGCGCCGCGCACGTCGCGCGCGAGAAAGTTCTCGGCCAGGCCGTCGGGCTCCTGGTAGCGCTTGGCGGTGTCGCGCACGCGCGTGCCGTGGCCCGAGAAGTACAGCACCACGAAGTCGCCGCTGTGCGACTGCGCGAGCAGGCGCTGCAGCGCATCGCGGATGGCCTGCGCGTCGGGCAGCGCGGCACCGGGCACGCCGTCGGCCAGCAGCGTGATGTCGGCCGGCGCGAAGCCCTGGCGCGCGAGCGCGTCGCGCATCAGCAGCACGTCGTTGCGCGGCGCCTGCAGCCACAAGGAGGCGGGCTGGTTGGCCAGCTCGGACACGCCGACCAGCAGGGCTCGCTGCGCCGCGCCGGCCCACGCGCTGGCGAACAGCAGCCCCACCAGGGACAGCGCATGCATCGAACGGCGCAGGACGGCGTGCATGGCGGCTAGGGCGGGCCGAGCGCCTCGACGAGCGGTGAAGACTCGAGCACACGCCGGCCTTCCGCAGGCTGCAGCAGGCGCAGCGACCAGGTGCCCGCGGCATCGGGGCCGCCGACCACGGTGGCGCCGGCACTGCGCAACAGCTGCGCCGCGGCGGCCATCTCGGTGCCGGGCTTCCAGCGCAGCGTGAGGTCGACCTGCGGCGCAGCGACCGCAGGGGGTGCGCCGCGGAAGCGCACGTCCTCGACGGGCGGCAGCAGCAGGCCGGCGTTCTGCACCACCACGACCAGCGCCAGCACGGCGAGCGCGGGGCGCCAGACGCCGTCGCCCAGCAGCCAGCCGCGCAGACGCGTGCCCCAGCCCGCGGACCGGCCCGCGGCTTCGACGCGCGGCATGCCGGCCGCGGGACGCAGCGCACCGGTCGATGCGTTCGACAGGGCGTTCAGCCGTGCGGCGGCCTCCGCGTACAGCGCCTGGTAGTCCGTGCGCGGATCGCCCTCGGGCGCGAGGGGCGTGCCCGACAGCACGGTGAAGGTGTCGGCCACGGTGCGCAGCGCGATGCGGCCGGGCGCCGGCGCGATGCCGGTCGCGGCCTTGGTCGCGCATTCGTCGGCCACGGCGCGCAGGGCCGCCAGGCGCGTCGCCGACACCTCGCCGAGCACGCGCGCGCACAGCTGCGGCGCCGGCACCAGTGTGACGGGGTTCCAGGTCTGGACCATGCCGAAGAGCGGCTCGAAGGGCTCGTCGCCCGGCTCGAGCAACACGTCGCAGGCGCCCGCCCAGTCGGCCTCGCTCGCGGCCATCCAGCCGTGCCAGCGCTCGCCCTCCGCAGCCGGGGTGCAGCGATCCAGCAGCACGCCGAGCAGGCGCTCCTCGTGCAGCACGCTGACCAGCCGGCCCGGCGCCCAGCGCGCCGGGAAAGCCCGCGCCGCGACGGCTTCACGGCGGCGCGCCAGTTCGGTCAACGGGAGCAGCAGAGCCTCCAGCGAATGGCGCTCGGCCGGACCCGCCTCGGCGCGCGGGTGCATGGCCATGGGAGTGCCTGCGCCAGCCGCAGCGGCCGCCGGCGCGGGCGGCTCGAAGGCGCTGCGGATGACGTTCAACGGGGGCCAGAGTTCGGTGGGCATGGCGTGTGTCCTATGACTTCAGGCATAAGACGCTTCAGCGCCGAGGATTTTGAAAACCTGCAGGATCGCGGCCCCGTTGTCGGGCCGGATGGCGATGCCCAGCGTGTCCTGGATCCAGCCGCCGATGGCCGTGCGCGCGTAGTCGGCCGGCAGCGCCTCGCGCTTGTGCACCAGCCCGAGCCGGCCGGCGCGGTAGTGGTACGAGGCGATGGCATGGCGCGCCGCCACACCCGAAAGCCCGCCCGCCGCCTCCTGGCCGAAGCCCTCGCACAGCAGCAGGCGCTCGGGCTGCGCGAGGCCGGCGATGAAGGCGCGCGCCGCGGCCTGCACGGCGGCACCGCTCAGGCCGTGCTCGCGCAGGCAGTCCTCGGCGTCGTCGCCGGCGCCCAGCTGCGCCTCGAGCTGGTTCTCGGTGACCTCGTCGCCGATCGACAGCTTGCGGCGGAAGCTGCTGGCACGCGTGCAGTCGATGAGGTAGCGGCGGAAGTACGCGCACAGCGCAAAGGCGCTCGACGGCGCGCTGTGGCCGCTGCGCTCGCGCGGATCGGGCTCCTCGCCCTCGTCGGGCTCGGCGTCCAGCCGCAGCACCTTGACGTAGATGAACTGGGCCACCAGCTCCTGCCGGCCTTCGCCCAGCGCATGCAGCTCGGGCGGGGTGCAGCCGCGCAGCGCGCCGCCCACGATGCCGTACATGCGCCCCATCTCGTCGGGCGACAGCGTCTGCCGGCGCCGCCACAGGCGGACCAGCTCGGCACTGTCTTCCGACGAGAGGGTGTCCTGCATGGAACTGCCGTCAGCGCTGGCGCGCCCAGGGCGCCGGCACGCAACTTTTCAATCGAAAAGTGGCCGCAGCGCCTGTCCCGTCTGCGTGAGCAGCTATCCATTTGATAGCAGACAGCGCGCAGACGAAGGGGGGAGCGGCGAAGCCGCCTGGGGGGTGCATTCCTTCAGTCATCGGCGCAGTTCTGGTCGTCGGGCACCAGGCAGTTCGCCAGCGAGCCGCCGACGCCGCGGGTGCGCGTGCCACCCGGGCCACGCGCCACGGTGGTGGTTGCGGCGGCCACGGCCTGGCCGCGCGGCAGCAGGATCCACAGCTGGCCGCGCTCCTTCATGCGGCGCGCCTGGTTGGCGGCGAGCTGGCCGTTGCCGAAGAAGTAGTCGGCCCGCACCGCGCCGCGGATGGCGCCGCCCGTGTCCTGCGCGATGGTCAGGCGCTGCATGGGCGTGCCGGAGCCGGGCTGGCGCGTCGACACGAACACCGGGTAGCCCAGCGGCGTGCTGCGCGGGTCGACCGCGATCGAGCGGCCGGGCTGCAGCGGCACGCCCATCGCGCCCACGGGGCCGGGGGTGTTGGTCTGCACCTCCTTGAAGAAGACGTAGCTCGGGTCCTTGATGCCCGACCCCGTGACCGGGCCCGACGCGCGCTGACCCGGCACCACCACCGCGCCGCTGGCCACCGGCCGCGCGAGCGTGAAGCCGCGCGTGCGCACCGCGCCGATGTCGCCCACGTCATCGTCGTCATCCACCTCCAGCTCGATGGTGCTGCCGCGCGTGCGCACCGCGCTCCTGCCCTTGCTGCCCGGCGCCTGCGCCAGCGTGGGCCGGAAGGGCTGGCCGTTCTGCTCGGCATAGCCGATGCGGACCACCTCGCCGCTGGGCAGGCGGATGCGGCCCGAGCCCTGGATCTGCATCTCGTACAGCGCGGTGGCGCTGCTCACGAAGGCCAGCACCCTGGCGTTGGGCGCGCCGCGGGTCTCGATCTCCTCGCGTGTGAAGTACGGCAGCAGGCGCTGCCCGTCGATGCGCACGCGGGCCTTGCGGTCGATGGTGTCGCGCACGATCTGCGACAGGTCCAGCGCATACAACCCGGGCGCGCCCATGTCGCGCGTCGACAGCCCCGTCTGCACCACCACCTGGTTGCCCTGCACGCGCGCGGCCACCGTGCCGTTGCCCGGCGGCAGGCGGCGCGTGTCGAGGAAGAGCATGTCCTGCGGCTGGCCGTACACCGGGTAGATGAAGGGCGGCGAATAGGTGCGGCTGCCCTCGATCTCGGGCTCGAAGTAGCCCGTCACCACGCCGTCGGGACGGCGGTCGTCGTCACGGATCTGGTAGGCCGCGAACTCGCGCTCGAAGAAGGAGCGGATCGCGGGATTGCTCCTGCCGTCCACGCTGCTGGCGCGGCCGCACACCTCCTGCCACTGCGCGCCGCGCCCGTTGAGCACGCGGCAGCTGGTGAGGAAGGCCGGCCAGCTTTCGGCGAAGTCGTCGCGGCTCCAGCCGGGCACGCTCTCGAAGTTGACGGCGGTGTAGGTGGCGATCTGGGTCGAGAAGGTGCGCGCCTGCCCGGCCACGCTGGCGTTGGCCGGTGCGGGCGCAGGGGTGGGCGCGGGTGCGGGCGCGACGGCCACCGGGGCCGGCGGCGGCGCGGCCGGCGCGGGCG